>NZ_JBQSWR010000001.1:0-985964 GCF_052377405.1 Corynebacterium sp. AOP40-9SA-29 | reverse complement strand
GAATCAAGGGGACGCCGTCGCGGCTGAAGTAAAGGGTACAACACCAGATTGCCAAGAAGCAAACAGCGCGTAAACGGTCCGTTCCGGACCTCCCAGCCAACACACCCACCGGACAAGCACTCTGTGCTCGCCTCCAGCGCGTCGCTGACTCGACATAATCTACACACCACCCCACACCCACACAACTGTGCAGGTCAGGGCTCTAGTCACGGTTGAGGCCGAAGTAGGCCGGCGTTGTCACTCCAGACAGCGGATCCACCCTCCGGCCAACGCCAGCGAGCAACAGGCCTGCAATCACGGTCCACGCCAGGGGCAACACCACCCGGGGCACCACTTCCTCGACGGTTGGGGCAACCACGATTCCCGTCCCGGCGTAACCAAGGACGATGAGGTTGGCGACCACGAGCACCGCGAAGCCAATCCGGCGACCTGCGCCGTTTTTCGTCACTGTGACACTGAGTCCCGACCACGTCATCGCCACAGCCACGAACCCGCAGGCCGCCGCCACACAGAGTGCACCCATCCACTCTCCCGCGCTTCCCGGCGAAAGCAGAGGCAACTCCGCAGACCCACCGAACCCTTCGCTGACGTGCTCAAGGCCACGCTCAAGACCCCAGGCCACCGCATACACCAGGCCGAATCCCGCCGGGGCCACCCACCAGCCACGCACCACGGCGCGTTGCCAGTCGCGTGTCACCCCGCCGAAGACGGTCCACATACTCGCGGCCCGTTCCGCCTGGATCAGTCGACCGAAGACAACACTCGCGGTCAGGGCGACCATCAGGATGACCGCGACCACGGTGATGTCGCTGCCGAGCAGTCGGAACACCAGTTGCACGGGGACCATCACGACCAGGAAGGCGACCACCGGAGCCAGGAGTCCCTTGCCCGCCATGGCACGCAACACGGCAATATGGCCGTCCGGAGTTTGCGACCGCCGCCCCCACCGCGTCGACAGGGATGCCGCCGCGCCGCTGCCGGCGTCGACCGCCGCCCCGCGCAATTCGCGCAGGCGCAGAACCACGGTGAGTGCACTGAGCGCCACGATGACCAGGACTGTCAGCGCGAACCATCCCCCGAGACCGCGTCCCCACACGTTCCCCACCGCCCACAGCACCGTGAGTACGGCCACACAGATAGTGGTCCCGGCCGCCGTCGCCATCACCACATGCGCCTTCGCCGCCCGGGCACCGACGCCGAAAACAACAAGCCCGCGCGTCGACATGGTCAGCACCCCGGGCGCGGAGCCACCGACGATGCCGAACAGGACCGCGAGGGCGATCTGCCGGCCGGAGCCCTCCCCCGTCTCGTCGAGCAGAATGAACGGCATAACGAGGACCAGGAGCCACGAAATGAGGCGTCCGGCGATTTCGGACCTCGCCTGCGCCAGGCAGAGCCGCAGGTGCGTGGCGGCGGGCAGCCCGCCGAGCAGGGTGGTACTCATCGCGTCCCCCTCACCAGGACGGTCTCCTCCAGTCCGGCATCCTCGAGGCGGACGTCCAGCCCCTCGGACGCGTGCAGCAGCGCCGCGGCAGACACTGCAGCTCCGGCATCACCTGTGTCTCCTGCGCCCCCGGCGTCCAGCACGACCCGGCGTGCCCCGGCGACGGTGTCCTCGCGCAGGACGGTGCGCGGTGCGCGCGCCAGCAGGTCGTCGACGGCGCCGACGGTGCCGGTCGCGACGACCGTCGAGGACGTCAGCGCCTCGACGTCGGCGATGCGGACGACGTCGCCGCGGTCGATAAGGATCACGGCGTCCAGCAGCAGGGAGGCGTCCTCAACCTGGTGAGTGGAGATGACGACGGTGCGTCCGGCGTCGGTCGCGCGCGTCGTCTCGTCGAGGAGTTCGCGGTAGAGGTTCTCGCGGTTGCGGGCGTCCAATCCCAGGTAGGGCTCGTCGAGCAGGGTCACGTCCGCCCGGGCGGCGAGGCCCATGACGACCCCGACCAGGGTCTTATTGCCGCGCGACAGGGTGTCGAAGCGTGCCTTACGGTCCAGGGCGAAGACGTCCTGCAGGTGGCGGGCGTAGTCGGCGTCCCAGGTGCTCCAGCGCGAGGCGGCGAGGTCGAGCAGCGTGCGCACGCTCATCTCTCCGGGGTAGGGGACGTCCGCGCCGGCGAGAATGATGCGGTCGAGGGCGCGTTGGTTGTCGCGGACGGGCTCGCCATCGAGGGTGAGCCGTCCTTCGGTGGGCAGTTGGCCGGCGAGGGCGCGCAGCAGCGTGGTCTTGCCGGCCCCGTTCGCGCCGATGAGTCCGTAGACGCGGCCGAGCGGGATATCGCAGGTCACAGCGTCCAGCGCGCGGGTTTGGCCGTAGGTGCGGGTGACGTTGTCGAGGTGAAACACGGTTGTCAGAGTGCTCCTTGTCGTTGGTAGTAGAGCCGGTCGTCGCCCTGCACCGCGCCGACCGGGTGCAGGTCGTCGCCGGCAAGGACCTTGCGGACGCAGTAGGTGAGGACGCCTCCCGCCGCCGCGATCACGACGACGCCGGCGACGACCGGCAGCGGCCCGCCCGGGAAGTCGCTGACGGACAGCATCACGGTGAGCGCGATGCCGAGGACGAAGAGTACGACGAAGCCGAGGTAGTAATGCACGGTCACGAGCATCGGCAACAGCACGATGAGCAGGAGGAGTAGCCCGGTGACCAGCACGATGCGTCCGGCAGTCCAGCCGTCATCGGAAACTCCCGTCGCCAGCGCGCCGGAGGAGACGAGCACGGCAACGCAGGCGACACCGAGGGCCACTACGGCCGCGGAGGCCACGTGGGCATGCACGAGCCAGCGTCGCACGGGCAACCCATAGGCCGCCCAGCTGCGCCTCGTGCCGGCGAGAACGTCCACCACTCCCGAGCACGCGATCGCGATCGGTGCGAGGAGAAATGCCATCTCGATCGGTTCATCCCCGCCGCTGATCATTGCTGTCACCACTCCGATCACGACCACGAACGTGACCACCACGGCGACGGCGGTGGACAGCGCCGGCAGATGGATGAGGCGCCACGAGAGCGGCCCCCAGGACGCCGGCAGCTTCGCGACCAGGGCGGTCCAGCTCGTCGACGCTGAGCGGGACGTCCCCTGGACCGTCCGGTCGCCGCGCAGGAGCGGACGCATCGCAACCGCCTGCATCACCGCGGCCACCAGTGCGCCCAGCAGGGCCCCGGCGATCCCCCACATTCCGCCGGTGCCGCCACCGACCAGGACGGCGACGCCGATGAAGAGCGCGAGGACGACTGCGCCGGCGATCATCGCGTCCACCCGCCACATGGCCAGCGGGACGCCGAAAGCGCGATAGCGCGAGACGTCCGGCAGGGCCATCCAGATCCCAAAACCCGTGGTCAGGGCGATAACGATGAAGTCCGCCGTGCCCTGTCCCGGGAGAAGGAGGATCACCGAGACACCGAGCATGGTCAGGACCATCAACTGTTCGATACGCGGATACATCTGCACGCGCACGGCGAATCCGGGGCCACGCATCACTGCACCTCCCCGGCCAGACCGGACAGACCGGTTAGCGCGATCACGGTGTCCTCAGCGTCGAGGTGCTGGACGGTGACGCCGGGGCGCTGCGGGACGGTGGCACCGCGCAGGTCGACGTCCAGCGACATCGTGCCGGCGACGTCGCGCATGGCGACGACCTGCGGCAGCTCTCCTGCGGCACCGTCGCGCGCGCCCCGCAGTTCATCGAGGACCTCGTGCATCAGGGCGGTGCTGCCGGTGAGCCGGACGACGCGTTCGTCGAACTCGGCGGCGTCGAGGTCGTGGGCGAGGCTCCCGTCGCCGGCGAGGATGAGCAGCCGGTCGACGCTGCGTCCGGCGTCCGCGAGATGGTGCGTGGACAGCAGGATGCAGCGCGGCGCGGCGGCCTGCTCCTCGGCGAGGATCTCGTAGAACAGGCGGCGTCGCTGCACGTCCAGCCCGGAATACGGTTCATCGAGCAGCGTCAGCGGTGCCCGCGACGCCAGGCCGACGATCACGCTGACCAGCGAGCGGTGGCCGGTGGACAGGGAGGCCATCTGGCCGAAGCGGGCCAGGCCGAAACGTCCGGCGAGGCTCTCGGCGAGCTCAGCGTCCCAGTACGGGTAGCGGGCGGCGGCGACGGTCAGGACGGTGTCCACGGACCAGCGCGGCGGGTAGAGGACGTCCACCCCGGTGAAGCAGACCTGGTCCATCACCGCAGCGTCGTCGAAGGGGTCGCGGCCGTCGACGGTGATGCTGCCGGTGCTGGCGCGCAGCTGACCGGCGAAGATACCCATCAGCGTGGTCTTGCCGACGCCGTTGCGTCCGACGAGGCCGATGGTCCCGGCGCGCGGCAGGTCCAGCGTGAGGTCGCGCAGGACGTCCCGGCTGCCGAAGGAACGGCCCAGGTCGCGGGTCTGGATGAAGGTGTCGGTGGGGTGTGTGGTGGTTGGAGAGTTCATGGTGTTCCTTTCGCTGGTGAGTGGTGTCAGGCGGTGCGTGTGCCGGCGATCATGCCGGTCCCGGACCAGTCGGGTTGGCCCAGCAGGACCCTGGTGCGCGCATATCTCGTGAGGAAAAAAGCGAGGACGACCATCGCCGCGGCCGCCACGGCGGAGGGCCACACCGCCGTCGAGGAGGTGAAGCCGAACAGCGGGATGACCGTGGTGACGAGGTTGAAGAAGATCAGCCACATGATCGCCGTTCCCCAGTCCTCGTAGGAGACGCTCACGGCGAAGGCACCCGCGACCACGGCAGTCGCGACGACGACGGTGAAGTAGAGGGAGAACTGCAGGTAGTCGAGGTCGGCTGTGGCGCTGCCCGTTCCACCGAGCAGGGAGCTCAGCGGGAGGCCCCGGTCGTGCTGCCCGTTGATCGGCACGGTGACCAGCACGGTCACCACCCCGACGACGGCCTGCGGCACAGACACCGCGAGCAGGGTGTCGCGCACCCAGGCCCGGCGCGTCATCCCGACGGCGGTGGCCGTCGCCCGACTCGCAGCGACAACGGGGGCGGTGACGAGTGCGGCGAGGAGGAATCCTGCGGTGACGATCTGGCCGTCGTCCGGATCGTCGCCGCCGACGGTCACCCACACCGAGATGACAGTCACGGCCACCAGCGCCACGGTCCCGACCGGCTGATACACGGTCCGCCAAGCCGCGGTCCCGCGGCGGGCGAGGAACACCCGGTAGGCCAGGGGCGTGGTGGTGAAGCGCTGCCCTGCCCCGGTCGCCCGGCCGGCCAGAAGGTGCCGGTGGTGGTGCAGGACGAGGGCGACGGTCACGATGACCGCCACGGCGGGCAGCGCCGGTGCCCACGCCGGGACCTGCCGGGCGTGCGGCACCTGGTTCACCAGCGCCCACACCGGCCAGGCCAGGTGAGCCACCGCAACCAGGGCCACGAGGATCCCGTGGTCGAGACGCCACTGCCGCATGGACAGTCCGGCGGTGCGGTAGTGGACCGGATTCGGCAGCATCAGCAGCACCGAGACGACCGGGAAAGCCACCCCACCGGTGAGGGCGGGCCACATCTCCCAGCTGTCGTGGAACTGCACCAGCGTGGAGGAGGTGAAGAAGGCCAGCACCGCGGCCAGCAGGAGGGCCAGGACGGTCGTGCCGGGGCGTCGGTCGGCGCGCAGGCGTTGCCACGGGGTGCGCATGGTTGTCTGTGCGGTGGTCACGGTGCTCACGGCGTCTGCCCTCCCGTCAGCTGGACCACCGCTTCTTCGAGGTCGACGGTGTCGGTGGCGATGTCCGAGAGAATGCCGCCGCGGTCGGCACCGTCCCCACCGCAGTCGGGGCCCAGGTCAACGACGGCGCGGGACGCCCCGGCCATGTCGCGGCGCTCCAGCACGGTGAGCGCCGGCGCACCGGCGAGCGCGGCGTCGACGCGCGCCGTCGAGCCCGTGATGCGCACGAAGCGTCCGGCGAGGTCCCCGGCATCGATGTCGTGGGTGATCGTGCCCTTCTCCATCACGAGCACCCGGTCGACGATGCGCTCCAGGTCCGGCAGATGGTGGGTGGAGATGACCACGAGGCGCGGGTCACGCTGCACCGACTCGCTCAGCGCCCGGTAGAACCGGCGGCGGGTCTGCGCGTCGAGGCCCACATAGGGTTCGTCGAACAGGGTGACCGGGGCGTGGGACGCCAGCCCGACGAGGATGCCCACCGCGGTGCGTTGCCCGCGGGAGAGTTCCCCGTAGGTGGACGCCCCGGCGAGGCCGAAGGCGTCCTGCAGGTGCGCAGCCTCCTCGGCGTCCCACCGCGGGTAGCGGCGGGCGGCGAGGTCCATGACCGCGGTGACCGTCCAGGAGGGTGCGTAGTCGATGTCGACACCGGTCAGGCTGGTGTTCTCCAGGACGACGGCGTTGTCGAAGGCGTCGTATCCGAGGCTGGTGACGGTGCCGGCAGTCGCCTTGAGGCGTCCGGCGAGCATCGCCAGCAGGGTGGTCTTGCCGGCGCCGTTGCGTCCGACGAGACCCACCACGCCGTCGGTGAGGCTGAGGTCGACGGGACCGACGACGGGTGGAAGGGTGCGCGCGGCGCCGGGGTAGGCCAGTGCGGCTCCGGTGAGTGTGACGGTGCTGGTCATGAGTACAGTCCTCTGCTTTCCGCGACCTGGTCGAGCAGTCGGTGCAGGTCGTCGCGCGGCATGTCGAGTTTGATCGCCTCGTCCACGAGGGGGGCGAGGAAGTCGGCGGCGAAGGCCTCACGGCGGCGGGCGGCGATGCGGTCCCGGGCGCCGTCCTCGACGAACATGCCCAGGCCGCGGCGCTTGGCCAGGACCCCACGTTCGACGAGCAGGGTGAGGCCCTTGCGGGCGGTGGCGGGGTTGATGCCGTGGAAGGCGGCGAGTTCATTGGTGGACGGGGCGCGGTCGCCCTCGGGGAGGGACCCGTCGACGATGGAGTCCTCGACGAGTTCGGCGATCTGCCGGAATAGCGGTGACGTGGTCTCGTCCACGGCCGGTCTCCCTCCGCCCCTCGGGCACGTTGGTTGGTTACTAGTGTAACTAACCATCGCACACGTCGATCTTTCTGACAAGAGCGCCCGCGATAACCGCGACACACAGGGCGAATGACCTGCATACCTCCCCACACACCGCACGCCTGATGCACACTGGTGGGACTGACCAACAAACCTTAGTGAGGACCATCACCATGCTCGAGCGATCCCTGATCTACGTCGACACCTCCTACCTGCTCGCCAGCTTCTACAACGCCTGGGAAACCGGGGCACGCGCCCAACTCGAGATCGACCTACCCGAGGTCGTCAACGTGCTCGAATCCCGCGTGGTCGACCAACTCCATCAACCCGTCTACCGGCAAAATTGGTATGACGGGCTGCCGGACTCCGGCCCGCACCGCTATCAACGCGCACTGCGGTCCTGCAATGGGGTGCAGCTGCGCTCCGGCCAACTCATCGAGTGGGGCGACCGGCGCACCCAGAAGGCCGTGGACACCCGCCTGGTCGCCGACATGGTCATCAGCGCCATGTCGCGCGAGGTAACCGACATCGTGCTGGTCTCCGGCGACGCCGACATGCTCCCCGGCGTCGAGGAAGCCGTCGCCCGCGGCGTGCGCGTGCACCTCTACGGTTTCGGCTGGGACTCCATGTCGGCGAACCTGCGCTACTCCTGCGACTCCACCACCATCCTCGACCCGCGCGAGGACTTCGCCGACTGCATGCGCCTGCAGGTGCTCGAAGGCCCGCTGAAGGCCGGCGCCTCAGGGCCGCAGCACAAGCCCATCGGCGACGCCGAACCCGTCGAGGACCTCTCCGGCACCTGCGCCGTGCCCGACGTGCGGCGCAAGTCGTCCGCGCACTCCGCCGAGACGTCCGCGCACGAAGAGCCAGCGCACAAAGAACCAGCGCAGGACGCAGCGACGCCGGACGCCTCGGCGGCCGAGCCGTCCGCACCGTCCGCATCCGCATCCGCATCTACGTCAGCACCCACACCGGCCGACGTCGCGGCCGCGGCGTCCGGAGCGCCTGCGCCTGAACCGGAGCCTGTCCCCCAGCCCACCCCGGCGCAGGACGCCGGGGACGCCCCCGTCACCGAGATGGAGAAGGACGACGAGAAGAACGCGTCCGATGTGTCACCCGACCCGTCACCTGCACCGTCCCCCGGCCCCTCGCCGGCGGACCTGGCGTCCGCCCGTCCGACCCCGGCGATGATGGCACCGCGCCGGCGGCTGCGCAGTCGCTACGTCCCGCTACCCACCGAGGTGTGGCAGTCCGGCGGCCAGCAGAACCCCTTCGACATCGGCGAACAGTACGCCGTGTGGTGGTTCCAGAACGCCGCCACCGGCGACCAGCAGGACGGTGCCCACGTGCTCAGCGGCGGCGGGCTGCCCCCGGAGGTCGACCGTCCGCTCCTGCAGTTCGCCTGCGAGACCCTGCACGAATACACGCTCACCGAATACCAGCGCGTCAACCTGCGCGACGGATTCCACTCCGGGATCCGCGGCATCCTGCTCAACCGGTAGCAGGAACCCCACAGTCACCCGTGACCCGAAATCGGCGCGGACTGTGAGAAAATGCCGACATGACCGCCCCCTCCACCGGAACAACCGGCCCCACCGGTAGCGACGCCGCGTCCCGCCCCGACCGTAGCGGCCGTGGGATCCTCGCCTTCCTCGGGCAGATCGTGGGGGCGGGTGTACTCGCCTCCGCCGTCACCCTCGTCGCCTGGTGGGTCCTGGCGCGCACGAACCTGCCCGCCTACTCGTCGTCGAACGTGACCAAGGCGCTGGCCAGCGCCGCCGGCGTGATCGTCCTCGTCGTCCTGGCGTTCGTCCTCTACGCGGTGATGCACGCGCGCACGCCCTTCGCCGACTGGCCCCGGTGGCGCAGGCTCGGCGCGACGGCCCTGTGCTGGCTCGCGCCCGCCGGGCTCGTGATCGCCACCCTCGCCATCCCGCTGGCCGCCACCCGCCTGTCGCTCGACGGCATCAGCGTGGACCAGGCGTTCCGCACCCAGTTCCTCACGCGCATGACCGACCAGCCCGGCTTCGAGGACATGGCCTACCTGGGCGAACCGAGCTTCTACCCCCGGCTGTGGTTCTTCACCGGCGGGATGTTCGCCAATGTGCTCGGCCTCGCCGGCTGGGCGGCGTTCCAGCCCTGGTCGCTGATCACCCTCGCCGCCACCGGGACGATGCTGGTGCCGGTGTGGCGTCGGCTCACCGGATCATTGCCGCTGGGCACGGTCATTGCCGTGGCGACGACCGCAGTGGTGCTCTACACCGCCCCGGAGGAGCCCTACGCCGCCGTCGTCGCCTTCGGCATGCCCGCCGCCTTCGTCCTCGCCGGACGCGCCATGCGCGGTTCCTGGCCGGCGGTCGCCGGGCTCGCGCTCTTCCTCGGCCTGTCGGCGAACCTGTACACGCTCTACACCGGTGTGTCCGCCCTGACCGTGGTGCTCATCGCCCTCGCCGTGGCATGGGGTTCCCGCTCGATCGCCCCGCTGGTGCGGCTCACCGTGACCGGGCTGGTGTCCATCGTCATCGCCCTGATCGGCTGGGGCCCCTACCTCCTGACGCTGTTGACCTCGGAGAGCGGCGCGAAGGGACGCGCCCAGCACTACCTCC
Organism: Corynebacterium sp. AOP40-9SA-29; assembly: GCF_052377405.1. NCBI lineage: Bacteria > Bacillati > Actinomycetota > Actinomycetes > Mycobacteriales > Corynebacteriaceae > Corynebacterium > Corynebacterium sp. AOP40-9SA-29. The sequence continues at coordinate 976,418 of NZ_JBQSWR010000001.1, read as the reverse complement.
CGCAGGCCGGCACCGAGGTGCCCATGCCCTTCCTCCAGGTCAGCCTCGTCGGCGCACTGGGCCTGCTGTGCATCGTGTGGATGGTGCTGCGCTGGCGGCGCAGCCAGGTTCGTGCCCTGCTCGCCGGCCTGGTGGTCTGCTACGGCTGGGTCGTGGCCTCGATGCTGATGACGCTCACCGGCACCACCCTGCTGGGCTTCCGCATGGAACTGCCGATCTCGTTGATCCTGGTCACCGGCGGCATCATGGCGCTGCAGGATCTGCGCATCAACGGTGTACGCCACGCCTACCCGCAGTTCGTGGGCCCGGAGGCCGCGCCCAAGGTCACGGCCGTGCTGGCCGTCCTGCTGACCTTCGCCGCCGCCGCGCACGTGGTGAGCATCCCGCTGCACCTGCGCCAGCACATCGACCTGGCCTACACCGACACCGACGGCGACGCCCAGCGCGGCGACCTCTTCCCCGCCGACTCCACCGTCTACTATGCCGACGTCGACGCCTACATCGACGAGACCCTCGGCCTGGGCGGCCAGCGCGCCGGCACCGTGGTGCTCACCGACGAGCAGAGCTTCATGGCCTACTACCCGTACCACTCATACCAGGCGATGACGGCCCACTACGCCAACCCGCTGGGCCTGTTCGAGGAGCGCAACGCCGAGATCAGCGCCTGGACCGACATCAGCGACCCCGCCGAACTCACCGACGCGATGGACGCCACCGCCGAGGAGCGCGGCTGGGAGGGCCCGGACGTGATGGTGCTGCGCGGACAGGCGTCGGATGCCACGGATGCCACAGACGGGGAGGACGGGACGTTCTCCTACCGCCTGTCGGAAGACATCTACCCCAACGACCCCAATGTGCGGTTCACCACGGAGTCCTTCCAGGCGTCCGCCTTCGCCGAAGGCTGGGACTTGGAGCAGATCGGCCCCTTCGTCGTGGCGGTGCGGCAGCGTTAGCCTCCGGTTAGCCCCCACACGCCGCGCCTGACCACGGCTTAGGCCGCACCAGACTCCTGCCGTAACATGTGCTGCTATGTCACGAGTCGAACATGAGGCGCCCGACGAGGTGTCCGAACAGGCCCCCGAGACGAACCCTGGGGACAACCCCGCCCGTACAGCGGCGGCGACGGTGGACCGTCTCAAGGCGCTCGCCGTCCTCTCGGGTATCGCCGCCCTCGTCCTGTTCTGCCTGACCCCCCTGCTGCCGGTCAAGCAGGAACAATCCAGCTTCTCCTGGCCGCAGGGCGGTGACCTGCGCAGCGTCGAAGCCCCGCTGATGTCCTACCACCCGGAGAATCTGGACATCACCCTGCCGTTGGCCGAGGTCCGCGACCTCAACGGCAACCAGACCACCGTGCTGTCCACCGTGCCGGAGAACGCCGAAGAGGCCACCCTGCGTGGCATGTTCGTGCGCTCCACGCCGGACGGCCTGGACGTGGTCGTGCGCAACTCCGTGGCGCTGTCGGTCGACACCGAGACGCTGGAGGCCCTGCCGGACGATGCGCAGCTGCGCATCACCTCCGACTACGAGGGCACGCACGCCTGGATTCCGGACGCCACCGACGAGGACGGCAACCCGCTGGAGGGCGGCTTCGGCGACGATATCCGTCCCATGCTGACCGGCATCTTCACCGAGATGACCGACAGCCCGGAGAACGCCCAGGCCGCGATCGACGCCGGCCTGCAGGTGGACGTGACCGTCGACTCGCGGTACACCTCCACCGCCAGCGGCATCAAGATCGCCGCGATGGTCCTCGGCGTCCTGTTCATGGTCGTCTCCCTCTGGGCGCTGCACCGCATGGACATCCTCGACGGACGCACCCGCACCCGTCGTCGGTTCCTGCCCGCCAACTGGTGGCGCCCGCGCTGGCTCGACGCCGTGGTCGGCGGCGTGCTCGTGGTCTGGTACTTCATCGGCGCCAACACCGCCGACGACGGCTACCTGCTGACCATGGCCCGGGCCAGCCAGGAGTCCGGCTACATGGCGAACTACTACCGGTGGTTCGGTGTGCCGGAGTCGCCCTTCGGTGCCCCCTACTACGATCTGCTGGCGTTGATGACGCACGTCTCCACCGTCTCGGTGTGGATGCGTCTGCCCGTGCTGATCGCCAGCTTCCTGACCTGGATGCTGCTCTCGCGCGAGGTGCTTCCCCGTCTGGGCGCCAAGATCTCCCAGCGCAAGGTGGCCCACTGGACCGCCGCCGGTATGTTCCTCGTCTTCGCCATGACCTACAACAACGGTCTGCGTCCCGAGCCCGTCATCGCCCTCGGCGCCCTGCTGACCTGGGTCTGCATGGAGCGCGCCATCGCCACCGGACGCCTCCTGCCCGCCGCGATCGGCGTCATCGTCGCGTCCCTGTCGCTGGCGGCCGGGCCGACCGGCCTCATGGCCGTCGCCTCGATCCTCGTCGCCCTGTCCGGGCTGATCCGCATCGTGATCCGTCGCCTGCCGCTGCTCAACGCGGGACGCGGCAGCTCAAAGAAGTCCGTCACCTGGGCGGTCTTCGCCCAGATCGCCCCGTTCCTGGGCGCCGGCACCGCCGTGCTGATCTGCGTGTTCGGTGACCAGACGCTGAGCACCGTCATGGAGTCCATCGGTGTGCGCGGCCCCGTCGGCCCGTCGTTGTCCTGGTACGAGGAACCGCAGCGCTACACCGAACTGCTGAAGCAGACGGTGGACGGCTCGTTCCCCCGCCGCTTCTGCGTCCTGATGATGCTGCTGTGCCTGGCCGTCGTCGTCGCCTCGATGCTGCGCAACCGCCGCGTCCCCGGCACCGCCCACGGCCCGGCGCTGCGTCTGACCCTCGTCGTCGTCGGCACCATGTTCTTCATGACCTTCACCCCCACCAAGTGGACGCACCACTTCGGGGTCTACGCCGGCATCGCCGCCGGCCTGGCGGCGCTGGCCGCCGTCGCAGCGTCCACCATGGCGATGCGCTCGGCGCGCAACCGAATCGTCTTCCTCGGCGCCTGCCTGCTGCTGTTCGCCTTTACCCTCGCCGGCACCAACGGCTGGTGGTACATCGCCAGCTTCGGCGTGCCCTGGTACGACAAGTCCATCCAGATCGCCGGCTTCGAGATCTCCACCGGCATGATGGTGCTCTCCGTGCTGGTCATGCTCGTCGGCGTGGTCATCGGCTTCCTCAACGACATCCGCGAAGCCAATGCCAGCACCGACGCCGAGCTCAAGGAGGTCGACCGCCGCGAAGCCGCCCAGGCGCAGCGCTTCGCCGGCGTCGCCGCAGCCCCGATCGCCGTCCTCACCATCCTGGTCGTGGTGTTCAACCTCGCCTCGCTGGGCAAGGGCTTCATCTCCCAGTGGCCGGCGTACTCCATCGGCAAGGGCAACCTGACGGCACTGGCCGGCAACACCAGCGGCCTGGCCGGCGACGCCCTGGTGGAGTCCAATACCAACGACTCCTTCCTCGGTACCGCCGACGGCACCGATTTCGCCGACTCCCTCACCAGCGAGGACTCCCGCGGCTTCGGGGAGAACAACATCCCCAACCGCATCGAGGAGAGCTCCGGCTCCGAGTCCGGCTCCTCACCGCAGACCTCCGCCGTGGACACCAATGCCTACGGCTCCGACGAGGACGACGAGGACGTCACCGACACCGGCCCCGGCGGCGGGCTGAACTCCCTGGAGGGCGCCAACGGCTCCTACGCCCAGCTGCCCTTCGACATCGACCGCACCCAGGTCCCGGTCGTCGGCTCCTACACCGACGGGCTGCAGCTGCAGGCCGAGACCACCACATCCTGGTACTCCCTGCCGGAACGCAGCGAGGACTCCCCGCTGCTGATCGTCTCCGCCGCCGGCGAGATCTCCCACCTGGACATGAACGGTGTGCGCCAGTACGGCCAGCAGCTGAAGCTGGAGTACGGCCGCAGCAGCGGCGACGGCAGCAGCTCCGATGACTTCGAGGTCATGGGCGAGCTGGAGCCGCTGGACATCGGTACCGCACCGCAGTGGCGCAACCTGCGCTTCCCGATGGATCAGATCCCGGAGGACGCCGACGTGGTGCGCATCCAGGCCGCGGACATGAACGTCACGCCGGACCAGTGGCTGGCCTTCACCCCACCGCGCGTGCCCACCCTGGCACCGCTGGACGACGTCATCGGCGACGCGCCGACGCTGCTCGACTGGTCCGTGCCGCTGCAGTTCCCGGCGCAGCGTCCGTTCAGCCACTACGCCGGCGTGGCCGAGGTGCCGGAGTACCAGATCTCCCCGGAGCACGACGCCAAGAAGGCCCATGCACCGGTCATGGACTACTACGGCGGCGGTGCCGGCGGCCTGGTCCAGATGAGTACCCGTGGCACCGAGATGTCGACCTACCTCGACAACGACTGGCAGCGCGACTGGGGCGTGGTCACCAAGCTCACCCAGTTCCCGTCAAGTACCGGTGAAGAGCCGAAGTCGGTGGATCTCGACATCGAGACCGAGAACCGTTCGGGTCTGTGGTCGCCGGGGCCGATGCGCTTGAGTTAGGCGGCGGCCACGCCAGACACACAACGACGGTTTCTGTCCGGCCCCGAGGGCGAAGTGCTCACTTCGTCCCCGGCGGCAGACAGAAACCGTCGTTGTCTGTCTCGGGCCCCTGCCGAGTGGCTACGATGATGGCCGGAGGGGATAGATCATGGGGGAATCACTGTCATCACGGCCGTTCTGGCTGACCGCAGAACTCGCGGCAGCCGGCTACACCGAGGGGAAGATCCGGGCCGCCGTCCGGCGCGGAGAACTGCACCGGCTCAGCAGAGGGGTGTACACCTCCTCGCCGCCGGACGACCTGACGGCGCTGCAGGCGTTGTCGCACCTGGTACCGGAGATGGTCTACACCGGGCCGACCGCTCTGTTCCTCTACGATGAGCGTCCGATGCTGTGGCCTGCCCGCGGCCTGGTGCCGTCCACCGGACGCGCCGGCACGCGGGATCGTCTACTGCTGCGATCCCGCGACAGGAAGGACACCGAGCGCCACCGCAGCTGCCACGGCGTCGCGGTAACCACCCCGCTGCAGGCGGCGGTGGACGTCCGGGCGTCGCGCACTCCGACGTCCACCGACGAGGAGCTGCGACGGTTCCTGACCAGGATGTACGACGGTGCGAAGGGCAATGACGTCCTCGCCGCCGACCTCACCGTGCTGACTCCGGGCAAGGCCCACGCCGCGGCGTTGCTGGACGGTCTGACGACGGGCACGGCCAGCAAGCTGGAGAAGCAGGCCGTGCGCCTGGTGCGCAAGGCGGTGGCCGGGCTGCCGGTGACGGTGCAGGTCAATGGCCTCATCGGGCAGTACCGCTTCGACATCGTAATCCCGGAGGCCCGCGTACTCATCGAGATCGACAGTTTCCACTACCACGCGGTCACGGACTTAGCGGATACCCGCGGTTTCATCCGCGACCGGTGGAAGGCGAACGCGGCGGCGCAGTGGGGGTGGCTGGTGCTGCGCTACACCGACTTCTGCTCGGTCCCGGCGGGGTGGATTCCAGGATCGTCGCCCAGGTGCGCGATATCGTCGTCAGACGGGCGAACCGCAGGTGGTCGGGGATTCCGCACTACCGTGACCCGGGGGTGTGGACGTTCCATCCGCAACTGATCTGACGGATGCCTACAGTGGTGGCCATGACAGATGCGACTGACACGACTGAGATCCCCGACAACATCACCGAACGTTCCGCCGGCACCGTACCCGCGCCGGCGGACGACCTCTACCGCTACGTCAACGGCGCGTGGTTGGCGTCCCACGAGATTCCGGCGGACCGCGCCGTGGACGGCAAGTTCCACGAACTGCGCGACCGCGCCGAACTGGACGTGAAGGCGATCGTGGAGGGCGCGGATCCGTCCACGCGCATCGGCGCATTGTTCAGCTCCTACATGGACGAGGACGGTGAGCATGGCATCGAGCAGGCCGGCCTGTCCGTCCTGTCCCCGGATCTCGATCCGGTGCGGGATGCAGCGGACCTTGACCAACTCGTCGCCGCGCTCGCGCAGCTCGACCGGCACGGCGTTGGCGGCGTCGTCGGATTCTGGACGGAGAAGGACGCCGGCGGCAGCGGCCTGGAGGTTGCCTACCTGGTGCAGACCGGTCTCGGCCTGCCGGACGAGGCCTACTACCGCGAGGAGCAGCACGCCGAGGTCCGCACCGAGTACCGGGCGTTCATCGAGCGATTCCTGAGCCTGGTGGAGGCCACCGGCGGGCAGCCGCTGCCGGGCCGGTTCGCCGACGCCGATGCGTCCACCGCCGCCGATGCGCTGATGTCCTTCGAGACCGCGCTGGCCGCGGGCCACTGGGACACCGTGGCGTCCCGCGACGCGGAAAAGACGCACAACCCCACCGCGCAGGACGCTCTGCCGTCCGGCTTCCCCTTCGCCGCCTGGCTCGACGGCGTCGGCATCACCACCGACGTTGCGCCGGAGGTGATCGTGAGCCAGCCGTCCTACCTGGAGCACGTCGCCTCCCTGGCGCCCGGCGCGGCCAACGGCCGCGACCTCGACGAATGGAAGTTGTGGGCGTACTGGCGGGTGCTCACCGCGCGTGCCGGCAAACTGCCGCGCGAGTTCTCCGAGGCCAACTTCGACTTCTACGGGCGCACGCTCTCCGGCTCCACCGAGCAGCGCGACCGTTGGAAGCGCGCCGTGATGATGGTCGAGGGGGCTGTGGGCGAAGAGGTCGGCCAGGAGTTCGTGGCCGAGCACTTCCCGCCCGAGTACAAGGAGCTCATGGGCGAACTGGTGGACTACCTGCTCGCCGCCTACCGTGACCGGATCAGCGAACTGTCGTGGATGACCCCGCAGACCCGCGAACGTGCCCTGGAGAAGCTCGGCACCTTCCGCGCCCGCGTGGGCTACCCCGATACCTGGCGTGACTTCTCCGGGCTGGATCTCGGCGAGCACGCCGGACGCGGCGAGAACCTGCTGGCCAACTACCGTGCCGCCTCCGACTTCAACCACGAGTTCGAGGTCGCCAAACTCGGCAAGCCCAGCGACGGCGACCTGTGGTTCACCACCCCGCAGACGGTCAACGCCTTCTACAATCCGGTGCGCAACGACATCACCTTCCCCGCGGCGATCCTGCGTCCGCCGTTCTTCGACGCCGACCGTGACACCGCCGACATGGCCGCCAACTTCGGTGCCATCGGCGCGGTCATCGGCCACGAGATCGGCCACGGCTTCGACGACCAGGGCTCCAAGTACGACGGCGAAGGCAACCTGAACTCCTGGTGGACCGAGGACGACCGCGCGGCCTTCACCGAACTGACCGACCGGCTCGTCACCCAGTACGACGGCCTGGTGCCCACCGGCCTGGCGCAGCGCGGTCAGACCGACCACAAGGTCAACGGCTCCTTCACCCTCGGCGAGAACATCGGCGACCTCGGCGGCCTCGGCATCGCCGTGGTCGCACTGAAGAAGTGGCTCGCCGAGCGCGGCGAGACCGTGGACTCCGCACCGGCCGCACCGGTCGAGGGGCTGGACGGCGAGTTCAGCGTCCTGCAGCGCTTTTTCCTGCAGTGGGCCACCGTGTGGCGCACCGCGATCCGCCCGCAGATGGCCGCGCAGTACGTGGCCATCGACCCGCACTCCCCCGGCGAGTTCCGCTGCAATGTGGTGGCGTCCAACGTCGCGGAGTTCTACGAGGCCTTCGACGTGACCGCCGACAACGGCATGTGGATAACCGAGGAGCAGCGCGTGACGATCTGGTAATCTCCTGAGAATGCCGGTAGCACCGATCACCCCGGACCCGGGGGCGGACGGGTGGGGGCGTCCAGCACCCGGCCCTGTTTCTGGGTCTTTTTCTGGGCCTTTTACTGGGTCTCCTTCTGGGTCTCCTTCTCTCCCGCCGAACGCCGATCCGGACGGACGTTTCCGTCCCGCGGCCGTCGGCGGGCACCGCACCGCGCGCTGGTTCATCCTCGTCGGCGTGGTGCTGGTCGCGCTCGTCCTCCCGTACGCCATACCGATGAACTCCTCGCCGAGCAGCGAACCGTATCCGCTCACCGAGGCCGCCGGCGACAGCCTCCTGTCCTGGGACTACGACCCGCTCGACCTCACGGCTCTGGACTCGCAGTGCTACCCGACCGGTGACGCGTTATTGCCCGGCGCCCTGGAGGCCGAGTGCGCCGACCGGTTCGGCAACTACGTCGACCTCGACATCATGTCCATGAACGGGATCGGTGAGGAGGACGGGGACACCACGCAGGCCGCCCGGCGGTCCCTGCGCGCCATCTTCTACGGCGACATGTCCGGCGCTACGTTCAGCACCGTCGCCGACTCCGACGCCGCCGACCTGCTGCACCCCACACTCGCCGCGCGCACCACCGAAGTTCTGACCACTCCGGTGATCGAACTGCAGCCCACCCCGCTGAATGACCCCGACGGCTTCTTCGACGATTTCGGCGACGGTTTCCGGGAACCCGCCTCGCCGGACACCCGCCCCGTGCAGTACGGCGGCGGCAGCGACGGCAGTGGCAGCAGCGGCGGCGGGTTGCACACTGCCGCGGCGTCCTTCCTGATGGACGGCCCCGAGCGGGTCTTTTACACCGTCACGGTGACCGGCGACGACCCCGATGTCGTCGCGATCGCCGCCGAGCAACTCCTGGGGGAGATCCGTGCAGCATAACGGCAACAACGGTCCCGGAGTCAGGACCCGCGACACCACGCGGCAGGGCTGGCGCGTGGTCGACGTCCCGCGTGCCCACCACGACTCCTTCCCGCGGACGCAGCGTCCGAAACTGCGCCCCACCTGGGACGTCTTCGGGTGGACGTTCCTGATCCTCACCGCGATCGGCCTGCTGGTGGCGGCGCTGAACCCCCTGATCATGATGATCTTCCCCGGGCCCGGACCGGTCGCCTTGGGCGCCCTGTATGCCGTGATCTTCACGGCCGTGATGTGGTTCCTGCTCTCCCGCCTGCTCGTCTACCGGGGTACACCCTGGCTGCTCGCCGCTTCCGCCGTGCTGTGGGGCATGACCGGCGCAATGCTGCCCGCATTCGCCATCAGCGAGCGGCTGATCGACCTGTCGTTCAGCTGGAACATCGACCAGGTGGCCCTCTCCCTGGGAGGGGCCTACCCAGAGGAACTCTCCAAGGGGCTCGGGGTGTGGCTGCTGCTGCACGTGGGCCGCGCCTGGTGGAACCGGCCGTGGCACGGGCTCGTCGCCGGGGTGCTCATCGGCATCGGCTTCGAGGCCTTCGAGAACTTCGGCTACGCCCTGATGCTGAGCTTCTACCACCCGAGCTCCGACCTGGCCGGGGTCTCGGAGATGTGGCTGTTCCGTCTGGTCGCCGGGCCGCTGCTGCACGGGATCTGCGCCGGGCTGGTCGGATTCGGCATCGGCATGGCCGTCTACGCCGCCGGGCTGACCTGGACGCGACGACTGAGCTGGGTGCTCGGCGGCGGTGCCGCGGGCTTCCTCGTTCACGCCGGATGGAATCTGCAGCTGGATTCTCTGACCGCCCAGATCGTGAACATGGTCTTCATCTGGACCGTCGGCGCGGTACTGCTCGTCACCGCGGTGGTGATCTCGACGAAGGAGGCCCGGCCGCTCGCCGCCGCGGGACTGTATCCAGCGGTGAGCATCTACCAGCGCATCCCCGTCGCACCGCGGCCGTTCGTGCCGCCGATGCCGGGGGCGGGGCCTCCGGTGCCGGGCCAGCCGATGCAGCGGTTCCCGCAGCAGGGGCCACCGCCGTTCCCGCCCCAGCAGTACCCACATCAGTACCCACCCCAATACCCGCCACAGCCGCCTGACCAGCAATACCCCCGGCAGTATCCGCCGCAGCACCCACCGCAGGGCTGGCATCAGCCGCCGCCTCCCCGGTAGACCCAGCGTGCGGATGGCAGATGAACCGTCGGGCAGAACCGAACAGTTGTGTTCGTTCTTGATATGACTATCATCGGCGCCATGACCATTCTCTCCAGAACGACCCGTGCCCCTCACCGACCCCGATTCCGCCGCGCCGCCGCGACCGCTGCCGCGCTCGCCCTCACCACCGGGACGCTCACCGCAATCGCCGCCCCCACCGCCGGGGCAGCCACCGCGTCTTCCGCGTCCTCCGCGTCCACTCTCCCGTCGCTGCCCGCACTGCCGTCCCTGCCTGACCTCCCGTCGCTCTCCGACGGCACCAACAACGCCAGCACCGGCGGCCAGGACGACACGAAGGCCACGATCAACGACCCGGGCCGCGTCGCCGGCGTGGCACTGGCCGCCGGTGTGGATCCGGGTGTGGTGGGTCAGCTGCTCGCCGACCCGGAGGCCACCATCGCCGCCGGCGAGCGTCTGGGCATCCCGCGCGAGACCGCCGTGTGGGCCGCGAACAATCCCGAGCAGGCTCTCGGTGCGGCACGCGCCGCCGGCATCGACCCGGCCTGGGCCGCCAACGTGCTCGCCGCCAACCTGTAGGAAACTCCACCTTCCACCAGCACGAATCTAGGTCCTCCCCGCACCCGTCCCCGGAAACTCCCGGGCGGGCGTGGGGAGGACCTTTGACGTTGCTGCCACTGCCTTTCCAGACTCTTTCCATGCTCTGTGGCGTCCCTGAGAAAAGTCCATAGGCGCGGTGAGCTGCGGAAAATCCGACACGCGGTGCGCGTGTTACTAGTGTGATTGTTGTGAATCGTGTGTATCGTGTGGCGCATGTTGTCTCTCCCCTGGCGTCGATCGGCGCGCACCACCGTCCCCGCCCGACTCACCGCAGTGACCCTGTTCGGTTCAGCCGCAGCGGTTGCCGCCCTGGTCGCCACCGACGTCCTCCCCGTGCCCACCTGGGCGCTCGACGGGGTCGACGTCGCGAGCCACCAGCACCCCGACGGCTCCGCCATCGACTGGCAGAGCGTCGCGGCGTCCGGCCAGAGCTTCGCCTTCATCAAGGCCAGCGAAGGCACCGGGTACGTCAACCCCTACTTCACCTCCGACTCCGCCAAGGCGTCGGCCGCCGGCGTGACCCCGGGCAGCTACCACTACGCCAAGCCCGGCGAGACCGACCCCCGCGCCGAGGCGCAGCACTACGCCGCGACCCTGGCCACCGGCGTCCAGCCGTCCCTGCCGCCGACCCTCGACCTCGAGGAGTCCGGCGGACTCGCCCCCGAGGACCTGCAGAACTGGGTCCGCGACTGGATCGACGAGATCCAGATCCAGACCGGCCGCGAACCGATCATCTACACGTACCAGAACTTCTGGCTCAACGACATGGGCAACACCACCGAGTTCTCCGAGTACCCGCTGTGGCTGGCCTACTACAACCCCACCCTGCCGAATGAGATCCCCGGCGGCTGGAACGAGGTCACCTTCTGGCAGTACTCCTCCGAGGGCCAGGTCGACGGCATCTACACCAACGTCGACATGAACACCTACTACGGCACCGACGAGCAGCTCCAGGGCCTCACCGGCGCCCCGTCGGACGGCAGCGCCGCCGGCAATATCGTCGACGCCCTCAAGCCCATCACCGACGCCGCGCTCGGCCAGGCGGAGAACGCCAATAACACCGAGCACCAGGAGGCCGCCGGTGGCGAGCCGGGACTCGACCAGCCGCTGAGCACCGACCTGCTGGTCAACCTGCTCGGCCTGGTCGGCGGCACCGTCGGCCCGGAGGCCGTCCTCGAGGCAGCGACGAACTCCGGACTCGGCGAAGGCCTGGGCTCCGTCCTGGCGTCCTCGGGTATCGAGGCGCGCGACGCCGGGGAGACCATGCCCGTCGCCGCAGTCGCCGCACTGGTGCTCGGCGCACTCGGCCTCGGTGCCGACGGTGGCGACATCGCCAACCAGGTCGGCGACCTCGTCGGCTCCCTCGTCGACGAGCAGGGCCTGCCCCTCGGCGACGGCGGCTTCGACATCTCCCGCCTCGCCGAGCTCATCGGCGGCGGCGACGTCTCGCTCGACAGCATCCTGCGCCTGCTCACCGCCTTCGGCGCCACGGACTACGCCGCCCAGATCGCCAACGGCACCGTCGACACCGACGCCCTCCTGGCCCAGGTCAAGTCCGCTCCGGCGGCACCCGCGCAGGACGCACCGGCCGCCGATGCGTCCGACGCTTCTGCCGACGCCGACGCCGCTGCGTCCGACGTAGCGTTCGACGTTGATCCGGAGGCGCTGCGCGCCGCGCTGGAAGGTGCCGGCGTGGACGCCGAGACCGCCGGCAAGCTCGCCGCCGACCCGGCTGCGACCGTCGCCGCCGCCGAACGCCTCGGCGTTGACCACGAGACCGCGTCCCGCTTCGCCTCGGACCCGGCCGGTGCGATGCAGGCGCTGGACGAGGCCGGCATCGACCCCGTCGGCGCCGCCCCCATGCTCGCCGCGCAACTGTAGACCCCCGCCGCGGGGAGAGACACACATACAAATAACGCCCTGACCGGTGACCGGTCAGGGCGTTTTTTGTATGCCTCAGGGCTGAGGCGCGCCCGGGGCCATGATGTCGGGCTCGTGGATGTCCTCGAGGCTCTCCGGCGTCGGCTCGGCGATCTCGCAGAGGTTCACCAGCGCACCCGTCGGGTCGACGAGGGTGCACAGCCGACCCAGCTCGGAGTTCCACGGGGCGCGGACCAGCTTGCCGCCCAGCTTCTTGACCTTCTTCGCCGCCGCGTCCACGTCCACGCAGCCCAGGTACAGGGTCCACATCGACGGGTTCTCGTCCAGCTCGCTGGTGTCCCACATGCCGCACAGCGGGGCACCGTTGTACTCGCCGGTGGCGTAGCGGAACTTGTCCGTGTCGCTGTGCTGACGAATGTCCCAGCCTGCGAGGTCGTGGTAGAACTTCATCGTCGCATCGAACTGCTCGCCGACGAGCAGCTCGTGCCACACCGGGGTGCCCGGCTCACCGGCAGCGAAGAACGGCTCGTCGCCGGACGGCTGCTTGAGCCCCACCGTCGCACCCGACGGGTCGACGATCACGGCCATGCGACCGCGACGTCCCACATTGCGCGGGGACAGCACGCTCGTCGCGCCCGCCTTCACCGCTTCATCGTGCACGGTGTCGATGTCCGGGGCGTACAGCAGCATGCCCCACAACGACGACTTGTCGTCCGGGACCTCACCGAGGCCGGCGACAGGCATGCCGTTCTTCTTGGCGACGAGGTAGCCGTCGCACTGCGTGTCGAACTCCCAGTGCAGGAGCTCGGTGTAGAAGGTCTTCGCCTTCTCCAGGTCAGTGGTAGCCAGGTCGATCCAGATCGGCATTCCTGGCTCCGCTACGAGAGCGGGCATCAGAGGTTCCTCCACTTGTCGGGGTCGAAATCGTCATCGGCAGTTGCTTCGTCGAAGTAGTCGTCATCGTCACTGGCACCGTCTGCACCGTCACCCTGGGTGACGACGCGTGCGGCGGCGACCGGGGTGGCATCCTCGTCAAGGACAGCCACCTCATCCCCGGAACGCAGATGACGTCCGCGGCGGGTGTCGGCCTCGCCGTTGACCGTCACCCGACCAGCGGCGATGACCTCCTTGGCCGCGCCGCCGGAATCGACCAGGTTCGCCAGTTTGATGAACTGGCCGAGCCGGATGTCGTCACCGCGGACGGAGACGTCCTGCGCCGGTACCTTGTGCTCTTCTCGCTCAGGCATGCCGACCATCCTACGACTCCGCGCGGTGCGTGGGAAGTCCAGCCGGAATATCCTTTTCATACCGGAGCGGGACGGGGTGTGCGCTGGGACTTTCAGCGAGGTCACGGACGGTGCTCATGGTGGTTTCTGGCTGCGTGAGGTGTGGGAGGTGGGCGTGAGGTGTGGGAGGTGGGCGGGAAGTGGTGCGCTACGACCTGCCAACATTCCCTGTGGCGACCTCGCGGATCAAAATAGTCGCCCTCCCAGGAAGGGTTTCGGGCCGAATGGCTACCTGGAAGGGTGATCCGGCTGCATGTGACAGCCAGGAGCGCAGGGGACGGTTAGCGCAGCAGCGCCAGGGTCTCCACTACGCCTTCGCCGACCAGGATCACTCCGAGGAGGAGGAAGACCGCACCAGCGACGATGTCGATCCACGGACCAGCGGCTTGCAGGCGTCTCGACAGCGCGGGCACCGACACCATCACGGCGACGAGGACGAACCAGGCCACCCCGGTAACGAGCATCATCAGCAGGACGACCAGGCGCATCCCCCACCCTGTGTCCGGCGGCACGAAGCCGGCGAACACAGCGCCGAAGAACACCAGCGCCTTCGGGTTCGCCAGGTTCGTCATCAGTCCGAGCCGCCACGCGGTAGCGGTGGACACCTGCGTGGCCAGCGCGGTACCCGCACCAGTCCCATCGGAACCGCCACCGGCAGGCACGGCGGTCCCAGCGGAGCGTCGTTCGGCCAGACCACCACGCAGAGCCCCCTGCCCCATCCACAGCAGGAATCCGCCGCCGACGAGGAACAGGACCGTCAGCACCCAGGGGAAGGCGTCCACCAGGGCGGACAGGCCGACCATGCTGGCGAGGATCCACAGGGTGTTGCCGCTCATGATGCCGAGGGCGCAGGCCACGCCGTTACGTCGGACGGCACCGAGGCGCAGGATCTGCACGAGGTCGGGCCCGGGCGACGCGATGGCGAGCAGCCACGCAACGAGAATGCTGAGAAGTGCGCCGCCGGTCATGGGGAGTAAATCTACCCGGGGACGAAGACGGGACCGGCCCCGCCCCCGGGGTCCGGACTACACGCCCAGCGGCATGTCGGACGGCGCGACGGGGCGCGGCAGGGCGCTCTCGCCCATCAGCGCGCGGTCCACGGCGGCGGCGCAGGCGCGTCCTTCGGAGATCGCCCAGACGATCAGGGAGGCACCGCGTCCGGCGTCACCGGTGGCGAACACCGGTGCGTCGAACCCGGTGTCGCGCACGGCGGAGGACTCCGCCCACCAGGTGCGGTAGTTGTCGTCGCGCTTCAGGCGTCCGCGGCCGTCGACGGGCAGGCCGAGCTCGGAGATGATGCCCTTGGTGTCCACGGAGGTGAAGCCGACGGCGAGCAGGACGAGGTCGGCGTCCATGTCAACCTCGGTGCCGGGCAGGTTGACGGTGCCCTCGGCGGTGCGGTCGCAGGTGGCGGCGCGCAGGCCGGTGACCCGTCCGTCCTCGCCGGTGAGCTCCACGGTGTTGATGCGGTGCTCGCGCTTGCCCAGCGGGGTGCCGACCTCGCGCTCGGCGAGGCCGAGGGCCACGATCTCGTCGGCGGATTCGTCGCCGCTGATGTGGTACTCGCCCTCCTCGTGGGCGGACGCCACACGCCAGATCTTCGGCCACACCGGCCACGGGTTATCCTCGGCGCGGTAGGGGTCCGGGGCGGGGTGGTAGTCGAACTGCCGGACGGAGGCCGCGCCCTGGCGCAGCGCGGTACCGAAGCAGTCGGTGCCGGTGTCGCCGCCGCCGATGATCACGACGTGCTTGCCCTTGGCGTCGATCTCGGGGGTGTCGATGTCGCCGGCGACCACACGGTTGGCCATCGGGAGGTACTCCATGGCCTGGTGGACGCCGTCGAGGTTGCGTCCGGGCAGGGAGACGTCGCGCGGGACGGTGGCGCCGACGGCCATGACCACGGCGTCGAAGCCGGCGAGGTCGGTGGTGGACGGCGAGACACCGGTGCGGAACGTGGTGCCCTCGGCCTCCATCTGGACCAGACGGCGGTCGATCCAGCGGTTCTCGAGCTTGTAGTCCGGGACACCGTAGCGCAGCAGGCCGCCGATGCGGTCGTCGCGCTCGAAGACGGTCACGTCGTGGCCGGCGCGGGTGAGCTGCTGGGCGGCGGCCAGGCCGGCGGGCCCGGAGCCCACGACGGCGACAGACTGCCCGGTGGAGAAGCTGGCCTTGACCGGGCGCACCCAGCCCTCCTCGAAGGCGTGCTCCACGATCTGCAGTTCCACGGTCTTGATCGCGACGGGGTCACCGACGCCGGCACCGTCGCCGATGCCCTCGATGCCGAGCACGCAGGCGCCCTCACAGGGGGCGGGGCAGATGCGTCCGGTGAACTCGGGGAAGTTGTTGGTGGCGTGCAGGCGGTCGTACGCCTCCTTCCACCGGCCCTGGCGGACCAGGTCATTCCACTCGGGGATGATGTTGCCGAGGGGGCAGCCGTCGTGGCAGAAGGGGATGCCGCAGTCCATGCAGCGGGATGCCTGGGTCTGCACCTTCGAGTCGGCGAAGGGTTCGTAGACCTCCTTCCAGTCCATCAGGCGCAGCGGGACGGGGCGGTGAGCCGCCTCTTCGCGGGGAAACTTCATGAAACCGTGCGGATCAGCCATTACTTGACTCCCTCCATGATGGCGGCGGCGATGCCGTCCGCGTCCAGGCCTGCGTCGCGGGCCTGTTCGATGGTCTGCAGGACGCGGCGGTAGTCGCGCGGCATGACCTTGATCAGTGACCGGGGGTCCACGTCCACGGTGGATCCGGTGAGGCGCCGGTGGCGCTCGATGGTGTCGACGAGCCAGTCGAGCTCGTCCTCGGCGACGGCCTCCACGTCCACGAGACCCGGGTTGATGTGCTTCGACATGCCTTCCACGCCGGTGCCGTCGTCCATGAGGTAGGCGATGCCGCCGGACATGCCGGCGCCGAAGTTCTCGCCGATGGGGCCGAGGTTGATGACCCGGCCGCCGGTCATGTACTCGCAACCGTGGTTGCCCATGCCCTCGACCACGGCGGTGACGCCGGAGTTACGCACGCAGAAGCGTTCGCCGACGGCGCCGCGGATGAACATCTCACCGGAGACGCCGCCGAAGCCCAGGACGTTGCCGGCGATGATCTGGTGCTCTCCGACTGCGCCGTCGCGGCCGTTGGGACGGATCGCGATGGTGCCGCCGGAGAGACCCTTGGCGACGTAGTCGTTGGCGTCGCCGACGAGGGTCAGCGTCATGCCGCGGGGCACGAAGGCGCCGAAGGAGTTGCCGGCCGAGCCGGTGAACGTGAGGTTCACGGTGCTCTCGGGCAGTCCCTCGCGTCCGGCGACGCGGCTGATCAGCGAGCCGGTCATGGTGCCCACGGAGCGGTTGACGTTGGTGATCGGGTACGCCAGCTCGATGGTGGTGCCCTCACCGGCGGCGGCGCGTCGGATGGTCTCCTCGGCGTCCTCGCGGATGCGGTTGTCCAGGGCGCCGTCCAGGCTGTGGTCCTGCTGCTTGGTCTTGTACAGGTCCTGGTGCATGTACGGGCTGTCCGGGCGGGCGAAGATCGGCGAGAGGTCCAGCGACCCGGCGGTCTTGTGGCTCGGATCAACAGCGCCGGAGCGCAGGCACTCGGAGTGGCCCACGGCCTCCTCCAGGGTGCGGAAGCCGAGTTCGGCGAGGTACTCGCGGACCTCCTGGGCGATGAAGGTGAAGAAGTTGACCACGTGCTCGGCCTGGCCGGTGAACTTCTTGCGCAGGTCGGGGTTCTGGGTGGCCACGCCGACGGGGCAGGTGTCCAGGTGGCAGACGCGCATCATGATGCAGCCCTCGACGACCAGGGGTGCGGTGGCGAAACCGAACTCCTCGGCGCCCAGCAGGGCGGCGATGATGACGTCGCGTCCGGTCTTCATCTGGCCGTCGCACTGCACGGTGATGCGGTCACGCAGACCGTTCATCAGCAGGGTCTGCTGGGTCTCGGCCAGGCCGAGCTCCCACGGGCCGCCGGCGTGCTTCAGCGAGTTCAGGGGGGACGCACCGGTGCCGCCGTCGTGCCCGGAGATCAGGACGACGTCCGCGTGTGCCTTCGACACACCCGCGGCGACGGTGCCGACGCCCTGCTCGGCGACGAGCTTGACGTGGATGCGGGCGTCCGGGTTGGCGTTCTTCAGGTCGTGGATCAGCTGGGCGAGATCCTCGATGGAGTAGATGTCGTGGTGCGGCGGCGGGGAGATCAGGCCCACGCCCGGGGTCGTGACGCGCACCTCGGCGATCCAGGGGTACACCTTGTGCGGGGGCAGCTGGCCGCCCTCGCCGGGCTTCGCGCCCTGCGCCATCTTGATCTGGATGTCGGTGCAGTTGTTCAGGTAGTGGCTGGTCACGCCGAAACGGCCGGACGCCACCTGCTTGATCGCCGAGCGGCGCCAGGTGCCGTCCGCCTCGGGTTCGAAGCGTCCCGGGTCCTCGCCGCCCTCACCGGAGTTCGACATGCCCTTGAGGCGGTTCATGGCGATGGCCAGGGTCTCGTGCGCCTCGGCGGAGATCGAGCCGTAGCTCATCGCGCCGGTGGAGAAACGCTGGACGATGGCGGAGACCGGCTCGACCTCGTCGACGGGGATGGACGGGCGGTCGCTGTGCATCTCGAACAGGCCGCGCAGCGTGGCCAGGCGCTTGGCCTGGTTGTCGACCTTCTCGGAGTACTCCTTGAAGATGCGGTACGCCCCGGTACGGGTGGCGTGCTGCAGCTTGAACACGGTCTCCGGGTTGAACAGGTGGTACTCACCCTCGCGGCGCCACTTGTACTCGCCGCCGATCTCGAGCTCGCGGTGGGCGGCCTCCTCCGGACGCGGCAGGAAGGCGAAACGGTGACGCACGGCGACGTCGGCGGCGACCTCGTCGAGGCCGATGCCGGAGATCGGGCTGTTGCAGCCCTCGAAGTAGTCGTCGAGCAGGTTCTGGTGCAGGCCGGTGACGTCGGCGAGCTGCGCGCCGCGGTAGGATGCCACGGTGGCGATGCCCATCTTCGACATGATCTTCTGCACGCTGGCGGTCGCGCCCTCGATGAAGTTCCGGCAGCCCTCGTCGGCGCTCAGCGAGCCGAGCTGACCGCGCTTGAAGAGTTCGTCGATGGTCTCGAAGGCAAGGTAGGGGTTGATCGCGTCGGCGCCGAAGGTGATCAGCATCGCCAGGTGGTGGACCTCGCGGGCGTCACCGGACTCGATGATCAGCGAGGCCTGCGTGCGGGTGCGCTCGGCGACGAGGTGCTGGTGCACCGCGCTGGTGAGCAGCAGGGACGGGATGGGCGCCATGCGCTCGTCGGACTCGCGGTCGGAGAGGATGATCAGCGTCGCGCCGTCCTCAATGGCCCGCGAGGTCTCGCGGCGGATGCGTTCGATGGCCTGGCGCATGCCGCGGCCGCCGTGGGCGACCGGGTAGAGCCCGGAGATCACCGCGGAGCGGAAGTCGCCGAAACCCTCGTGGTCGCCGGCCTGGCGCAGGGTGGCCAGGGTGGAGTTCAGCAGGACCGGGGTCTCCAGGTGGATGCGGTGCGCGGCCTCGGGCACCTCGGTGGTGACGTCGACCTGGCGTCCCAGCTGGGTGAACATGCTGGTCACCATCTTCTCGCGGATGGAGTCCAGCGGCGGGTTCGTGACCTGCGCGAAACGCTGCGCGAAGAAGTCGAAGAGCATGCGGGGACGATCCGACAGCGCCGCGATGGGCGTATCGGTGCCCATGGAGCCGAGCTGCTCGCCGCCGGTGACGGCGAGCGGCTGGATCAGGACGTCGACGTCCTCCTCAGTCATGCCGAAGACGCGCTGGCGCAGGACGACGCGCTCGTGGCTCATCGCCTCGTACTCGACCGGGGGCAGGTCGGCGAAGCGCACGATGTTGTCGTCGACCCACTGACGGTAGGGCTTGTCGGCGAGGCGGGTCTTGATCTCGTCGTCGGGGATGATGCGTCCCTCGGCGGTGTCGACCAGGAACATGCGGCCGGGCTCCACGCGGCGACGCTGCACGATGTCCTCCGGGGGAACGGGCAGCAGGCCGGCCTCGGAACCGCCGATGACCAGGCCGTCCTTCGTGACCCAGATGCGTCCGG
Organism: Corynebacterium sp. AOP40-9SA-29; assembly: GCF_052377405.1. Taxonomy (NCBI): domain Bacteria; kingdom Bacillati; phylum Actinomycetota; class Actinomycetes; order Mycobacteriales; family Corynebacteriaceae; genus Corynebacterium; species Corynebacterium sp. AOP40-9SA-29. The sequence goes on along the minus strand of NZ_JBQSWR010000001.1, from coordinate 956,785 downwards.
GACGCAGGCCGTTGCGGTCGAGCACGGAGCCGATGACGGTGCCGTCGGTGAAGACCAGCGCCGCCGGGCCGTCCCACGCCTCCATCAGCGAGGAGTGGTACTCGTAGAAGGCGCGCACGTCCGGGTCCACGGCGGGGTTACGCTCCCACGCCTGCGGGACCATCATCATCACCGCGTGCGGCAGTGAGCGTCCGGCGAGGTGGAGCAGTTCCAGGGCCTCGTCGAAACGTCCGGTATCCGAGCCGGAGGGGTCGCAGACCGGCAGGATGCGCTCGATGTCACCGAGGGCCTCCGAGCGGATCTGGGACTCGCGGGCGCGCATCCAGTTCTCGTTGCCGCGCACGGTGTTGATCTCGCCGTTGTGCGCGAGCAGCCGGTAGGGGTGCGCCAGCGGCCAGGAGGGGAAGGTGTTGGTGGAGAAGCGGGAGTGCACGACCGCCAGCGCCGACTCGACACGCTCATCCTGCAGGTCAGGGTAGAAGTCGCGCAGCTGCGGGGTGGTCAGCATGCCCTTGAACACGATGGTGCGCGAGGACAGCGACGGGAAGTAGACCGTGTCGGCACCGGGGCCCTCGCCGGGGCCCTTGGAACCGAGTTCGCGCTCGGCGCGCTTGCGCACGAACCACACGCGGCGGTCCAGGTCGATGCCCGAGAGCTCATTGCCCTCGGCGTCCTGCCCGGAGATGAACAGTTGGTAGAAGATCGGCTCGGCGTCGCGCGCCATCGCGCCCAGCGCGGAGTCGTCGACGGGGACCTCGCGCCAGGCCAGGAGGGTGAGGTCCTCCTCGGCGATGATGGACTCCACGGCGCGCATCGCGTCCAACGCGGCCATGCGGGCGGCGGGGAGGAAGGCGATGCCGGTGGCGTAGGCGCCGGGTGCGGGCAGGTCGATACCCTGCTCGGCCAGCACCTCGCGGTAGAAGCGGTCCGGGACCTGCATGAGGATGCCCGCGCCGTCGCCGGTGTTCTTCTCGGCACCGGCGGCACCACGGTGGTCGAGGTTGACCAGCGCCTGGATGCCCTTCTCGACGATGTCGTGGGTGGCGCGTCCGTGCATGTCGGCGACGAAGGCGACGCCACACGCGTCGTGTTCGTGGGCGGGGTTGTAGAGCCCCTGGGGCGCCGGGTAGTTCTTCAGCTGGTTGTTCACGGGGTGGTCATCCTCCGGTCGTCGGGTCGGGCAGTGCGTTTCGCCGGTGGCCTGGGGTGGTGGCCCTTCCTCGGTATGGGTGCGTTTGCCCTACTGATACGGACCTGCGCAGGCGACACAAAATTAGGCTTGGCTTAGAGCCGCTGGTGCACTCGGCGAAATGTGATGCAGTACACATTTTTTCGTCGTGCCGGTGTCCGTCTCGATCTGTGGTTGTCTTTGTATCTTATCCCCCGCAGGGCGGCATATCGATACAGCAGCGTATTCCCACTTGGCGCGGACCCTAATCTCACAATTCGGGATGTTTGTTACAGGCCAGTTACATCGCGATTTCTTCGCTGTATATGCCCGGCGGTCACCGCAACGTGCCTGAAACGCGCCGCCGGACCGGCCGCATGCGTACACTGTCGCGCCGTTACCATGGGAGAGGTGAAGGACCCCCTGAGAATTCCCCGCGTCCTAGAGACCCTCTCGCAGGCATGGGAGCGGCAACCCGACCTCACGCTGCCGCAGCTTTACGGCGTGCTGGAGTCCCGCGGCATCGGCTGGAACTCCTCCGACGAGGAGGTCAGCGACGTGCTGGACGCCCTGGTCGCCGAGCGCCCGTCCCGCCTCACCGCCGAGGCACCGGGCCGCTACCTCGTGGAGACCGAGAACCCGCACCACCGCATCACCCTCGACCCCTGGTGGGCGGCGGTGCGTCCGGCCCGTGCCGGGCGTACCGGCCGTGCGCAGGACGCTACGGCGCTGGACGGCTCGGCGCGGGATGCGCGCGACGCGCCACAGCCGACGGTGTGGCGCCACGGCGGCATTCGCCGCTGCGCGACCGGCCAACCGCTGAGCGTGCTGGACGCCGACGGCACCGTGCACCGCTTCGGCCTTGTCACCCGGATCAGCGTCCTGAGCCCGGCAGTCTCCTCCCCCACCGATGCCCCCAACCTGGACGGACTCACCCACGACCGGCTGGACGGGCACGTATACCTGCTGCGACTCGCCGGCGACGAGTTCGCCGGAACGACCGTGCTGGTCGACCGCTCGTTGTGGATCTTCGATGTCTCCCGGCGCGAAGTACACCGCGACAAGGTGCGCTGGTCACGACTGGTTTCCGCCACGGTGGGCGCGGAGCTGGTCGTGGAGCGCGTCGGCGGCGAACTGCTGCGCCTGCCGGCCGTGGAGCAGGTCACCGTGCTGGAGTAGCTGCGCCGCACTACGTAGGGGAGCTAAGGTTGACCGAACACGTTTCAGGTACAAACTATCTTTACGGAGGTGCGTCCGATGAAGAGAATCGGTCGAGTCCTGTCGTTGTTCGCCGGCACCGCTGCCCTGGCCTTCAGCTTCGCCGCCCCAGCGAACGCCGCGCCGGCATTCCAGATGCCGGACCTCCCCCAACTGCCGTCCTGGGCGTCCGACCTGCTGCCGGACGGATCGACGCCCGCTCCGGATCCCGCGCCTGTACCTGCGCCGGCACCTGCGCCGTCCCCCGCGCCGTCCCCTGCACCCGTGAACGCCCCGTGTGCCGTGGAGGCCAAGGCCTGCATCAGCCTGGGCGACCAGACCGCCTGGCTGCAGGACGGCGCGGGCACCATCACCCGTGGCCCCGTCGCGGCGAGCACCGGGCGCGCCGGCTTCGAGACTCCGGTCGGTACCACGCAGGTCACCCGCAAGGATGCCGACTGGTGGTCGACCCCCTACAACGCCCCGATGCCGTTCTCGGTGTTCTTCTCCGCCGGGTCGACGTACCCCAGTGACATCGGCATCGCCTTCCACGAGGGCGATCCGGGCGTGCTCTCCCACGGCTGCATCCACCTGCTGCACGACGACGCCGTCGCCTTCTTCAACTCCCTGCAGGTCGGCGATGTCGTGGACGTGGTCGCCTGACGCTGGCTCGTCTGCCTCCGTCCGTCTAGGCGATCAGGTAGATCACAGTTCCGAGTGCAGCGGCGACGCAGCCGATGAGGGTCTTGATGACCGTCCAGGTCTTGAACGTCTGCGGCACACTCATGCCCAGCAGTCGGCCGATGAGCCAGAAGCTGGCGTCGTTGACGTGGGACAGGACGGAGGACCCGCCGGCGAGCACGATGGTCAGCGCCGCGGTCTGCAGCGGACTCAGCCCGGCCGCCGCCACCGAGGCGCCCAGCAGGCCCGCGGCCGTGGTGATCGCCACCGTCGCCGTGCCGAGCGCGACGCGGACGATCGCGGCGACGACGAATACCGCGGCGACGAGCGGCAGGCCGGTGTCCTGCAGCGTCCCGGAGAGCGCGTCGCCGATGCCGCTGGCGAGCAGGACGCCGCCGAACATGCCGCCGGCACCGGTGATCAACATGACCGGGGCGATGGGTTTGAGGGCATTGTCGAGCATGTCCTCGATCACCTCGGGGGCATTGCCCCTGCGGACACCAATGACCCAGCAGGAGACGAGCACGGTGATCAGCAGGGCAATCGGCGTGGATCCGAGCAGGACCAGGCCGGCGGCCCAGGTGGCGTCCGGATTGATCGTGTCCGTGCGTCCCAACGTGGTGACCAGGGTGTTCATGAAGATCAGTACCAGGGGCAGGGCGAGCAGGCCGACCAGCACCCGGACGCGCGGCGGTTCGACATCGTCGACCTGCGGCCCGCCGGTCACGAGCTCGGGGACGGGCAGCTCGATCCGCTTGCCGATCCACATGCCGTAGAGGTAACCGGAGATGTACCAGGAGGGGATCGCGACGACGAGGCCGACGAGGACCACCAGGCCGACGTCCGCGCCGAGCAGCACCGTGGCCGCGACGACCCCCGGGTGCGGCGGCAGCAGGACGTGCATGGTGGACAGCGCCGCGGCGGCGGGGAGCACGTAGATCAGGACGCTGCCGCCGAGGCGGCGTGCAGTGGCCAGCAGGATCGGCAGCATCACCATGAAGGCGGCATCGAAGAAGATGGGGAACCCGAACATCAGCGAGGCGACACCCAGGGCGAAGGGGGCACGCTTCTCCCCCAGGCGGCCGATCATCGCCGAAGACAGGGCCGCGGCTCCGCCGCTGGTCTCGAAGAGCCGGGCGAACATCACGCCGAAGGCGAGCAGCAGCCCGACCTCGCCGAGGGTGCTGCCGAAGCCGTCGAGCAGGACGTCGAGCACCTCGGTCATGGTGATGCCGGTGGCCAGGGCGGTTCCGAGGCTCACCAGCACCAGCGCGATCACCGGGTGCAGCTTCATCTTCATGATGAGCAGGAGTAGGACGGCCACGGCAGCTGCGGCGATGGTCAGCAGCAGGCCGGAGCCGTAGTTCTCGGGTTTCGGGACCAGCGCGACGGCGAGGAGCCCGAGGGCGATGAGGACGAGGCCGATCCCGAAGGACGCTCCCGTCGTGGGGCCGGGTGTGGGGCCCGTCTTCTGCGAGGAGGACGGGCGCGGTGCCGACTGTTGCGTAGGGGGCATCGTGACTTCCGGTCGATATGTGATCACCGCCCGCCGAGGGGCTGGCGTGTGAGGGACCCCGCCGAACCTACACGAGTGTTTAGGTTGGTGTTACAAACCCCTTGCGTCCAGCGACAGCCACAGAGCAGCCCCCGCCGCGCCCCTCCCGCGGGCACCCCAATCACGTTGGCGGAGACGAGGGGATTTGAACCCCTGGACGATCGCTCGTCGCTGGTTTTCAAGACCAGTGCATTCGGCCGCTCTGCCACGTCTCCCTGACCGTGCGCACACGTAGTGCGTCCGGCGCGTCCTGATTCTAACCCACCGCGACCCTCCTGTCGGTGTCCGCCCCTCGTAGCCGCAGGATGACTAGGCTGGCGGCCATGAACGGGAACATGAAGGCCATCATCCAGACTGACCCCGACGACCCCCAGGCCCTGCACTGGCAGGACACCCACATCCCCACCCCGCAGGACGGCGAGGTGTTGCTGCAGGTCACCGCCGCCGGGCTGAACCGTGCCGATACCCTCCAGGCCAAGGGCAACTACCCGCCGCCGAAGGGGGTGTCGGAGATCATGGGGCTCGAGGCCGCGGGCATCATCGTCGACCCGAATGGCTGCGAGCGTCCGGACGGAACCCCCTACCGGGAGGGTGACGAGGTCGGCGCTTTACTCTCCGGCGGCGGATACGCGCAGTACACGGTCGTCCCGGTGGGCCAGCTCGTGCCGGTGCCGGACGGCTTCGGCCTCGCCGAGACCGCCAGCGTGATCGAGGCGGCCTGCACCGTCTGGTCGAACCTGATGATGACCGCGCGCCTGCACGAAGGCGATACCCTGCTCATCCACGGCGGTGGCGGCGGTATCGGCATCTTCGCCATCCAGATGGCACATGCCCTGGGTGTGCGAGTCGCAGTCACCGCGGGCAGTTCCGAGAAACTGGACGTGTGCCGTCGCTATGGCGCGGACGTGCTGATCAACTACCGCGAAGAAGACTTCGTCAAGGTCATCAAGGAACTTGGTGGCGCGGACGTGGTTCTCGACATCATCGGCGCGAAGTACCTGGACGGCAATATCTCCGCGCTGGCACCGGATGGTCACCTGGTGATCATCGGCATGCAGGGCGGGGTGAAGGGCGAGCTCAACATCGGCAAGCTGCTCGCCAAGCGCGGCAATATTTCCGCCACCGGGCTGCGCTACCGTGACCGCGAGGACAAGGCGCGCGTGGTGGCGGACACGGTGAAGAACGTCTGGCCGATGCTGGAGGACGGGCGGATCAGCCACCACGTGGACCGGGTCTTCTCGGTGCAGGACGCCGCCCACGCCCACCAGCAGCTCTTGGACGGCCGGATCACCGGCAAGGCGATCCTCGAGGTGACCGACTAGACGATCCCGCCGATCACCCGGACGAGGTGGTCGATGTCCATCTGCGTGTTGTGGGGGGCCAGGGCCACGCAGACCGCGCCGCCCATTTCCGCCACGCCCATCTGGTCGAACAGGGCGCTCTCCTCCAGACCGACGGTCTGTGCAACCACTCCGTTGCTGAGCAGCCGCTCACCCACCGTGGACGCCTCGATGCCCTGGACCAGGAAACTCACCCGCGGCAGGCGGTCGACCGGGCCGAAGTGGCGGCCACTGTCGTCCGGGACCGAGCCCCAGCTGTTGTGGTCGTGCTCGGTATCGACGTCGATCTCCCCGTCCACGCCCACCACATGCACGTTCTCCAGGTCCCGCAACCCGTCGACGAGGTAGCCGGCGAGCCGTCCGAGATAGTCCTCGGTGGACTGCAGGGACGTGCGCAGACGTTCGCGACGCGGGCCGGTGGCCTCCTCGTCCATTCCGGCGAGGTGGTCCACCGCGGCGGGGACGCCGCCGAACATGCCGGGGGCGTTGCCGTCCCGCTCAAGTTCGGCGACGCGGCGGGCGGTGAGCTCCTGCGCATCCGGCGCGGCGTGGCGTCCACGGCGCAGCTCCACCAGGTGCAGCTCCGCCAGCAGCGCGGGGTCACGGAAGACAAGGGCACCGACCTCCGGGCCGCCGAGCGGGGCGAGGTCGAGGGCGACGACGTCCGCGTCCCACTCGTCCATGTCGATCAGACGGTACGGCGCATAAGCACCCGCGTCCACGACGAGCCATGCCCGCGACTTCGCCCGCATGATGTCGGCGATCGCGCGCACATCGGTGACGGTACCCAGGTGGGCGTTCGCTGCCGGTACCGCGACGATGGAGGTGTCCAGGCTGATGAGGCTGGTGAACTGCCAGGCCGGCAGCGCGCCGGTGGTCAGGTCGGCCTCCGCCCACCGCACCGAAGCACCGTAGAGGTCCGCGGCGAGTTTCCACGGGGTGATATTGGACGGCTCGTCCACCCGGCTGAGCACGACCTCGCGGCCCATGCGCAGCTTCGCCGGCACGGCCGTGGCCAAGATACTGAGCAGGGTGGCGCGGCTAGGCCCCAGCACCACGCACTCGGGGGACGCGCCAACAAGGTCGGCGACGGCCTCGCGGGCCGCCGACACATACCGGTCGCCGCGCGGGCCACCGTCCTGCCCCTGCAACGGGGACGCACGGAACGCCCGTGAGACGGCCGAACTGACCTTCTCCGGCACCTGCGCGCGCCGTCCTGCATTGAGGTAGGTCCAGCCCTCCGACAGGGATTCGTAGAGGCCTCGCACCCTCGCGATGTCGAACACTTCCGACTGCCCCTTTCCGCATCTCGCCACACCGGCAAACCGAGAATATTCCTGCAGGTCATGATACTTGAGCGCAGTGAACCACCGCGCCGCCGCGTCAACGTCACCGATACTACATCGGCCCACGGACATGAGTGGTACCGGCGTTGATTACCGCACACCAGCCCGTTCCGGAGTACCGTAACCACGTGTCAGATTCAGAAAACCCCCGGCCGGTGGCCACCGCACCGCAGTACGAGCGCTTCGTCGCCGCCACAGCGGACGGTGAGGCACCCACCTCCCGTTCCCAGACATTCGGTGCTGCGTGGCAGGACCTGAAGAGCGGGTTCGGCCAGCGCGAGCTCTGGCTCGCCCTGGGTTGGCAGGACATCAAGCAGCGTTACCGGCGCAGCCTGCTGGGCCCGCTGTGGATCACCCTGGCGACCGGTGTGATGGCCCTGGCCCTCGGCCTGCTCTACTCGATGCTCTTCCAGATGGACCTCAAGGAGTTCCTCCCCCACGTCGCCGTGGGCCTGATCATGTGGGGATTCATCTCCGGGTGCATCATCGAGGGCTCGCAGGTCTTCATCGCCAACGAAGGACTGATCAAGCAGCTGCCCAGCGCGCTGAGCGTGCACGTCTACCGACTGGTCTGGAAGCAGTTCCTGATCCTGTGCCACAACCTGGTCATCTGGGTGATCCTGCTGGCGGTCTTCCAGATCCCCGTGGGCTGGGAGGTCCTGCTGGCCGTTCCGGGCCTGGCGTTGCTGGTCGCCAACGGCGTGTGGGTGTCGATGTTCTTCGGCATCATCGCCACCCGTTACCGCGACGTCGCCCCGCTGCTGGAATCGCTGGTACAGCTGCTCTTCTACATGACCCCGATCGTGTGGACGACCAAAACACTGCTCGAACAGGGCGGTGCCGTCGCCGAGCGCGCACGGATCGCCGAGATCAACCCCCTCTTCCACTACCTCAGCGTGGTCCGCGGACCGATGATCGACGAGCCGGTCGAGATGCACTCTTGGCTCATCGTCATCGGCCTCACCGTCCTCGGCACCCTGTTCGCCATGGTGTTCATGCGCCAGTGGCGCTCCCGCGTGAGCTACTGGGTTTAAAGGAGAACAATCATGGTTTCCATCGATACCTACGACGCCTGCGTCGACTTCCCCATCTTCGACGCCAAGTCCCGCTCCTTGAAGAAGGCCTTCCTCGGCGCGGCCGGCGGCGCGATCGGACGCAACTCCGACAACACCGTGGTCGTCGAGGCGCTGCGGGACGTGAACCTGCACCTCGAAGAGGGCGACCGCATCGGCCTGGTCGGCCACAACGGCGCCGGCAAGTCCACGCTGCTGCGCCTGCTATCGGGCATCTACGAGCCCACGCGCGGTTCCGCCGCGGTGAAGGGACGTGTGGCACCGGTCTTCGACCTGGGTGTGGGCATGGACCCGGAGATCAGCGGCTTCGAGAACATCATCATCCGTGGCCTCTTCCTCGGCGAAAGCCGGCGGTCCATGGAGAAGAAGATGGACGAGATCGCCGAGTTCACCGAACTCGGCGACTACCTGGCCATGCCGTTGCGCACCTACTCCACCGGCATGCGCGTGCGCGTGGCGCTGGGCGTGGTGACCTCGATCGAGCCGGAGATCCTGCTGCTGGACGAGGGCATCGGCGCGGTGGACGCCGCCTTCATGGAGAAGGCGCGGATCCGCCTGCAGGCCCTGGTGGAGAAGTCCGGCATCCTGGTGTTCGCCTCGCACTCCAATGAGTTCCTGGCGCAGCTGTGCGACTCCGCACTGTGGGTCGACCACGGCCAGATCCGGTCCTGCGGCCCGGTGGACGAGATCGTCGGCGAGTACGAAGGGCCGGGGGCGGCCGAGCACGTGCGCAACGTGCTGCGTGACCTGGGGCGGTTGGACTAGCGGCGCCTCCCGCGGGGCGGACCGCCAGGCGAGAGGCGGTCCATGCTCTTGCCAAGAGCAACCTGAATAGAAGAGGTTAAATAAACGCTTCTTATCTGGTAGGTTATCCTCTACTTGCCGACGTGGCCCCTGACACCACGTCGAGTAGCCAGTAGATCGAGGAGAGCCTTCAGTGACCAACCCCTTCAACACCCCCCAGGACAGCGGCAATCCCGGAAACCCGGCGCCGCAGGGCAACTCCTACGGTGCGGCGCAGTATCCGTCCCAGCCGCAGCAGTACCAGCAGCCCCACCAGCAGCAGTACCAGCAGCAGGCCGCCCAGCACTACCCGCAGGGGAACATGCCGCAGCACCCCGGCTACGGCGCCCCCATGTACACCGGCCCCCAGAAGTCGAAGCTCGCCGCTGCTCTGCTGGCGTTCTTCCTGGGCGCCCTGGGCATCCACAACTTCTACCTCGGTTACACCGGCAAGGCCGTGTGCCAGCTGGTTCTCACCATCTTCGGTTACCTCACGGCCATCTTCGCCATCGGTTTCCTGTTCATCTTCGCCGTCGGCATTTGGGCGTTCATCGAGTTCATCATGATCCTCATCGGCGGCGGGAAGTACGACCGCGACGCCCGCGGAATCCCGCTGAGCTAGCAGCGAATACCCGACCGGGCACCACCCCGCTCGCCGCCTCACCGTCAGCACTCCCAGAGCCCCGCTCCGCCACCCTCACCACGCCTCCACACCGGGCCTTTTCTGGCCCCACCCGGCCGGCATCCGCACAGGCACGGAATACCTGAATCAACCATGAGATGGTTCTGATACGGTCAGGGTATTAATTTTCTGGTCAGGTAACTACCTGTCCTCATGAGGTCCTCTCCAAGCCCCTGCCAGGGGACTGCACATCCGAAGCTCAGCCGTGGGCGTCGGACCGTCAGTCCCCGGCGCGAACCCGCCCTCATCTACCCACGCTCTTCGCGGTCCTTCAGCCGTCCACCACGTCGCCCTTCAGCATCAAGTAGGTCCTCCCCATGACAAGTCCCTTCGGCAGTAGCCGTGCCTCCGACGGCCCCACCTGGTCTTCACCCGGGGCGCCTTCTCCCGGGTCCCCGTTCGGATCCCCGTCACCCTCCCCCGGCTTCGCATCGTCTCCGGGCGGTTTCACCCCGGGCGGCGCGCCTACCGCCCCCGCCTCGTCGGACGCCCCGTCCTCCGGTCCGGTCTCGGGCCCCGTCACGGGCCCCTGGGCCTTCGTCGGAACGGCGACGGCAACGGCCTTCCTCGGCGTGATCTTCGCCGTGATCGCCGTGGTGACCGGTTCGCCCACCGACTTCGTCTTCCGGGTCTTCGCCCTTGTCGGCTGGGCGCTGGCGGGCATCGTGACTTTCATCCTGCTCGGCGTGCACACCGCGAAGGACACCCGCCGCCGCGCCGAGAACTTCTACGTGGAGACCTCCTCGCAGGCCGTCCTCTACAAGGTCGCCATCGGCGTGGCCTGCGTGGGCGTCATCGCCACCGCCATCGAAATCGCACTGTGGATCAGCAAGACCGTGGGAGCCTGACGAATGACCGACAACACCATCCTGCGCCCCCGGGGCCGCCGTGCCGTAACTGCCGTCGGTGCCGCGGCGCTGCTGTCCACGGCCACCATGTTCGGCCTTCCCGCCGCGACGGCCCAGCCCGGCGGGGAGACCGGCCTGTCGCAGACCGGCCAGGACAATATCGCCGACCTGGGTAGCTGCATCGCCGCCACAAAGTCTGCCGACATCCTGCTGATCATCGACCAGTCGGAGTCGCTGAAGGGCTTCGGCGGCGAGCCCCCGACAGATCCCCGCAACGTGAGGGTTGACGCCACCCGCGATCTGGTCAACCAGCTCGGCATCCACGCCGGCGACCTGAACGCCGACATTAACGTGAAGCTCGCCGGCTTCGGCGACGGCTACCACAACAACACCTCCGACTACGGCGGATGGGTGAACGTGCGCGACGGCGTCGACGAACTCGACGACCCCATCGACGGCTTCACCGACCGCAACGAGGACGGCTACACCTCCTACCGCGACGCCCTCAACGGTGCGCTCACCGAGTTCGCCTCCGCCCCCACCGGCGAGGACGGACAGGCCAGTGACTGCCAGTCCGTCCTCTTCTTCACCGACGGTGCCGTCACCGACAAGGAGCTGAGCGGCGAGGTCGCCGCCGAGGAGGTCTGCCTGCCAGGCAGCCCGCTGGCCTCACTGCGCAACTCTGGGGTGCGCTTCTTCAGCGTCGGCCTCATTCCGCAGAGCACCGCCAACCCGCGCGAGCTGCTCACCCGGATGGCCGAGGAAGACTGCGGCGGTGCCGCACCCAACGGCGCGTTCTTCGACGCCGGCACGGACCCCGCCGGCCTGCTGGCGTCCTTCCGCAACTTCATCCCCACCGCAAACAGCATCGACTCCACCCTGTCGATGAACGAGCCGCAGCCGTTCACCCTGGACAACTCCATCACCACCGTCCGCCTCTCCGCCCAGCCCACCACGTCCATCGGCGAGGGCATCATCCCGGTACTGACCTCCCCGGACGGTGACGAGCTGGAACTCACCGAGGGCGAGCACACCGTCGGCGGTGCCGAGGTGAACGTGACCACCACTGATGCCGTCGACGGCATGGTCGACGCCGACTTGACGCTCGCCGACGGCGAGAGCTGGGAGGGCGAGTGGTCCTTCGGTTACGACACCTCCGGCGCCGATGCTCCCGACACCGCCCGCTACAACGCCAAGGTCGTGCTCGAACCGGGCCTGACCGTGAGGGTTGACGAGCTCGACGACGGTATCCCGAGCGGCATGAAGTCAGACGAGGTCCTCACCGCCTCGCTCGTCGACCGCGACGGCGCGAGCGTGACCCTCGAGGGCGAGGCCATAATGACCGCCCACTTCATCGACCGGGACGGACGCAGCACCGACCTCGGGGAGCCGACGTCCGTCAGCGACGGCGACGCCGTCGAGTTCCCGCTCGACGCGATCACCGAACCCACCGCGGGTGACGTGGTCGTGCAGACCAACATCACCACCAAGGCCTCCGGCTCGGCACCGGGCACGGCACTGAGCCCGATCGTCGTGGGCTTCCCCGTCACGGTCACCCCGGTCAACATGCCGACCCTGGGGTCGGCCGACCTGACCATCGACTCGCGGGAGACCGAGGTCGGCGTGCCGGTCACCGGCCCCGGCAAGGTGTGGGTCGCCGACGCTTCCTACTCCGCCGGCGACGGCCCCACCGTGCTGCCCGAGGGTGTGGACCAGGTGTCGGTGTCCTCGCCGCACAACAGCGCCGACAACGCCCTGGAGCTCGCCGAAGGTGAGACCGCCGAGCTGCCGTTGACCGTGAGCACCGAGGACCTCGCCGACGGCCGGGTCTCGGTGACCCCCACGGTCAACCTGGTCTCCGCCGAGGGCGACTCCACCGCGGAGATCGATGTGGAACTCACCGGGTCGATGTCCGCCCCGGTCAATACAGCCGTGTTCATCGCGACGCTGATCGGCGTGCTGCTGGCAGCGATCCTCATCCCGCTGGGCGTGCTCTACCTGATGAAGTGGTTCACCGGGCGTATCCCGGGCTCGCCCGGCATCCACGCCCTGCGTATCCCGGTGAGTGTGGACAACGGACGCCTCGTGCGCGCGGACACCGGCGGCCCCTTCACCGTGGGCTTCGACGAGATCGTCTCCGGCGCCCCGCGGGTGACCTCCACCGGACGCGAGGTCAACCTCGCCGGAATCCAGGTCAGGGTAAAGCTCGGCGCGAACCCGTTGTCGGCACCGTACGCGGTGGTCGACGCCACCCCGTCGATCAGCGACGAGGGCCTGCAGGCCAAGGACTCCGCGCGCCTGCCGCTGGCCGTCCACAACCACTGGTTTGTGATCGGCACCCCGGGCGACCCCTCGCGCGGCGAGGTCGTACTCGCCGTCGACGACCGCGTCACCGACGGTCGGCTCGAAGATCTCGTCAGGAAGATCGAAGCGAATACCCCCGAACTGCTCAACCGAGTATCGACCACGCTGACGGACACCGGATCCGGTAGCGGGGACAACAGTTTCACCGCCAACGGAGCCTCCGACCCCTCGACTGCATCACCGTTCTCCCCGGAAGCAGGCAACACCACGTTCGGCGGTCCGCCCGCCGGATGGGGCGGCCCGACCAACGGAGGTAACCCCGGCTCCCAGCCTGGCGACCAGTCCGGTCCCGACTTCGGTGGCAACCCCTTCGGATCACACGGTCCCAGCCCATTCGGTCCCCGCTGACCTCCAGCGCATCAAGCTCCCCAGTAACACCCCTGCAAGACCCAAGAATCACTCCTAAGGAGACAGTGTGAAGAAGTTCCTCGTCGTCGGCTGCGGTGGCTCCGGAGCCAAGACCCAGGCCTACATGATCGACCAGCTCAAGGCGCACCTGCGGTCCTTCGACCCCACGCTGACCTCGCTGCCGAAGGCGTGGCAGTTCGTCAGCATCGACGTGCCGATCGACCCGGAAAAGGGGCCGGGCGGGCTCGGCAACGTCCCGGAGAACGGTGGACGTTACGTCGGCATCGGCTCCAAGCAGCAGTACCGCACCTTCGACTCGGGACTCTCTAAGTATCTGGGCCGCCGCGGCGCCCTGGGTGACATCGCCACCTGGGCACCGCGTGCACCGGAGACGAACACCACCCCGGTCTCCGACGGCGCCGGCCAGTTCCGCGCGGTGGGCCGCATGCTCACCCTGCAGTCGATCGCGAAAATGCGCGAGGAACTCAAGTCCGCGATGGACGTTCTCGAGGAAGCGTCGACCATTGCCGAACTCAACGACCTAAACCACCGCATCACCGGCCACCAGAGCAGTGCCGCGGACGCCTCCCCGGTGATCCTCGTGGTCTCCTCCATGGCCGGCGGTGCCGGTGCCTCGATGTTCCTGGACGTCTGCCGAATCCTGTCGACCCTGCCGAACGCTAAGCCGGAGCACACCGGTGTGTTCATGTACACCCCGGAGGTCTTCGAGAACCTCCCGTCGGACGCCATGGTCGGCGCCTGGCCGAATGCCCTGGCCATGTTCGGCGAGGCTGTGGCCACCCAGACCGGGGCCTCCACCAAGGCGGACGTGGACCTGTTCAAGGCGCTCGGTGTGGAAGCCGGTGCCTCGCGCAACACCTTCGCCCGCCTGTTCCCCATCGGCGGTCGTATGGGCGCCACCGGTGCCCGCTTCGGCGACGGCGACCCGAACACGATCTTCCGTGGCCTCGGCCGCTCGCTGGCAGCACTGATGTCCTCGGAGAAGTCCGCGGACAGCTTCGTGCAGTATTCCCTGGGCAACCCGCCGGCCAACCAGCCCGACCGCAACATCCTGGGCTGGGCCAACGCCGACCGCGTGCCGTGGAGCGCCATGCCCTGGGGTTCCATGGGGTACGCGCAGCTCAGCATGGGGCGCGACCGCTACGCGGAGTATTCCGCCCAGCGTCTAGCCCATACGTCGTTCGACCGCATCCTAAACGGCCACAAGGACCCGCTGAGCTCGGACACCGGTGAGGAGCAGTTGCAGAAGCGACTCAACGAGCGCTACCCGCGAATCCTCGACCGAGTGCACGTCTACAAGGAAATCCTGCAGGCCCAGCCTGGTCAGCAGTTCATCGCCAGCTGGGTCGGGCACTCCTTCGGAAACTACGCCCATAGCGCCGCTCAGCAGTCGGGGGAGACGCTTCGTCGTCGCCTGCCGGAGGCCGACGGCCGAAAGGCCTCTGAGTGGGGAAGCGACGTCCGCTTCCGTCTCACCGAAGCCGCCTTCACCGGGCCCGGCGGTATGCTCCACCAGGAACTGGATGCCTCGGCCTACGCTGCAGTGCACGACTTCGCCGACCGGTTCTGCGACCTGGTGATCGAGATGGCCGAGGAGGAACTCGCCACGGCGGGCCTGCCCTTCGTGGAGAAGGTGCTCGACAAGCTCGCCGACGACATCCGTCAGCGCCTCATCAACCCGATGGAGAACTACGTGGCCGCCACCCGGGGCAGGAGCCCCGCGGTGGTCACACCGCCGATCGACCAGCTGCTGCAGCCGCTCACCGGCAACGGCGCTGTCACCGGCTCCGGCCAGATCCTCGACAACATCGCCATGCAGTACCGTGGCCAGTTCACCGAGTACTTCGGCATTCGCGTGGCTGCATACCTCGCACCGGTCCTGGAGGACTTCCTCAACAACGCGCTGAGCCGGCTGACCCGTGAACTCAACGACGCCCACGCCGACCTCGAGTACGCCGCCAAGCAGAAGAAGGTCAACGTCAACCTCGCCGACGTGGCCACCAACGACCCGGTCGCCTGGCCCCGCAACGGCGACGAGATGATCAACGACCGCTTCCGCGGCTCTGCCAACGAGATCCTCATCAGCGACGTCGACAGCTTCCCCGCCGACTTCGAGGCCCATGTCCTGCAGGACGTACGTGTCGCTGAGCCGTCCGTCTTCGACGCGGCCGACGCCACGCGGCTCGCCTCCCAGTCGGTCGTGCTGGGCACGTGGGAGACCAACGGTTCGGAGAAGGCACCGAACAACACCCTCTCCGCCCCACCCCGCCACGGCGGCAACCGTGCCAGCGGCAACCGCGCCGGCTGGGTCAGCCGTCACCTGGTCTCCTCCCCGTCCGGTCACGAGGAGCGCGAGTCGCGCCACGGTTCCTTCACCGCGCGGATCCGCCCCGCCCAGCTGCTGGAGCGGTCCCGGCTGTGGATCCAGCGTCCCGACTACCACTTCTCGAAGTTCATCGGGACCGACCTGCGCAGTTACATGACGCAGGACGAGGCCACGAACGACGCCACCTTCGCCCGCCGCATCGCCCGCCTGCGCGAGGCCTTCAGCACGGCACTGGCGCAGGCCCGTCCCCTGGCCGCCGTGGACTCCACGATGGTCAGCCAGGTGCACGGCACCGACGAAAGCTACCGCTACACCTTCTCCGAGATCCCACTGAAGGCGAACTCCGCCACCGACCAGCTGGTCTCCGTACTCAACGAGACCACCAACCTGGACCCCTCCACCGAGAGCGTGCTGACCGGGGCACTGTCGACGGACACGAAGATCCGCCACATCGACGTCTTCGGCTCGTACCCGAACTACTCGCCGGTGGTCTACAGCTCGCTGTTCCCGCACGTGGCCAAGGAGTGGAGCACCGGACGCAACAACGCCGGATTCTGGAAGGACCGCCGCAGCCGCACGATCGCCGGCTCCGTCCCGCTGTCCGACGACGAGCGCAAGGCGATGGTCGCCGGCTGGATCGTGGGCACCGCGACCGGCCGGATCTACATCCAGGACGATGGCCTGCCGACCGCACGTGCTCACGTCTACGACGACGTCCGCTCCGAGTGGGTGCCCTTCCCGCACCCGCTGCTCACCCCGCCGAAGGAGATGCGCCACAAGATCGACTGGATGCCGGCAGTGATCGAGTCGGTCCTGTTGGCCTACGCCAACATCCAGACACGCAACGACAAGGGCCAGCCCGCCTGGTCGCTGCGCCCGTACCAGCTACTGCGCGGCCTGTACGACAACGCCACCGAAGGCCCCACGCCGGACGGCACGAACATCATCCACCCCGTCGTGGAACGCCTGAGCACTTTCCTGGGCTCCGGTGAGCGTCCCGACCAGGCCCCGCAGGGCGCCGATATCGAGGAGCGCCACGGCATCGTGACCCGCTACCTCACGTCCTACGCCACCAACGCCGACGCCTTCATCCCCGGCCAGGGCTCCGGACTGCCCGGTGCACAGACTCAGGAGAAGCCGTGGGCCACGGTGCGGGATCGCGCCTACGCCTCGAACATGCCGCTGTTCCACGACCTCGCCCCGGATGTAGTCGAGATGACTGCGAAACTGCGGCCCAGGCTCGACGAGGCGAAGCAGCGCGCCGAGGCACCCGCAGCGCCGTCCGGGATGCCCGGTGGTCTACCCGGCGGTCCGCCGGCCAGCCAGCCCGCCCCGACATCCGGCCCGACCTTCACAGGGTTCGGGGGTGACCTGTTCTGATGAGCACCGCCGACACCACACCGACCGTCATCTTCTTCGGCCACGGCAGCGTGGCCGACCAGGTGCGCCGCAACCTGACCGACCTGTCCTCGCTCGGCATGGTCAAGCCGTTCTACTGGGTGGATCCCCGACTGCCGGACTCGGCGGTAGTCGCTCCATCCGTGCGCATGGTCAGCGGGAGCGGCCAGCGCATCCTGTCCCTCGACCAGGCATTGCGCACGATCTCCGGGGCCATCCTCTTCCTCGCCCTCGATGTGGAGAGCGCCACGGGCACCTTGGACAACAGCGCCGGGCTCGACATGGGTGCCGTCGACCGGTGGACCAACGCGGTCGAATCGCGTCTGTCGACGGCTCCGGGCCGCGTGCGGGTGCTGCTGCCCCGCGTGCCGCGCGGCAACTGGAGCCCGACCAGCTACCAGTCGTGGCCGACCACCGTGGCCATCGCCCCGGAAGACTCCGAGAGCCCGCACACCCCGCTGGAGCCGGTGCTCAAGGCCGGTGACCCCACGGACATCGCCCGGGTCGCCGCTCCCACGCTGTGCGGTCTGACCGGCCTGTGGTCCAGCGCCACCGGCTGCGCGCTGACCGAGGACAACGGCGCACCGATCTCCACCGGCGGCGAGTACCGCGTACGCCTAGCACGCTCGTACCACCGCACCATCGATGCCTCCACGGTCGAGGACCAGCTGCGCCGCCAGGCGTCCGACGTCCGTGACCGGCTACCGCAGCCGATCACCCCGGACGGACGCCAGGTCAGCTACCTGGGGCAGGACGAGGGCGTGCCCGAGGCCCTGGCCCAGCGCCTGCTCGCCGAACACGGCCCGTCACTGACCACTCCCATGCAGCCGGAGGACAGCGGACAAGTTGTGCGCAAGAAGTGGTGGAAGGCATTGTTCTCCTTCCTCGGCGACTACTTCCGCATGGGTCTGGGCAGTCCGAAGAGCTGGGCGCAGAAGGCCGGGCAGGCCACGCTGCGCGCCGCGGAGAACCGGACCCAGACCTTCCTCTACGGTGAGGACTCCCCGGTCCGGGTGGTCTCGAACTCGGCGTCGTCCCCCGCGCAGTCGATGTCGCTGGACGACATGTCCGCCACCGCCGCCTGGTACCGCCGCCAGGCGCTGCAGTCCGGCGTGCGCGTCGGCGAGGTCCCCCAGCTCTCCGAGATGTGGGACTCCTACAAGGACATCTCGCTGACCCTGGTGGACGGCACCGAACGCCAGCAGGGCAACCTGCAGTCCCCGAAGGACGCCTGGGGCAACCGCGCCATCGTCCGCCAGGGCTGGCAGGCCGTCCCGGACGTCGACGACTCCTTCTACGGTTTCCACCCGCTGCTCGGCCAGCGCCTCGGCATCTCCGAGGAGGACGCCACCATCCGGCCCTTCGACGCGCGCAAGGCCGCCGCCTACGCGGAGGGCATCGCCTTCGTCGCCGGGCAGACCCGCGAGCCGGAGATCCGGCAGCTCCAAGCGGACTTTGCCGCGTGGAGGCAGACCGCATCCCGCAGCTTCGCCTGGCAAACCGGCGAAGGCCTGACCCTGCTGATCGACCAGTCCCGCCACAACGTCCACGACCAGCTGGAGAGGTACGACCGGCACAAGCAGAACCTGGACGACCTCGACCACCGAGACACCGCCGGAAAGAACTCGGCGTACACGAGGACCACTTTCGGCCTCCTGGGGCTCGAGTTCCTGCTTCTCCTGTTCATCGCCTACTCGACGACCATCCACTACAAGTCGGAGTGGCAGCTGAGCTTCTACTCCGGCTTCGACTGGTGCTGGGCGCTGGGCTGGTTCCTGCTGGGCTCCTTCGTACTGATGGTTATTCACATGGGGGCCTACGCTCGTGCCCGGCGCGGGGTGGAACGCTACCTCGAGAGCCTCCGGTTGTTCAGGGCGAACGTGCAGATCACCGGTACGAACGTGAATACGGCGATGGAAAACTACAACCGTCAGATCGCCGCCTACAGGCAGCTGTTGAGCTGGTCGACGGTGCTGGGCCGGGCGATCTCGCGCCCGCTGGGCCGCGATCTGTCCACCGGTGAGGGGCTGGCATCGCCGTCGGCCGGGCTGCCGCTGTCCACTCGCATCGGGCAAGCCGCTGTCCCCGACGAGAAGCTTGTCCCCCTGGTCAATTCCATCCGCGAGAAGCTCTTCCCCTCGCAGTGGGCGTCCAACGCCCTGGACTCCCTCATGGAGGACGCGGCCGCCAGCCTGTCGCACAACACCGGCGAGCAGACCCCGCCGGAGGGGCAGCTGCGCGGCCAGTCCGGTGCCGGCACCGGATCGCCGCTCGACCGGTTGACCGCCTGGTCGGTCGCCCCGCAGCTGGAGGACCGCGACCACACCCGCCAGCACTGGGCGCGGATCATCGGCTCCCCCGAGGCGTCGAAGAACTTCGGACGCGAACTGGCCGAGACGATCGACACGGTTCTCTACTTCGAGAACGGTGCGCCGATGTCCACCACCAAGGAGCAGTTCCTCAGCACCCTGCACACCGACAACCGGGTCGCCGGCAACTTCCTGCAGGACGTGGTGTCGACCGTCGCGCTAAACGACGGCGCCACGTCGATGGACCCAAACGTGTGCCACCTCGACCGCACGCGCAGCGACGCATCCCACACGTTGACCCGCTCTGCCACCCTGGTGCAGTTCGGACGCACCACCGCCCTGTCCAACCTCGGCGGCGAGCCCGAGTCCGACGCCGACGTGCCGGTCACCTCCACGGAGATGCCCGTGTTCGAGGCCGCCCCCTTCGAGACACCGACGTTCGAGGCACCGTCCTTCGATGCGCCCACCTTTGACGGCCCCAGGTTCGGGGAGTGACGAACAAGACATGACCTCCCACATCCAAGACCTGCCCCTCGACGTCTGCCGGCGGATCGCCACCCTCACCGACCCCACGCAGGACGCGGTCCGCGTCCTGCTGCCATCGGGAAAGGACGACCTGGCGAAAGACGTCCGCGGTCTCTTCGAGGGCCGCACCCCTGAGCCAGCCCCCGAGCCAGCCCCCGAGCCTGTACCAGTGCCCGAGCCCGAACCAGTGCCCGAACCTGAGCCCGAACCCGAGCCCGCGAAGTCCCCCGCCCCGTCCTCGAAAAACAAGAAGAAGGAACCGAAGGCGCCCATGTCTCTCGCCGACCAGATGAAGCTGCTCCTCGACGGCGACGCCGCCACGAACGCCGTGGACAAGTCCGACTTCGAGAGCGACCCGATCTTCACCCAGATCTTCCAGCGCTCCGACGAGACATTCGCCTACAGCACGCCGGAGGGCTACACCTCCCCCGGCCCGATCAAGGTCACCTACTCGGTGGAGGACCCCGCCCCACAGGACCCGCAAGCCTCTCAGGACCCGGACGTCACCGGCAAAGAGTCTGTGCTGGTCACCTGGCCGAAGCTGCCGAACCGCCCTAAGGAGACCACCCTCTACCGCGTCATCGCCGCCGACCACGAGACCGAGTGCGCCCCGGGCGCCGGCACCGAACTGGTCATCACCCACGGCACCGCCTTCCGCGACGAGCGCCCGAACTCCACCGGCCTGCGCCACTACATGGTCTGGGCCTACACCTGGGACGGCGGCCCCGCCGGGCTGCTCGAAGCCGCTGCCCGGTTCATCGGTGAGGACGTGGCGATCTACCCGCCGCGCGAGGTAAAGCTCGTCGAGTCCAACGGCACCGTCAACGGCTCCTGGGACGCCATGCCCGGACACGACGAGGTGCGCGTCTACCACGCCAAGCAGGGCTACGCCGGACGCCTCACCGACCCCGGCAACATGTTGGTCAGCGGTGTGGAGCAGTCCGGTTTCAGCTACCGCGTCAGCACTCGCGGGCTGAATTACGACTTCACTCTGGCCCCGGTCGTCTCCTTCCGCGGCCGCGCCCACACCGGCCCGGCAATCCCCGCGCAGAAGATACTGGTCAGTGCAGAGATCCAGAAGGTCTCCCTCATCACCGCCGGCTACCTGCCGGACCACAACAACGAGGATCAGATCATCCTGGAGTGGGAGGCCCCGCCGACCGGTCAGGTCCGGGTCTTCCTCACCGACTCCGCCCCGGACCCGGAGCTCCCCCTCGACCAGGTCGACCGCAGCTACCTCGACGACGACGACGCCTTGGGCTCCACCAAGTGGACCACCGACGACAACTCCGTGCCCGGCGAGCACGTGACCCGCACGCTGGTGTGGCCAGCCGATTGGCACGAGGTCCACATCACTCCGGTCAACATCGTGGAGCAGCGGGCGTGGGTCGGTGACAGCCGGGTGCTGCAGCGGGTGGAGAACATCACCGACCCGCAGCTGGTGGAACGGGTGTCAGGCCAGCTCATCACCTTCGACTGGCCGGCCGGCGCCACGCACATCAACGTGCGCACCACCCAGGACCAGCTGAGTCTGGAGGAGGATGCCTACCGCCGCCAGGGCGGGGTGCGCCTGAACCTGCTGAACACCGGCGACAAGGTCACGCTGACCCCCGCAGCGATCTGGGCGGGCAAGGACAAGGAAGCCGACACCCCCACGGAAATCACCTATCCGGGGCTGCGCGCGTACTCCTACGACCTAACCGATTCGCCGAAGGGCTTCCCGCAGCTGCAGATCTGGTCGGTCGGCAACCCGGACGCGAATGCCCCGCACTTCCGCCTGGTGCACAACTCGTCCAGGCTCCCGCTGCACATCGGCGACGGCTCCGCGGTGACGTGCGTGAAGGATGGTGCGTCGGCCGGGCCCGCCGGGCAGCCGCAGCCGACGACGGACCTCTACCAGTCCGCCCTGCCGTCAGGGTCACTTTCCGGTCCGGAGCAGGGGTCGCAGTCCACCCCGGGGTGGGGAGTGACCTCGGCATCGTCGCAGGATGCGACCTGGTGGATCGACTACACCACCATCGACGGCGGCTACCTGCGCCTCTTCGTCGACGAACCGGAGACCCCAACCACACCTACTTCCTCTGCCACCCCGGCACCGGCCGCCAGCCCGACCCCGCGCGCTGGTTTCAGCGCCGGCGCATTCGGCGGCAGCCTCGGCAACCCCAACGCTGCCGGTACCGGAGCCTCCACCGGCAGCACCCCGACGTCGTGGAATGCCGCGACCATCCCGGCCATCGTGGTGGAGTCCGTCGTCACCACCAAGCTCGCCTACCCGTCGCGTCGGAAGGTGCACCCCTGACATGTCCGGTTCCTTCACTTACGCTTCGTTCTCACCGTCCGACCAGCGTTCCGGCGGATGGGGCGTCGGCCACCGCACCGGGGAGCTAGCCCCCTTCCAGGTCGACGAGGTTATCCCGCTGATCCCCACTCACCTGTCCGACCCGGTCGCGCTGCCGACCTTCCCCGACCGCGAGGAGCTCGCCCGGCGGATCCGCAGGTTCGCCTGGCTGCCCGCCCCATGGGAGCCGGTGGAGTCCGCCGACACCGGCGTGTTCCTCGCCTCCGTTCCCGCCGGCCAGGACGCGACGGGACGACCGGGCAACGTCTTCACCTACGTCTTCGTCAGTGACCCCGGCCAACTGCCGCAGCGCGACGCGGTGAAGCTAATGTTCTCCGCGTCCGTCCCATCGCCCTATGGCAAGCGCAAGGTCGACGCCGCGGAGGGGCCCGGCAATGCCCAGATGACCGAGACCACCGTGCTGTCCGAGAAGGTCATCGAGGGTTTTCTCGACGGGAACTCCACCGCCGACGAGTTGTCCTGGCCTCAGGAGCTGGGCCGGGTCCGACCACATGCGGGCCCGGTTCCGCGCCGCGAGATCCTGAACTTCCTCGTCGCCCGGATCGCCGATGGCACCCCGGTGGTGCTGCTCACCGACGTCGCGGAAGGGCCCCTGTGGATCACTGCCCTGGCCGACCAGCTCCCACCGACGCTGCCCGCGGACCGTTCCTTCACCTGGTCGACCTACGAGAAGGCCGCCACGGTCACCGATACCCTCGCCGCCGGAGTGTCCTTCGCCGTGGTGCCGTCCACCGAGGCCGAGAAGATGCAGGACGCCCCGGGCGTTCTCGTCGTGAACACCGCAGCGGTGCTACCCGTCGTGCCGGACCCCTCGGCGAAGCAGGACACCACGACAACCACACCGTCGGCCACGTCCAGCTGGCGCGGAGCGACCTGGGCACCGGTGACGGCGCCGGTAGCCGCATCACAGGAGCCACAGGCACCAGAGGAGCTGGAGGAGCCGGAGACCACGTCGCACACCGCGAACCCCTTCGACACCGGTGCCATAGCGGAACCCGTACAGCCGACCCAGCCCCAGGCTTCCCCGGCTGCCCAGGCCGCGCCGGCAGCACCGGCACAAGCACGGCCTACCCCCGAGGGCACGTTGCCGGCCATCGCCTTCACTTCCGACATCGACACCGAGTTCATCATGGAGGCGTCATTGCAGGAGTGGGCCGACGCCTGTTTCGAACCCGAGTCTCGCCACGGAATCACCCGGCAGATCTCCCAGTACCTGCTTCTCGACCCTGCCGACGATCTCGGCTGGACCACGCGGATTCGCATGCTCGCGCTGGCGTCCTACGGGCACTTCCCTCAACTGCGGCGAGCCGGCAGGGACCGCAATGAGGACGCACTCTGCGCCATCGACGATGCCGACCGGACGCGGCTGGTGAAGGACACTGTCGCCTACACCGTCCGCCACGGATCCGACCACCAGTTCCCCGGCACCGGCCAGCCGGACCTGGACTCACTGATCAATCCCAGCGTCCGCAGGCTCGTCGAGGCCGTGTATCGCGGTCGACAACGTTCACTGGCGAAGGCACAGCCCGACCACTTCCCGCTCAACGGCAACCCCCGACGATAAGGACACCATCCATGCACACCATTTCACTCAACGACGGCGAGTCCCACGCCGTCGACGACGGTGGCCTGCTGAAGGTCCAGGTCTTTCCCGTGGGGGGAAGCCCGTCTGACCTACGCATCAGCGTCACCGGCGAGGACGTCCGGGCAACCACCCCGAACAACACCCTGGCCATCGTCACCGCCGTGCCTGCCTCGGCGACGATCACCATCGCCCCCACCACCGGCGGCGACTTCGGCATCGACCAGGCCGTGCGGCTCACCGTCACCGGCACCGACCGCACCACCGTGGAGTTCCCCGTGGTGCGCGTCGGCGGGGTCCCGGAGAAGAAGCTCGGACGCATCGACCACACCGGCTCCTCCTACAACCTCACGGCCTACGGCTCCTCCGTGTCCACCGACCTGCCGCGGGCGGTGATGGCGGTGTCCTCCGCCGTGCGCACCCACCTGACCTCAACCTCCGGTGCCTCCGGCGTCTCCTCGCTGCGGGTCTTCGCCGACACCGGGGCGACCCTGTCGGCCGCCACCGAGCAGGACACCCTCACCGCCGCGGTCACCGCGGTGCGTGGCCTGGCCACCACCTTCTCTCTCGACACCGTGGAACTGTTCACCGGTGCCGGACGCCGCGGCGAGGTCTCCGTCCCCGAGCTCGACGACCTGGTACTGCAAGCCGCGGCTGCGGACGTCACCCGCGTCGGCGCGTCCGTCCTGCCCGGGACCCCGGCGGCTGGGCAGGGAGGGACCGCCCCCGGAACCCTGACCGTGCACCTCACCTCCACCCCGGTGACCGGCATGGTCGCCGATACTGTCGCTGGCGGTGCCGAGCGTTCTACCTCCCTGATCCTCGTCCTCGGCGACGGGTCCGTGGAGGAGGCGTCCCTGTTCTCCTCCTCCCCCGACCTCACCGCCGCCACCGGCGTGCTGCCGGTCGACGCCCGCCTCGCCGCCGGCCTACTCGCCGGCGACCCGGGGGCCTTCAACCACGGCGCCGCCATCGTCGCCTCCATCCTCGACTCCGTGAAGGAGGTCTCCGCGTGACATCCGCCCACCAGGCCCCCAACCAAGCCCCCAACCAGGCCGGCTCGCTCTCCCGCGACCCGTACACCTTCGAGCCCCTCCACCCGGGCGCCTCCGTCTCCGGACACCAGGACCTGCCGTCCGACTGGGACCACGCGCACGTGCACTGCGTGGCCATGGCCGGTGCCCGGGCATCCGGCAAGAGCCTGTACACCGCGGTGCTGATCAAGCAGCTCGAGGAGATCGCCAGCCGCTACAACTGCGTGGTCGAGGCGGCGGACGGCTCTACCCGGGAACGCTTCCACACCTACTATGAGACCCCGCTCTACCGGGAGATGAAGCACATGCCGGCCACCCCGCCGGCGTCCAGCTCGGACGCGTACCAGCGCGACCCGCTGATCTTTTCCCTTGGCCGGTGGACGGATGCCCAGGGCACGTTGCGTCCCCACTACCTGGTCTTCCGCGATGTCGCCGGCGAGGACCTGGAGACCCTGCCGTCCGACCCGTCGGAACTGTCGTTCTTCCGCCACGCCGACCTGATCATCTTCCTGTTCGACCCGCTACGTGTCCCCGCGATCCGCACCTACCTGCAGGGCATCATCCCGCCGCAGAAACTCACCGGCGGTGCCCCGGAGGACGTGCTGCGCAACCTCATCCGCCTGCTGGACGGCAGCCGCCCGAAACTGGCAGTCACGATCTCGAAGTTCGACACGCTGCAGCAGCTCGCCCACACCGGCGACAACGAGTGGGCGCGCATCATGGGCAACGATGGTGCGGCGTTCCGCCGAGACACCGGCTGGGACTACGACGTCAACGACCAACGGCTGCTCCACCTGGAGATCGAGAGCCTGCTGCGCTACATGTCGGCGGACAAACTGGTCAACCTCATTGGCCAGGATTACGGCTGGACGTACGATGCCGGCACACAGTCCTCCGGCCACGTGCGCCCGGATCTGTGGCAGTACTGCGCGGTCTCCGCGCTCGGCGAGTCACCGAATGGCGAAAAGCTGAACCGCCGCGGCATCGCCCCCTACCGGGTGCTGGACCCGGTGCTCTCCGTGCTCACCCCGCACGGTGTGTTCACCAACTAGCCGACTACTGCCCGGAATTCTGCCGGCACTCCCACTCTCGGCCGTCGTTGCCGATCGACTGGAAGATGTCTGCGGCCTCCCCGTAGTAGCGCTGGGAGCCGTCCTGTGCACCGGCGTGGGCGAAGAGGTTGGCCAGCGCGACCTTCGCCTCGGCGTAGGCTTCGCGCTCATCGACCCCGCTGACCTCGTCCTCGGTGAGCCGCTCATCCATGTCCAGTAGGAGCTGTGTTGCGGTGCGGGGGTCCTTGGCCAGAAAGTGCGCGTAGGACAGGCGGATCGTGGACCAGATGACCCCGCTGGTCAGCCCGTAGCGCCGCGAGAGGTTCAGCGACTGCTCGTAGACGTCGTACATGTCGGCCAACCGGCCCGCCTTCTCCAGGCACGCGCCCTTCTCCAGGAAGGCCATGATCTCGCCATTGTGGTCGTTCTTGCGTTGGTAGAGCTCCGCGAGCTGCGAGGCGTACCCGCTGCGCGCCTCCGGGTCGTGCCCGGTGACCTCGGCGGGGAGGTTGAGGTGCAGGCGGATGATGAGGATCCTGTCGTCCAGTGGCACCGAGCTCGGGAGCTCGCGGTTCACCCGCGACAGCACGGCCTCGAAGAACCTGTTGCGGTCCTGGCGTGCACGGATGGAGTCCCCGAGGGCCTCCATGACCGACTGCTGCAGGCGGTACACGCCCACGGCGCGGGTGATCACCTCGGGCCGCAAGTGCGGGGACTCCAACGACGGCGAACCAGTGATGACGTCCATCAGCTCCCCCAACCGGTGCCGCAGGGCAGACAGGTCGCCGGTACCGCGGGAAGCCTCCAGGCTGTGCCGGCATTCGGCGAGCAGTTCGTCCCACCGGGCATCGTTGTCCTCGATGAACGGCTCGGCGGCGAGCTCGCGGACACGGTCGTCCCAGGTCATCGAGGCCGTGACGGTCTGGGGCAGGACGAACTCGGGCTCGGGCTCCGGCTCGGGTACTGGTTCCGGCTCCGGCTCGGGCCGGCGGATGCGTTCCAGGAGGTCCCCGGCCACCGGCGTGGCATCGATCTCGCCCTCGGCCATGCGCACGCTGAGCGCCAGGTTCTCCGCGTCCTCCTTCCGCCCCTGGAGCAGGGCGGCCTCGGCGAGGTGCAGCCGGGCGGTCGCGAGCATCACCGGGTCGCCCGCCGACAGTGACAGGGCGGCGAGCAGGGAGGCCGCGGCCTCGAGCTCCTCACCGAGCTGGCACGCCTGCGCGGCGACGCAGCGGGCAAAGGCGAGGTCCCGCACACTGCGCAGCCTCGGGTCGTCGACGGAGAGCTCACCAACGCGCAGCGACACCGTGTCCAGTTCCGCGGTCTGGGCCAGGAAGGCCGCAGCGTGGCCGGCGGAGGTCAGCGCGTCCCAGTTCTCGTCGGCCAGGTCCCGGAGCTGGTCGAGGTCCTTCATGACGGTCAACGTGTCCAGCGATGCTGCGACCATGGTGGGCTCCTGTGGTGACGAAGAAAAAGATGAAGGGTAACGACTGCAAACACTGTGTCGTCGCCCATCATTCTAAGGAACACCCGGTGGACGGGTCGCGCAACACCCCGGTTGACGGCGACCGGAAAACTTTCCCGAAACTTTTTCCCCACCCGACCAATCCGCGGTGCGTCTGGCTCCGAACTCAGGGGTGACACCATCCCCCGGGCTTCACGTCAGGCCCACACACCGAGGAGTGCCCACCATGTCCACGAAGTACACCAAGCGCACCACCTACACCGCCAAGACGGTCGCCATCGGCTCTGCCGCCGCCCTGATCCTGGCCCTCGCCGCCTGTTCGGACGACTCGGACGGCTCCGACGGCTCGACTGGCTCGATGACCTCAGGAAGTTCCAGCACCTCAAGCACCTCCGACATGGACGACATGACCGACTCCACCATGGACGAGCATTCCGACCACGGCTCCGGCGGCGACATCACCCCGGTGAGCACCGGCGACCCCTTCGCCGACGCGATGACCGCGGCGTCCCACATGCCGATGACCGGCCAGACCCTCGCCGACGGCATCGTCGCCGCCGCCGGCATCGACGGCGACCCGGACTCCGACGCCGCCACCCTGCACGCCGACCTGGCGTCCAACCTGCAGGAACACGTCTACCTCGCGGGCATGGCCGTGGCCACCGCCTACACCGAGGGCGCGGACTCCGACGCCTTCGCCGCCGCGTCCGACGCCCTGGACGCCAACGCCGTGGCGTTGGCCGACATGGTCGCCACGATCGACCCGGACCAGCGCGACGCCGTGCTGGAGCTCTGGCGTGACCACATCGGCTACTTCGTGGACTACGCCACCGCCGCCAAGGAAGGTGACGAGGCTGCGAAGGCCGCCGCCCAGGATGACCTGACGCAGTACACGATGGATGCCGGCGAGGCGTTCTCCGGACTGTCCCAGGGCGTCATCGATGCCGGTGAGGCCACCGAGGGCCTGCAGCACCACGTCGACAGTCTCTCGCAGGCCATCGACGCCCTCGCCGCCGGCGACACCGCCGCCTACGGGGACCTGCACTCCGCGGCGTCCCACGGTGGCGACTTCATCGCCACGCTGGCCTCGGGACTCGCCGAGGGCAACGACATCGAGGGAGATGCCACCGACGACGCCGCGACCCTGCGCGTCACCCTGGCCACCGGGCTGCAGGAGCACGTGTACCTCGCCGGGGTCGCCGTGTTCACCGCCTACACCACCGAGGGCGGCACCGACTCCGAGGCGTTCGCCGCAGCAGCCGACACCCTGGACCACAACTCCATGGCCCTGTCGGAGGCGGTCGGCTCCGTCGCCGGCGAGGAGAAGGGCGAGGAGTTCCTGGCGCTGTGGCGCGAGCACATCGGCTACTTCGTGGACTACGCCAACGCGCTGGCCACCGACGACACCGCCGCAGCGGATGAGGCGCTGGAGAACCTCGACGGCTACCGTCCGCAGGCCGGCGAGTTCTTCGCCGAGATCACCAACGGCGAACTCAACGCCGACGAGTTGGCCGAGGGCCTGGCCGGACACATCTCCACCGTGGCCGGGACGATCCAGTCGCTCAAGGGTGCTCTTGTCGACTGAACCATCTCTATGATCGACCTCATGACCCAGCAGACCCCCGACCCCGGGCGACGGGACCAGACGCAGCTGACCGCACTGGTCGAGCGTGCCGCCGCCGGCGACCGGGGGTCCTTTGGCCTTCTCTACGACGAGGTATCCCCCGTGGTCCACGGCATTTGCCGTCGTGTCCTGCGCAATGAGGGCATCGCCGCCGAGACGACCCAGGAGGTGATGCTGGAGTTGTGGACGAGGTCGTCGTCCTACGATCCCGCCCGCGGCACCGTGTACGCCTGGGCGGCGATGATCGCGCACCGTCGTGCCGTCGACGGGGTGCGCTCGGAGTCCTCCCGCCGGGACCGCGAGCACCGTACCCACCACGAGTTCCGGGACGTCGACGTGCCGGACGCTGCCGGCGGCTCGGGCGGGGTGGACACCGACCTGCTCCGGCGCGAGGAGTCCGATCGGGTGCGTCACTGCCTGGGCGAGCTCACGGACCTGGAGAACGAGTCGCTGGTCGCCGCCTATTTCGGTGGACGGACCTACTCCGAGGTGGCACGCCACCTCACCGCCCCGCTGGCCACGGTGAAGAGCCGTATCCGCTCGGCCTTGTCGCGCATGCGCACCTGTTTGGAGATGAGTTGAGATGACCGGACCGGACCGTGATCGTGATGTTGACCGTGACCGAACCGAGGAACTTCTCGTCGGGCTGGCGCTCGACGCCCTGGACTCCGCGCAGGACGTGCGGGAGGCCGAGGCGCTGGCGGCGTCCGACCCGGACGCGGCGGCCGCGCTGCGCCGCTACCGGGAGGTCGCCGCGCAGCTGGCGGCGGTGCACGAGACCGCCCCGCCGCCGGAGGTGAAGGAGGCGGTCATGCGCCGCCTCGCCGAGGACGGTGCCGATACCCCTGATGCGCCGGCGGCGCCGGACGCACAGGTCGCGCCGGTCACCCAGTTGGACGGCTACCGCCGCTCCCGCAGGACGGCCTGGGTGATGACGGCGGTCGCCGCGGTCTCCCTCGCCGTCGCCGTGCCGTCGCTGACGGTGGCGATCTCCCAGCACAACACCTCGGTGCAGGCCGAGGACACCACCCGGGAGATCACCCGGTTGCTCACCTCCCCCGATGCGACGGTGACCTCGGAAGGTGTCGGCGACGGTACTCAGGGGTCCGTGGCCGTCGTCGCCGCCGGTGGGGAGATGACCGTTATCGCCCGCGACCTGCCCGGGGTCGCCGACGACCGCGTCTACCAGTTGTGGGCCCTCGACGATGCCGGCGAGCCGGCCTCGGCGGGCCTGTTCGACGGTTCCGACGGGATCATCAGCGTGAACGCCGACGGGGTCGTTTCGGGCGGGGTCGGGCCCGCCGCGATGGCCGTCACCGAGGAACCGGCCGGCGGTTCACCGGCACCGACGAGCGACCCCGTGGTCGTGCTCGCGCTCGGCGGCGAAGGGGACACAGCCGGCTGAGCCGTCACCCCACGTGCACACGCGGGCGGCGGGCCTCGTCGGGTTCCACCCGGCGCAGCACTTCGCGGGTGACCGCGGCATTGTGGCCACGGCCCACCGCGAGGTAGCGCAGCATCTCGCGCACAGGCGTCCCCGTCCCCCACTCGAAGTAGAGGTCGGGCACCACACCAACGTGCTCCCGGGCGTCCAGGGCGACCGCGGCGATGGCATTGGGCATGGTCGTGGCCGTGACGTTCAGTACCGGCACCCCGTCGACGGCCCGGCCGGTAACTTCGAGCACGGAAGTGAAGTCGCTGGCATCAGTCACGCTGACCTCGAGGAACACCAAGGCCCGGTCGGCCGGCAGGTGGTTGGCGCGGCGCACGCCGCGCTCCCGCGCCGCCACGTCACCCGCACCGTCCCCCGCGGCGTCCTGCGCGCAGGACGCGACGAGGTGCAGTTCCCCGGTACCGGCGGCAGCGGCCTGCAGGATGTGCTGTGCCGCGGCGTCGTACCGGATCTCGGTGCCGCGCAGCTCCAGCGAGCGGCGGGTGCGCGACACCGCCGAGACCACGATGATGCCCATGATGAACCACGCCGCCACCCGCAGCCCTTCGGGACGCTCCACGATATTGGCCACCAGGGTGTAGCCCAGCACCACCGTGACCAGTGCGAACAGGATTGCGCGGCGACTACTGCTGTGGCGCGTGTGCAGCGTCACCGCCAGCGCCCCAGAGAACAGCAGCACCAGCACACCGGTGGCATAGGCGCCGGACTGGGCGTCCACGTTGGCGCGGAAGAGAAGCACCAGCAGCACCGCCACACCGGTCAGCACGACCACCATCGGACGTGAGCGTCGCGCCCACCGCGGTGCCATGCCATAGGCGGGCAGGTAGCGCGGGATCAGCGCGAGCATCCCCGCCATCGCCGAGGCACCGGCGAACCACAGCACCGCGATGGTGGAGGCGTCGTAGAGGTTGCCGACAATCGGCCCGAACTGCTCGTGCGCCAGCCACGCCAGGGCGCGGCCGTTGGCCTCGCCGCCGGACGCCAGCTGCCCGGCGGGCACCAGCATCGTCACACACAGGGAGGACGCCACGAGGAAGGCGCTCATCACCAGCGCGCTGACCAGCACGAGGCGGCGTCCCCCGCGGATGCGAGAGTCACGCGCCGCGGTGCCTGGTTCCGTTGCTGGGTCGGCTCTGGGGTCCGTTTCGGGGCCCGGGCGGATCAGCGGCATCACCGACACCCCGGTCTCGAAGCCCGACAGTCCAAGCGCCAGCTTCGGGAAGACCAGCACGGCCACCGCTGCCATGGCCCATACGCTGTTGTGCTGGGCGGACAGCGCGGCCGTCCAGTCGGCCACGTAGCCCGGCTCGGTGAGGATGCGCCACAGTCCGGCGACGACCACCGCGGTGGTCAGGGCCAGGTAAGTGCCCACGAGTACTACGGAGACCCGCACGGCCTCGGTGAAACCCTTGAGGAACACCGCGGCGAGCAGGCCGACGAGCATCAGCGTGACCGGCATCAACCAGGGGCTGGTCGAGGAGCTGAGCAGGTGGGTCGCCGCGTCCGAGGCGGACAGCGTGACCGTGATCATGAAGTCACAGGCGGCGAAGCCGAGCAGCACGAGGACCAGGAGTTTCCCGCGCCATCCGCGGACCATGGCGGCGAGCATGCCGACCGAGCCCAGACCGTCCGGCGACTCGGCGGCGATGCGCCGGTAGACCGGCACCGCACCGAGAAGCGTCACGGCCACCAGGACCAGGGTTGCCACGGGAGCCAGTGCTCCGGCCGCGGCGACGGCGATGCCCGGCTGGTAGCCGAGGGTGGAGAAGTAGTCGACACCGGACAGGCACATGACCTCCCACCAGGGGTGGCGGGCGTCGTGTCCAGTGTTGTGGCTGGTGTTGTGACTGGTGTTGTAGCCGGGGGTTCGGAGGGGACGCGGCACCTGAGCGGTGAAGGCGTCCCGGCGGACCGGTGGGTGGTCCTGCGCTCTACGCATAGCAAAAAGCTACGCCTGCGCACCCCCGGCGACAAGAGGTATTAGCAGGTCAGATGTCTTGCGGGTTCGCGACCTCATAGGCCGTGATGACCTCGTCGGAGAGCTTGCCCCGGGAGGAGACCACGAAGCCGTTGTCATTGGCCCAGTCACGGATGCGCTGGTTGCGCTTGGCGCGCTGCACGCGGGCAGCATTGGCCGACAGGGTGCCCTTCGCCTGGCGCGGCCCGGAGGACGCACGGACCTTGCGGGCCACCTTGAGGTAGGGCTCGAGCTCCTCGGCGAAGATCTCGGCGTTGAGCTCGGAGAGGTCCAGGACATAGTCGGTGCCGCGGAAGCCGAAGTTCACGTTCCGCACCTCGTCGGGTGCCAGTTCCTCACGGTCAATGTCGTCTACGTAGGTAATTACTGTTCGTCGTCCCATTCGGTTCAGCCTACCACTGACCCCTCCTTTTCCCCGGAGTCCAGTGCGTCCCCATAGCACCGCCCCCAAACGTCACACGCTTTCTTACCTAAAGCATTTTTGCTGTCGCATTAATTTTCCGGACCGTCGATGACACCTCAGGAAACCGTACGTCGCGGCGACAGTGGAAGGGAAAGGACATTTATCGTTCGCCCATCGAGGATCATTACCCCCATTCCGTCATTCCGTTTCCTAAAACTCGAAAAGTGGCACAGGTCGCACCTTGCTAGCTAGGCTAGCGATATGACCGACAATCCCGGCCTCCGGAACTCACGCCCGCCAGGGCGCCCGAAGACGACGCTGACACTGTCCCCCGAGGAACGGGAGACACTGACCGAGTGGGCAAAATCCGCGCCGGATGCACCATCGACGACCGCAGAGGCCGCAGGGGCAGGAGACCCCAGCGAGCCCAGCGAGCCCGGACAGCTAGCCCTTCGCTCCCGGATTATCCTGGCCTGCGCTACCGGAGCGCCGAATACCCGCGTCGCCGAACATCTGGGAGTGTCACGCCCGACCGTTGGCAAGTGGCGCAGCAGGTTCGTCGAACGCCGACTCGATGGCCTAGCCGACGACCCCCGCCCGGGGCGGCCGCCGTCGATGAGCATCGAGGAGATCCGCGCAGTGCTGAAGGCACATCATCCCGGACGCCACCACAGCCGGGCGACCACGACGGGCTGGACCCGTCGGGAGCTTGCCCGCCGTACCGGACTGTCGGTCTCTACGATCGGGAGGATTTGGGGCCATCTCGACATTCCGAATCCGGAGACTTAATACGACTAATATCGCGATGGCGTTTAATATCCTCGGCTAAAAATAAACGTAGTTACGCTCGTTGGTGACCGTCTTCCTCACCCTGGTTTTGGGGCGAGTTATCGACTCCGTGACACGCCGACATCCCCTCTGCCCAGACGCTGACTTAGCGGGGATATTCCCACGACGGACCTGCACTGATTCCCCATACGCCCTGGGGTGTCCCCTCCGGTTCAACACCAACAACACCCGGTGCCCGCCCTCCAGATGCCGCTACCATGAATACCCCTCGATACCCGCTTACCTCGCCAGTCTAGCTATATGAGTTAGTTGTGCCGACCGGTTATGCTGGATACATGTCAACGGACTACTGGTACGACGCGACGGACCCCGCAGTGGCTCTGTTGCACGCTGTCCGCCGCTTCCGCCGCGCCGACCAGGAGATGCGGCGTCATCTCGGGGTGGACATGGGCATCAACGCCACCGACACCGAGGCCGTCCGGCACATCATCGCCTGCGAACGCGCCGGCACGCCCGTGACCGCCCGCGGCCTGGCGGACGCACTGCACATCTCGACCGCCGCCACCGCGAAGCTGCTCAACCGGCTTACCGAGTCCGGGCACGTGCGCCGCGCCCCGCACCCCCACGACCGGCGTTCCGTCGTGATCGTCGCCACCGAACACTCCCACGAGGAGGTGGACGACTGGCTGTCCCCGATGCACGAGAAGATGCTGCAGGCCGCCCACGCGGTGCCGTCCGGCGACCGGCAGGCCATCATCAGGTTCCTCGACGCGCTCACCGACTCCGTCGAACCCGAGACCCCCGAGTCCCCCGAGACCGCTACGTCTCCGGAGTCCCCCGGGGCGTAGCACCCCGCGGCGGCAGCGGGATGAACATCGAGGTCCGCCGCCGATAGTCCTCCCACCCGGCGCGCCCCTCCATCCGCTTCTCCAGCAGGCGGGCCCCGGTACCCCACACCAGCGTCACGGTCATCGCCACCGGGGACACCAGCGCCAGGAGTGCTGTCAGGGCAGCCGGCCATGCACCGAGCCCCGGAGCGGTCACGGCACCGACGGCGGCGATCCAGATCCCCCACCACACCACTGCTTCGCCGAAGTAGTTCGGGTGGCGGCTCCAGGACCACAGTCCACGGCCCATCACCCGACCGGACGTCCCCTGCGCCCGGAAGGCGTCGAGCTGCCGGTCAGCGATGGTCTCCACCACCAGCCCCGCCAACGCCACCACCAGACCGACGATAACCAGCACCCACTGTGCCTCCGCGGCACCTGTGCCTCCTGGAGCTCCAGCCGCCGCCGCGACCTGCAGCGGCACCGACACCAGCCACGCCACCGCACCCTGCGGTAGCAGTACGGAGGTCAGCAGGGAGGACGCCGGCTTCTCCATCAGGTCCGCGTACCGGGGGTCCTCGACATCGTGGCCGACGCGGGTGACCAGGTGGCGGGAGAGCCGCGCGGCCCAGAGGGCCACCACCGCGAGCATCAGCCACGCCCCCGCGCCGGACCCACCGATCAGCACCGCCGTCACCGAGTTCAGCAGGATCAGCGGACCCCACAGCACGTCCATCACCGCGACCCGGCCCGTCCGGCGCACCACCACCGCCACGACCACCATCACCACCACGGTCGTCGCGGCGCAGGCCAGCGCGACGCCCAGCCAGTCAGTAAACATGCTCGTCCCCTGTGCCGTGAACCGCGTCCCCCCCCCGGGCGGGTGGCCAGGATCTGGTCGACTCCCATGCGCCCCTGCCGGAACGCCATGCCGCCGCCGACGAGGTAGAGGTGCCAGACGCGGAAGACCTCCTCGCCGACGAGTTC
This sequence comes from Corynebacterium sp. AOP40-9SA-29, assembly GCF_052377405.1. NCBI lineage: Bacteria > Bacillati > Actinomycetota > Actinomycetes > Mycobacteriales > Corynebacteriaceae > Corynebacterium > Corynebacterium sp. AOP40-9SA-29. Next base: position 921,268 of record NZ_JBQSWR010000001.1, on the reverse strand, counting down.
CACGATGCGCTCCCGGTTACCGAGGAAACGGTCAATCCAGTGGTCCACGGTCCGGGCGTAGTCCTCGCGCATCCCCCGCACGGCGCGAACCTCCAGGCCGCCGTCCTCCAGCATCGCCACGGTCTCCCCCAGGGGGCGCATGTGCATGTCCGGGGCGATGAACGCCTCGATGAACGGCCCGCCGCCGGGGTGACGGCCCCGGCGCGACATCTGCTGGAGCAGTATCCGCCCGCCGGGACGTACCCGGTCGCGCAGCGTGCGGATGAACGTCGGGTAGTTGCGCTGGCCCACGTGCTCCCCCATCTCCACCGACGAGACTGCGTCGTAGACACCCCGCACGTCGCGATAGTCCTGCAGCAGCACAGTGACCCGGTCCTCCAGCCCGCGCTCACGCACGAGCCGCTCAACCCAGTCGCGCTGCGCGGATGAGATCGTCACCGCGGTGACACGCACCCCATAATTCTCCGCGGCGTGCACCGCGGTCGACCCCCAACCGCAGCCCACGTCCAGCAGGTGTTGACCTTCGCTGAGCTGCAGGGCGGTGCACAGCAGGTCCAGCTTCGCGCGCTGGGCGTCCGCCAGTGTACGTGCCGGTGCCGCACCGGCGTCTGCACCGGAATCTTCACCGAAGTAGGCGCAGGAGTACGACATCGTCTCGTCGAGGATCTGCGCGTAGAACTCATTGGACAGGTCGTAGTGGTGGGCGATGACCGAACGGTCCCGGTCACGGGTGTGCAGCCGGCCGCGCAGGTGCGCCTGGGACGCCGGTGGTGCCGGACGCCGCCGCACCACACCCAGCTCGCGCACCGTGCGCAGCACGTCAGCGACCCCGGCAAGACCTACGAGCCCGGCAGAACCCGGGGAGGACGCCGGCATCCGCAGGCGGACGTCCGGACGCCGGGCCAGCGCGGTGAGGCGGGCGAACCCCTCGGCGAGCGGGTCGCCGGCTCCGGCCCCGTCCCCGTCCCCGGCTTCCGCGTCGATCTCCCCGGTGACATAGGCCTGCGCCAGGCCCAGCTCACCTGGCGACCACAACAACCGGGTCAGCGCCTGCGGGTCGTTGATCACCAGCGTCGGCACATCCGCCGCGGCGTCCGGCCCTGCCACGCTGCCGTCCCAGGCGCGCAACCGCACCGGCAGTTCCTCCGGGGCCACCCCGGCGAGCTGCGTGACCACCGACGCCAGGCGTCCGGCGACGCCCTCATCCTCATTCCGCGTCCCGGTCATGACCGTTCCTCCCGTTCTGTCGTGGAGTCCACCGGCCGGTGGAACTCCAGTTGGCCGACGTCGATGTAGCCGGCGGTGAATCCCGCCCGGCAGTACGCCAGGTAGAAGTGCCAGAGTCGCCGGAACTGAACGTCGAATCCGAGCTCCCCGATGCGTCCGGCTTGTTGCTCACACGCCTCGTCCCACAGGGCCAGCGTCGTGGCGTAGTCCGCGCCGAAGAAGCGACGGGCCCCGGGACGCAGGCCCGCCCGCCGCGCCGCGGCGTCCAGCGCAGGCACCGACGGGATGCACCCGCCGGGGAAGATGTAGGTGGTGATCCACGTGGCGTTGTCCCGCGAGGCCAGCATGCGGTCGTGGTCCATGGTGATCGCCTGGACGACCGCGGTGCCCCCGGGTGCAAGGCGTTCCCGGATGCCCGCCATGTAGTCGTCCCAGTACTCGTGGCCGACGGCCTCGACCATCTCCACGGAAACGACCGCGTCGTAGGTGCCGGTGACCTCCCGGTAGTCGCGGATCTCCACGTTCACCAGGTCGCCCACCCCGGCGCTCGCCGCGCGCTCCCGGGCCAGGGCCGCCTGCTCGGCGGAGAGCGTGACCGTGTGCACCCGCGCGCCACGCCCGGCGGCGCGGATCGCCAGCTCGCCCCAGCCGGTGCCGATCTCCAGCAACCGGGTGCCCGCGCCGACGCCTGCACGGTCCAGGGCGCGGTCCATCTTGGCGTCCTGCGCCGCACGCAGGTCCAACCCCGGCTGCTCGAACAGGGCCGAGGAGTAGCTCATGCCCGGGTCGAGGAAGGCGGCGAAGAAGTCATTGGACAGGTCATAGTGGTGGCTGATGTTCGCCCGCGCCCCGTCCACCGTATTGCGCTGGGAACGTGGTCGTCGCCGCAGGTAGACAGCCCGGAACCGTTGCATCCAGCCAGGTACCAGGGTGGTGAACCTGCGGCACAGGGCGGTGAGTGTGCCGGCGAGGTCGTCGGCCTCCCAGTCCCCGGCGGTGTAGGACTCGCCAAAGCCGGTGAGACCGCGGGCGCCCAACCGGGCGTAGAACGCCTCGGGACGCAGGACGCGCAGGTCGGCGTCCTGCAATGCCTGTGCAGGGTCGCCGGCGTGCGCGACGGTGATACCCGCGGTGCGTGCCGCGCGCACCAGCAGCCGGCGGGTGACGCGGGCGGCCATCCGCGCCTGCGGCGGTGCCGGCACGAGACCGGACGGGTGCGCCGGGGCTTGTACCAGGGCGGGCACGGGCGGGGTGAGGGGTGTGCGTGCGGTGGTGTCTGCGGTGGTGTCAACGGGGGAGTTCACTGGTCAGGCTCCGTTCTGGGTGGTGTATTGGGTGGCTTTTGAGGGGCTGTCTGGTCGTGGCTGCACCGGGAGGCGACGGGCCCACAGCCACACGCCGTGCACCCGGATGAGCACCGCGGTGAGCAGTGCCGCCGGTGCCGCTCGCACGGTGTCGGACCAGCGGGGTCGGCCGTCGTGGGCGGGACGCCCGTGTACCGAGGCGGTGAAGGAGTAGCCCGGCGTCTCCAACGTGATCCCCACCTGCACCCGGCCGTCGACCGGCTGCGGGGCCCGGATCCGGTAACTCCCGTCGGTGCCGTGGAACGGGGAGACGTAGAGCTCCTTGTCCGCCCGCGCCCGGCCCGCCGCATCCGGACGCACCACGTAGGCGTGGCGTCCGCCGTAGGTATTGCGGACCTCCAGGACCGTGGCCAGCGGCGAACCGTCCTCGGCGTCGCACCAGAACACGGACAGCGGGTTGAAGCCATTGCCCCACGCCCGCGGCATCGCCGCCATGACCACGCGCCCCACCGGGACGTGTACCCCACGCTCGACGAGCAGGTCGACGATGTTGTCTCGGATGCTGCGCCCCGGGTCGCCCAGGTGGTCGCCGGCGACGAACGCGCCACGCCACCACGACGCCGCCCCGTGGTCCGGCAGGTGGTCCAGGTCCACCAGCCACATCCACGAACGGTTGGTGAACCGGTGCACCAGCGGGGAGGTGCGCGCGTGGCGCACCGTGGTCCGCAGCACGCGGTTCACCGGACGCTGGGACGGTGCCTGCTGTGCCGGCTGTGCTTCCGGGGCCAACTCCGGGGCCGGCAGCAGCCGCGCCGCGGCATCGTGCCCCGACCGCGCACCGTCCTCGTGGAACCCCCAGCCCTGCCAGGCTCCGGCGAAGACGATGCGTCCGGTATCGAGTTCACGCGCCCGGCGCGACGCCGCCACCGAGGCCGGCGTGTACACCGGGTGCCCGTAGCGGCGGGTGGCCAGCACCGTCGCCGGGTCGACCAGGTCCGCGGCGTTCAGCGTGACCAGGTAGCGGGTCCCGTCGGCGTGCGGTAACCGCATCAGCCGGGTCATGTCGTAGGTGACCACCACGCCCCCGCCGTCGCGTTCCAGGTGGTTCCACGACGCCCGCGCTCCCGCCGCCCGCGGCAGCAGTGAGGTGTCGGTGTGCAGCTGAACCTCATTGCGCGAGTACGGGATCGCCGACAGGATCTCACGCTGCACCGCCGACGGTTCCTCCAGCAGGTCCAGAGCCTGCTCCGGATGGGTGGCCACGACGACCCCGTCGAAACGTCGGGACGTGCCGTCGGCGACGGTGACGACGACCGACCCAGCGTCCTGCCGCAGACCGATGACGGGCGTGCCCGTGAGCACCTCCCCGCCGCGTCCGGCAATCGCCGCGGTGACGCGCCGGACGTACTCGCGTGACCCGCCGACGACCGTGCGCCACTGCGGCGAGCCGAACACCTGCAGCATGCCGTGGTGGTCGAGGAAGGTGAACAGGTACCGCGCCGGGTAGCTGCCCGCAGTGTCCGGTTCGCAGGACCACACCGTGGCCACCAGCGGCGTCATGAAATGCTTCACGAAGTAGTCGGAGAACCCGCCCTCGTGCAGGAACTGCGCCAGCGTCTGTTCCTCTGGGGTGCCCGTATCCACCGCCAGCAGCTGGCGGGCGCGGCGGTGGAAGCGCAGGATCTCCCCGAGCATCCGGAGGTACGCCGGACGCAACAGGTTGCGTCGGTCACCGAAGAGCCCGGCGGCACCGCGCGCGCCGGCGTACTCCAGCCCCGCGCCGCCGTGCGCGTCGTCGGCCCGCACCGACAGGGACATCTCCGCCGGCTGGGTGCGCACCCCCAGTTCGTCGAAGAGCCTGGTCAGCACCGGGTAGGTGCGGTCGTTGTGGACGATAAAACCGGTGTCCACGTTCGCCTCGCCACCGGTGGTGGTGACCGTGGTCGTGTCGGCGTGGCCGCCGGCCCGATCATCGGCGTCGTACAGGGTGACCTGCGCGCGTGTGGACAGTTCATACGCGGCGGTCAATCCGCTGACGCCCGCGCCGACTACGGCGATACGCGGTCGCGTCGCAGTGGGGTCCAGCGTGTCCATCGGATCGATGTGTTCCATGGCGTCACTTCCCATCCTAGTTAGTTCAACCAGGTTAGCGATTTTCCCGAGAGCGCGCCGACCCTGGTCTGCAGCCGACCGCGTGGCACAATGACATCCATGCAGTCACCCAGGCAGTCACCCGCGCAGTCAGCAGCGCAGCTCCACCGCGACGGGACCACCGCCGCGGTCATCGTCACCCACCGACGCGTCGCGCTCCTGCGCAACTCCCTCGCCATCGTCTGCGACCAGACCCACCCGGTCGACAAGGTCATCGTCGTCGACAACGGCGACCAGGACGAGGTGCGCGTCCTGCTCGAGGAACTCGCCGGCGACCGCGCCGTGTACGTCCCCTCAAAGACGAACCTCGGCGGTGCCGGCGGCTTCGCCCTGGGCTTCCTCACCGCCCTCTCCCTCGGCGTGGACGCCGTGTGGTGCGCCGACGACGACGGACGTCCCGCCGACGACCACGTCCTGGAGAACCTCTACGACGTCGCCGAGTCCCACGGACTGGCCGAGGTCTCCCCCGCCGTGTGCAACATCGACGAGCCGGAACGACTGGCCTTCCCCCTGCGCCAAGGCGTGGTGTGGCGACGCTACCTGCACGAACTGCAGGGCGACTTCCTCCCCGGCATCGCCAGCCTCTTCAACGGTGCCCTGGTCAGCGCCGAGACCATGAAGGTCATCGGCGTGCCCGACTACCGCCTGTTCATCCGCGGCGACGAGGTCGAGTACCACCGTCGGCTGGTGCGCTCCGGCCTGCCGTTCGGCACCTGCCTGACGACGTCCTACCTGCACCCCGACGGTGCCGATGAGTTCAAGCCGATCCTCGGCGGCCGGATGCACACCCAGTACCCGGACAACGACACGAAGCGCTACTTCACCTACCGCAACCGCGGTTTCCTGATGAACCAGCCCGGTATGCGCCGCCTGCTGCCGCAGGAGTACGCACGCTTCGGCTGGTTCTTCCTGGTGCAGCGACGCGACGTGAAGGGCTTCCGTGACTGGCTGGCACTGCAGGCGAAGGGGCGCGGGGAGAAGTTCTTCCGGCCGTAGCCTGCCCGCCACAGTCTCGCCGCCACGCGGCGTTCGACACCGTACGCTCGACAGAAACAGTGTCAACCCGAATCAAGGATGATCACCCGTGTACCGCAGGAAACTCCTCCTTCCCACGCTTGCGCTTCTCCCGCTGGCAGCATGCGGCCAACCGACCTTCGTTGGGGATTCCGGGACGATGGAGGACGAATCCGGGCGGCTGACCGTCTTCGTCAATACCTGCGGCGAGGAGATCGAGGGGGTCACCGTAGCGTCGGACGGCACCACCATCGCCGAGTACACACCTGCGGAACCAGCCTCCGGCGCATTCACTTTCGTCCTCGGGGACCCGGCACCGACCGAGCCTGTTTCCTGGGAGGTCTCCGGGGATGTCTCAGAGGTCGGCACAGCGACCACCGACCCGGACTCAAAGATCACGGTCACACCAGAACTCAGCGATGCAGACTCCAACACTCAATTCCGGAATGCCGAGTCCACCCGGTCCAGGATCAGTGACTCCGCCGGCCAAATTGTGGTCGGCAAACCCCATAAGAGCGGCGACCAGACGCTCGCTTATCCCCAAGACTGGGAAGAGATCTGCCGTACGACAGAACCTCCGTCCTCGTCAGCACCCCCGTCCTGACCGAGCACGGCGTCCGCGACGCCGTCCGCTGGTGACGATCCATCACGCCCGCCGAAGCCGATCGTCCCCTCAACTACGGAAGATCACCCAGCGCTGGATGATGAAGTTCAGCACCGTGGCGGTGCCCTGTGCGATCACAAAGCTGATCGCACGTACCCAGAACTGGTCCAGGTCCATGTCCTCCAGCCACGGAATGCTCAACGTGTACAGGCTGACCTGCACCGCGTAGGTCGCGAGATAAGCGATCATCGTGACCACGAACCGCTTCACCGACGGCTCTGCCTGGAAGGTCCACCGGCGGTTGATCAGGTACGCGGTGAGCGTGCCCAGCACGAAACCGATGGTCTTCGAGGTGCCGTCCCCCAGCCCCAGCAGGTAGAGCAGGTAGGTGCTGCCGAAGTCGACGACCGCGCCGACCACACCGGTCATGATGAACCGGAACAACTGGGTCTTCAACGTCAAACGCTCGACCTCCCCAGGCACCGAATCCACCTGCGCCACCGGGGTCTCCTGCTTCTCCGTCACTTCTCGTCCTTCCCCGGCAACGGCGTCACCTGCGTCGGTATGTAGTGCTCACGCGCGGCACGGAACGTCCACAACTTGTTGACCAGGAAGTTCACCGGGATGGCGAAGCACACGCCCAGCAGGTTGCCCCAGTAGATCGGGTCACGCAGCCCGGTGGAGCCGTCCCAGATCTCCCGCGACAGCGCCACCGGCGACTCCGGGTTGACCAGCGCCGTCTGCACCAGCAGAGTCACCAGCAGCCCGCCCACGCCGACGAGCATGAACGGCACCATCTCCCGGAACCAGTTCGACTTGCCGGACGTGCGGAACGTCCACCGACGGTTCAGGTTGAAGTTCCACAAGTTGGCGACGATAAACGCCAGCACCGAAAATACGTGGTACCAGCGAATGTGGAATTGGGTGCCAAAGAGGTTGGCGAAGGCGTGGTGGCCGTCGAAGTCCCACAACCACTGGGTGGTCTTGTTCGCCACCACCATCACCGCCGAGTTCACCGCGACGCCGGACGCCCCGACGATGCCGAACTTCAGAAACTGCCGGATCAGCCGGCGGTAGCGCTCGGCGGTGGACAGCCGGACGGCGCCGTTACCCGGCTCACCCGGCTCGTCCGCGGCGGAGCCCGGCTGTTCAGCGATCGCGTCGGTCACGACGGGCGTCCTCTCTGTTCAGGTGTCAGGTCAAGTGTCCGGAGACTTATCGGACATACGCTACTGGCACTCGGGGAAATTGCGAAACCTCACCGACACCCCGCCGTGTCGGCTCAGCCCTCGTGTCGCTGCAGGAGGTAGCGGTACATCTCGAGACGTTCCAGCAGGCTGCGGCGTGGCACCAGCGGTGTCACCACCGCGCGCGCGTCCTCTCCGGTACCCGCTCCGCAGGACGCCAACGCCCATCCCGTCGCCGCGGACAGCGACCTGATCTCCGCCGCATTCAGCGGGTCGGTGGACAGCCGGCCACCGCCTGGGGCGATGTCTGCATCGGCACGGGTGAACCCCAGGGCCGCCATGAGCATCTCGGAGATCTCGCCGGCGGTCGCCCGATCAGACAACGTCGACAGCGCCACGATCCTGGCCCACGCCGCGGCCCGCCCTACGGGAGTCGATTCGGCGGGCACTCCGTCCAACGCGGTCCTGGCGAAGTCCGGCACCTGCGCCGGACGTCCCAGGTCCAGCGCCTGCAGCAGGGGTGTGAACTCGTACAGGTCCCCCGCCAACAGCAGCTCACGCAACTCCGGGGCGAGTCCGTCGAGGATCTCCTCCACGGTCTCCTCCCCGGTCAGTGCGACGTTCACCGCGGCCAGATCCACATCGCGTGGGAACCCCGGCCCCTCCGCCGACTCGGCGGTGGTGTCGAAGACCAGTGCGTCCGGCGCGACGGTGCGCCCCACCCCGCCCGGGTCGCCACGCGACTCGGGCACGAAGTCCCCGGCGAGGCAGACCGCGTCCGGAGTGTGCTCGTCACGGGTCATCGCCCCGGCGGTGGTGAGGGTAAGGACCACGTCGTCGACAAGCAGGGTGGCCGTCCCATCGCGTCCCAGCGCTTCGCCCAGTGGCGTGCCGATCGGCCCGGCGGTGCGGCTGTAGACCCGCAGCCGGTCACTGCGACGTGCCTGCAATGACCAGGTCGGCCCGGCATCCGTGTCGTCCAGCATCGTGGTGGCACCCGGCCAGTCGAAAGCGACGAGCACGGCACGCACGGTCTCGGCAACGGACAGCCGGTCGTTCAGGCCCAACGCCCGGGTGTGGAAACCCGCCGACGGGCGGTGGTACTCCGCCAGGATGAGCAACGTGGTCGGTTCGGCGGGAACGGCGGGCTCAGCCGGCGCATCGTCCAGCAGCGGGAGGGTCGGCAGACGCAGGACCGCGGCAAGACCGTCACCAGCCGCCGGGCCGCGTGTGCGGTCCGTCCGGGGAGCATGCCGTGCGTTCATGCCACCCAAGGGTAGCGACGTTGCCGACGCTCTGCCGCCGGAGTAATGGGGTCAATTCAGCACGAGCGGCAGGGCGCGCAACTCCCCGCCAAGACGCTGCACACGCAGCTTCTCCACACTGTTCCAGCTGCGGACGAGCCCGCGCACCGCACGGGCAGTGGCCATGCAGCGCACGACCGCGGTGGCGGCGTCGCCGTCGAGGCCCTGCGGCAGGCTCGCCCCGGGGACCGCGTGCGACTCGGCGACCTCGAAGACGATGTCGTCGGGGTCGCCCCAGGACGGCTGACGCTTGCCCGGGTTCGCCTCGGCGAAGTCCGCACGGTTGCGCTCCACCCCAGCGCGCGCGGCCTGCACGGTCGCCTCGACATCCACGGTGCGCACACCGTTCGCGCCGTCCGGCCCGGTTCCCTCGGCGAGGAACACCGGGTGACGCAGCAGCAGGGAGAGCACCGTGTCCCGGTCATCGCGGCCCTCGATCCAGTCGGCGTCCGCGGCGAAACCGTGCACTCCGTCGGAGTCCACCAGCCACGCGCCGCTGAAGTCGCCGAGCAGTACCCGGGCGTCGACCTCCACCTGCCACACTGCGGTGACCTCGCCGACCGTGGCGGCGACCATCACCGGCGGATCCTGCGCGCGGGTGCCGCCAGCCTGGCCCGACTGTGACGTCCCCGACGTCCCCGTCGCGGCCGTCATCCGCGTGCCCGCTCGTTCAGGACGTACAGGACGCCGACCTGCGCGGCACCGAAGGTCGTCGACGGCAAGGCACGGAACACCCTGCCCACCAGCGGGATCCGTCCGCCCACGGCGGTGACCACCGCCGCACCCGCGGCGTCCAACTTGCCGTTCACCCAGGCACCCACGCCGAGGGCCACGGTGGTACCCGCCACCAACGTGACGGTACCGGGGACCGGGCCGGCGTCCAACGACTCGCGCAGGTCAGCAATACCGGTGGAGATCTGCTCGCGCTCGGCATCCGACAGGGCCTCCCACTCCCCGGCCATAATCAGGCCGGCACCGGTGGCCACGACCGCCGTCTGGCCGATCCGGCGAGGCCACGTGCGCTTCACCAGGTCGCGCACCAGGCAGTCGCCCAGTGTGGTGGCGGCGACGATCCGGAATTCCCTCGACGACAATGGCGCTAATGGCCGTGCTGACCTGCCCATGGTGCTCCTTCGCTCTAACGCGCTCTACTTTTCGCGGATACGTTCCTGGCACCGAGTGTAGAACAGCACCCGGACATGAACGCCACACTCAGGGCCAGCGGCGGTCGGCGCGGTACGCTGGCCCCATGTTCGGAAGAGACCGCGCGAAGACACAGATGCGGCGCAACATCGCCAAAGCCAACGACGGCCAGCCCGCCGGGACGAAGGGGTCGCGCGCCCAGACCAGCGTGGTCGGCGGTACCGCTGCCGACGACAGCTACGAGGCCGCCAGCCACACCGAGGCCCCGCTGAACGAGTTCATGGTGCGACTGCTCGCCCAGGAGATGCCCGTGCTCGACTCGACTAGTCGGCGCATCATCAACCAGGAGCTGCGCGACTACGACGGGCCGACGATCACCTGCGTCGCCGAGCTGCCCGAGACCGTGCGCGAGGTCATGGAACTCTAGTTACTTGTGACGTCGGCGAGCAGCGCGGCGTAGCGTTCGCGCACCCCGGTGTCCCCGCCGTAGTGAGCGGCCGCCTCGAGCCGGTGGGTGACCGCGGCGAGCAGCCAGTCCGCACCCGCCCGGCGCGCCTGCTGCGCCACGGACTCGAAGACCAGCAGTGCCTCATCGTCGCGTTCGGCGACGTGCAAGAGCAGCGCCTCCTCGGTCAACGCCTCCAACCGTGCGGACTCCACCGCACTGTCCGAATGCGCCTGCACCTGTGCCGACGCCCGGGCACGCACGAACGTCCCCTCCGCGTCCTTGGCCTCGCTGGCGGCCCACGCGGTGAGCGCCAGCGCTTCATCCACCCGGTCGGTGTGCACCAACCCCCGGTTGACGGCCAGGACCTGGTCAACGAGGTCGCCGGCGGCGCGCAGGCCCAGTTCCTGGGCCGACATCTCCGGCCCGTCCGAACCCACCGGCCCGCCGGACGCCCCGGCACCGCCGACACTCGCCGCGGCGTGGAAGGTGCGGTAGGCGTCCTTCAGACGCTCGACCTGGCCCGCCCAGTCGCGGGCGAAGTTCTCCCCGACCAGCGCACTGGCCAGCCGGGTGGCCTCGACCTCGCGGCGGAAGGAGGCGTGGGGGAAGAGCATCCAGTCCAGGCCTTCAATGTCGTCGACGCTTTCCAGCACGAAGGCCGCGCGCGGGTAGTCATGGTCGTCGAGCAGGGAGGACACGCAGTTGACCTGGTACTCCGCGGCAGCCTCCCACTGCTGCAGGTGCTGGGCACTGTCGGACGCCTCGGCGAAGGCCCCGGCCGCGCCCCGGTGGTTGCCGAGCTTGGCGAGCGTCTCCCCGCGGGCGGCGAGGAGGTGGATGCGCATCGTCGCAGCGTCCTCGGGAGCCACGCCAAGCTCACCACCGGTGAGGGTGCGCAGGCACCGCTCGTATACGGCCAGCGCCTCGTGGAAGGCACCGTGCGAGGACAAAGCGACGCCGAGGGACAGCAGTTCGTCGAGTAGCTCCGGGGCCTCCTCCCCGGCGAGCATCGCCGTAGGACCCGTAGGTGGGGACGGCAGACTCAGCGCCACCCCGGCAACGTAGTGCGACAGCTGCGCGATCAGGTCCGTCACACCGGGGTCTCCCGGATCCGCCTGCTCGGCGATACCGGCGAGCAGCGCGGAACCGACCTCCGGCACAGACCGCGGCACCAGGAGCGTGACCTGCCGGACGGCGCGCAAGGCCAGACGCAGCGCCACCTGGTCGGGGTACACCCCGCCCATCAGGACGTCCTGCTCGATCACGCGGCGCACCAGCGGGCCGGAGCCCTGCCACATGCCGGCGACGGTGCCCACCCGGGCGGCGAGGATAGTCACCGGGTCGGCACCGGAATCTTCGACCTCGTCCTGGGTGCGCTGGCGCGCGCGCAGCAGCTCGTCCAGCTCCTGGAGCGCCGCGGGGGCGTCGGACGCATCGGACGCGCCGTCGTCGTCCTCGTCGAACGCGTCGTCCCCGTACTCGTCATCGTCTCCGAACTCGTCGTCGTCCCCGTACTCCTCGAGCGCCCGGGCATCGTAGCGACGCAGCAGCTCCTCCACCAGGTCCCGGTGAGTGCCCAGGTCAAAGCGCGGGTCCAGCCCGTTGGCGAGTTCCGCCAACCGGTCGACTGCGGTCTGCACCGCCTCCTCCAGACCCAGCATCGAGTACAGCATCAACGCCGCGACCGTATCGCCGGCACCTAGGGAATCGAGGTCCACCGGGCCGGCGACGGCGATCTCCGGGGAGAACACCCCACTGACCTCGCCGCGCCAGTCGGCGACCTCGCGTGGCAGGTGCAGCCAGGCGTCCTCCACCCACGACGGCAACTCCGCCTCCTGCGAGGGGACCACCGCCGGGGTCACCGACAGGGCGGCGGACGCTGGCAGCGGGTGGGGCTGGGCCGCGGCACCGTCCGGCAGTCGGTGCAGGCCGAGGCCCACCGTCATCTCCACATCATTGCCATTGCGGGTGTCCAGGGCGGCCGCCGCGCGGCGTGCCCGCTCCCCCGTCCACCGCGCCAGGCCCGCGACCGTGCCACCGCCGGCGCGCTCGCCGGCCACCGCCAACCAGTCCGCCACCGCCGGCAAACCGGCGAATTGAGGACGCACCGACCCGTGTCCCGCAGCCGCCGCGGCGGCGTACACCGTGTGCAGTCCCTCCAGCAGGTGCACGTCAGCATCCGGGTCCCGACGGTGCAGCGCCAGCGTGGGCAACATGCGGTCCAGCAGACCCAGGGCGTGGGCCTCGTGACCGGTCACCGCGAGATACTCGGCGACCTGCAGCAGCGCGTCCGACAATTCGGGGGAACCCACCGACCGGTCGGCGACGAACGCCGCACGCGCGGCGGTGACCTCCGGGGAGACGACCCCGGACAGGGGGATCAGCGACTCCGCCAGCATCACCGTGGGCTGCACGTGCGCCTCGGGGGCGTTCTCCATCGCCTCGACGATCGCCGCGGCGACGTCCAACTCACCGCGCTGCAAGGCCACCATGCCGCGCACATCCAGGTCACGCTGGTGCCGGTGTGCCTGCGCCCACGTCGGCTCGGCGGGGAGCTGAGGTTCCGGCAGATCGTCGAGCAATGCCTGCGCCTCGTCCAGCCGGCCGAGGGAAAGCAGGACGCGCACCGACGCCTCGGCGACGTCTTCCGGCGAACTTCCCAGTTCACGCAGGGCCTCCACCGCCAGCCCGGCGAGATGATCAAGGTGGTCCCGGTCGACGGTAGGACGCTGCGCGGCGCTGAGCACCACCTCCTGCCAGAGCAGCTCGAAGAGGTTCGGTAGATCGTCTGTGTCTGCCGTCGCGTCCGGGTGGGCGGGGAAGCGCGCGGGATCGTTGCGGTGCATCGCCCACAACGCCGGGAGCAGGTCCACGGTGTCGCGCCGATCCAGCGCCTCCCCCTCCAGACAACGCAGCAGGTCGATCCGATAGCGCAGCTCCTCATCTTCACGGGAACTTCCCAGGGAATCCGACAGTTCCCCACACCTGCGCAGGTAGGGCTCTTCCCCCAGTTCACCGCGGGAATGCATACCGCGCACAGACTCCCATTCCTGTGCGACCCACACCACACCCTGCGTACCTTCGAGCCGATCCATGCCCCAACTATGGCATGAATTGGCCTCCCCCGGCGGTAGAGTGGTGTGCATGGAACTGAAGACGCACACCCGGACGCTCACCGGGTGGGGACGAACCGCGCCCACCTCGGCCGAGGTCCTCGCCACCCCTGATGTCGATATCATCTCCGCAGCCGTCGCGCAGGTCGCCGACGACAACGCCGATAAGCCCGACCACCTCAAGCGCGGCGTCATCGCCCGTGGCATGGGCCGGTCCTACGGCGACCCCGCCATGAACGGCGGTGGGCTGGTCATCGACATGCAGCAGCTCAACCGCATCCACTCCATCGACCCGGACACCGCCCTGGTCGATGTGGACGCCGGCGTGACCCTCGACCAGCTGATGAAGGCGGCCCTGCCGTCCGGCCTGTGGGTCCCGGTCCTGCCCGGCACCCGCCAGGTCACCATCGGCGGCGCCATCGGCCCGGACATCCACGGAAAGAACCACCACTCCGCCGGCTCCTTCGGCGACCACGTGGTGTCCATGGAACTGCTCGTCGCCGACGGTCGCGTGCTGCACATCGAGCCCGAGGGCTCCGCGGACGACCCGGACGGCACCCTGTTCTGGGCCACCGTGGGTGGCATGGGTCTGACCGGCATCATCCTGCGCGCCACCATCCGGATGACCAAGACCGAGACCGCCTACTTCCTGGCGGACACCGACCGGACGGACACCCTCGACGAGACCATCGCCGCGCACTCCGACGGCTCCGAGGTCAACTACACCTACTCCTCGGCGTGGTTCGACTGCATCTCCCCGGCCCCGAAGCTGGGCCGCGCCACGATCTCCCGTGGCTCCCTGGCCACCCTGGACCAGCTCAAGGAGTACGCCCCGAAGCTGGCGGCGGACCCGCTGAAGTTCAACGCCCCGCAGCTGATGACCGTGCCGGACGTCTTCCCGTCCTTCACCCTGAACAAGCTGACCCTGTCGGCCGTGGGCCTGGCGTACTACACCATGGGCGCACCGGCGAAGAACCAGGTCAAGAACCTCACGCAGTTCTACCAGCCGCTGGACCTCATCGGCGAGTGGAACCGTGGCTACGGCCCGAAGGGCTTCCTGCAGTACCAGTTCGTGGTGCCGACCGAGGCCGTGGAACCGTTCAAGGACATCATCCGCGACATCCAGAAGTCCGGCCACTACTCGGCACTGAACGTGTTCAAGCTCTTCGGCGAGGGCAACCGTGCGCCGCTGAGCTACCCGATGCCGGGCTGGAATGTGTGCGTGGACTTCCCGATCCGTCCGGGCCTGGGTGACTTCCTGGACAAGCTCGACCAGCGGGTCATGGAGTTCGGTGGCCGGCTGTACCTGGCCAAGGAGTCCCGCACGTCCGCGGAGAACTTCCACAAGATGTACCCCGGCCTGTCCGGCTGGCTGAAGACGCGTCGGGACATCGACCCGACCGGTGTCTTCGCCTCCGACATGTCCCGCCGCCTCGAGCTGAACTAGGAGTTTTTAATGATCAACGCTGTGGGTAAACCCCAGTCCATCCTGCTGCTCGGCGGCGCGTCCGACATGGGCTTGGCCGTGGTCGAGGAGTTCCTCACCCGCGGTCCGGCACGCGTGGTGCTGGCCGCACGTCCCGGTGCGGAGCTGTCTTCCGCCATCGGACGTATGGAGGCCGCCGGCGCGTCCTCCGTGGAGACCGTCGACTTCGACGCCACCGACTTCGATTCCCACCCGGGAGTCTTCGACGAGATCTGGGCCGGCGGCGACATCGACCTGGCCGTGGTGGCCTTCGGTGTGCTCGGCGACAACGAGGTGCAGTGGACCGACCAGGAGCAGGCTGTGCTGGCCGCACAGGTCAACTACACCGGCGCGGTGTCGGTGGGTGTGCTGCTGTCCAACCGGATGAAGGCGCAGGGCCACGGTCAGATCGTGGTGTTCTCCTCCGTCGCCGGTGAGATGGTGCGCCGGTCGAACTTCGTCTACGGCTCCACCAAGGCCGGTGTGGACGGTTTCTACCGCATGCTCGGCGAGGCGCTGCGTGGCACCGGGGTGAAGGTGCTGACCGTGCGCCCCGGCCAGGTGCGCACGAACATGACCGCCGCTTTGGACGACGCCCCACTGACGGTGGACAAGACCGACGCCGCCAAGGCCGTCGCCGCAGGTGTGGACGGTGGCAAGCCGGTGATCTGGATCCACCCGCTGTTCCGTCCGATCATGATGATCCTGAAGAACCTGCCACAGGCAGTCGTTCGGCGACTGCCGCTGTAGGGGCGTGCAATAAGGCGAGGGACGCTCCTGCTGGTTCAGCGAACCGCGGTGCCCTGCAGCGATTCGGTCCGCCACAGTGACTGCGGGTGGTTCAGCGCATCGGCAACGGCGTCCCTCTCGGCGAAGGCATCCTCGTCGACCAAGCCGGCGGATTCTGCGCGGCCGACGATATAACCGTCGGCGTACTCACGCCAGTTCCCATAAGCCTGACGGGTCACGTGGAGTGCGGAGTCGACCAGGGTGTCCGTGTCTTTCACGTCGATCAAGCCGGTCCGGAATGAGACGCGGAGCAGCTGAAGGGCTCGGGCGATATCCCATGCGGCCGTGTCCCGGGGGAGCACCGACGGCAGAACCTGCGGGGCATTCACCGTGATGAACGGGTCGAGCACCCGATGGACCTCCCGCACAGGATCCCTGTCCGGGAGGTTCTCCGATATCCTCCGGACCATCTCGTCAAAGAGATCTCCTGCCCTGTCGATTCGGGCCTCGAGCGGTCGTGCCACGATGTCTCGCGCATAAGGCAGCAGGACGCGATACCCCGGATCCCCGGCCTCGAGGATCAACTTCCATGCTGTATTGACCGCCGACGCTCCGGTCGTGACTCCCCACACGGAGTTCAGTCTCTCCTTGTCGAGCCGACACAGGCCTTCGAAGCCCGGAGGCGCTCCACTGCGATCGGAAACGAACGCGACCCACGAAAAAGACCGAGGACGGGCCCGGTAGTCCCCGCTCGGCCCGTCGACGACACGCCCCTTGTCCATCTCGAAGGGCATCGACAGCGACCACGCGAGCTGCCGCTCCCGGTTCAGTCGGTTCTCCCTGACGAGCGGGTACCTCCCCGCCTTGAACCCGTCGAGTGCAAGGTACTCGTCGTACGTCATCGATTCCGTGGTGTTGTCCGCATACACGGGAGGCAGCGTAGCAGGCTGCGAGGTGCTGAACCGTGGCCTTGTTGCCGCAGGATTCCATCGAGCACCATCGCCGACTGCCGCTATAGGCGGCGCAGCGATTCCCCTCTGCCCGCGAAAAGCGGATCGTCGTGCGCGTTCTGGCATATGCTCATGCCTATGACACGCTTCGACAGGATCACGGTCGACCCCGCAAGGATGGGCGGCAAGCCGACTATTCGCGACCTCCGCCTGTCGGTCTCCATGATCGGCAACATGGTGGCCGGCGGGAAGAGCGTGCCAACGATCCTGGACGAGTATCCCTTCCTGGAGAAGGAAGATGTTCAACAGGCGTTGGCCTACACCGCGGCGCTGGCGGACAGTGAGTACTACCTCGAGCTTCAACAATCCGAGTGACGTAGCGCAACAGCCCAGGAGGCGCTACCGAATCACTCGGAGTCAACCAATCCCAGGGCTTCTCTGCCTGCATGCGCCAGTCGAAATCGGAGTGGCATTGCCGATACCTGCCGGATAAAACCACGATCGACAAGGTCGGCTGTCCTTGGGCGGACATACTGCTTCGATTTTTTCAGGGACTTCGCAATGACCTCCAGAGTTACCTCTCCCTTCACCCCAAACAACGATGCCTGCCCAATGATGGCCAGAACCTCTACGGCACCATTCTTCGACCCCCGGAAAGTGTCGTCATTCTTCAGTTCCGGAACCCGGGCGACAATCGCGTCAATCTGCTTCTTCCTGTGCTCCAGATCGTCACGCATTCGACCCTGGGCTTCCGCAATGATCTCCAACATGGAGGTGACGAAAACCGTGGCATCGCCGTGATTCAACGGCTGCTCAGCGTCCTGAAATGCCTTATAGTACCGTTCTTTGTTGTCAGCGATCGTGGCCGACAGAGACAACCACGCGACGGGCGACAAGCTCCGGCCCAAGTCCAGTGCAAGCAGGTAGCGCCCAGTTCGTCCGTTGCCATCATAGAACGGGTGCACATTCTCGAAGATGAAGTGGGAAATAACTGCCCTGACCAGTATCGGGATGTCATCATTCCGAGACTGACTCAACATCTCGCGGAGCCCAGAGACAATGATCTCCTCGGTGGGCGACCCCGAATGAACTACTTTCTGTCCTGAGGAGATATGTACAGCACCAGCCCTGAACAGATCCCCATCCAGTGAGTCACCGGAATCAATTTCCCCGTCAGTGACGTCGTCGTAGATACGGCGAATGTCCTCAATAGTCCCCGGCGGCTCCACGGTGTTGTCCGACAATGCACTGTAGAGCCGCGCCATCTCGCGGAAACGCCGTTGCTCCGATACTGCACCACCCTGGACCGCATCCAAGACATCCGCAATCTCCTGGCGAGTGGAATAGACGGCCTCAATATCGTTCGTTGCGTAGATCTCCTCCACAATCATCGTCCGCAGATAGTGGTACTGCACAGCACGGGGGAGGCTTCTCCATACCTGGCGCGCCCGATTCTCATGGTCCATGATCCGCTCGATCAAGCGTGCAATGTCCGGTGTTACCAGGCAGAACATCGTGTGGTCGCCGACCATGAAGTTCCAGTGGATCGCGGCAGGTGACGACCGGCGGGCCGCCTCTTCACCGTCGGCAGTGCTGCGGTCCCGCTGATGGAAGATCGACTTGAGCGTGCGGTAGGACATCATCGAACCCTTCGTGGTGTGTGCCGAACCTGGTCTACGGGCACGCTGAGATCATGTTGCCGACCTCAGATCTAGCCCAACTTGATGTAAATGGCACTTTACATCAAATTGGCGGTCACCTTCCGGCACCAGAATGATCCACGGGGCCACCGAGATCATTCTGACCCCGGCTAAGCCCCTACCCCACGAACGGGTAGTCGGTGTAGCCGTGGGCGCCGCCCACGTAGAACGTCGAGGAGTCCGGCTCGTTGAGCTCGAGGCCGTCCTTCCAGCGACGCACCAGGTCCGGGTTGGCGATGAGCTGACGGCCCACGACCGCCGCATCCGCCAGGTCGTCCTCGACGATGTGGCGTGCCTCGTCGAACTGGGTGACCTTCCCGAATCCGCTGTTGAGCAGGAATGCCCCGCCGAAACGCGCGCGCAGCGCGGCGACCAGGTCGCCGTCGATGTCGGCGTGCAACACCGACAGGTACGCAATCCCCACGTCGCGGATGCCGTCAAGGAGGGCACCATAGGTGGCCAGGACGTCCTCCCGGTCGTCCTCCGGCACGCCCTGCACACCGTGCTCCGGGGAGATACGCAGCGCCGTACGGTCCGCTCCGATCTCCTCGGCGACCGCGCGCACGACCTCGACGGTCAGTCGCGCCCGGTTCTCCGGCGACCCGCCGTAGGCGTCCTCCCGGTGGTTCGAGGACGCGGCGGTGAACTCGTGCAGCAGGTAACCGTTCGCGCCGTGGATCTCCACGGCATCGACGCCGGCATCCACCGCGCGGCGTGCACCGTCCACGAACTCCTGGATGATGCGCGGGATCTCGTCGGTGGCCAGGGCACGCGGCACCACGCCATCGAGCTTGCCGGAGAACCCACGGACCGGGCCGCCGGTGCCGAGTGCGCTCGGGGCCTCCGGCTCACCGCCGCGCAGCAGGTCAGGGTGGGACGTGCGCCCGCCGTGCATGATCTGCATGACCAGGGTGCCGCCGTCGGCGTGGACGGCGTCGGCCACCCGGGCCCACCCGTCACGGTGCTCGTCGGTGGCGATGCCGGCCTGGCCGGGGAAGGATCGGTTGCTGAAGGCGGGGAAGGTGCCCTCGGTGAGCACCAGTCCGGCGCTGGCACGCTGGCGGTAGTACTCCACGTGCAGGTCGGTGGGGTTGCCGTCCTCCTCGGCGCGCTGGCGGGTCAGCGCGGCCATGGTCACCCGATTGTTCAGGTGCAGAGCGCCGGCGTCCAGCGAGTCGAAGAGGGAGTTCACTGAAGTTGCAGTGGTTGCGGTGGTTGCGGTCGTTGCAGTCGTTGATGTCGAAGTCACGTCCGGTCAACCTGGTGTGCGGCGGCGGTATTCCCAGACGACGTCAGAGCAAGCTAATTTTGCAGGTTCGGTACCCACATGACCACCTCGGGCCAGATAAGGAAGATCACGGCGATCACCATCGTCGCGAGGACGTACGGGAACGCGCCCTTGAAGACGGTGATCGGATTCACCCTGACCGCCTTCGCCACCACGAAGACGTTGATACCCATCGGTGGGGTCACCATTCCTGCCTCGGCAAGGAGAACCACGTAGATGCCGAACCAGATCGGGTCGTATCCCAAAGCCTCCACCACCGGCAGTGTCACCGGGACCGTCAACGCGATGATCGCGATCTGATCCATGAAGAACCCCAGGACGATGTACACCACGCCGATCAACAGCATGATGATGAACGGGTTCCAGCTGGAGCCGCCAATGCTTTCGACCAGCTTCGGAGTCACGCGGGTCTCGGTGATGAAGATGCCCAGGATCCCTGCGGAGATGATGATCGCGAAGATCATCGCCGAGGTTTTCACAGTCTCCAGGATCGCCACGCCGACAGCCCGGGTGTTCCACCGGCGAAGAGCGATGACCAGCACGAGTGACGCGAGAACGCCAAGTGCCGCAGCCTCGGTCGGGCTGGCGATACCGAAGAAGATGGACCCGACGACCGCGATGAAGACGACCAGGAGCGGCGACGCCTTCACCAGATAGCGCAGTTTCGTCCCGAAGGACGACCGCTCACCCTTCGGTGCGGCACTCTTGTCGCGAAGGAAACCGAGGTACATCGTGACAACCAGGCTCAGGGCGATCACAATGCCAGGGAAGAAACCTGCCACCAGGACTTTCCCGACCGGCGCCTCGGCAGTGATCGCGTAGAACACGAGGATGATGCTCGGAGGAATCATGGCGGCCAACGTTCCGACCACGGCGACGAGACCGGTGGCGGTACCTGTCCGGTAGCCCTCCTTCAGCATGCGGGTCGTCGAGGTCTGCGCCAGCGTCGCCGCCGCAGCCGTGGATGACCCAGACACGGCGGCAAAGGCCGCACCCGCTCCGACGGTGGCCACAGCCGTGCCACCGGAGATCCGTCCGACGAAGCTTCGCGCGGCGTCGAACAACGAGTCCAGGAGCCCGGACAGGAGCATCAACTGTGCCATGAGGATGAATAGGGGAATCGCGGAGAGCGAGTTCGACCGGACGGCGGCGAAGGGGGCCGATTCCATCGCGTGGAGGGCCAGGCCGGGACCGCCGATAAAGAGGAGCCCCACCAGTCCCGCGGCAAAGACCGCGAAGCTGACCGGAACCCGCAGCATGACGAGAACAACGAGGAGGAGGAGGATCGACAATGCCAACATGGTCAGTGCACCTCGCCCGGGTCGTAATCGGAGTAGGGGCGGTCCCAGGGTGCGATGAGTTCACGCACCAGGTCGAGCGCCACCACGATCACACCGAGAAGTGCGGACAGCGGCACGATGACCAGGAATGTCCAGTCGGGAAGAGGCAGGTCCGCCAGACCCGGCAGGACCCGGTGACCGAGCTCCACGGACATCGCCGTCTTGTTCCATCCTGCGACGAGCAGCGTCAGCAGCACGGTCAAAATCAGGAGATGAATCAGTACCAGGATGACTTTCCTGATCCGCGGGTTCAGCCGGGCGAAAAGGGAGGCGACGGCAATGTGCGACGCCGTCCGGTACGCGGTCACCAGACCGAAAAAGGCGATCACCGGCAGCAGGAACTTCTCGATGACAGAGACGTTCCACCCCAGGGGATGGTGGAAGACCGAACGCATCACGATCTCCACGAGTGTCAGGATGCACAGGACGACCACAGAGGCACCGGCAATCCAGGCGCAGAACGCCGATAGCCCGTTCTGCACGCGGTCCAGGCGCGGATGATCCGTGTCGCGGAACCCGAACGCAGTGGGAATCGCGTTACCCTGATGGCTTAAATGGACGATTGTAGAGGACACGGGTATCAACTCTTCTCGATGTGGTGGTTGGAGTAGTGGTCCATCGCGGTCGTGAAGGCGTCGAGCACGCGGCGTCCGGGCAGACCCGCTGCCTCAGCGGTCTCCACCCAGTTCTCGACGACGGGCTCGGTGGCACGACGCCACTCGTCCCGTTGCGGCGAAATGTCGTGGAGCGTGACGCCTGCGTCCTCCATCGTCTGGTACGCCTCGGCGTTGGCGTTGTTGAGTTCATCGCAGACCGACCGCTGTGCGATTTCGGCGGCCGCGATGACGGCCTGCTGTTGGTCCGTGGAAAGCCTCTCCCAGGCATCCGTGTTGATCCCGTAGAACACGGTGATCGAGCCGAGCTCGGCCCCGACCGTGGTGTCGGTCAGGACGTCCTCGAGACCGTAAGGGGTCACGCTGACCGGGCCGGTCACCGTGCCTTCCACCGTCGATCTCGAGATCGCCTCGTAAAAGTCGCCGGTGGGCATCGACACGCCGGCAGCGTCCAGTCCGTCGACGACCCTGTCGAGGGACCCGCCCGGGGAGCGCAGAACAAGGCCGGCCGCGTCCTCCGGGGACGTGACCTCCACTCCTGACGTCATGACCTCGTAGGAAGGCACCGTCGACGCCCAGAGCGGACGGAACTTCATGTCCTCGAGCTCTTCGTCGTAGAGGATGTTCCCCGGCGCCCCCAACTCCATCATCGAGTAGCCGATGGCGCAGGCGTCCGAACCGAAACCGGGCAGGTCACCGACACTGGACAGGGGAAATTCCGAACTGTTGTAGGACGGCGAGACGATCCCCAGATCCACGATCCCGCCGCGGAGGGTATCGGGGAGGTCCTGGACGGCCCCCATCTGTCCTGAGGCGAAGTAGTCCACCTCAACTCCTGACTCGCCGAGCGCGTCGAGGAACGGGGTTGTCCCGCCGACTCCGAAGGGGTGGGTCAGGGCCCAGCCGTCGGCCATCTTCAGGGGGTTGGTGGCGGTACCGTCCCGCACTTCGGGCGTGCATGCCGTGCCGGACGCCAGGAGCGTCACTGCCGCGACGGCTCCGACGATGGTGCGGGTCACGGCCAGAATGCCGCGCCGACTTCCGGGGGTTGTCCTGGGAGACATGACCCACTCCTCTGGTTGTGGATGAACTGTTGTCTGGTCACGGGCCGTCATGTTTACGACGCTCCTGTCCTGGCAGGGCGTTCCTGAGGATCTTCTCCGCCTGCCGGATGAGAGGGGCATCCACCATCCGTCCACCGACGGTGGATACTCCGCCGCCACGTCCGCTGTCGATGACGTCGCGTGCCCACGCCACTTCGGCGTCTCCGGGTCGGAATGCCTTCCTGATCACCTCCGCATGTGAGGGGTGGATACATGCCTTGTAGGTGAAACCACTGGCCACGGCATCCGAGGACTCCTCCGCCAGGCCGGCCACATCGGCGATGTCCAGATACACCGAGTCCACGGCGTCGGTCCCGGCCGCGCCACAACTCAACAGCACTTGTGAGCGGGCCGTCCGGCAAACGTCGCGGTACCGACCCGACGGGTCCCTGCTCGACTTTCCGTCGAGCGAGGCGATGAGGTCTTCTGCACCCCACATCACAGCGCTTACACCAGAATGGGCGGCGATGGCGGGGGCACAGAGGACTCCCTGGGCCGTCTCGATCAAGGCCACCACCTCCCATCGGTCCATGCCGTCGAGGTCGCGGGGATCCTCGACCTTGGGAAGCATGATCCTCGTATATTTTGTCCGCGCCACCGCCTCCAGGTCGGCGTCCCTGTGCCCGCTCCCGGCAGGGTTCACCCGGACGATGACCCGCGCTGGGTCCACCGGGCACTCCACGAGGGCGGTACGGGCACGGTCCTTGTCCACATCGGCGACGGCATCCTCGAGGTCGATGATGACCGCGTCCGCAGCTGCCAGTGCTTTCGTGTACCGCTCGGGACGGTCACCGGGACAGAACAACCAGACAGGTCCGGGGATACTCATGCCGGTTCACCCCCCTCAGGTGACAGGCGCATCAACGTGGTGCGGGTGACCATGGCGACGACCACCCCGTCCTGATTCTCGGCGATATGCTTGAATGTGACGATCCCCTGGTCAGGGCGGCTACGCGATAGCCTCTTCTCCAGCACTTCGGTGCGCCCGTAGATCGTGTCTCCGCTGAAGACGGGGGCCGGGAACACCGTGTCCCCGAAACCGAGGTTGGCCACGATGGTGCCCTGTGTCAGGTGCCCCACCGACAAGCCGACCAGTACCGACATCGTCAACAGACTGTTGACCAGCGGTTCGCCGAACTCGGAGCTGCTGCTGCGTGCTGCGTCAAGGTGAAGGGACTGCGGGTTCATCGTCAACGTGCTGAACTGGATGTTGTCGGACTGGGTCAATGTCCTTCCCGGTGCATGGCGGTAGGTCACGCCGGTCTCCAGTTCGTCGAACCAGAATCCGCGTTGCTCCACTGTCCGGTACGGTCGGCTCTCTGTGGTCGACGGAACGGGGTTGTTCATCATGCCACCTCCCCGACGATCAGCGGAGGTTCGGTCGCTGCCTCGACCATCTCCCTGGTGACACCCGGTGACAGTTCCCGGAGGACCAGTCCTTCCGTGGTGACGTCAATGACCGCGAGGTCAGTGACAATACGGTCGACGCAGCGGCGACCAGTGGCGGGGAACGAGCACTCACGCACAATTTTCGGTGAGCCGTCTTTCGCGGTGTGTTCCATCATCACGATCACCCGACGGGCGCCGTGGACGAGGTCCATCGCCCCTCCCATCCCCTTGATCATCTTGCCCGGGACACTCCAGTTGGCGAGATCTCCTTCACCCGACACCTGCATCGCGCCGAGAATCGCCGTGTCGATGTGACCTCCCCGGATTAAGCTGAACGACTCTGCGGAGTCGAAGAAGGAAGCTCCGGGGAGCGTGGTCACCGTCTCCTTGCCTGCGTTGATGACGTCGGGGTCGACGGCGTCGACGGTAGGGTACGGACCGACCCCGAGAATGCCGTTCTCCGACTCGAGGACGACGTGGCGCCCCCGGGGAATGTGGTTCGGGACCAGCGTGGGAAGCCCGATCCCCAGGTTGACGTACTCTCCGTCGTGAAGCTCATCTGCCACGCGTCGCGCGAGGGCCTCTCGGTCCAGGCTCATGGTCGTACCATCCTTTTCTCGATCTTCTTGCCTTCGTCGCCGACGCGGACAACCCGCTGGACGTAGGCCCCGGGGGTATGTATGTCATTGGGGCCGATTTCTCCCGGTTCCACCAGCGTCTCCACCTCGGCGACGGTGATCCTGCCCGCGGCCGCACACAGCGGGTTGAAGTTTCGGGCCGCGCCGTCGTACCTGAGGTTTCCGTGCCGGTCGCCGACCGCTGCCCGGACCAGCGCGAAGTCGGCGGTGATCGCCTCCTCCAGGATGTAGTCCCTCCCGTGGAAACTGCGTGTCTCCTTAGCCGGGGAGACGGTGTCGACTGTCCCGTCGGTCCGGTACTTCCACGGCAGCCCGCCCTCGGCGACCTGCGTCCCGACGCCGGCGGGTGTGAAGAAGGCGGGGATCCCCGCACCTCCGGCACGGAGCCGCTCCGCGAGAGTGCCCTGGGGGCAGAGCTCGAGTTCCAGTTCCCCACTGAGGTACTGCCGGGCGAACTCCTTGTTCTCACCGACGTAGCTACTGGTAGTACGGGATATCCGGTGGTGGTCGAGCAGAAGCCCCAGACCGGTGGCATCGATGCCGCAGTTGTTGGAGATGGTCCTGAGGTCCCCTACTCCCTGGTCAAGCAACGCCTCGATCAGCCGGAAGGGAATACCGCACAACCCGAAGCCGCCCACGGCGAGACTTGCACCATCGGGGATGTCCGCGACCGCGTCCACGGTCGACCGGTATGTCTTATCCATTGTTCCTCACAATTCTCTGCATCAGCGCCGCAGAGCATCCGTTCTCCGCCAGCACTCGTTCGGTGTCTTCGCCTTTACGCCGCGGAGGCGTCCGGAACGCCCCTGGAGTCCGACTGAGTTTCACGGGCACGCCGGGGCCGGTGTAGTCGTCCTCCCGGACGACCATCTCCCGGAATGCCACCTGTTGACTGTCGAGTGCCTCATTCACGGTGTTGACCGGCGCTGCGGGGATCCCCCGAGAGAGGAGAAGATCGGACAGGGCATCCCTGTCGAAGTCCGCGAGAGCATCCTCCAGGAAACGGCGCAGGCGCTCCCGGTTGCCGACACGTCGGGCGTTGGTCACGAAATCGGGGTCGTCGGCAAGCTCCGGCCGTCCAAGCAGTGTGGTGAGATCCCTGAACTGCCGGTCGTTGCCTGCACCGATGAACATCGCCCGCCCGCCGGCCGAGAAGACGTCGTAGGGAGCGATCGTCGGATGGGCGGAGCCCGTGCGTACCGGTTCCCGTCCATCAACGAACCAGGACGACGAGTGGGGGTGCAGGAGGCTGACAGCGCTGTCCAGGAGCGTGGAATCCACCCGCTGACCACGCCCGGACCGGTGGCGCTCAAGGAGTGCAAGGAGGATCCCGGAGAAACTCAGCATTCCCGTGACCATGTCCACCACCGGCACTCCGATACGCAGCGGGGCCCCGTCCGGTTCCCCGTTGATGCTCATCAGACCCGAGTAGGCCTGTAGGGCCGCGTCATACCCGGGAGTGCTGCCCATAGGGCCCTCGGTGCCGTAGCCGGTGATGCGGCAGTGGACCAGCCGGGGGAACTCGCGTTCCAGCCGGTCGTCGGTGAACCCCCAGCGGGCCAGGGTGCCCGCCTTGAAATTCTCGACGAGTACGTCCGCACCCTGCAGAAGTGTCGTCAGTGCCTCCACACCTTCCGGAGAGGTCAGGTCCAGACAGATATTGTCCTTGTTCCGGTTGAGTGCCGAGTAGTACCCACTGGTGTCACCGTCCAGGAACGGCGGCCCCCAGGTCCTCGTCTCGTCACCTGCGGGAGGCTCGACCTTGATCACCGTCGCACCGTGATCGGCGAGCATCTGGGTGCACAACGGGCCCGCCAGGACCCGGGACAGGTCGATGACCTGCAAACCTTCCAGGCTCCCCGCGCCGGTCTTCTCTGTTTTCTCCACTGCGTTTCTCCGCTTTTCTCTTCTCAGGTCCGTCGGTACCGTGCGGCCCGCGGGGTCAGTACGACTTCGGCAGACCCAGCACATGGTTGGCGACGTAGTTCATGACCATCTCCTGGCTCACCGGGGCGAGCCGGAGGATCCGCGACTCCCGGAAGTAGCGTTCGACGTTGTACTCCCTGGCGTAGCCCATCCCGCCGAGCGTCTGTATGGCCTGGTCAGCAGCCTTGAATCCGGCGTCTGCACAGAGCCACTTCGCCATGTTCGCCTCGCGTCCACAGCTCAACCCACGGTCGTAGCGGGATGCGGCGTTCCGTGCCATCAGTTCTGCGGCGTCCAGTCGGGTCTGGCATTCGGCCAGGGGGAAGGCGATTCCCTGGTTCATGCCGATCGGACGGTCGAACACGATCCGTTCGCCGGCGTAGGCGACCGCCTTCCGCATCGCGGCGCGTCCGATACCGAGTGCCTCATGGGCCAGCAGGATACGTTCCGGGTTCAGCCCGTCGAGCAGGTAGCGGAATCCCTTCCCTTCGTCACCGACACGTGCGGTGTCCGGCACGAAGAGGTCATCGAAGACGACCTCGTAGGACTGGACAGCGTTCCGGCCCATCTTCGGGATCGCTTGGACACTGACGGCGTCGTCGTCGATGTCGGCGAGAAACAGCGACATCCCGTCGGTCGGCTTGGCGACCTGGTCGCGTGGCGTGGTCCTGGCGATCAGGACCATTTTGGTGGACTGCCCCGCTTTCGTGATCCAGACCTTGCGTCCGTTCACCAGGTATCCACCGTCCACCTTCTTCGCGAACGTCCTGATACGGGTGGTATCCGTGCCTGCATCGGGCTCGGTCACTCCGAAACAGACATGCAGGGAGCCGTCGACCGCCCTGGGCAGGATCTCCTGACGCAGTTCCTCACTTCCGTGCTTGACCACCGTGTTCAGGCCGAAAATGGTCAGGTGCATCGTACTGCAACCATTCATCCCGGCTCCGGACTCCGCGACCTGCTGGAGCAGCACGGAGGCCTCAGTCACCCCGAGTCCACCGCCTCCGTACTGCTCGGGAATCGCGATACCAAGCCACCCGCCGTCGGCGAAGGCGGTGTAGAACTCCCACGGGAATTCTCCCAGTCGGTCCTTCTCTGCCCAGTAGTCGTCCCCGAAACTATCTGCGAGCTCCCTCGCCCCGTCGCGGAGGTCCCGCTGGTCCTCACTGAGTTCAAAACCCATGTCGTCCGCCCATCTCGTTGTCGTCCTAGTTACGAACGCTCGTTCCTATATAGGAACGTTCATTCACGAATACAACATAGTTCAGGAGGTAGGATCTCGTCAAGAGGCTTCCAACAACCGGCCACTCACACCGTCGGGATCCACGCGGGGCCACTACGAGCCCACCTACCCACAGGAGAGCAATGAACGACAGCACGCCCCGGACTGAACCCCTGCGCCCGCCACGGGAGGGATCGGCACACCGGACCGTGTCGCGAGTGACGTCGATCCTGGAACTCGTCTCCGCCTCAGAGCCCGCCGGAATGAGTTTGGCCGCGCTCGCCGAAGCACTGCAGGCACCGAAATCCTCGGCTCATGGACTAGTCCAGGGACTGTTGTCCGTGGGCTACCTAGTCGGGACGGAAGGCATCTACCACCTAGGTCCCGCCCCCGGCGCACTCCTCCGTTCAGCACAACCCCCGCTCGCCGAGCGTGCCCGCCCCGACATGGAGGCGCTGAGAGACGACATCGACGAAACAGTCGTCCTATCGGAGCTGGTCGGTGACACCTTCGTTTACGTGACGATGGTCGAAGCACATCAGGCGATCCACTACTCGACACCACTCGGCATCAGGAAGGCACTCGTCCCCATGAGTGCTGGCCGAGCATTTCTCTCGACCATGAGCAACAAAGCCGTCGATGCCTACCTACGAAAGCATCCCGACCTAGACGGGGAAGCCCTTCTGGACGACCTCGCCAACATCCGCCACACCGGTGCCGCCATCAACCGAGAACTGACCGTGCCCGGCCTTAGCGCAGTGGCGAGTGCTATCGGCACAGCGCAACCGGCGCGGTGGGCACTGTCCGTGGCAGGCCCTACGGACCGACTCTCGGCACATATCGACGAAGTAGCCGGGAAGGTAACCGCAACGGCCAACCGGATCTCACAATTGCTTTAATCCCATCCGACCACCCCTTGCCCGATACCCCATAGGGGTATACAGTCGGACGTGTCAGAAACATTGAAGGCAAGGAGAACACCATGGCCACCGTCACCAAGAACTACACCGTCGAAGGCATGACCTGCGGACACTGCAAGGCCTCCGTGGAGGAAGAGGTCGGCGACATCGCCGGCGTCACCTCCGTCGCGGTCGACCTGTCCACCGGCGCGGTCAGCGTCACCGGCGAGGACGTGACGGACGACGCAGTCTCCGCCGCCGTCGCCGAGGCCGGCTACACCGTGAAGGCATAACCATGACCACCCCAGTCGAGAGCAACCCAGTTCAGACCACCCCGGTCGACGTGATCCATCTCGACCTCGGCGTGACCGGCATGACCTGCACGTCCTGCTCGGGCCGGGTGGAACGCAAGCTCAACAAACTCGACGGGGTGGACGCCACGGTCAACTTCGCCACCGAATCCGCCTCCGTCGACTACGACCCCTCCAAGGCCGACACCTCCACGCTCATCGACACCGTGCGCGGAGCCGGCTACGACGCTTTCGCGATGAAGGACGACAGCGTTGCGGACGACGGGGACGGCGGCAGCGACGAGCCCGCCGCAGCCACCAGTGCCACCGACACCGCCCGCGACGACGAGGCCGCGGACCTGAAGAAGCGCACCATCGTCTCGGCGCTGATCACCGTGCCCGTCGTCCTGCTCAGCATGGTGCCGGCACTGCAGTTCGACAACTGGCAGTGGGCGGTGCTCACCATGGTCACGCCCGTCTACTTCTGGGGCGGCGCCCCCTTCCACCGCGCCACGCTGGTCAACCTGCGCCACGGCGCATTCACCATGGACACCCTGGTCAGCCTGGGAACCACGGCGGCCTACCTGTGGTCGCTGTGGGCGCTATTCCTCGGCAACGCCGGCATGCCCGGCATGACCATGGAGATGCACCTGCTGCCCTCGAACTCCACGATGGACGAGATCTACCTCGAGTCCGTCGCCGTGGTCATCACGTTCCTGCTGCTCGGACGCTGGTTCGAGACTAGGGCGAAGGGACGCTCCTCCGAGGCGCTGCGCTCCCTGCTGAACATGGGAGCGAAGGACGCCACGGTGCTGCGCGACGGCACCGAGGTCCGCGTACACGTCAAGGAACTGCAGGTCGGGGACGTCGTCGTGGTGCGTCCCGGTGAGAAGATCGCGGCGGACGGCGTGGTCACCGACGGTACGTCGGCGGTGGACGAGTCGATGCTCACCGGCGAGTCCGTGCCCGTGGAGGTCACCGTCGGCGACACCGTCACCGGTGCCACGATCAACGCTTCCGGACGCCTGCTCGTCAAGGTCACCCGCCTCGGCGAGGACAGCACGCTGTCGCAGATGGCGAAGCTCGTCACCGACGCACAATCCAAGAAGGCCCCGGTCCAGCGCCTGGTCGACCGGATCTCGCAGGTCTTCGTGCCGGCGGTGATCCTCATCGCCGTAGCGACGCTGCTCGTGCACATCGCACTCGGCCACGGTGTGGCCACGGCATTCACCGCCGCGGTGGCGGTGCTGATCATCGCCTGCCCCTGCGCCCTCGGCCTGGCCACCCCCACCGCCCTGCTGGTGGGAACCGGACGCGGCGCGCAGCTCGGGCTACTGATCAAGGGCCCGGAGGTGCTGGAATCCACCCGGCGCGTGGACACGGTGGTGATGGACAAGACGGGCACGGTCACCTCCGGTGTCATGTCGGTCTCCAATGTCACCACCACCGGCGCCAACGGCACGACGGACGTGCTCGCCGCGGCGGCTGCGGTGGAGACCGGTTCGGAGCACCCGATCGCCCGCGCCATCGTGCGCGCGGCCGAGCAAGCCGTGCAGGACGGTAAGATCGCCGAGATCCCGTCCGTCACGGACTTCGCCACCACCGCCGGCCACGGCGTGACCGGCACGGTGGACGGTTCGACGGTCACCGTCGCCCGTCCGTCCGACGCCCTGCCCGACGAGCTGCGCCTCGCCGTGGAGCGGGCGCAGCAGGACGGCGGCACACCCGTCGTCGTCGAGATCGACGGCGCGGGCGTCGGCGTTGTCACCGTGCGCGACACGGTGAAGCCCACCTCCGCCGAGGCCGTCGCCGGTCTCAAGGAGCTCGGGCTC
Source organism: Corynebacterium sp. AOP40-9SA-29 (assembly GCF_052377405.1). NCBI lineage: Bacteria > Bacillati > Actinomycetota > Actinomycetes > Mycobacteriales > Corynebacteriaceae > Corynebacterium > Corynebacterium sp. AOP40-9SA-29. The sequence goes on along the minus strand of NZ_JBQSWR010000001.1, from coordinate 890,388 downwards.
ACCCCGGTGCTGCTCACCGGCGACAACGAGGGGGCGGCGAAGGCCGTCGCCGCGGAGGTCGGCATCGACCCGGCCAACGTCATCTCCGGTGTCATGCCAGAGGGGAAGGTCCGGCACATCGAGAGGCTGCAGGCCGAAGGACGCAATGTAGCCATGATCGGTGACGGGGTCAACGACGCCGCCGCCCTCGCGGTCGCCGAACTGGGCCTGGCGATGGGCGCGGGGACGGACGTGGCGATCGAAGCGTCCGACATCACCCTGATGAACAACGACCTGCGCTCCGCGGTGGATGCGATCCGCCTGTCACGGCGCACTCTGCGCACGATTCGCGGCAACCTGTTCTGGGCATTCGCCTACAACGTGGCGTTGATCCCCGTCGCCGCCATCGGGCTGCTCAACCCGATGCTCGCCGGGGTGGCCATGGCGTTCTCCTCGGTGTTCGTGGTCTCCAACTCGCTGCGGCTGCGCGGGTTCCGCTCCAGCCACAGCAGCTGAGCGGGCCTCACACCAGCGGGTTGCCCTCGGGGATCTGCCCGCAGGTGCCGGTGGGCTCCACCCCGTCGAAACGGGCGTTGACCCACGGCACCATCTGCGCGGCCCAGGCAGCCCCGCCGAGGCCGTGCCCGCCGAGCGGCAGTTCCCGGTAGTCGACCACCGTGCCATCGGCGCAGTACTGCCGGGCGAGCGAACGGGTGTCGCCGAGGAGCATCACCCCATCGCCGTCGCCGAGCTCCGGGTGCTCCGGGGTGTCCTCTGCCTCGCCGCCGCCGGCCTGCACCAGCAGCTGAGGGAACGCCGGAGTGTCACGCAGGGCCATATTGGTGTCGTCGAGAAGGTCGCGGACCTCGGGAATCGCATCAGGGTCGGGGTACTCGGGCAGGATCATCTCGTCCCACCGCAAGTGCTCGTAGGAGTCGGACGCCTCACCAATGGCCACCCGGTCCAGATCCTCGAAAACCTCCCGACCGAGATCGGTGAGGTAGGGATCCATGTCCACACCGTAGGCGCGGGTCAGCCCCACCATCGCCATGCCGACCACGCCGGACCAGCCACTACCTTCCCCGGCGTAAAGCAGATTGTTTTCGGGGCGCACCATCGTGCCGCCCTGAGCCACGCCGACGATGTTCGCCGCCACGTCCGGGGCATAATCCTGCGCCATGATCGCCGCCCAGCCAGCACCGATGGACCCGCCGGAGTAGCCGGTCAGCGCCAGCGGGGAGTCGGAGGCAACGTCCGCCTCCGGCGTGCGGTACGCCGCGCGCATCCCGTCGAGAATGATCTGCCCGTACTCCTGCCCGGCGGCGAAGATGCCGCGTTCCCCCTGGATATCGGGCATGACCACGGTGTGTCCCGAGGCGAGCAGCGGCGCGATGAAGGCGAGTTCGGCCAGGACGATCACTCCGCCTTCACCCACCGTGCCCGACAGCACGCGCGATGGCCCGTCGGACGGACGCATCGAGTCGTAGAAGCTGGCGTACATGACCGTGTTCCCGGAGGGTTCAACGGACGCCGGCGGGTGAATCACGCTGGTCACCGCGGCGGTGGGCTCGCCGAGGGTGTCGGTGGTTCGATACTGCACCTGGGTGACCTGCAGTGGGGCGTCGAACTCCTCCGTGGTCGTCGGGATGGTGCGCTGCTTCAGCGGAGCACCGGGCGCGTACGCCTCGCCGACTGTGGCGTCGGTGGCGGCGTCCGGCAGGGCGAAGAAGGACGCATCGTCCTGCACCGTGGGAATCTCCGCCGGTGCCGTGACCGGTGCCGTCACCGGCGGGTCCTGCTGGGCGGTGCCGGCGCACGCCGGCGCGGCGGTCGCCCCCAGGGCGAGGACGAGCAGCGCCCCGAGCGTCCTACTACGCATCCCCGTCAGCCCCGGGCCACGACGCCGGCGAGAACCTGAGCCACGATCTTCTCCGCGAGCCCACGGACCTCCGCAGCGTCCTGATCCTCCCGCGGACGGAACCACATCGCCGTACTGTTCAGGCTGCTCAGCAGCACACGGGTGGCCAGCCGCGAATCGCCCGCGCGCACCGAACCATCGGCAATACCCTCCTCGACGACGTCCCGAAACATCACCTCGTACTCCTCCCGCAAGCCATTCAAGGTGCCGAGCAGGTCACGCTGACGCTCCTTCAGCGCGGCGAAACGCTGACCGGGAACGCCCTGGTGGATGGCGTTGTGGTAGCCAAGGTGCTCCATGAGGTTCACCACGTGGGCCACACACATCGCCGTCAGCCGCGCCTCACCGGTCCCGGGTGTGGCGGCGTAGGGCTCCACGGTACGGCGGACGTCGCGCATGCCGTTTTCGTAAACCGCCAGGTAGATATCGAACTTGGAGCGGAAGTAGTAGTAGACCCGGCCTTTGGTCGCACCGATCTCGTCGGCGATATCGTCGATCGTCGCCCGGTCGAAACCTTTGCTCTCGAAGACGTCCGCGGCGGCGTCAAGGATCTCGCGCCGCGAAGAATCGTGGGCGACGGAGTCGACGCCGAAGGTATCCGAAGTCATAGTGTTTCCACCCTATACGTTTCCTGAGTCGCTCACCCCTCCAATTCGAAGAGCCCGGCCGCACCCATGCCGCCACCGATGCACATGGTCACGACCACGTACCGCGCCCCGCGGCGACGCCCCTCGCGCAGGACGTGGCCCACCATGCGCGCACCACTCATGCCGTAGGGGTGACCGATCGCGATGGCACCGCCATTGACGTTGTACTTCTCCGGATCAATGCCCAACTGGTCACGGCAGTACACCGCCTGGGACGCGAAGGCCTCGTTGAGCTCCCACAGGTCAATGTCCTCCACGCTCAGGCCATGCTGTTCAAGCAGCTTGGGAACGGCGAATACCGGACCAATGCCCATCTCATCGGGTTCGCAGCCGGCGACGGCAATTCCGCGGTAGGTACCCAGGGGCTCCAACCCGCGGCGGGCGGCCTCGTCCTTCTCCATGAGGACGACGGCGGCCGCGCCGTCCGACAGCTGGGAGGCGTTGCCTGCCGAGATGGTGGCAGCGTGGCCGTCCCTGTCGGGGAGCACCGCCTTGAGCTTCGCCAGGCCCTCGGCCGTCGTAGTGGGGCGGTTGCCTTCGTCGAGGGAGAGGCCGCCCGCGGGCACGATCTCCTCGTCGAAGATGCCAGCCTCCTGGGCGGCGGCGGTCCGACGCTGCGACTCCAGCGCGTACTCGTCCTGCGCCTCCCGCGAGACACCGAACCGCTCCGCGACGTTCTCGGCGGTCTCGAGCATGGAAATGTAAACGTCGTGACCGTTCTCCCGGAGCCACGGATCCACCGCCCGGTAGGTGTTGCGGTGGTCGTTCTGCACCAGGCTGATCGACTCCACCCCTCCACCGACGGCGACCTGCAGACCGTCGACCATGATCTCCTTGGCAGCAGTGGCTATCGCCATCAGGCCGGACGCGCACTGCCGGTCGACGGTCATCCCCGGCACCGTGACCGGTAGCCCGGCACGCAAGGCGGCCTGACGTGCGACGTTGTACCCGGTGGATCCCTCCTGCATCGCGCAGCCGAGGATGACCTCCTCGACCTCCTGCGGATCGAGACCGGCACGCTCCACCGCCTCTGCGATCGCCAGGCCCGCGAGCTCCTGGCCCTGGGTGTCGTGGAAGGCCCCCTTGTAGGCACGGCCGATGGGGGTTCGGGCGGTCGAGACCACCACTGCTTCTCTCATGGTCTAGTTCTCCTGGGTATCGGGGTTCTCGGGGCTGTACATGGCGACGGACATGGTGGACGTCAGCCCGCCGTCGAGTGGAATGGTGGTGCCGGTGATGAAGGAACTCGCTGGTGCAAGGAGGAACGTCGCCAGGGCGGTGATGTCCTCCGCCCGGCCGATCCTGCCGAGCGGATTGGCGTTACGCATCTCTTCGCCGTGGTCGTCGAGCACCCACCTCATCATTTTCGTGGGGAAGGGCCCCGGCGCGATGGAATTCACCAGAATTGACGGTGCCAGCGTTGCTGCCATGTGTTTGGTGAGGTGATGCACAGCGGCCTTGGACGCGGAGTAGGCGTAGTTCTCGTAGTTCGGTACGGCGAGCCCATCGATCGACCCGATGTTGATGATGCGCGAGGGCCCCTTATTGCCGGCCTCCAGTAGCGGTCGCAGCTGCTGCGCAAGCAAAAATGGGGTCTTAATGTTCACACCCATGACCTTGTCCCAGGCGTGGGCCGGGAAGTCATCGAAGGGGGCACCCCACGTGGCACCGGCATTGTTGACTAGACCGTCGAGGTGATCGGTGATGCTGGAGACCTGCTCGGCGAGGTCGCGACACCCGTCCTCGGTGGAGATGTCCGCGGCGATGGCGTGGACGTCGCCGAAATCGCCGAGGGCCCGCCCCGCCTCCTCCGCAGCGTCCGGCTTACGGGTGGATATCAGGACGGTCGCACCGGCGCGCAGCAGTCCTTCCGCGAGCATCCTGCCGATGCCGCGTGCACCACCGGTGACCAGGATGGTCCGGTCGGAGATGTCGAAGAGCTCTGAGGCGGTCACGACGCCAATCCCTCCGTCCCAGCGGCTCCGACCGACTCTGCGGCGAGCCGTGCGGAGCGCAGCGCCGGACGGCGAACCTTTCCTGCGTCGTCACGCAGCTGTTCACCGACGGTCTCGAATGTTCGCGGGACCTTGTTGCGTGACAACCGGGACGTCAGGAACCCGAGCAGCTGCTCCTCGTCGATCCGTGTCCCCGTGGTGTTCATGATGGCGTGCAACCTGTTGCCCGCGCGGTCATCGGGCAAGCCGATAACCACGGCGGTGAGCACCTCCGGGTGCTCCATCATGGCCGCCTCAACCTCGGCGGGGTAGATGTTCACTCCGCCGACGGTGACCATGTCGGACCGCCTGTCGTGCAGGTACAGGTATCCGTCCTCGTCGAAGTGCCCGACGTCGCCCAGGGACGACCAGCCGTTGTGCGTCTTCGGTTCCGCACCAATGTAGCGGTACGTCGCCGGCATGCCGTCCTCGGGACGCATGTACACTTCGCCGGGCACTCCGGGGTCCTGGATCTGATTGCCGTCGTCGTCCAGCAGGACCATTCGACCCCAGGTCACCTGCCCGATCGACCCAGGATGGTTGAGCCATTCGTCACCACGGATCGTGCATCCAGCCTCCGCCTCGGTACCAGCGTAGAGCTCCCAGAGGCGCTCGGCACCGAGCCACTCGATCCACTCCCGCTTCAGCCAGGCCGGGCACGGCTCAGCACAGTGCCAGAATGACCTCACCGACGACAGCGAGTAGGACTCGCGGATGTCCACGGGCAAGGCGAGGATACGGCGCATCATGGTCGGGACCAGGTAGATCCAGGTGGCGGCGAACCGATCACTCTCCGCCAGCGTCCCCTCGGCGTCGAACCGATCCTGCAGGCAGACGGTTCCACCGCGGAAGACCGTGCACAGTGTCACGCTCAATGGGGCGTTGTGGAACAGCGGGGCGGTGATCAACGATCGCTCGCGCGGTCCGACTCCCCAGAAGGTCTGGTCGGCCTCCGCGGTCACCGCCTCGCGACCGGACATGATGATCTTCGGACGCCCGGTGGAGCCGCCGGAGACCGGGGCCTTCCAGGACTTCGCGGTCTGAGCCTCAACTGCCTCTGCCGACCACGCCGTGGACAGTTCGGCAAGGGTGACAACTGCACTGACCCCGGCGAGAGCTTCCGCTCCTTCGGGAACGATGACCGCAGCCGGTTCCCCGAGGTCGAGAATCGCGGACAACTCATGGGCTGTCATCCGCGGTGAGAGCACCTGGGGGCTGGCCCCGGCCTTGTAGCAGGCGAACACTGCGAGGATGAGGTCAGTGGAGTTCGGCAGAAGGATAGAGACGATACGTCCCGGTTCCGCCCCGCGTGCTGTGAGGCCACGGGCAGCCCGATTGCTCCCCTCCTCCAGTTCTTGCCAGGTAAGCGAGCGTCCGCCCGCCTCCACCACGACCGTGTCGGGCATTTCCGCGGCGTAGAAGCCGGGAATCGCCGACAGCGGAAAGCCGAGCTCGGGTTCTCTGGTCATGTCACTCATTTGTCCTCCTCGAAGGTCTCGCCGTAACGGACGAGCCGATCGTTCACGTCCGCCTGCCGGAACGTCGTCCCGGTCTTCGCCGCCTGGGCGGCCTCCTTTGCCATCACCTGGTCCTCCTTCTTCAGAGCCCGCCCGAGTGCGATAGACAGCAGGCCACCGACTATGGAGACTCCGATGATGATCCAGAACCCGGTGGTCGGAGTACCCGAGGCGGTCTCCGCCAGGCCAAAGACGTAGGGTCCGACGAATCCTCCGGTGAGCCCGACGGTGTTGATGAACGCCAGGCCGGCCGCTGCCATGAGGCCGGTCATCCGCGGCATCGCCACAGACCAGAACAGGGGAAGCGTCCCGAGAAACAGGAAGCCGAGCACACCGATCAGGATGATCCGAAGCACCGGCGAAGACGTCATTAGAAATGCCGCTGCGGCGACGGCACAGCCGATGGCGAGGATTCCGATGATGGCGGACTCGTTGGTGTATCGCTTCGCGATTCGGGGAATCACGAGGACACCCACCGTGCCACCGACACCGGTGACTCCGCTGAGCAGCCCGACTGTGAAGCTACTGTTAATGTTCATTTCCTCGACGATGGAGGGGACATTGAAAGTCACACCGTTGTTCGTGACCTGATTGAGGAAGTAGATGAGCCCCACGAGCAGGATGAACGGGCGGCCGAAGGCGACTTTGAAATTGCCTCTGAGCGAATGCCGTTCATGCGCCTCATCACCGCCCGTCGCCGCCTCCGTGAGAGCATCGGCCTCCTCCTGACTCAGCCAGTCCGCTTTCTGAGGCTTGTCCGGCAGCATGAACAGGACGACTAGCCCCACGAGGATGGTCAGTAGGCCCTCGACGAGGAACATCCACTGCCAACCATGGAGCCCCGCCGTGTCCTGCATACCCATCAGAGCACCGCCCAAGGGAGCTCCGAAGAACATCCCAAGGGTCGCGGCAAGATAGGTGTACCCGATTGCGGTCGCGCGGTCCTTCTGCGCGAACCACTGCGTGATCATGAACATCATCGCCGGGAACAGACCCGCCTCAGCCGCGCCAAGGAGCATGCGCAAGAGGTAGAAGGTGAAGTCGTTGGTCACGAACATCATCAGTGCGGTGACCGTTCCCCAGCTCGCCGCGATGCGGAAGATCCACCGACGAGGCCCGACGCGGTACATGATGAGGTTGCTCGGAACCTCGAGGAAAGCGTAGGTGATGAAGAACAGTCCGGCTCCCAGACCGAAAGCGGCGACACTGATGCCGACGTCCGCCTGCAGGTGCGTCTTCGCCATCGCAATGTTGGTGCGGTCCACATAGGACATGAAGTAGGCGAGGCACAGGATCGGCAGCAGCCGGAGCATAGCCTTCCTCGTGGCCAGTGCGTGGATGCCTCCCGTGGCCTTGTCACCGCCGCTGGGCTCCCGGACGACCGGGGGATTCTTGATCGACATCGTGCTCACCTCCCCAGTCCGGCGGCTGCGCCTGCGCTCGCGGAGCCTGAAGCTTCCTTGGCCAACCGCACATACAGTGCCGTCTGGTCGAATGCGGACCCAAGGGTGTGCGGGTCCCCGAGATCAGAGATCCTGTCCCAGTTCGCAGCAACTCCTTCGGCCGTGCACTCCTCCGCTGCCAGGGCCACCGGCTCTGCCTCGACCATGCGGGAGACCGCGAAGACACCGGCACCAGCACCAAGGATCACCCCGGTCGGGGCGTCCTGCGAGACGAGGAATACGGCACCGGGAGCGACCGTCTCCGGGCCGAGCTGCGCTGCAGCGTCCTCTTCGATCAAGCCCTCTGTCATCCGGGTTGCGGCGGTGGGAGCGAGCGCGTTGACCCGGATTCCCTTGCGCTCTCCCTCGATGGCCAGGACGTTGGCGAGTCCGACGAGTGCGGACTTCGCCGCGCCGTAGTTCGCCTGGCCGAAGTTCCCGTAGATTCCGGAAGCCGAGGTTGTCATCAGGATGCGCCCGTAGCCCTGCTTGACCATGTGCGGCCAGGCGCCCTTCGTGCAGTTCACGGAACCCATGAGGTGAACATCGACGACCTTGCGGAAATCGTCGAGGTCCATCTTCGCGAACGTCTTGTCGCGCAAGATGCCAGCGTTGTTGACGAGGATGTCGATTCGGCCCCATCGCTGTACCGCTTCATCGACCATCGCGGCGGCCGCCGTGGCATCCGAAACGTCGGCGGACGAGGCGACGGCCTCTCCACCGGCTGCGGTGATCTCGGCGACGACTGCGTCGGCGGCACCGAGGTCGTTGACCACGACCTTGACTCCCCGGGACGCCAGGTCGAGGGCGTGGGACCTGCCCAGACCTCCGCCGGCACCGGTGATCACGGCTACTTGTCCTTCAAAGTTCACGGTTGCTCCTTATCGCCTTCACCTGCAGTACTCCCGAGTATTATGTGTCACAGGTCTCATTTGTGTCAAGGAGATTATCTAGACCACAAAATCTCTTCACGGACGGCCTACGCGAGGTCAAGCAGCCGACCAAAGCGACTTATGGGAGTAGAAAGATGCTGATCCAGTTACGCCCCCATCACCCCCGAACCCACGCCTGACCTGCGGCACAAGAGAACACTGGAGAATGCGCGGGGCACCCAGCGTGACCGTGCACGAACACTCACCTCATACCCAGAGGAGCACCAGTCATGACCGCTTTGATCGCGAGCTACGCCCGCACCCCGTTCACCAAGTTCACGGGGCAGCCCCACGACCTTCTGTCCGACCAGCCCGCCACCGCATTGGGCTCGCACGCTGCGAAGGCCGCGATCGAACGCGCCGGCATCACCCCCGACAAGATCGACCAGGTCGTCTTCGGCCAGGTCATGCAGGCCGGCGCGGGTGAGAACCCCGCCCGCCAGACTGCCGCCGGGGCAGGCGTGCCGAAGACGGTCCCCGCCATCACCCTGAATGCCGTCTGCCTGTCCGGCCTGGAGGCCGTCGCCCAGGCCGCACGCCTGGTCAACGCCGGCGAGGCGGACATCGTCCTGGCCGGTGGCCAGGAGTCGCACTCCCAGGTGCCGCACGTGATCAACCTGCGCTCCTCGGCGGGACGCGGCGATGCCACCCTCGTGGACCTCATCGACCTCGACGGCCTGCAGGACATGTTCTACAACATCAACATGGTCGAGCTCACCGAGCAGGGCAACAAGGAACTCGGCGTCTCCCGTGAGGAACAGGACGCCTACGCCGTGGAGTCGCAGCGACGCGTGGCCGAGTTCGCCGACTGGCGCAACGAGGAGATCGCACCCTTCCCCAGCGCCGCGAAGGACGGCGGCGACCTGGCCTGGGACAACAGCGGCCACGAAGGGACCACCATGGAGGGTCTGGCAAAGCTGCGCCCGATGCTCGGCGGTGAGAACGACACCATCACCCCCGGGAACACCGGTCCGCTGGCCAACGGAGCAGGCGCACTCGTGATCGTCAGCGAGGACGCCGCCGAGAAGTACGGCATGACCCCGATCGCCCGCATCGAGGCGACCGCCTTCGTCGCCGGCCCGGAGGACAACACCTACCTGCACTCCCAGCCGTCCCACGCCATCTCCGCCGCACTGAAGAAGATCGGCGCCACCCCGGACGAGCTCGTCGCCGCCGAGATCAACGAGCCCTTCGCCCTCGTCGGCCTGCAGTCGGCCCGTGACCTGGGACTCTCCCCCGAGGTCGTGAACCCGCACGGTGGTGCGCTCGGCCTGGGTCACCCCCTGGGTGCCACTGGTGCGCGCATCATCGGCACCCTCGCCCGCGAGCTCAAGGACGCCGGCCCCGGTTCCCTCGGCGCCGCCGCGGCCTGCGGTGGTGGCGGCCAAGGCAGTGCTGTGGTGCTGCGCGCGCTCTGACTCGAGCGTCCTGAAACGGCACCCGCTTCCTAGCCGCGCAGTTCCTCGAGCAGCGGGGCGTACATCCGGGCCTTGATCGTCGCCAGGGTGTCCCCCGCCTTGCCCGTCTGCGCGGCGGCGAGGTCCACGGCGGTGGGCAGCACGTCCTGCTCATCGACGGCGCGGTCGACCACTCCGGACGCCGCGGCGTCCACCCCACCGAAGCGCTCGGAGGTGACCATGGCTCGGTGGGCGACCTGGCGGTCCAACCGCTCGCGCACCAGCGACGACATACCGAGGGTGAAGGGGATGCCGATGTCGGCCTCCGGCAAGCACCAGAATCCACGGTCGGCACGCATGACCCGCAGGTCGTGGGCCAGAGTGAGCATCGCACCAGCGGCGTAGGCGTGTCCCTGTACAGCAGCGACGGTGACCACCGGCAGCGACAAGATTCGGGCGTAGAGGGCCTCCACGCTGGCGAGGTAGTCGGCGCGCTGGTCCTGGTGAGCGTCAAGCCACTCCAGGTCGAGGCCGTTGGAGAAGAACTTGCCGGTGGCGGTGGTGACCAGGGCGCGGGGCCCGGTGGCCGCGGAAACCTCGTCGAGCAGGGCCGTGACCTCCTCGACCCAGGTCGGGTGGAAGCGGTTCTCGGAGTCGCCGAGATCGAGGACGAATACGTCGTCGCGGCGGGTAAGAGTGGGCACAGTTTTCCTCACGGATCGGCGGGCGGTGACTCCCCCAGTGTCGCAGGTGCGCGCCGCCGCCACCCCGATTTACCCGTGCTTACCCATGTTTACCCGTTGTTCGCCCGCTCGAGCAGTTCCTCCAGCTGTTCGCGGGTCACCGAGCCGCCGCTGAAGGTCACGATGCGGTCCAGGGGGATCGACGACATCAACGTCATCATGTCGACGCCGAGGCCATCCCCGCCGGAATCACCCGAGTCACCCGAATCACCGTCCCCACCGAAGACGTTGCCCAGCGACTCCGCCACCGACGGCACCGCCAGCGCCTCACCCAGGGTGGACTCCAACGTCAGCGGCACGTGGATCTCCTCGCCCTCCAGGTCGACTTCCACGGATCCGCGCAGGTCCCGGCTGGAGGATCCCAGGTGCACCACGTAGCGTCCCGGCTCCAGGACAAAGCGGTCGGCGCGCACGTCCCAGTACTCCAGGTCTCGGCGGTCCAGGTGGATCTCGATCTCCTCGCTCGCCCCGGGTTCCAGGGTCACCGACCCGAATCCGGCGAGCGCGCGTTCCACCCTGACCTGGGAGGAGTCCGGGACGGCAACGTAGGCCTGGACGACCTCGCGTCCCGCGCGGCGTCCCGTATTGGTCACCGTGACGGTGACGGTGATGCCGTCGCCGTCGTCGTCGGGCTGCCCGTAGACATCGTCATAGCGGAAGGTGGTGTAGGACAGCCCGTGGCCGAAGGGGTAGGCGACGCGCAGGTTGCGGGCGTCGTACCAGCGGTAGCCCACGAACAGGCCCTCGCTGTAGCGCACGTGGCCGTGTTCCCCGGGGAAGTCCAGGTAGGAGGGGTTGTCGGCGAGCCGCGCGGGCAGGGTCTCGGTAAGTTTTCCGGACGGGTTCACCACTCCGGTGAGTACGTCGGCGATGGCCGCCCCGCCACCCTGGCCGAGCAGGTTGGCGTCCAGAATCGCCGGGGCGAGGTCACTGACCTCCCCGAGTTCCAGGGCACCGCCGTGGGACAGCACAACCACGACCCGGTCCTGCACAGCACGCACCGCCCGCAGCAGTCCCAACTGTTCGGCGGGCAGGGAGATGCTACTGCGGTCGAGGCCTTCGGTCTCCTGGTCGGGCGACAGGCCGAGGAAGACCACGGCGATATCGGCGTTGGCGGCGTCCTCCACCGCCTCGGCGAGCAGCCCGGCGTGACGTCCCGAACCGTCCGTGGTGAACCCGGCGGCGTAGGTGACCGGCGCGGCGATACGTTCCTTGAACAGTTCCAATGGTGAGTCGACCCGGGTCGGGTTCACGTGCGAGCTGCCCCCACCCTGGTAGCGCGGTTCCGCGGCGAAGGCACCGATGACCGCGACAGAACCGGTCACGCCAGACGCCGCGATGGGGAGGATGTGACGGCCGTCGGCACCGTCGTTCTTGAGCAGGACGATGGACGCCGCGGCGGCCTCCCGCGCGAGTGCGTGGTGGGCGTCGGCGTCCACCGGCGAGCCACCGCCGGACGCCTCCTGCGCCTCCTGTGCCCGGCGCGCCCGGTCGGCGAGGCGCGCGACGCGTCCTGCGGCGGTGGTGACGACGTCCTCCTGAAGTTCACCGGCCTCGACGGCGGCGACGACTTCGGCGTCGGACGTCCCACCGTCCGACGGCATCTGTAGGTCGAGACCTGCCGCGACGGCGGCCACCCGGCCGCCGACCGCGCCCCAGTCACTGACGACGACCCCGTCGAAACCCCACTCGCCACGCAGGATGTCGGTGAGTAAATCGTGGCTGTGGCGTACGGGCACCCCGTTGACGGCGTTGTAGGAGCACATCACCGTCCAGGGGCGGGCGTCCTCCACGATCCGGCGGAAGACGCGCAGGTAGACCTCGCGCAGCGGCCGGGGGTCCACGTCGGAACTGACGCGCATCCGGTCATTCTCCTGGTTGTTCAGCGCGAAATGCTTCAGACTCGCCCCCACTCCCCCGTCCTGCAGGCCGGTGACCCACGCGGAGCCGAGGACGCCGGACAGGTGCGGGTCCTCCGAGTAGTACTCGAAGTTGCGCCCACCCAGCGGCGACCGTTTGATGTTCACGCCGGGGCCGAGCAGAACCTGGACGTCCTCAGCACGGGCCTCGGCGGCCAAGGCCGCGCCCACGCGTTCCACGAGCTCCTCGTCCCAGCTCTGCCCGAGGCCGGCCGCCGGCGGGAAGCAGGTCGCCGGCACGCTGCCGGCCAGGCCCAGGTGGTCCACCCCGCCGGTCTGCTTGCGCAGGCCGTGGGGGCCGTCGGTGAGCATGATCGAGGGGATCGTGCCGTGCTCTCCGGCTACGTCCTTGGTCTGCCAGAAGTTGCGGCCCGACCCCAGGGCGGCCCGGTCGGCCAGTGGCAGTGCTGATACGTCTGTGGTGTGGTGGCTCATGGTGTCCTTTGTACGGGGAATCGTGTTCCGGTGTGGCGGGGGCCACTGTGGTCACCAGATAAAAGCCACATGAAAGGGCATGAAAACAGGTGAAGACACAGAGACGGCCATAATCGGAACCTTCCGCACCGGGGCAGTCAGGGGTACAGTCTGCGCAAGACCACCCGCCCAACCAGAAACGAGCGCCATGTCCGATACACCCCGGCCCAGTCCCGTCCACCTCGTCATCATGGGCGTCAGCGGGAGCGGCAAAACCACCATCGCCGAACAGCTCGAAGAGCGCACCGGCGTGCCCTACGCCGAAGCCGACGCCTTCCACCCCGAGGCGAACAAGAAGAAGATGGGATCGGGCCAACCCCTCAACGACGACGACCGCTGGCCCTGGCTGCACGAACTGCGCGACTGGATGACCTCCCAGGCACAAAAGGGGCACTCCACCATCGTGACCTGCTCGGCGCTGAAGAAGTCCTACCGCGACGTGCTCCGCGAGGCCGTCGGCGACGAGTTCTTCGTCCTGCTCGACGCCCCGGAGGACGTACTCGCCGGACGCATGGAGGTCCGCAAGGGCCACTTCATGCCGGCCTCCCTGCTGCGCTCGCAACTGGACACCCTGGAAGGTCTTGACGCCGACGAGAACGGCCTCACCGTGGACGTCACGGAGCCCCCCGAGGCCCTCGCCGACGAGGTCCTCGCGCTCAGCGCGCTGGCCGTGCTGGTCGATGAAGGCGGCCGGCCGTGAGCCTGGCGGCCGCCTCCGTCACCACAGCCGCCGCCGCGACAGCCGGTGAGGGCCAACTCGTCGTCGCCGCCGTCGTCGGCATCGCCCTGATCATCGGCTTGATCGTCTGGGCGAAGCTCAATCCCTTCCTGTCGCTGATGATCGGTTCGGCGGTGCTGGCGCTCGTCGCCGGAACCCCGCTGGTCGAGGCGTTCGGAAGCTTCACCGAGGGTTTCGGCGGCACCGTCGGCGACGTCGGCGTGCTCATCGCCCTGGGCGCGGTGATCGGCCAGTTCCTGGTGAAATCCGGTGCCGCCGACGCCATCGTCGACGCCTTCCTCGACCGCACCCGACCGGCGCTACGCCCCTGGGTCATCGCCGGGCTGGCGATGTTGCTGGGAATCCCGCTGTTCTTCGAGGTCGGCATCGTCCTGCTGATCCCGGTGGTCATGCTGGCCGCGCGCCGCTCCCAGCTGCCGCTGATCCTGCTGGGCATCCCCGCCCTGGCCGGTCTGTCCGCCCTGCACGCCCTGGTGCCGCCGCACCCAGGCCCGCTGATCGCGGTGGACGCCCTGGGCGCCAACCTGGGCCTCACCCTGGCCCTGGGCCTGCTGGTCGCGGTTCCCGTCGTGGCCATCGCCGGCCCGCTGTCGGCGAAGGTGATGGCACGGTGGGTGCCGATCGAGGCACCGACCTCCATCTCCGGCCAGGACATCACCGAGAGCTCCGACGAGAACCGACCCTCCGTGGGACACGGCCTCACCGTGGTGCTGCTGCCGGTGGTCATGATGCTTTCGCGCACCGTGGTGGAGTCGCTGCAGATCTCCGAGGACTCCGTGGTCTACAAGACTTTCGAGTTCCTGGGCGAGCCCATCGTGGCACTGCTCGCCACCGTGCTGGTGGCGATGTTCTTCCTCGGCTTCGGCATGGGACGCACCCGCCAGGAGGTGTCCGACCAGGTTGGCGGCGCTTTCGGCCCGATCGCCGGGGTGATCCTCATCGTCGGTGCCGGCGGCGGTTTCAAGCAGACCCTGGTCAACACCGGGGTCGCCGACGTGGTCGGCGAGTGGGTGCAGGCCGCCCCGGTTTCCCCGCTGATCGCCGGCTGGCTGGTCGCGGTGTTCATCCGCCTGGCCACGGGTTCGGCGACGGTGGCTACCGTGACCGCGGCCGGGATCATGGCCCCGGTCGCCGCGGGCATGGGTTCGACCGAGGTCGCGCTGATGGTGCTGGCCGTGGGTGCGGGTTCGGTGATCTTCTCCCACGTCAACGACGCCGGTTTCTGGCTGGTCAAGGAGTACTTCGGCATGACCGTGCCGCAGACGCTGAAGACCTGGTCGCTGATGGAGACGATCCTGTCCGTGGTCGCCCTGGTCATGGTCCTGCTGCTCAACCTCATCATCTGACTGATCGACTGACCGTCCCGTCGCACGCTCCCCATGCGGGGCCACCCCTCCGGGTGGCCCCGCTTTGTGCTGCTCAGAATACAGGTAGGGTCGTGGGACTTTCGACCGACAGATGGGAGTACGAACCATGACCGACCAACTCACGTTCACCAACCCCGTCACCCGCCACCCCAGGATCGAGCCGCCGAAACAGCACCAGCCCGAACCGGGGCTGGACGCCGACCTCGTCCCCGCCGCCGACATCGGCGCCACCGGCTACCGCGGCACCGGACGCCTGGAAGGACGTAAAGCGCTGATCACCGGTGCCGACTCCGGCATCGGCGCGGCCACCGCCGTCGCCTTCGCCCGCGAGGGTGCCGACGTCGCCCTGGCGTTCCTCCCCGAGGAGGAGCAGGACGCCCGGCGCGTCGCGGACCTCATCGAGGCCGAGGGGCGTCGCGCCGTCCTACTGCCCGGCGACCTGGGCGACAAGGCGTACTGCGCCGACCTCGTGGAACAGGCCGTGGCCGGCCTCGGTGGACTGGACGCCCTGGTGAACAACGCCGGACGCCAGATCACCGTGCCCTCCTTCGAGGAGGTCACCGATGAGCAGTGGACGAGAACGTACGACGTGAACGTCCACGCCATGGTCCGGGTGACCAGGGCGGCGCTGCCGCACCTGGGTCCTGGGGCGACGATCGTGAACTCCACGTCGATCCAGGCCTACGACCCCTCGGACCACATCATGGACTACGCCTCGACCAAGGCGGCGATCAACAACCTCACCAAGAGTCTGGCCACCCAGCTGGCCCCGAAGGGGATCCGCGTCAACGCCGTGGCCCCGGGGCCGGTGTGGACGCCGTTGCAGGTGTCCGACGGGCAGCCGCAGGACGCGTTGCCGGGCTTCGGCCATGGCACCCCGCTGGGACGCGCCGGCCAGCCGGTCGAGCTCGCCCCCGCCTATGTGTTCCTGACCTCGCAGGAGTCCAGTTACGTGGTCGGTTCCACCCTCCACGTCAACGGCGGACAGATGACCCCGTGACGCACAACCACACGAAAGGACCCGAACGATGAAACTCGACACAGTCCGCGGCCTCAGCGATGCGCAGGGCCCCTTCACAACCCTCTACCTGGAGGGACGTGCCGCCTCCGAGGACGCGGCGAAGGAACTACGCCTGCGGTGGGACGCCCAGCGTTCCTCCCTCGCCGACGCCGGAGCCGGCGAGGAAACCCTCGCCACCATCGACGATGCCCTGTCCGGCCCCGACGTCACCGAGGTGCAGACCGACGGTCGCGTGATCGTCGCGCACCCGGGCGGCGTCCTGCTCGACGAAGCATGGGACGCCCGCGCCGGCACCGGCGACGACTCCGTCTTCGGCGACATCCCCGAACTGTCCGCTTATGTGCGCGAACGTGCACGCGCGGTGCGCGTCCTGCTCGCCGTCGTCGACCAGACGGGGGCCGTGGTCCGGCGCCTCGTGGCGACCGAGGACCGCAACCTCGACGAGAGCGGTCACGACGTCGTCGACGCCAGCAGCGACGAGCCCGTCCGCAAGCCCCGGCAGGGGGCGTTGTCGCACAACCAGATCCAGCGCCGCGCCGACGAGGCCGTCAAGCAGAACGCCCGCGGCGTCGCCGACCACCTGGAGGCCACGGCACGCTCCTGGCGTCCGGACGTCCTGGTACTGGCCGGTGAGACGCAGGGGCGCGCCGCCGTCCGCGGTGAACTGGGCACCGAACTCGCCGCGATCGTGCAGGAGACCGACGAGGGCGGCCTCGCCGAGGCGTCCGGCGACAACGCCGGCGAAGCCCTCGACCGCGCCGTGGGCACGATCGCCAGCGACGTCGCCGCAGGCCACGCCCTGGCACAGACCGAACGTTTCGAGGAGGCCCGGGCCCGCGGGCGCACCGCCGAGGGCGTGCACGCCGTGGTCGAGGCCGCCGGCATGGGCGCGGTGGAGACCGTGCTGCTCAACTACGACGTCCCGACCACCGGGGAGAGCGAGATCGTGGTCAGCTGCGCGCAGGTCGACGCCGATGCCGCGCTGATCGACGCAGAGGTCACCGACGGCATCGCCGCCGTTCTGCGCTTCGAGGCCCCCGAGGAACTGGGACGTTCGGAGTTGAACGGATGACCCAGGTCGAGCCGGGCTACGTCACCCGGCTCTGGCGCCAGGTCACCAGTCCGGAAGGCTCCACGGCCGCGCTGCAGATCGCCAAGTGCGTGATCGCCGCGACCGGGGCCTGGTGGATCTCGGTGACCTTCCTCAACACCAGCTTCCCCTTCCTCGCCCCGTGGGTGGCGCTGCTGACCATTGACGCGACGGCCTACCGCACCCTGTCGCGTGGGGTGCAGTCCACCATCGCCTCGCTGCTGGGCATCGGCGTGGCCTTCCTCGTCGGCCACCTGCTCGGCGTTTCCGTGTGGACGTACGCCCTGGCACTGCTGGTGGGGCTGGTCCTGGCGCGTCTGCCGTGGATCCGCGACGAGGGTGTCACGGTCGCCACGATGTCGATCTTCATCCTCAGCGACGGTTTCTCCGAGCAGCAACAGCAGTTCGGCGACCGCATGATGGAGATCGTGGTGGGCATCCTCGTCGGCGTGGTGGTGAACCTGCTGGTCCTGCCTCCGCTGCGGGACCGTCAGGCATCTCGCTACGTGGACAGCGTGAACCGCCGGATGGGGTCGGTGCTGGAGAACATGGGCGAGGAGTTCGCCTCGTCCTGGGACACCAACCACGCCGACGACTGGATCCGGGAGACCGACTCGATCAACGAGGAACTCAACTCCGCCTGGTCGGTGGTGCGTTTCGCCCGGGAGAGCCGACGCGCCAACCCGCGGTCCTACCTGGACCGGCTGCGCCAGGCCCGCGCCCGCGGGCAGGAGACCCCCGATCCGGAGGACGCCAGCTGGGAGGACATCCTGCGCCGCGCCGGTGAAGGCGTCTCGCACCTGCGCAACCTCGCCCGGACGCTGCGTGAGGCGTCCTACGCCGAGGGCGAGTGGGACACCCGCTTCCGTGAGGAGTGGGCCTCCGTGGCGCGCGACTCCGGACGGGCCGTCGCCGACCCGGATGCCGAGGTCGAGCCCTTGTCGACGCGCCTGGAGAACCTCACCGAGGAGCTCTCGAACGACGAGAACCTGCCGACCATCCACTGGCCGGTATACGGCACGATGATCACCGGCCTGCAGCACATCGTGGAGATCGTGGACGACGTTGCCTCCTCACGGGAGGCCCGCGCGCCCAGCTGAGGTCGCCGCGTGTTCGATTCCTCTGCTGTTTGTTCGAACACCGAAATTTTCATGTCCGTGTCCGGTGCGATGATCTGTCCAGTCCTTCGAGGAGAGGACGCCCCACCGAGACAGAGAGACGTGTCACCATGACCACGAACTTCCAGCCCCAGCCGTTCCAGCCCGAACCCTTCCAGCCTGAGCAGCCTGCGCAGCCCGCCAAGAAGCCCTTCTACAAGAGGATCTGGTTCATCGCCCTCGCCGTGGTCCTGGTGATCGGCGTGGCCGTGGCCGTCACCGGTGAGGACGACGAGACCACCACCGCCAGTTCCACCGAAACCACCCAGGTGAGCCCAGTGACCCCGGTTGCTGATGAACCGGTCGTCGACGAGCTGACGGACGAGGACGCCGCGCCCGAGGCCACGGAACCTGTCGTCGAGGAGGCTGTGGAAGAAGATACGGCACAGGACGCTGCACAGGACGCCGGCGGGGACGTCCCGCGCGAGTTCGACTCGGCGCTGCGTAAGGCGACGACGTACTCCGACATGATGCACATGTCCAAGGCCGGCGTCTTCGACCAGCTGACCTCGGAGTACGGCGAAGGCTTCTCCACCGAAGCCGCCCAGTACGCGGTGGACAACGTGGAGGCCGACTGGAACGCCAATGCCCTGGAGAAAGCACGGACCTACCAGGACACCATGGCCATGTCCCCGACCATGATCCACGAGCAGCTCGTGTCCGAGTACGGCGAGAAGTTCACCGTCGAGGAAGCCGACTACGCCCTCGCGAACCTGGAGAGTTAGGCTGCCGCTCTGTTTGGGGGGCTTTCGGCATATCGCAATAACAGTTATGCTTCCAGCACCACTGAGCGCCCCGGCGCTCAACCCTCAATCTCGCCAGGAGCTCAGCTGTGTCGTCCCGCCACCACCGTCCCGAGCGGGGCCGAAGGCTCCTCGCCGCCAGCCTCGCCGCCGCCCTGACCACAGGGGCCGTCGGGGCCGCACCAGCTTTCGCCGATTCCAGCCTCCCCGGTTCAGGCGCAGGATCAGCAGGTAGCTCGATGTTCGGTTCGGTGGCTGGCTCGGTGTCTGGCTCGGTCTCGGTGGTCGATGACCTTATTGCCGATGCCAAGCAGCAGGTCTACAACATCACCGATTCCGAATTCGTGCGCACTCCCCTGGCGAATGCGATTCTCGGGCGCACTTCTTCACCGGTGGTGGTGCTGGGCGCGCAACTGCAGGACGACTGCTCGGCACCGCAGGTGCTCGAGGACCGGTTGGACGCCGCGGCACGTCTGTTGAAGGAGCACCCGGAGAATCCGGCGATCCTCACCGGCGGAGTCACTGTCGAGGACTGCGAGAGTGAGGCAGCGGTCATGGAGGCCGGTCTGAAGGACCGCGGTGTCGACAACGACATCATCCTCGAGGAGGACTCGTGGAACACCCTGCAGAACGTGGAGAACACCGCCGGGACGATCAAGAAACTCGGCGGGACCGCGATCGTGGTGACCTCGGACCCCCACTACCTGCGGGCGCTGAAGAACTACCGTGACGCCGGCCTCCGCGCCTTCGGCTACGTCGGCGGCATCGGCTGACCGTCGACCCCCGTCAGTCCAGCATCTCCACGGTGACACGGTCCTCCGACACCAGGCAGCGGAACTGCGTCCCGTCATCGCGGGCCCCCTGGGTGACCTCGACGCCCTCGATGTGTTCGCTGAACACCTGCCCGTCGACGATCCAGCGGTCGGCGTCCGTGTCCGGTCGGGCGTCCCACAGGTCCAGCTCGGCGTCCTGCCCGTAGCCGGTCTCCCAGCGGACCTCCTCGCTGCAGTGTTCCCGCGCACCGGACTCCCCCAGCCCACCGGCGCGCGTCTGGTAGCTCTGCAGGAACCACCACAGGGCCACACCGCCGACCACCGCGACCAGGACGATCACGGTGACGGCGGTGAGGAGAACTCTACGGTCAGGCGTCCTGCTCATCCTTGACCCCGGCCGACGAACCGTCTGAAGTACCGGCCGCGTCCTTGCTCATGTCACGCGCATCGATGCGCAGCACCAGGGCCAGGACGAACACGATCACGGCGATGCCCGCACCGAAGTAGAACGCGATGTGGACACCGTCCACCAGGGCACCTATCGGCTCAGCCGCGGACGAGCGCGAGGAGCCGATGCCCATCACGGCGATGAACAGTGCAGTACCCGCCGCCGCAGCGAGCTGCTGCAGAGTGTTCAGGATCGCCGAACCGTGGGAGGAGATCTTGTCCGGCACGGCGGCCAGCGCGTTCGACATCAGCGGGGTCATCATCAGCGACAGGCCGATGTTCAGCACCACCGCGACGGCGGCGAGGTACCAGAAGGTCTTGTTCTCGTCGAGCATCAACAGCATGACCATTGCCGCGACGAGCAGTGCACCACCGGGGATGATCAGCGGGCGGGTACCCACACGGTCGTAGAGCCGGCCGACGATCGGACCCATCGCACCCATGATGATGCCGCCCGGCAGCGTGACCAGGCCGGTCTGCAGCTCGGAGAGACCCAGCACCGTCTGCCCGAAGATCGGCATGATGATGATGAAGCCGAACAGCGAGCCGAAGGACAACAGCATCAGCGTCATCGACAAGATGAACTCGCGGATGCGCAGGGGCTCGGTGTTCATCAGCGGGGCTCGGTGCTCCCCTGCGGCCTGGGCACGCATCAACATGCCCTGGCGCCGGAAGAAGACAACGAGCACGAGCGCACCAATGACCAGGCACACCACGGCGACGGTCG
This sequence comes from Corynebacterium sp. AOP40-9SA-29, assembly GCF_052377405.1. Classification (NCBI taxonomy): domain Bacteria; kingdom Bacillati; phylum Actinomycetota; class Actinomycetes; order Mycobacteriales; family Corynebacteriaceae; genus Corynebacterium; species Corynebacterium sp. AOP40-9SA-29. The sequence continues at coordinate 869,362 of NZ_JBQSWR010000001.1, read as the reverse complement.
GGAAACCTTCGGCCGCAGCGGACAGGCCGGACAGGCCGTAGATCGTGGCGGCGAAACCGACGGCGGACAGACCCACGGACAGCAGGTCGAACGGCGGGCGGCTGGGCTCCTGGAAGTTACGGATCTGCCAGATACCCATGATCAGGGCGAGCACGGCCAGCGGGATCATGACGATGAAGATCCAGCGCCAGCTCAACAGCTCCAGGACGAGGCCGGCGAACGTGGGGCCGAGGGCCGGGCCCACGGCGATGACGATGGTCACCAGACCAAAGACCGAACCGCGCCGCTCCACCGGGATGAGGATCATGATGGTCGTCATCAGCAACGGCATGATCAGGGCGGTGCCAGCCGCCTGCAGGACGCGGCCGACCAGCAGGATGGCGAACGCCGGGGCCACGGCGGCGAGGATGGTGCCGGCGAGGAACAGCGACAGGGCGATGATGTAGATCGACCGGAGGGTCAACCGTTGCATCAGATAGCCGGTGGTGGGGATGACCACCGCCATGGTCAGCATGAACACGGTCGTCAGCCACTGGGCGACGTCCTCGGTGATATCGAACTCGCGCATCAGCGTGGGCAGCGCGTTCGACAGCGCGGTCTCGTTGAGGATCGCGACGAAAGCCGCCGCCACGAGAATTCCGATGAGCAGCCCGACGTTCACGCCCTGGTTGGCGGGACGGGTGCCCGTGTTCTGTGCTGCGGACATCGCTCCTGAGTCTGGTCCTGAGTCTCGTCCTGGGTGTGGATCGGTGTGTGCCATGGGGTTCCTCCCGGGGTACTGCACGACGAGGCCACACACGGGTGGTGTGGGATCGGTCGTCGGTGGGCTGTGGCGGCAGATCACACGCCACAGCACTCTGCACGGGTCATAAGGCAAGCAAAAAGACCCCCTTGCGATCGGAGGTCTCGTATGCGTTATCCGGGATGTCGGGCTCTATGGCAACGAAATACACCGCGCCCGTGCACTAGCCCTGCCATCTTAGAGGGGGTCGGTGACCCGTGCAACCTGGGTCTGACCACACATGACGTCGGTCAGCGGTCGGTCAGCGGTCGGTCGTAGAACCGTCCGTAGCTTCGGCATCGGACGCGTCTGAAGGCTCGTCGGAGGACTCGGACGCAGCGTCCTCGATGCTCTTCGCGTCCCCGGCGCCGGACCCCTCACCGGGGGTGATCTCGCCGGCGGACCCGCCGCCGAGTTCCGCACGGATCTGCTCCAGACGCGAGGCCGCTGCCATGTCACGCCCGCTGGTCTCGATCTCGGCCATGCGCCCGCGCACACTGTTCTCGGTGAGCTCCTGGGCACCGAGCGCATTGGCGTAGCGCGACTCGATCTTGTCGCGGACGCTATCGAGGGTAGGCACACTGTCGTCCGCCTGGATCCCCTGCATGGACTCCAGCGCCTGGTTGGAGCTCTCCTGCATCTTGGCCTGATCGACCTGGGCGCGCAGCTGGTCGATCTGGCCCATCTGCTCCTTGAGCCGGACCTCGGACTGCTTCTGCTGCTGCTGTGCCTGCTCCGCGGCCTGGGTGGCCTGGGCGTGCATCGTCTTGGTGTCCTCGATCTCCTGCTCCACGGTGACGAGCTGGGTAGCGAAGATCTCCGCGGTATTGGTGTACTCGCCGGCGGCGGCGGAGTCCCCCTCCGACGCGGCCTTATCAGCCTGCTGGAGGGCGGTGCGCGCGTTGTTCTGCAGCTTCTCCTGGTCCTTGACCAGCCGATTCAGGGTCATCTCCAACTGGTTGCGGTTGCCGATGATCCGGGCGGCGGACTCGGTGACCTCACGGTGCTGCTTCTTCGCCGCCTCGGTAGCCTGCTGGATCTGAACCTTCGGGTCGGCGTTCTCCTCGATAGTGGTGTCGAGGGACTGCATCAGGTACTTCCAACCCTTCGAGAAGGGATTCGCCATGGCGGCACTCCTAACGTTGTCTTCCGCGGTCTAAAACTGTCTTCGCACGGCGCGTGTCCGGTCCATCCCCAGCATAAAGGGTTTTCCGTCTGCCCGTCCCGTAGGACGGTTACCATCGGTGAACATGACTACAACCGCCGCCTGCATCGAAGCCACCTCCGCCGGGGCCGACCTCACAAAGGGCACCATCACCCGCCGCGACCTGCGCGCGGACGACTGCCTGCTCGAGATCCGCTGGTCCGGCATCTGCCACTCCGACATCCACACCGTCAACGGCGACTGGCCCCACGAGAACTTCCCCCTGTCCCCGGGACACGAGATCATCGGCACCGTCCTGGAGACCGGTGCCGACGTCACGAAGTACTCCGTCGGCGACACCGTCGGCATCGGCTGCATGGTCGACTCCTGCGGCGAGTGCACGTCCTGCGCCGACGGCGAGGAAAACTACTGCCTCGAGGGGCTGATCGGCACCTACAACGGTGTCGACCGGCACGACGGCAGCATCACCCAGGGCGGCTACTCCACCCACATCGTGTGCCGCGAGGACTTCCTCATCCGTATCCCCGAGCTCCCCGGCGGCATCGACGGCGACACCATGGCCGCGATGACTCCCCTGCTCTGCGCCGGAATCACCACCTACTCCCCCCTGAAGCACTGGGGTGTGGGCCCCGGCTCCCGCGTTGCGGTAGTCGGCATGGGCGGACTCGGCCACGTGGCCGTGAAGATCGCCGTCGCCCTCGGCGCCGAGGTCACCGTCTTTTCCCACGGCCTATCAAAGAAGGAGGACGGCCTGAAGTTCGGCGCGTCCTCCTACGTTGCGACCGGCGGCGATGCCGCCGACACCTTCCACAAGGACCACGCCGACGAGTTCGACCTGATCCTCAACACCGTCTCCGCCGTCCTGCCGATCCACCGCTACATCAGCATGCTCGCCGTGGACGGCACTCTGGTCATGCTCGGTCTCCCCCCGGAGGGCATGAACATTCGCACCGGACAGCTCGCTCGCCGGCGGCGCAGCGTCGCCGGCTCGAACATCGGCGGCATTTCCGAGACCCAGGAGATGATCGACTTCTGCGCCGAACACGGCATCACCGCCGACATCGAGCTGGTCTCCGCCGACAACGTCAACGAAGCCTACCGGCGCGTCCTGGGGTCACAGGTGCGCTACCGCGCCGTCATCGACGCCCGCACCATCTAGCTAGCCGTTCTGCTGCTGCTCGGCGACCTTCTTGCGCACGTCGTCCATGTCCAGGCCCTCGACCTCGCCGATGAGGTCGGTGAGGGCCTTGGGCGGCAGCGCGCCGGCCTCGCGGTAGACCAGGATGCCGTCGCGGAACGCCATCAGCGTGGGGATCGACTGGATCTGCAGGGCGGCGGCGATGTCCTGGTTCGCCTCGGTGTCGATCTTTCCGAAGGTGTAGTCCGGGTAGTCCTCGGACACCTTCTCGTAGACGGGCCCGAAACGCTTGCAGGGACCGCACCATTCGGCCCAGAAATCGAGCAGCACAATGCCGTCGCCCTGGATGGTGTCCTGGAAGTTCTCGCTGGTGATCGTGGTGGTGGCCATTGCCGTACCTTCCTCACTGTTCTGGATCTGTTCTAGATCAGTTGTCGAGTCTGTCTCCCCGGGTTCAACGTCACGTCCGGCCGGACGTATTCCCCGCGGGGTTCCTCGCCCCACGGTACCGGGGACCGGGGCGCAACGTCACGGCTCCGCTGAACCGCCTGCGGCGGCCCAGGCGTTCCGATAATGTCTGGGAACATGACTACTCACCCCACCGGCACCTACAAGCTGTGGAAGAAGCTCAACGGCACCGCACCGGCCCGTGGCCTGTTCTCCCTCGGCTTCAGCCTGAAGGCACCGTACTTCCGGACCGTCTTCCCCCGCATCCGCGTGTCCGAGCCCGGGCGTGCCGTCGTCCGCATCGGCGACTGGTGGGGCGTGCGCAACCACATCGGCACCTTCCACGTCATCGCCGCGCTCAACGGGGCGGAGGCCGCGATGGGCATGCTCTGCGAGTCCAGCGTGCCCACCACGCACCGCTGGCTGCCGCGCGGCATGCGCGCCGACTACCCCACCAAGTCCTCCGGCGGACTCACCGTGACCGCCACCGCGGACTTCCCGGACTTCTCCACGATCACCCGTGAGACCGGCGGCCAGCTCGTCACCGTGGACATCGCCCTGATTGACGATGCCGGCAATGAACCCGTGCACGCCGAGATCGACGTGTGGCTGTCGGCGAAAAAGAGCTGATCACCAGTCCGTAAGCCAGTGTCCGAGCAGGAAGGCCACCACGGCCAGCACGGCCATGGCCACCACTGAGATGACGCCCGGCAGCACGCGGCCCCCACGCAGCAACCCCACTGCGTCCACCGAGGCGCTGGAGAAGGTGGTGAAGCCACCGCACAGGCCCGTCCCGACCAGGGCGATCAGCCACCAGCTGTCCGTGAGCCCGTAGAGCGCGCCCAGCACCAACGAGCCCACGGTGTTGATCACCAACAGCCCGAGAAGCAGGTCGCTGCGGGAGCGACGCGAGATTGCCGCGTCCAACCGCCACCGCAGCCACGCACCGGAGCCGCCGCCGAGAGCGACGAGCAGCGCCGCGACGAGGGACACTTCGCCGGTCATGCGGCCGCCCTCCCGTCACCGGGCACCAGGCGTTCGCCGCACCACAACCCCGCGCGTGCAAGCAGCAGCCCCAGAACGACCGTGCCAACAAGGTAGACGACGGGCCCGAGCATGCCCCCGGCGTCCTGTACGGTCGCCGCGGCGATCGCCGAGTAGGACGTGAACCCGCCCAGCAGGCCCGTGCCGAGGGTGAGTCGGACGCGCGCGCGGCGTCCCGGGGAACCGTTGCGTCCGACGTCCCGGACGAACGGCAGCACCCCGACGAGCATGCCCATGGCGAAGGCCCCTACCTGGTTCACGACCAGGAGGGGCCACAGGGAACCGGCCACGCCGGTATCCACGGTGAACGTCCAGCGCAGGAACGCGCCCGCCGCTCCCCCGGCGAACACGAGGAGACCGGCGGCGCGCGCGCCGTGCTCCGTACTAGGACCAGACGTCACAGAAGTCATGTCCGCGATGCTAGGCCACCGCGGACGATTCGTCAGGCGGTCAGGAGTTCTTCGTGGCCGAGATGTCGAAGTTCAGCTTGATCTTCTCGGACACCAGCACGCCGTCGCTCTTCAGCGGGGCGTTCCAGGTCAGGCCGAAGTCGGTGCGGTTGATCTCGGTGGAGCCCTCGAATCCCACGCGGCTGTTGCCCCAGGGATCGGTGACCTCGCCGTCGAACTCGAAGTCCACGGTCACCGACTTGGTGACGTCCTTGATGGTGAGGTCGCCGGTGACCAGGAGGTGATCGTCGCCCTTGGCCTCGACCCCGGTCGAGGTGAAGGTGATCGTGGGGTAGGTCTCGACGTCGAAGAAGTCGGCGGACTTCACGTGGCCGTCGCGGTCGGCGTTGCGGGTGTCCAGCGAAGCCGCCTGGATCTCCACGGAGATCGAGGCGTTGCCCAGACCCTCGTCCGTGGTGGCTGTACCGGTGAAGTCGGTGAAGGAACCGCGGACCTTGGTGACCATTGCGTGACGGGCGATGAAGCCGATCTCGGAGTGTGCGGGGTCGATGGTGTAGCTGCCGGCGAAGTCGTTGATGCTGCTCATGATGATTTTCTCCTTGGTGGGGTGCGTTACGAACGCCAGCGTAGGCCGATGTAGTTGATGTGTCAACTACCCAGGCGTTGTGGTTCAATGGATCTCATGACGAACGGCAAGACTGCACCGACAGCACCCTGGCTCTCCGAGTCCGAACAGCACCTGTGGCGCTCGTGGCTGTCCGTGGCACGGCGCATGGACTCCGCACTGGCGCGCGACCTGCAACGCGACACCGGACTGTCCATGGCCGACTACGAGGTTCTGGTGAACCTGTCCGAGGCCCCCGAGTACAAGATGCGTATGGCGGTGCTCGCCGACCGGCTGACCTGGGACCGTTCGCGACTGTCCCATCAGATCACCCGCATGATGAAACGCAGCCTGCTGGCGAAAGAAACCTGCAACTCCGACGGACGCGGGGCCTTCGTCGTCCTCACCGACCAGGGCTTGTCCACGATCCGCGACGCCGCCCCCTCCCATGTGGCGTCCGTGCGCCGACTCATGTTCGACGTGCTCGAGGACGGCCAGGCCGCTGACCTGGACGCCATCCTCACCACCCTCTCCAGGCAGTTCGAGGAGTAATCCCTCCTAGACTCCCCTACTAGACTCCCCTGCTCAGGTCCGAGAACTTCGAGTAGTGCAGCTGGTGGGCGACCTGCACGGTGCCGATGGGGCCACCGCGGTGCTTCGCCAGGATCAGGTCGGCCTCGCCGGCCCGCTCGTGATCACGGTTCTGCGCGTCCGGACGGTTGATCAGCAGGACGATATCGGCGTCCTGCTCCAGCGAACCGGACTCACGCAGGTCGGACACGCGCGGTAGCGCGTCGTCGCCACGGGACTCAACACCACGGTTGAGCTGCGAGATCGCGACCAGGGGGACGTCGACCTCCTTGGCCAGCAGCTTGAGCTGACGGGAGAACTCTGACACCTCCTGCTGACGTGACTCGACCTTCTTGCCCGAACTCATCAGCTGCAGGTAGTCGACCACGATAAGACCCAGGTCATGCTTCTGCTTGAGCCGGCGGGCCTTCGCCCGGATCTCCGTCATCGTGAGGTTCGGCGAGTCGTCGATGTAGATCGGGGCATTCTCGATCGCCGTGACCCGCTGGGTCAGCTTGTCCCACTGCGAGTCGACCATCTTGCCGCCACGCATCACGGACAACGGCACCTCGGCCTCCGCGGAGAATACGCGCATCATCACCTCGGACTTGCTCATCTCCAGCGAGAACAGCACGGAGGCACGGTTCTGCTGGACCGACACCGAGCGCATGAAGTCCATGGCCAGGGTGGACTTGCCCACACCGGGACGGGCCGCGACGATGATCATCTGCCCGCCGCGCAGACCATTGGTCATCTCGTCGAGCTCGCTGAACCCGGTCATCACGCCTTCGCCCTGACCGTCCCCGCTCTCCAGGGCGTCCAGCTCGTCCATCGTGGACTCCAGCAGGTCCTGGAGCACCATGTAGTCCTCCGAAGCGGACTCATTGGTGATGTTGAACATCTCCTGCTGCGCGCGATCCACCACGCTCTCCAGCTCATTGCCCTCCAGGCCGGAGTAGCCGAACTGCACGATCCGCGTGCCGGCGGACACCAGACGGCGCAGGACGGCCTTCTCGGAGACCAGGTCGGCGTAGTAGCCCGCATTCGCCGCCGTGGGCACCTTCGACGACAACTCGTGGAGATACGGTGCCCCACCCACGCTGTCCAGGAGGGCGTTGTTGTCCAGACGCCCGGCGAGGATCACCGGGTCGACCTCCATGCCCTCTCCGTAGAGCTCGAGCATCGTCTCGTAGATCGTGCGGTGGGCCGGCCGGTAGAAGTCGTCCGGACGCAGCCGCTCCACGACGTCGGCGATGGCGTCCTTGCTCAGCATCATGCCGCCGAGGACGCCCATCTCCGCCTCAGTGTTCTGCGGCATCTGCCGCGGCTCTGCGAAGGCACCTCCGTCGTTGGACGCTCCGCCGCGTCGGCGGTAGCCGCCCTGTCCCCCGCCCTGGCTGCCACCCGAGGCTCCGCCGCGCGCTGCGCCTGGGGCGTCCTGCGGCGGAGGCCCGTCCCACTGGTCGGGCTCCGGCGGCAGCGGCACGGCCCCTGCATCGTCGGCGAAACTGTCCCGTGCCCGTTCCGGTGTACTCATGCCCAAGAGTCTAGCCCCTGGGGGCGGTATTCCCCGAGGGCGTTCTCCAGCCTGTGCACAACGCCGACAGAGCCCTTGGCGCGGGAGTTATCCACAGGACGTGTGCATGACTTGTGCACTGAATGTGTGGCTGGAGACGAACTGCCTGTTCGGCCTGTGGACAACTTGTGGACAAAGATCGCCCTGACCTGGGATTATCTGCGTCCTTGCTGGTCACAGAGGTGTTAGACCGAATTATGGGCATCGACGTCCAGTGGACAACTCCGGTTGTTGCAGGCCAGAACCACGCCCCTGAGCAAAAGACGAGGTCAGAGGGAGGGTCGATAGAGACATATTTAGCGGATTTTTCGGGGGAGTTATCCACAGTTGTCCACAGGCCTGCGGAACACTGTGCACAACGCGCACACGCCCCAGCACACCCCAGCCCACTGACCGCCCCCGGACATGCCGAAGGGCCCGTCGACCGGTCGTCATGACCGGGCGCGGGCCCGTCGAGCTGTGCTGTTGTCTTACAGATGGTGGCGTTCGTCGCCAACGTCGCGGGGAGGCCCGGGCATCACGGACATCGTGGACACGAACCGGTTGTCTAGGCCGGCACGCCCCGGGTGTCTAGGCCGGGGGTGTCCACAGGTCCACTCGGGGCTCCTGCAGCGCTATGGCGAGCGGAGAACTACTTCTCTGCGACGACCTTGAAGTTCAGTGACGCGACAACCTGCGAGTGCAGCTTCACGTCGACGTTGTAGGAACCGGTCGCCTTGACGTCACCCTGATCGAGGACGATGGAGCGCTTGTCCAGATCGCGTCCGCCAGCAGCCTTCACGGCGGCGGCGACGTCCTCGGCAGTGACAGAGCCGAACAGCTTGCCCTTGTCCGAGGTGCGCACGGTGACCGTGACGTTGTTCAGGCGATCGATCTCGTCCTTGACCTCGCGAGCGTGGTCGAAGTCGCGGATGACCTTGTCCTGCTGTGCACGGCGGATGTTCTCCACCTGACGCTCAGCGCCACGGGTGGCGGTGATGGCGTAGCCGCGCGGCAGCAGGAAGTTGCGTCCGTAGCCGGCCTTGACCTCGACGATGTCACCAGGGACACCGAGGTTGTCGACGGCGGCAGTGAGGATCAGCTTCATGATCCGTAGCCTTTCATGGTTTCGGTAGATCCCGGAGGATCTGGGGTTGACTCACACGACAGATCAGAACGGCGGTTCGTCGCCGCCATCGAAACCGGACTGCGGAGCGGAGTTCCACGGGTCATCGTCCGACGCGGCGTTACGCCCGCCGAACCCACCCTGACCACCGGTGTTACCACCGTTGAAGCCCTGGTTGGATTGACCACCCTGATTTCCCTGCTGACCACCGAAACCACCCTGGCCACGGTTACCACCGAAGCCACCCTGGTTACCGGCCTGGCCGCCGCCCTGCGGGGCCTGCTGGCCACCGAAGTTCCCACCCTGACGGGGGGTCTTGGTGACCTGGGTCGTGGCGTACTTCAAGGACGGACCGACCTCGTCGGCCTCGACCTCGAACACGGTGCGCTTCTCGCCCTCGCGGGTTTCATAGGAGCGCTGCCGCAGACGGCCATTGACGATAACCCGGTCACCCTTGGTGAGCGAGTTCGCCACGTTCTCGGCCGCCTGGCGCCACACGTTGCATTGGAGGAACAGCGCTTCGCCGTCCACCCACTGGTTCGACTGGGAATCATACCGGCGCGGCGTGGAGGCCACTCGGAAGTTCGCGACGGCGGAACCGCTGGGGGTGTACCTCAGCTCGGGATCCGCGACGAGATTTCCGACGACGGTGATCGGGGTGTCTCCCTGTGCCATGTCAGTTTCTCCTGTCAGTCAGTATCAGTCGGTGTCGGTTCGACGTTGATGCAGATGTCGTGAAGACGCCTACTTGGCGTCCTTGCGCAGCACCTTCGTGCGCATGATGATCTCGTTCAGGTTCAGAACGCGGTCGAGCTCCTGGACGGTGGCCGACTCACAGTTCAGGTCGACGACAGCGTAGATGCCCTCTTCCTGCTTGTTGATCGGGTACTCCAGGCGACGCTTGCCCCAGATATCAACCTTGTCGACCGTACCGTTTTCCTTGCGGACCGTCTCGAGGAACTTGTCCAGGGACGGGGAAACGGTGCGCTCATCCTGTGACGGGTCGATGATAATCATCATCTCGTATTGACGCACGGACCTCATCACCTCCTGTGGTCTAGTGTTTTTTCGGCCGTATCCGGGAATGGATGCGGCAGGAGGGTTCGTTGCGTCAGCAACCTGATCAGGATACACGCCACACCCCATTCACCCAAGTCAGGCGGGGCCCGCGGTAGCCCAGAACACGGCGATCAACACGGGAATCAGGGTGATGAACACGATCGCGGCACCGAACAACCCCCACACCACCGCCGGACGGCGTTTCGCCATGAAGCTGGCGAAGGAACCGCCGAACAGGAGGAATCCGATGAAGACGCTGCCCATCGTGACCAGCAGCTCTGTACTGGACATCAGAGGTTATTGAGGAAGTCGTCGATCATCCGGCCGATGTCGGTGTCCTGACCGCCGCCATTGCCTGTGTCGTCGCCGGTGTCCGGTGCGGTGTCGGCCGAATCAGCGTCGGAGTCATCGTCGTCGCCACCGGTGCCGGCGGAGGCCTCGTCACCGGCGGACGACTCGCCTCCACCCGTTCCCGAGGAACCGGCCTGCGGATCCTGGACCACCGGGACAGAGCCGCTGAACTGCTCGATCGGGTCATTGACGAGCGCCTCGTCCATGTAGCCCTGCCAGATGTCCGACGGCGACTGTGAGCCGTACATCGAGCCGCCATAGCGCGCATCGACCAGCGGCTGGCCGTCGGTGTCGCCGATCCACACGGCCGTCGCCAGCTGCGGCGTCGAGCCGATCATCCAGGCGTCCTTGTTCTGCCCGGTGTCACCCAACTGGGCGGTACCGGTCTTCGCGGCGCTGGGGCGTCCACTCGCCAGCGAGTGGTTGTTGGAGTAGGCGGCGATCGGGCCCATGGCCGCGATCACCTCGTCAGCCACCTCGGGCTGAACGACCTGCGTGGACTCCATGTTGGTGTTGTCCAGCAACATCTCGTCCTCGGAGGTCTCGACCTTCCAGACGAAGTGGGCCGGGATGTACTGACCGTGGTTGGTCAGGGTCGCCAGCGCGGACGCCATGTCGATCGGGCGGGACTGGTACTGGCCCAGGGTGATGCCCTCGTAGGGGGTACCGCCGTCCTCGCGCAGGGTCTCGCCGATACCCGGCAGTTCCTCGGCAACGCCGAGGCGGTGCGCCATGTCGGCGACGTCCTGCGGGCCGTTGTTCAGGTCGCGCGCCACGCGGATGAAGGACGTATTCAGCGAGCGCTTGAGGGCCTCGGCCATCGAGCAGCTACCGCAGGACGCACCCTCCACGTTGTTCACCTCGGTCGCACCGGTGGTGACGGGGGAGGAGTCGTAGTTCGTCGAGGTGGGAATGCCCTGCTCGACCGCGGCGGCCATGGTGAAGATCTTGAAGGTCGAACCGGTCTGCAACCCGGCGTTCGCCCAGTCGAGGCCCGTGGGATCATCGCCGCCGTAGTAGGCGCGCACCCCACCGGTGTTGGGGTCGACCGACACACCCGCCGAGCGCACGGTGTCCGCCTGCGACTCCATCACGGAGTGCACGTTCTCCACCATGGCGCGCTGGTGATCGGCGTCGATGGTGGTGGTGATCTTCAGGCCGCCGGTGTTCACGGCCTCCTCGGTGATGCCGTTGGCGTTGAGCTCGGCGAGCACCTGGCTCTTGATCAGACCGTTGGTACCCTCCGCCACGGATCCGGAATCCACCTGGGCGGGGTCGATGACCTCGGGGTAGACCATCTCATCGCGTTCTTGCTGGGAGATCGTGTTCATGTTGAGCAGGCCATCGGCGACGTAGTTCCACCGCTCCTCGGCCTCGGGACGGTTCGTCCACGGGTCGAGCTGGCTGGGTCGCTGAATCGACGCGGCGAGCACCGCGCCCTCCGAGGGGCTGAGCTCCTGGATCGGCTTGTTGAAGTAGGCGCGCGACGCCGCCGAAATGCCGTAGGCGTTACGTCCGAAGTAGATGGTGTTGAGGTAGGCCTCGAGGATCTCGTCCTTCGACCATTCCCGCGACATCTTCGACGAGATCACCAGCTCCTTGCCCTTACGGACCAGGCTGCGCTCGTCGCCGACGACGGCGTTCTTCACGTACTGCTGGGTGATGGTCGAACCGCCGCCGGCGTCCTCACCGGTGAGCTGGCCGAGCGCGGCGCGTCCGAAACCGGTGACGGAGAACCCGGGGTTGTCGTAGAAGTCGCGGTCCTCCGCGGCGAGGACGGCGTCCCGCACGTGCTCCGGGATCTCCTCGATGTCCACGTTCTGGCGGTTGCCCTCCGGCGGGACGATACGAGCGAGCTCGGTGGTCCCGTCGTTGGCGAAGATCTGGGAGATCTGGTTGTTCACCAGTTCTTCCGGCTGCGGCACCTTCGTCACCGAGTAGGCGGCGAAGAACGTCACCAGCGGTATCACGATGAGCACGGCCAGGACTGCCGCCACGGAAGCGAAAAGACGGCCCCACACCGGCTTGCGCGTGCGGGTGCGCTGACGCTTCGTGGAGTCGTTGGAGTTGGTCGAGTCGTTAGTCACGTGGCTGTTCTCTCCGTACTGGAATTACCGGCACCGTACATGTCTTCCCTGATCAGATGGTTCCATCCGCAGCGCAGGCAGACCTCCACCGTGTGGACAGCCACCCCGCTCCCGGATCCTCCGGCAGGGTCCGCGTCGCCGTGGTCCTTAGCAGACCGCGCGACGCCGTCAGGAAACAGGGTAGCGAGGATAGCGCTGATCTCCGAAAGACTACGCGCCGTTCCGGACTTTTCCCCCATTGCCGCACCGTGGACCCACATGCTCTCGCGCAGATCCTCCGCCCCGCAGACCGGGCAGGGCCGGCCGGCGCGCACGCCGAGGACCTCGGCGGACGACCGCAGGCCGCGGTCGGCGTCGCAGACGTCCGCGCGGCGACGTTCGCCGCGACGCAGGGAGCGGAGCGTCCTACGGCGGTCGAGGTCGTGGGAGACGGTGTGGACGGGTTGCACGGTGGTCGACATGATGCGGCCATCCTATCCCGCGCCCCGGACATGGCGAACCGGAAGCGGTGAATCGGTCAAGACCCGGTGTTGACCGGTCAAGTACCACTTCACCCCACGTCAGGCAGTGTTTTTCCCGAGCGGCAGGGCTAACGTCCGGACCCATGAGTTCTCAGGACACCAACACCATCAAGCTGGCCATCGCCGGCATCGGCAACTGCGCAACATCCCTGCTCCAGGGCCTGGAGTTCTACAAGGACACTCCCGACGACGACACCGTCCCCGGCCTCATGCACGTCCGCTTCGGCGACTACCACGTGCGCGACATCGAACTCGTCGCCGCCTACGACGTGGACGCCGACAAGGTCGGCAAGGACGTCGCCGCGGCCACCGAGTCCGGCCAGAACTGCACCATCAAGATCTGCGACCTGCCGGACCTGGGCATCACCGTAAGCCGCGGCCACACCGCCGACGGCCTCGGCAAGTACTACCGCGAGACCATCGAGGAATCCACCGAGCCGGACGCCACCCACGACGAGGTCGTCGCCCACCTGCGCGAGACCGGCGCGGACGTCCTCGTGTCCTACCTGCCCGTCGGCTCCGACGAGGCCGACAAGTTCTACGCCCAGTGCGCCATCGACGCCGGCGTCGCCTTCGTCAACGCCCTGCCGGTCTTCATCGCCAGCGACCCGGAGTGGGCGAAGAAGTTCGAGGACGCCGGCGTCCCGATCGTCGGCGACGACATCAAGAGCCAGGTCGGCGCGACGATCACCCACCGTGTCCTGGCCCGCCTCTTCGAGGAGCGCGGCGTGACCGTCGACCGCACCTACCAACTCAACGTCGGCGGCAACATGGACTTCAAGAACATGCTCGAACGCGACCGGCTCGAGTCCAAGAAGGTGTCCAAGACCCAGGCGGTGACCTCGAACCTCACCGGCGCCCTCGCCGGCAAGACCGACGACCGCAATGTGCACATCGGCCCGTCCGACTACGTCCAGTGGCTCGACGACCGCAAGTGGGCATTCATCCGCCTGGAGGGCCGCGCCTTCGGCAATGCGCCGATCAGCCTGGAGTACAAGCTGGAGGTCTGGGACTCCCCGAACTCTGCCGGCATCATCATCGATGCCGTGCGCGCCGCCAAGATCGCCAAGGACCGCGGGCTGGGCGGGCCGGTCGACCCCGCATCGACCTACCTGATGAAGTCCCCGCGCATCCAGCAACCCGACGACCGGGGCCGTGCGGACCTCGAGACCTTCATCTCGCAGGGGTGACCACACCATTTTAGGGGGCCCCGACACCCCACCTGACCTGCCCGGAGGCGATCATGTCAAGGAAGTTCACAAACCTAAAGGTGGTAGCAGTATACCTTTCGGTGGCAAAGCACGGTAGGTTGGTGTCATGACCGCTACCCCGTCTGAAGTCGCGAAGCGCCTGCGGCCCGTCGTCACCCGAATGTACCTCCTGTACTTCCGCCAGACGACGCAGTCCAGCATCAGCACCGCGCAGCTCTCCATCATGATGAACCTCCAGACTCACGGCGCCCTGCGCATCAGTCAGATCGCCGACCTGGAGTCGATCCGCATGCCCACCGCATCCAACGCGATCAATCATCTCGAATCGCTGGGCCTGGTGTCCCGCGTCCGCGACGTGAGCGACCGCCGCGGCGTGCGCGTGAAGCTCACGGACCTCGGCCGCACCGAGTTGACCCGCATCGGCGACGAGCGGGACAAGCAGATGGCGAACATCCTCTCGGTCCTCGAGCCCGACCAGCTGGAGCGTGTGGAGGACTTCATCCCCACGCTGGAGGCTGGCATGGAGGTCTTCGACTCCCGTCGCATGGGGGAGAAGTAGTCGGTGGATCCGCTGCGCGTGCTGCTGGCCTGGCGGCCGGACGGCGACCCCGTCGGTGACTCCACCAGTACCGGTACCGACACCGCCTCTTTCGTCTCCTGGCTGTCCCGCACCGCCGAGATCAGCGTAAAGCCGGTGACGGTGATCCCCCGGATCTGGCCCGAAGGGGTCGACCGGGTGGACGCTGCGGACGCCGACGCCGTTCGCCGGTTCGAGGAATGGGCGGCGGCGGAGTCCACCGCCTGCCATGCGGCAGCCCGCACCGCCCTCACCGAGGCCGGTGTCCCGGAGTCGATGATCGACGACAGTGATGAGCTGCTTCACAGCCACTCCGAGACCACCGCGCTGATCCGTTCCGCGGAGGAGTTCAGCGCCGACCTCATCGTCGTCGGATCACGCTACGGCACCTCCGGCGGCCCCGTCGGACGGTTCCGCGCCGGTTCCACGACGGACGCGCTGCTGCACTGCGCCCCGTTGCCGGTGGTTACCGTGCCGCGCACCCCGACCCTGTCGAAGCACGGTGTCACCCGTGTCAGCTGTGCCTACGTGGACAACGAGCAATCCCACCAGGCACTGCGCAAGGCCGCCGACCTCGCTTCCCGGTGGGGCGTGCCGCTGCGTCTGGTTGCCTTCAGTCCTACCGGCGCATCGATGTACCCCACGCTCACCCCGTTCCCGGACGCCGCCGAAGCGGATGAACGATGGCGCAACCAGGCGCTCGACATCCTGGAGCGCGGCCGCGAACGTGCCGAGGAGCGCCACCCCGACCTGCGGGTCTCGGTGGAGGTCGGCTCCGGGACCGGCTGGAGCGGCGCGATGGACGACGTCCACTGGAAGAAGGGCGAGATCCTGGCGGTCGGTTCCTCCGTGCTCGGTGCCTTCAACCGAGTCTTCATCGGGCCGTCGACCAACCAGTTGCTGGCGAACTCGCCCGCTCCGGTGCTGGTCAGTCCCGTCTGACAGAATCCGGGGCCGTGGGTACTAGACTTGGGGGCATCATGTCCGCTGAGCACAGTAACCCCGAACGCCCCGGCAACCCCGCACCGCAGGATCCCCTCGACCACCTCGAGGACCTGGACCGGCGCACGTCGGTCAAGCAGGCCTGGCAGCTGGCGATCGCTTTCCCGGTGGTCACCATCCTCGCCTGGATCATCCTCGACCAGACAGTGGGGGACACCGCCGCCCGGATCATCCCCACCATCATCGCCCTCTTCGGCCCCGTCGTCGCCGGGCTGGTGGTGCTGCGCAAGTGGCGCCGCTACCAGTGGTGGCAGCCGTTCATGGGCACCTTGTGGTGGTTGATCCCGTTCTTCCTCATCATCTTCACCACGCTCCCGGTTCCCCTCATCACCAACCACTGAGCCGCCGCCCCGGAATCAAAATAGTCGCCCTCCCAGGTAGCGAATCGACCCGATTCCCTACCTGGGCGGATTCTAGCGATCGGCGCACCACCCTCACGGGTAGCGGATCTCCTTAAGCATCACCAAGTATATCGTCGAGCTCGGCCCACATCGCCTCGGCGGGGCTAGCCCACCCAAGCGCTTTGCACGGCCGGTTGTTCATCATCCTCTCCACGTCCCTCAACCGATCGAGTCCGTGAACCGACAGATCCGTCGATTTCGGGAAGTACTGGCGCAACAAGCCGTTGGTGTTCTCATTAGGCCCGCGCTGCCACGGCGAATGCGGATCACAGAAGTACACATCCAGATCCGCCGCGATGCTGATCTCCTTATGCAATGACATCTCCGTGCCTTGATCCCACGTCACCGACAAGCCAACCTGATGGGGCCGACCCCCGGTTGCCCCGACACCGGTGTGCTTACCGGGGCCACCACGACCCGCGGTGTTCTCCTCGAGTTTAGGGCCCTCCACCGGCGCCTTACCGAGAAATTGATAGGCGAGGCTCTTCGGATTAAGCACCGCGCCCTGAATTAAATACCTTTATTTAAACGGTGTATTGGCGAGTCTAGTTCGCTTGATAGTAGATTCGCCATCTTTGTCGTCCCCATGGGAAGAAATGGGGAAAACCCGGCGGCGGATAATCCTTGCTTCGACTCCCTAGAGGACTCGATACATATCTCCGGCTTTGTTAATGTGTCGCGTACGCCGATCATTGAAATATCATCTATTGAGATTCTGCGAGTAATTCCAGATTCTATAGAAATCTCGCCGTTTTCTATAGTAAGTTTTGCGGGAATCAATCGCCCCTTAATGAGAAGAAGTGATACGTATCCCGCTACCGGGATATACACTATAGAGCATACTATCAGTCGATATCTCCAGTGATCGGCGAGTGTGTCATATGCAACAATCGGCAGTAAAATGACCGCCTCTAGAATAACCATCCAAAGTGAAAACGCGTAGAACAAGTATCCTTTTAATATTAACGACCCAGAATCGGTTCGTTTTTCGGTGACCAAAGAGAATGGGCACAGGTCCGGAATGAGTACCGCCGGACAAAGCACAACGCCAAAGATAAAAAAGTACAGGCAGACTATTGCCAATACACGGCCATCTTGATTTGTCCCAGAGTTGAATATATATGCTGCAAATAATATTACGCCAGAAATGCCCACAGCCCTCATTGGCAATTTGAATACCATGTTGCGCATTGGCTTAACTCGACTCGATATGGGGCCCATCATCGCACCCCATCCCCGGCCAACCGCCTATGGAAGACATAAGAATTTAAAAGCACATAGTCCGTGTGTAATTCTTCGTCTCGACCCCAAGAGTACTCCACCCTTCCCATATAGTCGTACTCTTCTGGGCCTAGTTCAAACTCGACAATAGCGTACTTCGAGTGGCTAACTGTCGACCACTGGGTCCAACGTGGCGCACCTTGCTGCAGTCTGTTGTCGTCAAAGGTTGTTACCTCTTTGAGGTACCGAGACAGTGGAATGATTCCGAATATCGACCCGCTTGTCATCGTATTAATTCCATCAATCTTTCCCCCTTCCTTATGTATATAGCAATCCTCTTGCGGCAAACTGGATGATTCTACCTTCGTCCAGTTCGCTGGAGGCGCGGACGCTATAGGAAAGACTGTAGGTGAATATCCGTCCCATTGTTGAATGGCACCATTGTTGGTGTTTATAACGTCTTGTAGTGTAGTCATGATTAGTCAGCGAACCAATCCCATATATTTTTAGCTCCTTCTGTGACAGCCCAGCTCGCTCCGGTGGAGACTACTGCAACTGCAGCGGCGGTGCCCCATGCTGGGGCGGTAAGGCCGGCAACTGCAGTACCTGCGCCAATCAACGCGTATGTTCCCATGCCGGCAAGTGCGCCACCGCCTGCGCCTGCAAGGGGGGGTCGCCCCAGATAGCAGGGCTCGGTAGAAGCTGATTGTCGGCGCGTCATAGCTCTCACCAGGTGCTAGAGCCGGTAGCGGATAACGACGCGACCAGTTGTGTATCGAGTGTCGGGTTACGTCCGCCAGCTTCGCCACTTCGATTTGGGTCATCCCGGCTGCGACCAGGGTCAGTGCCAGCCTGCGGACCAGGTGGTTGGAGTGACGCCGGTGGACGTGCAGGCCATGTCGGGTCAGCCACAGGTTGACCGTCGACACTGGGCGGGGATGAAGGCGATGAAGTCCCGGGCACTCTCGGCGGGGCTGGCTCGCCGGGTCGGCGGGGCGGTTGGAGGTGGGGTCGGTGCGGGCACTGCTCACTCCTGAACAGGTCAGGGGTGTTGCAACGACCACTGGAACCCAAGCAGGGAGGGCGACTATTCTGCATCCTCACCTGCATCGCCCCCGGGAAACCCCGCCCCGAGCCCCCCAACCCCCGGGGCAGCAGCCCTACTTCGCCACGATGTTCACCATCTTGCCCGGCACCACGATGATCTTCGCCACGGTCTTGCCCTCCACGTGGGAGGCGACGTTGGGTTCCGCCAGCGCGGCGGCCTCCACGTCCTCGCGGGAGGCGTCGGCGGCCACGGTCACCCGGCCGCGGACCTTGCCCATGACCTGCACGGGCAGCTCCACGGTGTCGTCCACGAGCCACGCCTCGTCCCAGGACGGGAAGTCCGCGTGCGACAGGGAGGTGGAGTGGCCCAGCCGGGACCACATCTCCTCGGCGATGTGCGGGGCCACCGGCGCCATCATCAGCACCAGCGGTTCCACGGCGGCCCGCGGGACGGATGCCCCGGTGTAGGCCTTGGTCAGGTGGTTGACGTACTCGATGAGTTTGGCGACGGCGGTGTTGTCGCGCAGGTTGGCGTAGTCGTCGTGCACACCGGCGACGGTGCGGTGCAGGGCACGCTGATCGTCGTCGGTCAGGGCGGCGGAATCACCGGCCACCCCGGCCACCGCAGGCTCGCCGGTAGCCTCGTCGACCACGAGTCGCCAGGCGCGCTGCAGGAAGCGCTGCGCACCGACGACGTCCTTCGTCGCCCAGGGGCGGGAAGTGTCCAGGGGCCCCATCGACATCTCGTAGACGCGCAGGGTGTCGGCGCCGTAGTTGTCGCAGATCTCGTCGGGGGAGACGGCGTTCTTCAGGGACTTGCCCATCTTGCCGTACTCCTGGGTGACCTCCTCGCCGTTGAAGTAGAACGTGCCGTCCTTCTCCTCGACCTCGTCGGCGGGCACGTACACGCCGCGGGCGTCGGTGTAGGCGTAGGCCTGGATGTAGCCCTGGTTGTAGAGGCGGTGGTAGGGCTCGTAGGACGAGACATGACCCAGGTCGAAGAGCACCTTGTGCCAGAAGCGGCTGTAGAGCAGGTGCAGCACGGCGTGCTCGACACCGCCGACGTAGAGGTCCACGCCGCCGGACGGCGCGCCCTCGCGCGGGCCCGTCCAATAGCGCTCGTTGTCGATGTCGACGAGCGCCTCGGAGTTCGTCGGGTCGATGTAGCGCAGCTGGTACCAGGAGGATCCGGCCCACTGGGGCATCACGTTGGTGTCGCGCCAGTAGGTCTGCTCGCCGTCGCCGAGGTCCAGGGTGACCTCGACCCATTCCTTGGCCTTGGCCAGCGGCGGCTGCGGCTCGGAGGAGGCGTCGTCGGGGTCGAAGCTGACGGGCTTGTAGTCCTCGACCTCGGGCAGCTCGACGGGCAGCATGGACTCGGGCAGCGCGTGGGCGACTCCGTCGGCGTCGTAGACGACGGGGAAGGGCTCGCCCCAGTAGCGCTGGCGGGCGAAGAGCCAGTCGCGCAGTTTGTACTGGATCTTCTCTTCGCCGAGGCCCCGGCCGGCGAGCCACTCGATGGTGGTCTCGATGGCGGCGGCCTTGTCCTGGCCGTTGAGGTCGAGGCCGTCGTCGTTGGCGGAGTTCACCAGCGTGCCGTCGCCGGTGTAGGCGGCCTCGGTGACGGGGACCTCCCCGCCGGAGACGACCTCGGTGATGGGCAGGCCGAAGACGGTGGCGAACTCGTGGTCGCGCTCATCGTGACCGGGCACGGCCATGATCGCGCCGGTACCGTAGCCGGTGAGCACGTAGTCGGCGATGAACACGGGTACCTGCGCGCCGTTGACCGGGTTTGTGGCGTAGGCACCGGTGAAGACGCCGGTCTTCTCCTTGTTCTCCTGGCGTTCCAGGTCGGTCTTGGCCGCGATCGCGGACCGGTAGGACGCCACGGCGTCCGCCGGCGTCGCCGCGCCGTACGTCCAGCGCGGGTCGACGTCGTCGGCGTAGGACGCACCGGCGACGAGCGCGTCGACGAGCTCGTGCTCGGGGGCGAGCACCATGTAGGACGCACCGAAGAGCGTGTCGGGGCGGGTGGTGAACACGCGGATCCGGGCCTCGGACTTCGGTCCGGCCAGGGAGACGGCGAAGTCCACCTCGGCGCCGCGGGAGCGTCCGATCCAGTTGCGCTGCATGGACTTGACCTTGTCGGGCCAGTCCAGGTCCTCGAGGTCGTCGAGCAGGCGGTCGGAGTAGGCGGTGATGCGCATCATCCACTGCGACAGGCGCTTGCGGAAGACGGGGAAGTTGCCGCGCTCGGAGCGTCCGTCGGCGGTGACCTCCTCGTTGGCGAGCACGGTGCCCAGCCCGGGGCACCAGTTCACGGTGGAGTTGGAGCGGTACACCAGGCGGTGTGCGTCGAGTTCGGCCTGCTGCGCGGCGGCGTCCAGGTCGGCCCAGTCGTCGCGCTCGGCGGCGAGCTTCGCCTCGAGTTCGCTGATGGGGCGGGCCTTCTGGGCCTCCACGTCGAACCAGGAGTTGTAGATCTGCAGGAAGATCCACTGAGTCCAGCGGTAGAAGTCGGTGTCGGTGGTGGCGACCACGCGGCGGCGGTCATGGCCCAGCCCGAGGCGTCCCAGCTGACGCTCCATGTTGTCGATGTTCGCGCTGGTGGTGGTGCGCGGGTGCGTGCCGGTCTGCACGGCGTACTGCTCGGCGGGCAGGCCGAAGGCGTCGTAGCCGAGGGTGTGCAGCACGTTGCGTCCGAGCATCCGGTTGAACCGGGCGTAGACGTCGGTGGCGATGTAGCCCAGCGGGTGGCCGACGTGCAGGCCCACGCCGGAGGGGTAGGGGAACATGTCCTGGACGAAGAGCTTCTCGGATCCCTGCAGGTCGGCGCCCTCCTCAGCGAGGTCGCCTACCGGGTTCGGCGCGTTGAAGGTGCCGTTGTCCCGCCAGTACCCCTGCCAGCGACTTTCGATGTCGCCGGCGAGTTGCGGGGTGTATCGGTGGGAGGTGGACTCGCTGGAGTTAGTCATGTCCAGTCATTGTAATAGACTGGTCACCATGATCGTTCTCTCTGTCCTGCTGTCCGTCCTGGGTGTCGCCGTGCTGGTCACCGGTGTGCTCGCCGTCACCGGGAAACTGCCGGGTAACCGGTGGGTGGGCCTGCGCGTCCCGGAGGTGCGCAAGAACAAGGAGATGTGGGACACCGGCCACCGAATTGCCGGTCCCACCTGGGCGGGAGCTGGCGTGGCACTGATCGCCGCGGGCGTGGTCAGCCTGCAGGGCGGCTGGCTGTGGGCCGTCACGGCGCTGCTGGTCGTCGGCGCACTGTTCCTTATTGGTGTGGGCGCGGCGCTGGCGGCGCAGACCCTGGCGAAGATCGACCACGTCAAGGCGCAGCAGGCCGAGCAGACGCGTGCGGCGGCGGGCTGCTGCTCCTCGGGTAAGACAGAATCGGCCGAGACCTCCGGAGGCTGCGGCGGCGATTGCGGCGGCCATGACTCCGCGCCGTCCATCCCGGTCGAGCTGGACCTGGACGCGGCCCGCCGCGCCGTGGCGTCCCGCGACGACAGCTAGTATCGGTGCCCATGAAAACAATGGGCACCGTGGTGGTCTGCGGCAGCGTCAACATGGACACCTTCGTCGGTGTCGACAGGTTCCCGTCGGCGGGGGAGACGGTGATCGCCGCCCCGAATGGGCAGGCCCTGGGCGGTAAGGGGGCGAACCAGGCCGTCGCGGTCGCGCGCTACCAGCAGGGGCAGGACGCCCGGGCCGTCCTGCTGGCCACCGTCGGGCAGGACGCCGACGGAGACACCGCCCTCACCGGCCTCGACGACGCCGGGGTGGACGTCTCGGCGGTGGCGCGCACCACGGACGCACCGACGGGCCGGGCGTTCATCATGAACGACCCCGACGGGGAGAACATCATCGTGGTGACCTCGGGTGCCAATGAGCTCACCGATCCGACAGCCCAGGCCGACGGGACCGCGGACGTCCTGCTCGCCCAGGGGGAGCTGACCCCGGAGCACTCCGCGGCCTTACCCGGCCTGGCGGAACGACTGGGAGCCCGGCTCGTGCTGAACCTCGCACCGGTCACCACGCGCGATAGGGACCTGTTGGCCGCGGCGGACCCGCTGGTCCTCAACGAGTACGAGGCGGAAGCACTCGGCGATCTCAGTGATCTTGCCCGCTCCGTCGTCGTCACCCTCGGCGCCCGCGGCGCGGTGCTGTACGAGGGCGCGGGACGCACCGAGGTCGCGCCGGTACCGGCCGAGGACGTGGTGGACACCACCGGCGCGGGCGACGCCTTCTGCGGCACGCTGGCCGCCGCGTTGGCAGAGGGGGAGTCGTTGGCGGACGCCGCAGCGATCGCCACGGCGGCGGGCAGCCTGGCGGTGCGCTCGCGCGGTGCCGCGGCGTCCTACGCGGGGAGGGACGCTGTGCGCGGGGCGACCGTCCTCTAAACTGTCCCACCATGAGGAACTTCATCAACCGTATCGTGGGATATCGTCCGGACCTGTTGATCGTGCTGATCGTCCTCGGTGTGGTGCTCGCCCTCATCTTCCCGGCGCGCGACGGTTTCGCCGAGGTGATGGACTGGGTCGTGAAGATCGCCATCGGCCTGCTGTTCTTCCTCTACGGTGCGCGGCTGTCGACCCGCGAGGCGCTCAACGGGCTGAAGCACTGGCGTCTGCACCTGCTGATCCTGGCATTCACTTTCGTGGTCTTCCCGCTGATCGGGCTGGCGCTCACCCCGCTGAAGTACGCCATCGGCGACGAGCTCTACCAGGGCATTCTCTTCCTGTGCCTGGTGCCGTCCACGGTGCAGTCCTCGGTGGCGTTCACCTCTATCGCCCGCGGCAACATCCCCGGCGCGATCGTCAGCGCCTCGGCATCAAACCTCATCGGCGTCTTCGCCACCCCGGTACTGGTCCTGCTGCTGATGAGCGGTGCCGACGGCGGCCTGCACGTCGACACCTCCGTCTTCCTCAACATCGCCCTGCAACTGCTCGCCCCGTTCGTCGCTGGCCAGGTGCTGCGCAACGTGCCCGGGGTGTCGAAGGTCGCCGGCGCGAAGCCGACGAGTTACGTGGACAAGATCTCCATCGGGCTGGTCGTGTACGTGGCGTTCTCCGAGGGGATCGTGATGGGCGTGTGGAGTTCGGTGTCGTGGGTGGCGATCGTGGGTATCTGCATCGGCTCGGTCATCGCGGTCTACGCGATGCTCTGGCTGACCTCGTTCACCGCTCGCCGCCTCGGCTTCGACTACGGCGACCAGGTGGCCATCCAGTTCTGCGGCACGAAGAAGTCGCTGGCCTCCGGGCTGCCCATCGCCGCGGTGCTGTTCAGCGGGGGAGCGGGGCTGGTGATCGTGCCGCTGATGATCTTCCACCAGGTCCAGCTGATGATCTGCTCCGGACGCGCGGCGACCTACGCCGCCAAGCGCCCCGAGAACACCTGGTAGACCGCTAAACCGTCCCCGGCACCAGCGCGGCGACGCGGTCGGAGAACCGCCACTCATCGCGCCGGCGGGCGGTGCGCTGCAGCACGCCGCGCTGCGCCAGCCACGTCATCAGCGAGCGGGCGTCCGGCTCGCTGGCCTGCTGCAAAATCGCCGCGACCTGCAGGTCCACCGTGCCGGCGGACATCAGGTGGCGCAGCACGACCAGCGTCGCGGCGTCCCGGGCGACCCCGCGACCGTACTCGGCGCGCACCGCGGTGAGCAGGCCGACGAACTCCATGTCGGCCTCCCCGTTGAACAGGGTCACGTCCACCGCGTCGTCCTTGGCATCCACCACCGGCGGCTCGAAGCCGGACGAGAGCATCGCCAGCCACATCCGGTCGAAACCGCGCGAGGACCAGCGTTCCAGACCCAACAGCTGCATGGCGTTGAGCAGCGTCGGGTTGCGCGGCTGCGAGGGCCCGGACAGCAGCCGGTCATCGGCGGTGCCATCGGGCAGCCCGCCGGGGGAGTGCACGCGGATCAGGTCCGGCGACTGAAAAACCACCACCGGGTCCGGACGCATCCAGTCGCGGTGCACCAGGGCATTGGTGATCGCCTCATCGGCGGCCGCGGCGGGCACCGAGGAGTCGTCGTGGGCGCGCACCAGGTCGCGCAGGCCGCCGGCCTGCAGCACCAGGGGCAGGTCAAGCACGGTCTCCGTCGGCGGATTCGCCGCATCGGTCGCCCCCGCGCGGTAGAGATGACGCACCCCCGGCGCGCGGTGGAACAGCAGTTCAGCGGCCACGGTGGGCCGTCCATCGGCAGTGAGCAGGTCCAGTGCGGACAGCAGATCCGGGCCGGACGCCCCGTTCGGCAGCGTGCCGGCGCGCTGCGCGGCGGCCAGCAGGGAGCGTCCGGCGTCCAGCGCCTCGGCGTCGAAACGTTCCACGGGCACGCAGGACGCCGCGGACGTGGCGTCCGGGTTGCCGCGGGCGCGGCCCAGCTCCGCCAGCGGCTCGCCGGCGAGCGGCAGGCAGGCGTCCCCCACGCGGTGGCGCACCACCTGATCCGGGCCGGTATACACCGCCAGACCGGCGGGCACGCGGATCACCACGATGCGCGCCCCATGGGCATAAGCCGCCCAGGCGTCCACCGTCAGGTGCGGGCGGGTGGCGGTGAAGATCTGGTGCGCGATCTGCGCCGGGTCACGCTCGGTGCCGTTGAAGGCGTCCGGCCCCGGAGTGCGGTCGGCGATGCCGAAGACGATGAAGCCGCGTCCGGCAGAACCATTGGCAAAACAGCACGCCGTCTTGACCAGCATGTCCGCCGCCTTCTCATCCGGCCGACGAGTGGGGGTGTGCGACGGGTCCTCCTTGAAGTCCAGCACGCCGGACTCAAGGTCATCGGCCACCGCGCCGTCCAGAATCCGGTCCAACGCCTCGGCCACATCCCGGGGGAGGGCGCGCTGACGACCGGCAGGTTCCATGACCGAAAGACTATATCCCGCGCAGGTCCCCGGCGACCGGACGCGAGCGCTTGACGTACCCCATCCGCGGCCGGAAGCCCGCCGGATGCTTCAACTGCGCCACGCAATCGGCCACCACCAGGCGGAACCGTGGATCCATCGCCGGCAACTGCGCCACCGGGAACCAGCCAACCTCCACCGACTCCTCGTCATTCACCCGCGGCTCGACGGCACTGTCCGCGGTGACGACGCAGCGCACCGTGGTGTCCATGAAACTGCACTCGTCGCCATTCGGGTAGGTCACCGGCCCCACCGCACCGGTACCGATCAACGCGTCGACCTCCACGGTCAGCCCCGTCTCCTCGGCGACCTCGCGCACCGCGGCGGCGGCGACCTCCTCGCCCGGATCGATGATGCCGCACACCGGCGTCCAGCGGCCGTCGTCGGCGCGCCTGACAAGCAGGACGTCCGGCGTCGCATACGCCGGGGCGTCCGGCGGGACGTCACGCACCACAACGGCGGTCACGCCCGGCAGCCACAACGGCGCATGGCCGATCTGCTCGCGGAGCTCCACGATAAAAGAGGGTGTACCCATGGGAGAGGAGTCTAATACCCACGCGCTGTCCGTGCTGTTCACGCTGTTCATGGGGCTACTCTTACGGTATCTTTACACCATGAGACGCTCACTGCTGCGCATCGCCGCCGCCACCACTGCCCTGGCCACGGGCATCGCCCTGGCCGCCTGCTCCTCCGACGACAACGACGGCGACAGCACGAGCGCCACCGCGTCCGACGGGGTCTTCCCGACCTCGGTGGAGACGAAGTTCGGCGAGGTCACCGTCGACGAGGCACCGCAGCGCGTGGTCGCCCTGGGCTGGGGCGACGCTGAAATCGCCCTCGACCTCGGCGTCCAGCCCGTCGGTGCCACCGACTGGCTCGGCTTCGGCGACGACGGCGTGAGCCCCTGGAACGACAACTCCTACGACGAGTCGCCCGAGATCCTCGGCACCGACGAAGTCGAGTACGAGAAGATCGCCGCCCTGGAGCCCGACCTGATCCTCGACACCCGCTCCGCCGGTGAGCAGGACGTCTACGACCAGCTCTCCGACATCGCTCCCACCGTCTCCGTGCCCGAGGGCGGCGAATCCTTCACCACCTCCTGGGACACCCAGGTCGAGATGATCGCCGCAGCCCTCGGCGTGCAGGACAAGGGCGAGGAGCTCGTCGGTTCGGTCAACGACCGCATCACCGAGGCCAAGGACGCCAACCCGGAGTGGAGCGACAAGACCGCCTCCGTGGTCACCAAGTTCGGCGCCGGCTGGGGCATCTACCCCGAGGGCGATGCACGCATGGACCTGCTGGTCGCGCTCGGTTTCACCCAGACCGACGAGGTCACCGAGATGGCCGACGGCAGCAACTTCTACATCGACATCTCCGAGGAGAACATCGACCGGGCGGACGCCGACGTGGTCGTCGGCTTCCCGATCGGCTTCACCACCGAGGAGTTCGAGAGCGACAGCACCTGGGAGCGCATCAGTGCCGTGCAGGATGGCCGGGGCATCGTCGCCGACGACGACCTGAGCCAGGCCATCTCCGTGGGCACGCCGGACGCCATGATCTGGGCCGTGGGCGAACTCGAGCCGAAGCTCGCCGAGGCCGCCGCGAAGTAAGCTCCCGCCGCGCCCCACTCACCACCTCCGTGACCCCCACATTGCGGAATAGTCGCCCTCCCAGGCAGCGAATCACCCCGATTCGCTACCTGGGAGGGTGATCCTCTTAAATAGGGCGACGCTGGCGCGTGCAATCGTGTTTGATCGGGGGCATGGGGAATTTCGGGGGACCCGATTGGGACGCAGCTCAACGCGCGCACCGCATCACACCGGGACGGGGACCGCTGTACGCGCGCCGCGTCCTACCGACACGCAAACCGGAGCTGCGGGTGGATGCCCTGGCCCGCGGCGTCCCGCGCTCTGCCGTGGACACGTGGGACGCACCGGTGCGTCGGGTCGTCCTGCCGCCGGCGCCCGACTACGGCGGGAATATCCGGCTCGGCCCGGGCGGCTACGGCGACGAACCTGGACCGTACCGCTGGGACATCATCACCCGACTACGCGCATCGTGGCTGATCAACCAGCACACCGTCGTCGCCGGGTGGGCGGCCGCCGCACTGCACGGACTGCCGTATTGGGCAGACAGCGAACGCGTCGTCCTGCTGTCCTCGCGCACCCGTCGCAACGCCACCGGGCCCTCCACCGCGGTCTTCCGCACCCTGAAACCCGACACCACCACCAACCCCGCCGACCCACTGTTCCCGCAGATGAGGGTGCTGGACGCCGCGACCGCCACCGCCCAGTGCCTCGCCACGATCCTCCAGGGGAAGAAAACCTGGCACGTCCCGCACGTGCCCGGAATGGTCGAGAAGCACGTGCGCGCGGTGCAACTCATCGACGCGATGTTCCAGTGCAGCTTCCTGACCGCGCGCCAGATCCTCGACGCCGCGCACGGCATTGTGGACCGTCGGGTGCTGACCCGGCTGCTGGCGATGGCCGACGAGGGTGCGCAGTCACCGATGGAGACCGTGCTGCGCCTCATCGTGCGCGACGAACTGCCGGACGCTCACCAGTGGACTTCGCAGGTGCGGATCAACCTCGCCGACGGGTCGGTCGGCAAGGGTAATGGCGATCGGCGCAAAGGGGGCGGGCCGCGCTCGACGGTCCCTGACCTGGCCTGCAAAACTCTCGGGGTGGCGTTGTACTACGACGGACGACACCACGACGAGCTTGCTCAGACCGACACAGACTTCACGTTGTTCCAGAAACTCAGGGGAGTGGGGTGGGAGGCGGTGCGGGTCAACCGGAAGCTACTCGCGGACCTGCCGGAACTGTTGGAGCAGCTACGCGCTGCGGTGCGTCGGGCCTGCGAGGCTCGCGCGCGCTCGCGGTCCGCAACGATGTAGCCCGATCACCCTCCCAGGTCGCGAATTGGGCAATTTGCCTACCTGGAGGGGCGACTATTTCGCTCTCGAGGGGCGCAACCAGGGTCAGAAGACCAGGTTCACCAGCACCATGTAGACCACCGTGCCGAAGAGGATCGACATCGTGGCCGAGCGTCGCCACAGGTGCAGTGCGGCGGTGGCGACCACGGCGATCAGTGCGGCCCACACGCCACCGGGGTTCTCCGTGGAGCCGGCCAGCGTGTACATCACCAGCACCGTCATCACTCCGGCCGGCATGGCGATGCCCAGCCACGCCACCAGCGCAGACTCGCGGAAGTACCGCATCGCGGCGAAGGGCAGGGCGCGCAGTAGCACGGTCACCAGACCCACGGCACCGAGGATGAGCAGGGTGTTGGTCAGGTCCACACCCGCGGGCAGGCCGCTAGACATCGCGACCACCCCGAGCACCCAAACCACCCCGCCGCTCCCACAGGAACCGCGCGACCAGGTACACGAAGTACAGCGACAACCCGATCAGCAGCATCTGCTCCTGGCTCACCACGTAGCCCACGGCACCGGCGACGACGGCCACCACGGGCAGCCACACGTCGCGGCTCACGTCCAGCGCCTCGATCGCCAGCACCACGAACAGGGCGGTCAGCGCGAAGTCCAGGCCGACGAGGTCCAGCGGCAGCGCGGAGCCGACCAGGGCACCGACCACGCCGAAGACCACCCAGGCGGACTGGCAGAACATCTGCACCGCCATGACCCGCGGCTGCGTCCACACGGACTTCTTCTTCGTCGACAGGATCGCGTAGGTCTCGTCGGTCAGCGAGTAAATGCCATAGGCCTTCGCCGCCGGGGAGCGCACGGCGTCCACCGGGTAGCTCAGGCCGTAAAACACGTGGCGGAAGTTCACCAGGAAGCCGTACAGGGCGGCAGACAGCGGGGCGACACCCCCGGTGACCAGGCTGATCGCGAGGAACTCCATGGATCCGGCGTAGAGCACGATGCTGAACACCGGCGTCCACCACCAGGCGAACCCGGTCTGGGTGACTAGCAGTCCGAAGGCGAGGCCCAGGGGCACGAGCCCCAACGCCACCGTCCAACTGTCCTGGATGCCTTTCCTGAACTCCGCCGGGGCGGTGGGGCTCACTGCTGCGCCTCCCACCAGCGGGTCAGCTCGGCGACGGCCTCGTCGCGGTCCATGGGGCCACGGTCCAGGCGCAGTTCCTTGAGGAACGCCCAAGCCTTGCCGACCTCGGGTCCGGGCGGCAGGCCGAGGACGGTCATGATCTCGTTGCCGTCGAGGTCGGGACGCACCGCGTCGAGGTCCTCCTGCTCGCGCAGCTCGACGATGCGCGTGTCCAGGTCCTCGACGGCGTGCGCCAGGCGTCCGGCCTTGCGCTTATTGCGGGTGGTGCAGTCGGCACGCACGATGACCTGCAGCTGGGGGAGCAGGTCACCGGCGTCGGCAACGTAGCGGCGCACGGCGGAGTCCGTCCACGCGCCTTCGCCGTAGCCGTGGAAACGCATGTGCAGGAACACGAGCTGGCCGATGTCCTGGATCTGCCGCTTGGGGTACTTCAGCGCCTTGAGCCGGCGGCGCGCCATGCGCGCGCCCACGACCTCGTGGTGGTGGAAGGTCACGGCCCCGGTGTCGGTGAAGTCGCGGGTGTCGGGCTTGCCGATGTCGTGCAGCAGGGCGGCCCAGCGCAGGACGAGACGATCGTCCTGCGTCGCGTCCTCCATGCGTCCCTCCAGCTCGGTGGCGTTGCGCAGCACCTGCAGGGAGTGGGCGTAGACGTCCTTGTGCTGACGGTGTTCGTCCTGCGTGAGTTTCAGCGCGGGCAGTTCGGGCAGCACGTGGTCGGCCAGCCCGGTGGCGGACATCATCTCCAGGCCGGTCCACGGTTCGGCGCCGAGCATCAGCTTGTTGAGTTCGGTGGCGACGCGTTCCACGGTGATCCGCTCGATCTGGGCGGACATCTCCGTCATCGCCTCACTCACCCGCTCAGCCACGGTGAAGCCGAGTTGGGAGGCGAAACGGCAGGCGCGCAGCATGCGCAGCGGGTCGTCGTGGAAGGACTGTTCGGGGGCGGCCGGGGTGTCGAGCACGCCGGCGACGAGGTCGTCGAGCCCGTTGAGCGGGTCGCGCAGGTCGTGGTCGCCGTCGGCGGAGAGTTCCAGGGCGATGGCGTTGCAGCGGAAGTCCCGACGCACCAGGTCGCCGTCCAACGTGTCACCGAAGGTGACCTCGGGGTTGCGGGACGCCCCGTCGTAGGAGTCGGCGCGGAAGGTGGTGATCTCCACGACCAGTCCGTGGAACATGGCGGAGACGGTGCCGAACTCGATGCCGGTGTCCCACACGGTCTCGGCGACGTCCTCGAGGATGCCGGTGACCACGTCGGGACGGGCGTCGGTGGTGAAGTCGAGGTCAAACTCGGCGCCGTCGCCGAGGCGTCCGAGCAGGGCGTCGCGGACGGATCCGCCGACGAGGTAGAGGCTGTGGCCGCGCGCGGCGAAGGCACCGGCGAGCGCGGTGAGCGTCCGGTCCGTCCTATCGCCGTCCTTCACCGCCGACCACGCGGTGGCGAGCATCGTTGCGGCGTCCTTGTTCTCCTGTGTCACCCCCCGGATTTTACAGTTCCCACAAACCGCCCCGCAGGCACTACCCTTGTTCTCCATGAACCAACGGCGTCGCCGCTCCAACGGGAGCCCTTCACGGCCGGACCAGCGCCGGTCTCCGGCACGCTCCGTTCAGCAGCGTGACCACAGTGAATTGCCGACCTCGGTGGAGACCAGCGCCGGCGGGCTGGTGTTGTCAGGTCTGGCGGAGGCGGTGCGCGGCGACGGGTCGGTGGACCTGTCGCGCATGTACGTGGCGTTGATCGGCCGGCTGGACCGTCGTGGGCGGTTGCTGTGGTCGATCCCGAAGGGTCACATCGAGCCGGACGAGTCGCACCACACCACCGCCGAGCGTGAGGTGTGGGAGGAGACCGGTGTCAGCGGCGAGGTGGTCAGCGACCTCGGCACGATCGACTACTGGTTCGTCTCGGAGGGTCGGCGCATCCACAAGACGGTGCACCACCACCTGCTGCGCTACGTGGACGGTGACCTCAATGACGAGGATCCGGAGGTCACGGAGGTGGCGTGGTTGCCGGTGAGCAACCTGGTGGAGCGTCTGGCGTACGCCGATGAGCGCAAACTGGCCCGCCAGGCCCATGACCGGCTGCCCGACCTCGCCCGCGCCGAGGCGAAGGCCGGTCGGCGTACGCCGCGGTAGCGATGGGGGGTTTCTCGGGAGCGGTCCGGACGCTGGCCTGCGTCGCTGTGGCGGCGGTGGGTCTCGCCGCCGCGCCGCTGGCGGCTGGGCAGGACGGGCAGGACGCACCGGACGCGCCGGACGCGCAGGGGGCCCAGGCCGCCGCGTGGTCGAATCCGGAGGCGCGGTCGGCGGACCCGGACAGTGGTGTGGAGCTGGAGATCCTCGGCCAGCAGCCCGCCACGGTGACCGGCGACGGTGCCCTCGACCTGCGCATCCGGGTGACGAATAACTCGGATCAGGACGTCTCGGGCCTGCAGTTGCGCACCCAGCACCAGAATGCGGTGGCCGCCCCGGAGGGCGTCGCGACCTCGCTGATCGCGAACCAGGGCGAGTACCCGTGGGTGGGTGCCTTCCAGCAGTTGGACGGCCAGCTGTCCCCGGGTGAGAACCGACAGTTCCGGCTGACCGTCCCGGTCGACGGTCGGGCGGGCAGTCTCAGCGGCCTCGGCCTGGACGGGCCCGGCGTGTACCCGCTGCTGCTGAACCTGAACGCGGATCTGGGGGACGCCGGGACGTCCTTCGTGGCGGCGACGCGCACCACGGTCACGGTGACCGGCGAGAACGCCGAAAATAATGAGGACGCCGAGCGTCCCTCCGGGCTGACGGTGCTGTGGCCCCTGTCGTCGTCGGCGACGGTCTCCGCCGGGCAGGTCGGCGACGCCCCGGAGCCCAATGAGCTTTACCTGCCGGACGAATCCTTGGCCGAGGAGCTGCAGCCGGAGGGCCGGCTGAGCGCGCTGGTGTCGTCCTACCGCACGGCGGCCAGCGAGTCGGATGACCTGCGGCAGGCGACCTGCATCGCCATCGACCCGGATCTGCTGGAGACGGTGTCCCGGATGAGCCAGGGTTACCGGGTCGGTGAGGCACCGAGTCCGGTGGAGGAGCCGGTGCGTCTGCGTGACCGCTGGTCGCAGAATCGCAGCACTGACGATTCCGTGGAGGGCACGGGCGCGGATGATGCGGCGTCGTGGTTGGCGGATCTGCGCGAGGTTGTTGACGGCCAGTGCACCGTCCCGCTGCCCTTCGCCGGGGTGGACGTGGACGCGGTCACCGAGTTGGACGACGAGTGGGTCGAGGAGTTGGCCGCCCGCGGGGCGGAGACGATCGAAGATGTGCTGGACACCGACACCGCCGACGGTGTCGTGGTGCCGGGTTCCGGCTACATCACTGAGGCGACGCTGCAGCGCCTCGGCGACTCCGACCGGGAGACTCCGGCCACCGTCGTCGTCGCCGACGACACCGTAGAGGGCACAGAGAGCACAGAGAACAGCCCCGTGACGACGCTGCCCGGCGGCACGCGCGCGCTGCGTTTCCCCGCGGCCCTCGGCGCCGCGCTCGCGGCGACGGGGGAGGCGCCGGCGACGGCGGCGTACGGGGCGACGTCCTCCCGGCGTCCCCTCGCCGAGGACAGTCCCGCCGAGCGCATGGCCGCCGCTGTCGGCGTCCTTGACCTGGAGCTACGCGGCGACAGCAATGTGCTCGCGGTGCCGCCGGCGGAGTGGTCGGTCGACGGCGCCGACGCGGAAACCTGGCTCGAGGCCGTCGCAGGACGCCTGGAGGACGGTTCGGCGCGCGCGGTCTCCTTCGGTGCCGCGCTCGGCGGCGCGGCGTCCGACGGAACCTTGCGCGACACGGTCGCCGACCCCGCACCGGTATCCGACAGCGAGATTGCGGCCGGCCGCGGGCTTGTCGAGGAACTGCACAACTTCACCAGCATCATGGTCGACAATGACAATGTGGCGCTGACCCCGGCAATCTTCACCCGGCCCATGTTCGACGACCTGCTGCGGTCGTTCACGGACAACCGGCGTCGCGTCGCCGTGGAGGCCGACCGGGCGCGGGACGCCGCGGAGCAGCGTCGTGGCCGCGTCCGGGGCCTGTCGGAGGAGTTGCGCGCCTCGGTGTCGCTGCTGCCGCCGGGGAGTGTGTTCACCCGCACCAGTGACTCCTCACCGCTGATCGTGGTGGCGCGCAATGGTCTGCCGCTGCCGGTGCGCGTGAGTGTGGACTACGAGTCGCAGGACGGGGTCACCCTCAACACGCCCGGGATGCAATTGATTCCCGCACAAGGCAGCGTGACCCTCCAGATGACGACGACCTTCCCGTCCGAGGTGACTGGAACGGACCTGACCATGTTCCTGGAAACCCCGGATAACCTGCAGATATCCGAGCCGGTGACGATCCGAATCTCCTCCGGCCCGGGCTCCGGGGCGCTGGCGGTGACAGTCGGTGTGGCCGTGGTGTTCGGCCTGTTCGCGGTCATCCGAACGGTGAAAAGACGCCGACAGTTAGCGAACGGCCGGGGGAGTGCACGAAGATGGAGCGGTGACTGAATCTCGAGAAGACTCCGGCGACGCCGCCCATAGCGGCGAACGGGGGCGGTTCCGCGCCGCAACCCCGCCGGCGAAGGCACCGTCCGCCCGTCCCTCACGCGCCCAGGACGGTGGCGACGCCGTCGGCACCGACTCCGGGACCGACCACTCGAAGCTGAACCTCTCGCCCGCCGAGCGGGCGGCGACGGACCCCCGGCAGGAGAAGGCGGGCGGCGCGTCCGGCACGTCCGGCGCGACCACCACCGCCACGGACGGCAGTGGCGGGAACGGCGGCGGTAACGAGGGCTCCGGGGCGACGAACGCCTCCGACACCGACGTGGTGCGCGCCACCGGGTCGATGGCCTTCGCCACCCTGCTGAGCCGCATCACCGGCTTCGTGCGCACCGTGATGATCGCCTCCGCTCTGGGGCTGGGGGTCTCCAGTGCGTTCAACACGGCGAATACCCTGCCGAACCTCATCACCGAGCTGGTGCTCGGTGCGGTGCTCACCAGTCTGGTGGTGCCGCTGTTGGTGCGCGCCGAGAAGGAGGACGCCGACCGCGGCGCGGCTTTCATCAGACGGCTGCTGACCATCACCTTCACCCTGATGATGACGGTCACGATCATCGCGGTGATCGCCGCCCCACTGCTGACCCGGATCTCGCTGGACTCCCACGGCGAGGTCAACATCGGCATGTCCACGGCCTTCGCCTATCTGGTGCTGCCGCAGATCGTGTTCTACGCGATGTTCGCCGTGATGATGGCTGTGCTGAACACCAAGGGCATCTTCAAACCAGGCGCGTGGGCGCCGGTGGTCAACAATGTGGTGACCCTCGGCGTGCTGGGCATCTACTTGATGTTGCCGCAGGACACGAAGCTCAGCCCGAGCGACACGGTCACGATCACCGACCCGCACATCATGCTGCTGGGCCTGGGCACCACCCTGGGTGTGGTTGTTCAGGCCGGAATTATGGTGCCCTACCTGCGTAAGGCCGGGGTCGACATCCGCCCGCTGTGGGGTCTGGACAAGCGACTCAAGCAGTTCGGCGGCATGGCGCTGGCGATCGTGGTGTACGTGCTGATCTCCCAGATCGGCTGGATCCTGAACAACCGCATCGCCTCCGGCTCGGGCCCTGGCCCGACGATCTACATGCAGGCCTGGCAGTTGCTGCAGGTGCCCTATGGCGTGATCGGCGTGACCTTGCTGACGGCGATCATGCCGCGCCTGTCGCGCAGCGCCGCCGACGGCGACGACAAGGCCGTGGTCAAGGACCTGACGATGGCCACCCGGCTGACGATGCTGGCGTTGATCCCGGTCATCGCCTTCTTCACCGCCTTCGGCACGCTGATCGCCCCGGCCCTGTTCGCCTTCGGCCAGGTCGACATGGCCAGTGCGAACGTCCTGGGCTGGACGATCAGTTTCTCGGCATTCACCCTGATCCCTTATGCCATCGTGCTGCTGCACCTGCGCGTGTTCTATGCGCGTGAGGAGGTGTGGACGCCGACGTTCATCATCGGCGGCATCACGGTGACCAAGGTCGCGCTGGCGTACCTGGCCCCGCATATCGCCAGCGAGCCGCGCCTGGTCGTGGTGCTGCTGGGTGCCGCGAACGGCATGGGTTTCGTCGCCGGTGCGATCATCGGCCACCGTCTGCTGCGCCGCTCGCTGGGGCATTTGGGCATGCGCAGCGTGCTGAAGACGTCGCTGTGGACCGCCGGTGCGTCCGCCGTGGCGGCGTTGATCGTGTGGCGCCTGGACGCGCTGCTCGATCGATTCCTGATCCCGGACGGCTTCCGTTTCGGGCACCTCGTGCGCCTGATGATCATCGGCGTGATCTTCCTGGTGATCGTGATGCTGATCATGTCGCGCTCGAAGCTTCCCGAGGTACAGACGATCGGTGCGTCCTTCGCACGCCTGCCCGTCGTCGGACGCTTCTTCGCCGGTGCCGTGCCCGAGGACGGGCAGGACGCCCCGTCGGCGCTCATCACCGAGATGCCCATCGCGGGCATGGGTGGCATCACCGGGCAGGACGTCGCGGGCCCGGCGATGCCGCCGCTGTCGGCGGGTCGGGTGCGCGGGCCGCGCCTGGTGCCCGGTGCGCCGATCCTGCAGGGCCGTTTCCGGCTGCTCTCGGACCACGGCGGCTCGCCTGCTGCGCGTCTGTGGCAGGCCCGCGACAACGAGTCCGGTGACCTGGTGGCCCTGACCATCCTCGACCCGCAGGTCGCCGGCGTTGGCTCGCGCGAGCTGCTGGACCGCAGTGCGACGCTGGCGAAGGTCTCCTCGCCGGGTGTGGCCCGGGTGCGCGAGATCTGCGATGCCCGCACGCTGGTCGTCGTGGTCGCCGATTGGACCGAGGGCGCGCCGTTGACCCGCGTGGCGGAGTCCGGTCCGGACCCCTTGGCCGCCGGCTACGCGATGTCGGACCTGGCGGACGCGGCGGCGGACGTCGCCGAACTCGGCGGCTCCTTGGGCATCGACCACCGCAACCGGCTACGCATCAGTTCCGGAGGACGCGCCGTGCTCGCCTTCCCGGGCGTGCTGCCGGGCGGCTCGGCCCGGCAGGACGTCCACGCCGTCGTCGTATCCCTCGATATGCTGCTGGCGGCGGTGCCGTCCGACCGGATCCCGGCGGAACTGCGCACAATCATGGAGGACGCCCGCAGCGCCGACGGCGTCGGCGCCCGGCAGCTCGCCTCGCGCCTGCGCGCGGCGACGACCTCGGAGTCCCCGGACTCCGACCTGGTGACCAGTGCCGATGTGGCGCCCGATCCGGAGCAGCGCGCCGGTTTCGGCGCCGCCCCGGAGAAGCCGGGGCGCACCGCCCTGGCCGTCGGTCTGACGATCGGTGGGCTGCTGCTCGCCGTCGCACTGATCGTTGCAGCGGTGGCGTACTTCGGCGGGGATCGTCCGGATTCGCCGGTGACCACGGACTCAATCCGTGGTGGACAGTCGAGCAGTGCGCAGGCCGCTGCCCCGGAGCCGGAAGTCATCGGCGTGACCGATGCCGCGGAGTGGGCCACCGCCGACGACGGCGGATCTCTCGACAACCCGGAGGACGCACCGCTGGTCATCGACGGCGACACGGGCACCACCTGGAGTTCCGCGCAGTACCTCGACCAGCTGGGCGACGGGCCGTCCTCCCTGAAGCAGGGCATTGGCCTGCTGCTGTCGCTGGACGGCGAAACGTCGGTGACTTCGGTGGATCTCGAGGGCGTGCCGGAGGGCACGCGGATCGAACTGCGCACCGGCTCCGGCGATATCACCTCGATCGACCAGACCGAGGTGCTGGACGCCGAGACCGCCTCCGGGGACACCTTGACGCTCACCGGTGAGGACGCCCCGGCCGGCGACCGGGTGCTGCTGTGGATCACCGAACTGCCCATGCCGGACGCCGCCTCCGTCGGCGAGGTCGTGGTGCACGGCGTGCGGGAGTGACGAGTGACGGAGTGACACCGTAGCCGAGATCACCCAAAGTATCGTGCCGTATCCAGTTTTTTGGATACGGCACGATACTTTGAGAGTTATCCACAACCCCGCCGCCGGGGCGCGCGGCAGGCTAGGGTTGTGCACAGAGGCTTCCTCCGCGGGGACGGCAGGGGGCCAGGGGACACAATTCACCGGGGGACTTTTCCGTGACAACATCGACCGCGCCAGAAACCACGCCAGAAACCGCACCGTCGGACGCCGAGCTGCTGCGTCGGCACCTCGCCGGCTGCGCCACCTCCTTCACCGACCTACTCACCCGGCATTCCGGGCTGCTGGGCTGGGCGCTGCACCAGGCCGGCGTCCCGCCGGAGGATCGTCCGGACGTCCTGCAGGACGGACTGCTGAAGGTGCACCGCACCGCCGCGTCCTTCCGCGGGAAGGACTCCGCGGCGTCCTGGCTGCACACCATCATGCGCAACACCGCGCTCACGCATCTGCGTGACAGCCGTCGACGTACCGACGAGCTCGCTCAGTCGGTCGACCTGGGGGAGCGGTTGCGCACTCTCCCGGACAACCGCAATGTGGACGCCGTCCGCACCATCCACCGCATCCTGTTGGATGAGGCAGTCAATCAACTTCACCCTGGCTTGCGCGACGTGATCGTCCTCACCGACGTCCGCGACTGGTCACTCAATGAAACGGCCGCTCACCTGGGAATACCCACCGGGACGGTGAAGTCGCGTCGAGCGCGTGCCCACCGTCACCTGCGCGAGCGCCTCGCAGAGGCCGGGGTAGCACCTGCGGTGTCCGTGGCGTCGCTAGAATCGTCGGCATGAGTGATACCACCCCGTCTGTCCACGACGTCGTCATCATCGGTTCCGGCCCCGCCGGCTACACCGCCGCCATCTACGCCGCCCGTGCCGAACTCAAACCCCTGGTGTTCGAGGGGATGGACTTCGGTGGGCTGCTGATGCAGACCACCGAGGTCGAGAACTACCCGGGGTTCCCGCAGTCGATCATGGGCCCGGCGCTCATGGACGACATGCGCAACCAGGCCGAGCGCTTCGGTGCCGATCTGCGCATGGAGGACGTCGTGAGCGTGGAGCTCGATGGCGACCTGAAGAAGGTCGTCACCGACGATGAGGAGTTCCTCGCTCGCACCGTGATCCTGGCGACGGGTGCCGAGCCGCGCTACCTGGGCGTCCCCGGCGAGGAGGCCCTGCTGGGCCACGGTGTGTCCGCCTGCGCCACGTGCGACGGCTTCTTCTTCAAGGAGAAGCAGATTGCCGTGATCGGTGGTGGCGATTCCGCCATGGAGGAAGCCGACTTCCTGACCAAGTTCGGTGACCGGGTGACGATCATCCACCGCCGCGACGAGTTCCGCGCCTCGGCGATCATGGAGGAGCGGGCCCGCAATAACCCGAAGATCGACATGATCATGAATTCCCGCGTTGTCGAGGTCCTGGGCGAGGGCACTGTGCAGGCTCTCAAGCTTGAGGACACGGTCACCGGTGAGGTCCGCGAGGTGCCGATGGACGCGATGTTCGTCGCCATCGGCCACGACCCGCGTACCGCCGTCTTCGACGGCCAGGTCGCGCTGCAGGACAATGGGTACGTGAAGGTGGACGAGCCCTCCACCCGCACCTCACTGCCCGGCGTCTTCGCCGCCGGTGACCTGGTGGACTCCCATTACCAGCAGGCGATCACCGCCGCCGGCTCGGGCTGCCGCGCCGCGCTGGACGCTGAGGGCTATCTGGCCGCTCTCTGAGTGTCGCACTCGGTTGCGCCTTATCCGGAACGTGACCGTTCCGTGACCCCTCCGTGACTGTTCAGCGCATGTTTCCGCGCTGCTACTCCCGCGGGTATTGTGGTGTGGACACTCTAGCTCCCACCACCCCCCAGGAGATTGCGACCATGGCTGACCCCGTGACCGTCACCCAGGACACGTTCCGCAGCACCGTCATCGAGTCGGACGTTCCCGTCCTCGTGGACTTCTGGGCTGGCTGGTGCCAGCCATGCATCCAGATGGAGCCGGCGCTGAACAACATCGCCGACAAGTACGGCGACTCGGTGACCGTGGCGAAGGTGAACGTGGAGGAGGAGCGTGGCCTTGCCGCCATGTTCCAGGTCATGTCCATCCCCGCCCTGTTCATCTACCATGAGGGCCGCAAGGTCGTGGAGCTCCACGGCCGACAGTCCGAGGCCGACCTCTCCGACGCCCTCGACGCGCTCGTCTCGGCGTGACCTCCACCAACCACAACCGACCTGAGCCGGCAACGAGAGGATGACGTGCACCGTAATTCACTGAAGATGGGCGACCGGAGTCCACGTGTGGCCGAGGTCCGCGGAACGCTCGCCCGGCTCGGTTTCATCGACGGCTTCACCGGGGACACCTCCGGGGATGCCGGCCAGCGGTGGACCGCCGAGGACGAGCTCTTCGACGCGCACCTGGACATAGCCCTGCGCGCATTCCAGCAGGGGCGCGGCATCATCGCCGACGGGCACATCACCGACGGCACACTGCGGGCTCTCCGGGAGGCGTCCTACACCCTCGGTGCCCGTGTGCTGTCCCTGCAACCCCCGGGGCACTTCTTCGTCGGTGACGACGTTGCCGAACTGCAAGGACAGCTGCACGACCTCGGCTTCTACACCGACCGTGTGGACGGGCAATTCGGTCCTTATACCCACGAGGCAGTTCGCAAGTACCAGCTCAACTACGGGCTCACCAACGACGGTGTCTGCGGTCCCGTCACCTTGCGCGCCCTGAGCTACCTGGGCCGCCGCATTACCGGTGGGTCGCCACAGGCGCTGCGTGAGAAGGAGCAGATCCGTGCGGCCGGCCCGCAGCTGACCGGCAAGCGCATTGTCATCGACCCGGGCCTGGGCGGGGACGTCTCAGGACGCACCGTGAATGGCCCGTACGGCACCATCACCGAGGAGGAGATCCTCTGGGACCTGGCTACCCGTACTGAGGGCCGCATGATCGCCGCGGGGATGGAGACCATCCTCTCACGGCCCCGCAGCGGTAACCCTTCGAGTCTGGATCGTGCCTCCCTGGCCAACGCCTTCGGGGCGGACCTCGTGATCTCCCTGCGTGCCGATGTCTACCCAAATGAGCTGGCCAATGGTGCGGCGTCATTCTACTTCGGCTCCGAGGCCGGCTCCTCGTCGGTGACGGGGGAGAAGCTCTCCGGTTTCATCCAGCGTGAAGTCACTGCGCGTACACCGCTGACGAACTGCCGGGCCCACCGACGGACGTGGGACCTATTGCGCATGACGAAGATGCCGGCAGTCCAGTTCGTGGCCGGCTACCTCACCAACGGGGACGACGTCTCGGTGCTCACCGACCCGGACAATCGTGACACCATCGCCGAAGCGCTCGTGGTCGCCGTCAAGCGGCTCTACCTGCTGGACGCGGATACTGCCCCCACGGGCACCTTCCGGTTCTCCGACGTGCTGGAGGCCGAGAAGCTGGCCTGAATCACACTGCTGTGATTCAGGCCTTCTGACCACCAAGGACCGTGCTCAGCGGTCCTCTGCCATTCATCAGCTCATGCGCGTCGGTCGCGAAATTGCTGAACAGGGATGAGCCTTCCGCGAGTTTCTTGCGGTATCGGGGGAAGCGGGGGTGCTTTCCTACGATCGTGAACCCCTGCTGTTCGAGGATGTCAGCGGAGAGTACTGGTGCTGCCTCAAGGTCGGCGTCCGGACCATCAGGACGCTCCTCCCACCCGTGGTAGCCCTCCGGGAAGTAGCCGGACGGTACCCCGTCCTCGTCATTGCGCCCATAGGCCTCGACGGCCGCAATACCGCGGCGCTCCGCCTCGGTCAGGATCGTGTCGATCAGACTGTGCTCGAGGTAAAGGCCCATATACGGCGGCTCCACGAAGACCGTGGAGATCTGAATGGCGTCACCAGACACCGGGCCCGACGGCATTGCCGCAGAGCCGGGGAAGTTGGGTGGGGGAGCGAAGAATGCTGTGGCGGCCGGACGCTCACCGCTACCCTCGTCGCCCGTCCCGACGAATGCGGTGTATCCACAAGTGCCCCAGCGATAGAGGACCGACTGGATCCACATTTGTTTGTCGAACGCTGAGTCGGCGCTCGTCACCCTCGGCGACAGTTCCCAGAACATGTCTCCACCTGCAGAAGGTGCCACCACATCACCGCTGTCGTGCCGCAGTGCGCTGTACCTGATCTCCACCGATGTCCTCCTTCGTCGGTGGCGATTCTACCGTGCCGACACCTGGGTCGCCGGGCTACGGCGTAACCCGGCCTGGTTTCACGTGAAACCTAGCGATCTCAGCCCTCCTTGGGGAGCTTCAGCAGGTCCGTAATACGTGAAAAGTCCTCCTCATCGCCGAACTCGACGACGATCTTCCCCTTCTTGGCGCCCATCTGCACGGTCACTCGGGTGTCCAGAGCATCTGCGGCGGACGATGCCCACTGCGTGACCGCCTGAGGCTGTTCCCGCGGCGCCCGGGGTGCCTTGGGGGCGACTTCGTCCCCGCGATTCAACAGGACAACGGCCTCTTCAGTGGCACGGACGCTCAGGCCCTCGGCGATAATACGATCGGCAAGGCGGTCCTGGGCCTCGTGACCAGCCTTAACGCCCAGAAGTGCCCTCGCGTGCCCCGCGCTCAGCACGCCTGCGGCGACCTTGCGCTGTGCCCCAACGGGCAGCTGCAGCAAGCGAATCATATTAGTGATGAGTGGGCGCGAGCGTCCGAGCCGTCGGGCGAGTTCCGCCTGAGTCACATCGAACTCCTGCAGCAACTGCTGGTAGGCGTTCGCCTCCTCCAGCGGGTTGAGCTGAACACGGTGAATGTTCTCGAGCAGGGCATCGCGGAGCATGTCCTGGTCGTCCGTCTCCCGGACGATCGCCGGGATAACCTCGAGGCCGGCGAGCTTGGAAGCGCGAAGTCGGCGCTCGCCCATGATCAATTCATAGGATGACTCACCCAGCGGACGGACGACGACCGGCTGGAGAAGCCCGAACTCCTTAATCGAGTGGACAAGTTCGTTGAGGGGCTCCTCCTCGAAAGTCTCCCGCGGGTTCTTTTGGTTCCGCGTGATCAGGTCGAGAGGCAGTTCCTGATAGCTCGCGCCGACGCTCTCGACACTTTCCTGAGACCTGTCGACGGCCTTACTCGACCCCTCGTCCTTTACGTCACTGTGACGCTCGTTCGCGGGTCCGTTGGGACGCTGGCCGGCAGGGCCAAGAATCACGTCGGCGGCACCTGCACCGAGACGCGGCTTAGAAGGACTCGTGGGAATAAGGGCCGCGAGACCGCGACCGAGTCCGCCGCGTTGGGTTTCGGTCTGAGGGAGCTGGGGGAGGGTCGGCTTCTTCTCTGACATCAGTTGTTGCTTCCTGTCCGGAATTCAGGTGCCACACCGATAGGGGCGGTCTCGGGGAGGGGGAGGTAGTCGCCACGTTTCGCGAACTCCACGGCGGCATCGAAGTAGGCCAAGGCCCCACGGGAGCCCGGATCGTACTGGAGGACGGTCTTGCCGTAGCCCGGAGCCTCGGAAACCTTCACACTGCGGGGAATCTGGTTGTCCAGGACCGCGCTGCCGAAGTGATTGCGCACCTCTCCAGCAACCTGCTCCGAGAGTTTCGTGCGTGCGTCGTACATGGTGAGCAGGACGGCGGACACGTGAATCTCCGGGTTCAGGTGCTCCCTGATCATGGAGATGTTGTTGAGCAACTGCCCAACACCTTCCAGCGCGTAGTACTCGCACTGGATGGGAATCAGAACCTCAGAGACTGTGTTCATCGCGTTGATGGTCAGCAGGCCGAGCGAGGGCGGGCAGTCAATGAAGACGTAGTCGTACCCCTGGCTCGCGAGGTAGTCGGCACTGAGCGCGTCGCTGAGACGGTACTCCCGGCGAACCATGGAGACCAGTTCAATCTCGGCACCGGCGAGGTCGATCGTGGCCGGGATGCAGAAGAGATTCTCGTTCTCCGAATTCTGCTGGGTCACTTCGGAGGCCGACTTCTCGCCGATGAGCAATTCATAGCTGGAGGGGGTACCCATCCGGTGCTCCGCCCCGCACGCGGTGGACGAGTTCCCCTGGGGGTCGAGGTCGACGACCAGAACCTTCATCCCGTGCAGCGCCAGAGCCCATGCGAGGTTCACCGCCGAGGTGGTCTTGCCTACGCCACCCTTCTGGTTCGCGATCGTAATCCTCCGCGTCCGGGGCGGGCGGGGGAGGGACAGTCGCTCCGGGTTCTGAATTCGCGCAGCGCGACGTGCCGCGTCGGCGATAGGGGTGTCATCCCAGTCGGGAGGAATCATGTACTTCCTTTGCATGACGGAGTGGGCGGTGCGGCGGAGCGGGTTTCACGTGAAACACTGTGCGGATCACCCTGCACAGTCAGTTTAGTCTCCCCGGGTCCGTGTAACAACGGAGGTTTCACGTGAAACCCCGGGGCGAATCAGATCGTTGTGATTCAGCGTAGGCGTTCGACATCCACCACGAAAGTGGGACTTCCGAGCGCGCGACGTCCGACCTCCAGGACCTCTCCAGGGGAGCCTCCAGCCCGTGTGAGGTCCTTGGCGTCCCGGACCAACTCCTCACCCGCAGAAGAGCCCTTGAGAGCCTTCACATGGCCTCCCACGCGCGCCAGAGGCAGGGACCACGTAATAAGGCGCCCGACGGGCGCGACGGCGCGGGAGGTGACGACATCAGCTCGTCCGACCGCCGAACGAATGTCCTTCTCCTCGGCACGCCCACGGAAAACCTCGACATTGTCGAGCCCAAGGGCTTCGACGACCTCGTTCAAAAAAGTG
Organism: Corynebacterium sp. AOP40-9SA-29; assembly: GCF_052377405.1. NCBI lineage: Bacteria > Bacillati > Actinomycetota > Actinomycetes > Mycobacteriales > Corynebacteriaceae > Corynebacterium > Corynebacterium sp. AOP40-9SA-29. The sequence goes on along the minus strand of NZ_JBQSWR010000001.1, from coordinate 825,392 downwards.
ACGCGCCGAAGGAGCGGCTCAACCAACTGCACTCGGAGATCCGGGCGGGCGATCGCCAGGGGGATCCCAGGAAGGCCGGCACCCGAGCCGACATCGACAACACGCTGCCCGTCGTCGATAACCTCGGCCAGCACCGCGCTGTTGAGGATGTGACGGTCCCAGAGTCGCCCGACCTCACGCGGACCGATAAGGCCACGGACGACTCCGGCGTCCCCCAGCCAACCGGCATAATCAACCGCGAGGCCGAGGCGGTCTCCGAAGACCGCCTCGGCTTCCGGGGGAGGGGAGGGGACGTCGTTGGACGGGAGGTTCTCTTCTGACTGGCTCACACTCCCAGTGTAGCGAGCGGGCGGACATGAAAAAGACCCCGCTCCCTCAAGGAGGGAACGGGGCCAAAACGAGAGGGGAACTACTTCCCGTCGCGCTTCTTCTGGTTCTTCGGTTTAGCACCGGGCTTGGGGGCGGTGGAGCGCTTGGCCTCGATCTTGGCGGCCTTCTCCTCCTCCTCTTCGCGGTCCATCTTGTTGAACACGAGGCGCTGCTGGACGTACATCCAGGTAGTGTTCGCGGCCATGTAGACGGCGAGACCGACCTGCCAGAGGAAACCACCGGCGAACATGAACACAGGGAGGACCCAGAGCATCAGCTTCTGCATCATCATCATCTGGTTCTGCATCATGTCTTCTTGCGCAGTCGCGTTCTTCTTCTTCGGCTGCTCAGCCTGACGCTTCTTCTGGCGGTCCATCGACATGCGGGCGTTGAAGTGCATGAGCACGGAGGCGATCAGCATCAGCGGGAGCACCACGACCACGATGTTCCACTGGGCGAAGTCCACGTTTCCGTCACTGGAGAACGCACCGTAGGAGTCCTTCTCCATGGTGATGAACGCCGAGAGCGGGGTACCAAAGAGTCGCGCATCCAGGAAGGACTGAACCTCGTCTACTCCGAAGAAGTAGTTCGGGGTTTCCCTGGTCTCCTGGATCGACATACCGAGCTGGCCCGTGCCAGTTCCGGTGCGGTTGAAGGAGCGCAACACGTGGAACAGACCAATGAAGATCGGGATCTGAACCAACATCGGCAGGCAGCTCGCCAGCGGGTTGACGCCCATCTCCTTCTGGAGCTTGCGCATCTCCAGAGCCTGGGTCTGCTGATCCTTGGCGTACTTCTTCCGGATCTCCTGCATCCGGGGCTGCATCTCCTGCATCTTCCGACTGGAGCGCAGCTGCTTGATCGTAGGTCGGACGAGGAGGCCACGGATCGTGACGACCAGGAAGATGATCGCCAGGGCCCAGGACAGGCCGGAGTCTGGACCGAGCACAAAGCCGAAGACTTTGTGCCAGAACCACAACACCGCCGAGATGGGGTAGTAGATGAAGTCAAGCACTTGTGGTGCAATCTCCTTGTTGTAGGTGGACGGTCACCTGCGTGGCCGTGTCCGGAGTGGGGGAACCGGATCCCAGCCGCCGGGGTGCCAGGGACCGCATTTGGCGAGGCGGGCAACGCTGAGGACAAAACCCTTCACCACGCCATGACGAGAAAAGGCTATCAGGGAGTAGGCGCTGCACGACGGCTCAAAACGGCAGGACGCTCCCAGTTTAAGGGGTGAAAGATAGTTCTGGTAACCCAGAACCAACCTTCGCAACGTCCGCGCGCGCCCATGGGACACGTCCCAGGCGTCAGTCGGTGAGGCGTCGGAGTGCTCGGCGCACATCAGAATCCAACTCCGCGGACGTGGCATCCCCCGAGGCGGGCAACGCCCGAATCACCACGGTGTGCCACGGTTCCAGAGGAAAGTCCGCCAGTAGACCGGCTGTGACATGGCGAAGCCGACGTGAGACGGCGTGCCGAGTAACGGCGTTGCCGACCGCCTTGGAAACCACGAGGCCCATTCGCGGGCCCCCCGTGACCACGTGGTCCGTGCGGGCATATAGATAAACCACCACCGTGCGAGACCCCTTCTTCCGACCTCGTCGGACGGTCTCACCGAAGAGTGAGGTCGACCGGAGCCGGTGTTCCGAGGGAAGCACGGTGGTGGTTTGTGTGTAGCGGCGCGTTACGCGGTGACGCTGTCACGGCCCTTACGACGACGGGCCGACACGATTGCGCGGCCGGCGCGGGTGCTCATGCGGGCACGGAAACCGTGCTTACGCGAACGACGACGGTTGTTGGGCTGGAAAGTACGCTTGCCCTTGGCCACGGTACTCACTCCTTCTTTGTTCTACGCCGCGGTCGACCGAGTTCGGTCCGCTCCGCGGACCGGGCCCGGCCCATCCACCGCGACTGCGGTCTGGTGGGTCGGAAGACCGGATAGGATCATGCGATCCCAGGCCATCCATCCGTTCTATGACGGGGGTGAGAGTCAGGGACGCCGGAATCCGGGTTCAGTGACACTCGAAGACGGTGACGAGCCTACGTGCTCGGCCACGTAAATCAAAATCCCGGTTCATCACAGGCGTGTCATTCAACGCTCAGCCCGGTGCAGGTCACGGTCCCAAACGCTCAGCACGCACATCCCCGCCTCCCGCGCAAGGTGCACAAGCTTGTCCACAGGAAAACTGCCAGGTCGCTGGCAATCCTTGCAGCTCACGCAAAGGGGCTGTGGACAACTCTATCCACCCCCGAACCCTCGACTGGAGATTCACCCCGGTCTTTGCAGGTCAGGACACTGACCGCGCGATTGTTGGGGTTGTCCACAGCACTGCAGTAACCTGTTGACAACTAGCAGGACAGAGTTATCCACAGCTGTGCACAACACTGTGGATACGCAGGCCAACACCGCTTCGGTGTTGTGCACATGAACGTCAGATTCCTGCGCATGAACAAGAGACGAACTCCGAGACCCAACCCACCCACCGAAAGGTGACCCGACATGCCCGATGCTGTGGACTTCAAGGAGGTCTGGGGCTCCCTCCTCGACAGGTGGATCAACGCCGACGAGGACTCCGCAGAGTTCCCCCGACTGAGTTCTCGGTCACGTAGCCTGCTGCGCCAACTCAGTCCTGTGATCGTCGTCGACGGCATCGCCGTCCTGAAGACTCCGTCGAAGTGGGCGCGCACCGAGACCGAGAACAATCTCTCCGGTCTGATCTGCGACGTCCTGGAGGAACAGCTCGGACACAGCGTCTCCCTCTCCCTCAGCGTCGACGAGTCCGTCACGGAAGCAGAGGCCGCACCCACGCCGGCTCCGGCACCGACGCCCACGCCCGCGCCGTCCCCCGAACGTCAGCGACAGCACTGGGAGGACCTCACCGGCGGCGGCTACCAGCAACGACAGGTCCCCGCGCGCAAGGAAACGGTGCCGGAGGCACCGAAGAAGGCGCAGGACGACGCCACAGAGAACCGTCTGAACCCCCAGTACACCTTCGATACGTTCGTCACCGGGTCGTCCAACCAGTTCGCCAACGCCGCCTGCCGCGCGGTCGCCGAGAAACCTGCCTACGCCTACAATCCCCTGTTCATCTGGGGGGAGTCCGGTCTGGGCAAGACTCACCTGCTCCACGCCATCGGCCACTACGCCCGGGAACTGCGCCACGGGATGAAGGTGCGCTACATCTCGAGTGAGGAGATGACGAATGAGTTCGTCAACGCCCTGCGTGACGGCCGGGGCGAGCAGTTCAAGCGCCACTACCGCAACCTCGACATGCTGATCGTGGACGACATCCAGTTCCTCCAGGGCAAGGAGAGCACCCAGGAGGAGTTCTTCCACACCTTCAACGCGCTGCAGCAGAACCACCGGCAGATCGTGCTGTCCTCCGACCGTCCTCCGAAGCAGCTGACCACGCTGGAGGACCGTCTGCGCACCCGCTTCGAAGGCGGGCTGATCACCGACGTGCAGACCCCGGACCTCGAGACTCGCATGGCGATTCTCTCCAAGAAGGCGCAGATGGAGGGGACCTACCTGCCGGACGACGTTCTGGAACTCATCGCCAGCCGTTACGAGACCTCCATCCGCGAACTTGAGGGCGCGATGATCCGCGTCACCGCCTACTGCTCGCTCAGCAAGGAGCCGGTAACCCGCCAGGCCGCTGAGATCGCGCTGCGCGACATCATGCCGGACCCCAAAGACGTCGAGATCACGCCGCAGATCATCATCGAGGTGATCACCGGGTACTTCGACGTGACCGTCGATGAAATGGTGGGTAAAGGCAAGGTGCGCCGCCTGGTCACCGCACGCCAGTTCGCGATGTATCTGTGCCGCGAGCTCACGGAGCTCTCCCTGCCCCAGATCGGCAAGGTTTTCGGTGGCCGTGACCACACCACGGCGATGTACGCGGAGCGCAAGATCCGTAAGTCCATCCAGGAGGACCGCAAGACCTTCCAGCAGATCCAGGAACTCACCCAGCGCATTAAGTCCCGCGCGAGACAGTAGTACACAGCGCCGCCGGGCTGTCACCAGCCGGGGACGGAAGTTGTGCACAGTTTCCACAGCCTTGTCCACAGCCGTGTAATTACAGTCTTGTAATTCAGTGACCTTGATCACATTTCCGGTCCATCGGACGTTTTCCGGAGTCTCTCCACCTGCGGTTCTTTCCAGCGACCTGGGGATTACACTCTTGTCATTTCGCAGGTCAGCGCCGCATCCCCGAGCTTGGGACTCCGGAAAACCCCAGGTCGCTCCTGTGGATAAACTCCACAAGGCGGGGGAGTGGCGGTGCAGCCGATGTGGACAACTCACACCCACGGAAAGTTATCCACAACCGCCCACAGTTATCCACAGATTCATCCACCGGCTGTGAACAACTTACAACAATGTCGTCCGCCGCTCCGACCAGCACACCACCGCCCATTCCATCGTTCCTCCACAGACTGCACACCCCCTACTGCTACTACCGGTTTCATCCATGGAGAATCCAAAGAAGAAATAACCGGTGTGCACAACCCTCACCGACCGGTACGCCGGACCTCCGGCGGACGAGGTGAGCACCGGTACCGTCCGACCTCGGCGTCGGCTAGGGTTACGACCTAGATTCACCAAGAGCCAGCACCAGCGAAAGGATCCCAGGCGTGGACCACCCGTCCGTCAGTTTCACCGTGTCCAAGGACGAATTCTCCTCGGCACTGGCCTGGGTCGCTCGCACCTTGCCGAGCAAGGCCTCCCAGCCGATCCTCCGGGGCGTGCTCATCGAGGCCACCGACGACGGCCTCCTGCTCTCCGGCTTCGACCGCGAGGTCTCCACGAAGGTCCGCGTCTCGGCGGACGTCTCCGAACCCGGCAAGGTTCTCGTCGCCGGGCGCTTGGCGTCCAACATCATCGGTGCTCTCCCGGACAAGCCAGTCCGGCTGGACTACGACGGCACCAAGGTCCTGGTCAACTGCGGTAGTTCACACTTCGAGCTCCCCGCCATGACCATCGACGACTACCCCGTCCTCCCTGATTTCCCTCAGATCGCCGGATCCCTGGATCCGCACCTGTTCACCGAAGTCATCAGCCAGGTCGCCATCGCCTCCAGTCGTGACGAAACCCTGCCCATGCTGACCGGTATCCGCATGGAGATCGACGGCGAGCACCTCGTCCTCGCAGCTACCGACCGCTTCCGCTTCGCCGTGCGCACCCTGGACTGGGTTCCTGCCCGGGCCGACATCTCCGGCGAACTGCTGATCCCGGCCCGCACCCTGGCCGAGACTGCACGTTCACTGGACTCCACCGGCGACCCGGTCGAGATCGCCCTGGATCAGGACGGCGGACGCCTGTTGGGCATTTCCACCGCCGACCGCAAGACCACCACGCGCCTCATCGACTCCGACTTCCCGAAGTTCCGGTCGCTGTTCCCGAAGACCCATACCTCCCTGGCCAGCGTGGAGATCACCCCGCTGCTGGACGCCATCCGTCGTGTCTCCCTGGTCACCGACGGCAACTCCCCGGTGAAGATGGACTTCGAGGAAGGCACGCTCACCCTCTCCGCCGGCGGCAGCGACCTCGGTGTAGCCAAGGAGCAGCTGCCCTGCGCCTTCGCCGGTGAGCCCCTGGTCATCGCCTTCCACCCCGGCTACTTGAAGGACGGCCTGGGCTCCGTGCACACCGACCGGGTGGTCTTCGGCTTCAACCAGGCATCCCGCTCCGCGGTGCTCGTCCCCGAGCCGGACGAGCTGCCGGAGGCCTCCGCCGACGGAACCTTCCCCACCCCGGAGAGCTCCTTCACCTACCTGTTGATGCCTGTCCGCCTGCCGGGCTGACCGGATGTACATCCGCTCGCTCCACCTGGGTGACTTCCGCTCGTGGCGCCAGCTCGACCTCGAGTTGGCCCCCGGGGTCACCGTCTTCACCGGCCCCAACGGCAACGGCAAGACCAACATCGTCGAGGCCGTCGGCTACCTCGCCCACCAGGGCTCCCACCGTGTCAGCACGGACGCGGCCCTCGTCCGCGAGGGATGCGACTCGGCCCGCCTGTCGGCTACCGCGGTCAACCATGGCCGCGAACTCACCGCCCACCTCGTCCTCAATGCCCGTGGGGCGAACCAGGCGGCGGTGAACCGGACGCAGGTCAAGAACCAGCGCGGCATCGCCGGCATCGTCCGAACGACGTTGTTCGCCCCCGAGGATCTCGCCCTGGTGCGTGGGGAACCCGAACAGCGCCGCGCCTTCCTCGACCAGACCATGATCGCGCGTTATCCGCGCCTCGCCGGCGTGCGCACGGACTACGACAAAGCCCTCAAGCAGCGCAATGCGCTGCTGCGCCACGGCGTCGACTCCGACACCCTGCCCACCCTCGACGTGTGGGACGCCCGCCTGGCTGCCCTCGGTGGCCAGATCATGTCGGCCCGCGCGCAGCTCGTCCACGACCTGGAACCGCATGTGCGCGAGACCTACGCGCGTCTGGCACCCGGGTCGCGTCCTGCTCTCATCACCTACGCCACCAGCATCGACCTCGGTGAGCCGGGCAGTCCGCAACTGCTCGACCCGGACGTGGCGGAAGCCGTCCTGCTGGAGGGCTTCGCCCGACGGCGCGACGCGGAGATCGAACGCGGCACCACACTCACCGGCCCGCACCGCGACGACCTCACTCTCGTGCTCGGCACGCAGCCGGCGAAGGGCTTCGCCAGCCACGGCGAGTCCTGGTCCTTCGCGCTCACCCTGCGCCTCGCCGCGCACCGCATGCACCGCGCCGACGGGACGGAACCCGTCGTGATTCTCGACGATGTCTTCGCCGAACTCGATCGCCACCGCCGGGCCGCCCTCGTCGACCTCGCCGCCGAGGCCGAGCAGGTGCTCATCACCGCGGCGGTGGGGGACGATATCCCCGCTGACCTGCGCTCGGTCGCCGCGGTGCACACCGTCGTTGCGCACGACACCGACGATGGCCGGGTTTCGGAGCTCGACAGTGAGTGAGCAGGGGGGCGAGCCCGAGTCCGGACCCGAGCCTGAGCGCGACCCCGTCGCCGAGCGCATGGAGATGCTGCGCGCCGCGGCAGGACGCCCCGGGCGTCCCGTCCGGCGCAAGGGGCGCCGTCCTCGCACGATGAAGACCCGCTACGACGGGCGCCTCGACCGCAGCTACCGCGACCCCGGCGAGTTCAGCGAACTCGTGCAGCGCGAGATCAAGCGCAATGGCTGGGGACGAAACTTCGCCGCAGGGTCGTTGCGCAGCGCCTGGCCGGAGATCGTCGGCGAGAACATCGGCCGGCACACCCACGTGGTGATGTACAACGAGAAAAAGCGTCAGCTGCACGTGGAGAGCGACTCCACGGCCTGGGCCACGAACCTGCGGCTGATGCAGTCGACGATCCTGAAGACCATCGCGGCACGCATCGGGCCGGACGTCGTCGCGGAGCTCAAGATCTACGGGCCGAAGGCCCCGAGCTGGCGTCACGGGCCGCTGCACGTGAAGGGACGCGGCCCCCGGGACACCTACGGCTGAGCCCTTTCACCTGGTACAATGTGGGGGTTAACCCATTTGCCGAGAAGGAGCTGAAGCGACTGTGGCCGAGGCCGATAACATCCCCGCCGAGAACACCCCCGCCAACGGAGAGTACGGCGCGGACTCCATCACCATCCTCGAGGGCCTGGAGGCTGTCCGCAAGCGCCCCGGCATGTACATCGGCTCCACCGGTGAACGAGGGCTGCACCACCTGATCTGGGAGGTCGTGGACAACTCCGTGGACGAGGCCATGGCAGGCTTCGCCACCCACGTCGAGGTCATCCTCCATGACGACGGCTCCGTGGAAGTCACGGACAATGGCCGTGGCATCCCCGTGGAGATGCACCCCACCGGGCGTCCCACCGTCCAGGTCGTGATGACCGAGCTCCACGCCGGCGGTAAGTTCGACTCCCAGGCCTACGCGGTCTCCGGCGGTCTGCACGGTGTGGGCATTTCCGTGGTCAACGCCCTGTCGACCCGTGTCGAAACCCAGATCACGCGCGACGGCGTCATGTGGCGTCAGGTGTTCGACCACGCCGTGCCCGAGGAACTCGAGCAGGTCAAGAAGGCCCGCGGCACCGGTACCCGGCAGCGTTTCTGGGCCGACCCGGACATCTTCGAGACCACCGACTACAACTTCGAGACGGTCTCGCGTCGACTCCAGGAGATGGCCTTCCTGAACAAGGGCCTGACCATCACGCTCACCGATGAGCGGGTCAAGGTCATCGAGCAGGACGTGGAGGCCGAGGTCGCCGCGGAGTCCGTGGAGGACGCCGCCGCACCGAAGCCGGACGAGGACAACCGTCCCGTCCCGAAGGAGCGCAAGAAGGTCTTCCACTACCCGGATGGCCTCAAGGACTACGTCACGCACCTTAACCGGACGAAGACCGCGATCCACCCCTCCATCGTCGGCTTCGACGCCGAGGGCGATGACCACGAGGTCGAGATCGCGATGCAGTGGAACTCCGGCTACTCCCAGTCGGTCCACACCTTCGCCAACACCATCAACACCATCGAGGGTGGCACCCACGAAGAGGGCTTCCGCGCCGCGCTGACGTACCTGATGAACAAGTACGCCCGCGACCACAAGCTGCTCAAGGAGAAGGACACCAAGCTCTCCGGCGACGACTGCCGTGAAGGTCTCGCCGCGGTGATCTCCGTGCGTGTCGGTGACCCGCAGTTCGAGGGCCAGACCAAGACGAAGCTCGGCAACACCGAGATCAAGAGCTTCGTGCAGAAGATGGTCAATGAGCACGTCTCCGGCTGGTTCGACGCGAACCCGGCCGAGGCCAAGGCCATCATCAACAAGGCCGTCTCTTCGGCTCAGGCCCGCGACGCCGCCCGGAAGGCCCGCGACCTGGTGCGTCGTAAGTCTGCCACTGACGTCGGCGGACTGCCCGGCAAGCTGGCCGACTGCCGGTCCAAGGACCCGGTGAAGTCCGAGCTCTACATCGTGGAGGGCGACTCCGCCGGTGGCTCGGCGAAGTCCGGCCGCGACTCGATGTACCAGGCGATCCTCCCGCTGCGCGGCAAGATCCTCAACGTGGAGAAGGCGCGCCTGGACAAGGTGCTGAAGAACAACGAGGTCCAGGCGATCATCACCGCCCTGGGCACCGGCATCCACGATGAGTTCGACATCACGAAGCTGCGCTACCACAAGATCGTCCTGATGGCCGACGCCGACGTGGACGGCCAACACATCGCCACCCTGCTGCTCACGCTGCTTTTCCGCTTCATGCGCCCGCTGGTCGAGGAAGGCCACGTCTACCTCGCACAGCCGCCGCTGTACAAGCTGAAGTGGGGCAAGGGCGAGCCCGGTTTCGCTTACTCCGACGCTGAGCGCGATGCACAGCTGCAGGAGGGCCTGTCCAAGGGCCGCAAGATCAACAAGGACGACGGCATCCAGCGTTACAAGGGCCTTGGCGAGATGAACGCCAAGGAGCTGTGGGAGACCACCATGGACCCCACTGACCGCATCCTGAAGAAGGTCACCCTGGAGGACGCCGCCAGCGCCGACGAGACCTTCAGCATCCTCATGGGCGACGACGTCGTCGCCCGCCGCAGTTTCATCACCCGCAACGCCAAGGACGTCCGGTTCCTCGATGTCTGATCTCGCGATGCTCGATGTCGCGATGCCCGACGGCAGCACCTCCCCGGTGCGGCTCTTTCCCGGCGCAGACCGACCCCTGGTCATGGTCTGGCCGGGTCTCGGCATGGGCGCGCGCTACTACCGTCCTATCGCCGAGGACCTGGCGGCACGCGGGTTTCCCGTGGCCGTCGGCGAGTTGCGCGGCCAGGGCGACAGCACCGCCCACGCGAGCCGGACGGCGAGCTGGGGCTACCACGACATGGCGTCCGGCGATTACCCGCGGACGATCCGCGCGGCGAAGGAGGCGCTCGGCCTGCCGGTCGAGCACCCCACCGTCCTGCTGACGCACTCGATGGGTGGGCAGATCGGCTCGCTGTTCCTGGCCCGCCCGGAGGCGCGTGAACTCAACGTGATCGGCATGTTCGGCGTCGGTAGCGGCTCGCCGTACTACCGGACGTTCGACAATCCGGAGCGCTCACGCCTGCATTTTGGCGGCTACCTCATGGGTGGTGTCAGCCGGCTGCTCGGCTACTGGCCGGACGGACGCCTCGACGTCACGAATTACGGTCGCCAGTCCGGCGTCCACATCGGGGAGTGGGCCCGTTTCGGGCGTCGCAATGAACTGCGCAAGCTGCGCGGTGCCGACCTGGACTACATGGCGGCAATGCGGGACGTGACCGTCCCGGTGCTGCTCACCCGCTACAGCGACGACACCTACTGCACCCTCGCGTCCTGTGAGGCTCTAGGGGAGCTGCTTCCGGCGCAGGTGGAGGAGTTCCCCGGCACGCTCGGGCACAACCGCTGGGCGCGGGAGCCGCAGGACGTCGGCGAGCGCCTCGAGCGCTTCGTCGCTGCGCTGTAAGTGCTCTATGCGGCCAGCGGGTCCTGCCACAGACGGTGCAGGGCGGTGACAGCTGCGGCGCGCGAGAGGATGCCGTCGCCGGCGCGTTGGATGCTGAGCTGACGTCCCGTCCCGCGCAGCCCCTCGGCGATGATGCGCACGGTGCCGGGGTCTGCGGTGAACGTCTCACCGGCGAAGACGACGGTGGACGGGTCGACCACGTCGACGGCCAGCGAGATGATCCGGGCTAGCAGCGCGGCACGTTCATCGAGGATCTCCCGGCCCACGGGGTTGCGCTCTGCGAGCGCAACCAGGTCCGGCACAGTAGACACGTTCAGGCCGCGCCGCCGCGCGACGTCCAGCACCGCCGTCGACCCCAGGGGGTGCCCGTGGCGGTCCGAGAAACTGCCGGACGCCGCGATGTCATTGAACGCCGACGGCGCGGATCCCGTATACGGCTGGTGCACGGCACTGCCCACAATCCACGCGTGGCCGACGAGCTCACGGGCGTAGACGTACAACGTGGAGGCCAATGGGTCTCGGCCCAGGGAGAGGGGGGAACTGCTGAGCTCGGAGCCGGCCATCGCGCCGACACCGGTGGAGACCGCGACGGGAATGTCGGTGTCGAGGTGGGCGACAGGGTCGACGTCCTGCCAGCCGTAGGACGGTGAGGTGATGCGTCCGGCGTAGTCCACGTGCGCGGAGAAGGCGACACCGAGACTGACCGGGGCGGGGAAGTCGCGGCCGAGGGTCATCAGGGCGTGATGAACGGCCTCCATGGCGTCCTCCGGGCCGAGTTCGGCGACCGGGAGGCGCAGGGTCCGCTTGCGGAGAGGACGGCCCACGCCGTCGACGGCGACGAGCTGGGTGCTGCGCAGGCCTACGTGCGCGCCGAGCGCGGTGAGATTGCGCCCGTCGGGTTGCAGGGTGGAGCCGGGCCGGCCCACGCCGCCACCGCTGGTGGGGGAGACCTGTTCGACCAGCCCAGCGTCGATGAGGGCGCTGACGTGGCGGGTTACCGTGGGTTGGGACATGCCGAGATCTTCGTGCAGGCGTCCACGGGTGATGCCGGGGGACGTGCGGATCTGGTGGAGGCACTTCGCCGGGCCGGTGGCGGGGGCGGTGAAGTGCGCAGTCGGAGAGAGTTGGACGGCGGTCATGGCACTCAGCGTAATTCAGATCACGCTGAAAAGACAGACCGCTCGGTCTATCAATTCGTGGTGAGTAAAACGTTCGCCGCGCCTGCAGACTGGATGGTCTACTCAGCGGTCATGACACAGAACATCACACTGCACTGGTTCCTACCGACCTCGGGCGATTCCCGGAATATTGTGGGCGGCGGGCACGGTGCCGGCCCGGAACGGGGGGAGCGGCCCGCTGATCTGGACTACCTCTCCGAGGTGGCGCACGCTGCCGAGCGCAATGGCTTCGAGTCCGTACTCACCCCGACCGGCCGGTGGTGCCAGGACGCCTGGGTGACCACGTCTGCGTTGTTGGCCACCACCAGCCGTCTGAAGTTCCTCGTGGCCATCCGCCCGGGCCTCATCGGTCCTTCACTCACCGCGCACCAGGCCGCGACCTTCCAGGATCTTTCCGGGGGACGCCTGCTGCTCAATGTGGTGGTCGGTGGAGAGGACTCCGAGCAGCGGGCCTTCGGCGACTACACCACCAAGGCGGAGCGCTACGGCATCGCCGATGAGACCCTCGCCGTCGCCGACCACCTCTGGACGTCCGATGAACCGTTGACGTTTCACGGGAAACATCTCAGCGTGGACGAGGCTGCACTGAAGCAGCGTCCCGAGGTGGTCCCTCCGGTCTACTTCGGTGGATCCTCGCCCGAGGGAATCGAGGTGGCGGCGAAACGATCGGACGTCTACCTCACCTGGGGCGAACCTCCGGAGCAGGTAGGCGAGAAGCTGGAGCGCGTCCGGGAACGGGCCTCCGCCCACGGTCGGACGCTGGAGTATGGCGTGCGTCTTCACGTGATCGCCCGGCCGACCGCCGAGGAGGCGTGGTCGGTGGCCCAACGACTCTTCGACTCCCTTGACCCCGAACGTGTGCGGGCCGCACAGGAGGGACTCGCGACCTCACAGTCCGAGGGGCAGCGGCGCATGAGCGAGCTCCATGGCCGCGGCGCAGACTTCGCCCCGGGGCAGGACGCCCGGACGTTGGAGGTCTCGCCGAACCTGTGGGCCGGTATCGGTCTAGTTCGTGGTGGCGCGGGTACCGCTCTCGTTGGATCCTACGAGGAAATCGCCGAGCGGATCGACGACTACCGTGCCGTCGGTGTAACCCACTTCGTCCTCTCCGGGGTTCCTCATCTCGAGGAGGCCTATCAGGTGGGGGAGGGGGTCGTCCCCGCCATCCGTGCTCGCGGCGTCACTGTGACGAATTTCGACGCATGAGGAGGGTACCTCTCCATCTCCTGACATTCGCCGGAGTTCTCGCTATCTGGTGGCTCCTCGCACGTTTCACGGGAATCGATCCGGTCCTGCTACCCGGCCCCGACGACGTAGCCCGACAACTCGTCGACACAAACTTATGCACAAGCACCTGTGGAGTTCAGGACTACTTCCTCTGGCAGCATCTCCTCGCCACCTTGCAACGTATCGCGGTGGGCCTCACCGCCGGCATCGTCGTCGGTGTGCTGCTGGGATGGTGGCTCGGTTCCAATGCGACGGTCCGCAGTCTCGTGGAGCCATACCTCTCCTTCCTCCGGGCATTGCCGCCTCTGGGCTACATCGGTCTGCTAATCGTGTGGTTCGGAATCGGGGACCTGTCGAAGGTGATCCTGCTCTTCCTCGCGGCGTTCCCGACGGTGGCCGTGGCCACGCTGCTCGGTGTCACCGGTGTGCGCCAGGACTGGATCCGTGCGGCGACTTCTCTGGGCGCTTCCCGGGTGCAAGTGTTCCGCACCGTATTGCTGCCCGCCGCCCTCCCGGAGATCATCAGTGGCTCCCGAGTGGCCGCCGGACTGTGCTGGTCCGCCATCGTCGCCGCGGAGATGAATGATGGCATCCCCGGCATCGGCGGGCTCGCCTATATCTCGGGCACGCAGCTGGACACCTCTCTGACGATCGCCTGCATCATCGTCATCGGTGTCGCGGCACTGATCGTGGACAAACTACTCCTGGCCGTCGAAGCCCGGTACTCACCCTGGAGGACGAAACAGTGACCATCCGCAGAACGGCCGCGCTGTGCGCGGCGCTCCTCCTCACGTCCGTCGCCGGATGTGTGGGCCCGCCGGCGAGCGAGTGGGACGACAGGGGAGAGGACGCAACGTGTCCCGTGAAACCCTCCGATGCCTCCGGCTCGGTCCGTGTCGCCTACCTCGGGGGCCCGGCCACGGACCTCTATACCGAAGCGACCGGACTCGCCGAGGCGTGCCTGCCGAATGCGGAGATCGACTGGACGCGCTACCCGACGGGTCAGGACATCGTCCAGGGATTCGCCGCCGGCTCAGTGGACGTTGCCGCGTTGGGTTCGACCCCCACCACGAAGGCGCTCAGCGAGCCGCTCGATCTTGATGTATCGGTGGTCCAGGCGAACTCGGTGATCGGGACGACTGAGGCTTTGGTGGCGAAGGATGCCAACTCGATCAAGGACCTCAAGGGCGCTCGTATCGCCGTGCCGTTCTCCTCTACGGCGCACTATTCGCTTCTCAACGCGCTCATCGATGCCGGTCTTGACCCATCGCGGGACGTGGAGATCACCAACATCTCGCCGGACAAGTTGCCGGCGGCGTGGAAGTCCGACAGGATCGACGCCGCCTATGTGTGGGATCCGACGTTGCAGGAGTTGAAGGACGGTACCGGTGGAACGACCCCCGGTACGGTGCTCACGGACTCCGAGGAGCAGGCGGCTGCGGGCCATGCGACCTACAACGTGTCTCTGGCCTCCAACCCGTGGGCCGAGGCGAATCCGGACCTCCTGGCCACATGGTTGGAACTGGAGTCCTGGATCGCCGATCGTACTGGAGAATTGGATGACTTCGTGTCGGTGAATGCGACTGCGTCCGGGATGGACGAGGACGCCGCGGAGCTTCAGGTCGACGGTCAGCAGTTCATCCGTGGAGACGAACAGACCGACTATCTCGACGATGTCGCGGAGGCCTTGCATTCCACCGCTCAGTTCCTCGTGGAGCAGGGCGACATTCCGAGTGCGAAGCAGGACTACTCCGACGTGGTCCGCACAGACCTGTGGGAGGACAGCAAATGATCGAGTTGAAGAGTGTCGGTGAGATCTACCGGACGCAGAGTGGGGGTGAGGTCGAGGCATTGCGGGACATCTCTCTGCGCTTCGAGGACGGCGAGATTGTCTGCCTCGTGGGGCCGTCCGGCTGTGGCAAGTCGACGTTGCTGCGACTGCTGGCCGGATTCCTGGATCCGAGTTCCGGGGTGGTGGAGGTCGACGGGAGCAAGGTTCGTGGACCGGGTACGGAGAGGGGAGTGGTCTTCCAGCAGCCCACGTTGTTCCCGTGGTACTCCGTACGGGAGAACACGAGGCTGGCCCACCGTTACTCAGGCAGTGAGGAGCAGTCCGCGCGTGCCGATGAGTTGCTCGCACTTGTCGGTCTCGAGGATGCGGCCGATCGGCTGCCTCATGAACTGTCTGGCGGCATGCAGCAAAGAGCCCAGCTCGCCCGGGTTCTGGCGGCTGGACCGGAGCATGTATTGATGGATGAGCCTTTCGGCGCGCTT
Source organism: Corynebacterium sp. AOP40-9SA-29 (assembly GCF_052377405.1). Classification (NCBI taxonomy): domain Bacteria; kingdom Bacillati; phylum Actinomycetota; class Actinomycetes; order Mycobacteriales; family Corynebacteriaceae; genus Corynebacterium; species Corynebacterium sp. AOP40-9SA-29. Next base: position 809,906 of record NZ_JBQSWR010000001.1, on the reverse strand, counting down.
GATCCCTTCACCCGCGAGCAATTGCAGGCAGAGCTTCTCCGGGTGTGGGCCACGGCGTTCCCCTCTGTTGTCTTCGTGACGCACAGTGTGGAGGAGGCGCTCTTATTGGGCCATCGTGTGGTCGTGATGGCGGGCGGTCCGGGCAGGGTGTTGGAGGAAGTCGCGGTCCCTAAATCGCTCCGAGCCGATGTGGACGCAGATGTTCCACGTGAAACCATCCAGGCTCGCCTTCGGGAACTGTCGACGAATCCGGAGATCGTGGATCTTCGCCGCCAGGTCACCGAGCTCATATCCTCGGTCAGTCAGATCTGATTCTCAGAACTGGTCCGCCAGCGGTAGTGGTGTAGTGGCCGTTGTCTGGGCCGATCCAGTGGATGGTGATCCCGGCGTCCTCGGTGGAGCACGTCCACCGTCTCTGCGTTTTCAACTTATGGTGGTGTCGGCAGAGCAACTGTCCGTTCGCCACGGAGGTGGGACCATTGCTCGTGGAGTCCGTGTGCGGACTGTTCTCGATATGGTCGAACTCGCACTGGGATGCGGGCACGGTGCAGTTGGGGAAGCGGCAGTGAGTATCCCTCCCCATGATTGCGGCCTTGTGTTTCACGGGAAACGTGTAGGCCTCCACTGGGTCAAGAGTTCCGGTGAGGAGTCGTGGGGTATGAGCCCGGGACTCCAGCATGTCGGCCGCCGCGGTGGACACCCAGCCGACTCCGGGGACGAATCCGGGGCCGTAGCCCGTGTGATCGTCCTCGGTCAGACGGTAGAGGTTTACCGTCACAGTGATGTTATTCGCCCCATCTCCAAGTGCCTCGAAAATGACCTTGGCACGGCAAGCTGACAGTGATTCCCGGACGTCCGAGATCTCCGTGGTTTTCTTTAGCTCCTGGAGCTCTTTCCAGCCGGCCGTGTTGACTGCATCCCAAATACGGGTCGCGGCGGCCTTGCTGCCGCAGTCGAGCACGATCCGGTTGTCTCGGCGGAAGACGCGGGCCTGGCCGGTCTCGAACTCCTCCGTCTCGGTGACGAGGTCCGAGTCGAGAGCGAGGATGACTTCCTCGACGAGGTCCCCAAGTGCCTCGAGCGGCACGGGGGAGGGGTAGGTGATTCCCTCGATCCACTCGACGACCGCGCACTCGACGGCGAGGTCCAGTGCCCGGCGTACTGGCTCGGCCTCCCGGGAGGTGAGGGGCCGGAGATGGCGGTTAATGATCAACCACACGAGATCCAGGTGTTCGACACTGAGCCGCCCGTCCTCGCCGGCGATGTCGAAGAGATCAGGCATACGCACGCCGAGTTCGCCAGAGTGAGCGAACCGGCGTGCTTCACCACGTCCCCGTCCTCGGCGGGCCAGTGCGGTACTGTGGCGTTGATCCCCGGCAATGGTGGCCAGGTAGGCAACCAGGGCCATCTCGGCCCTGTTGATAGGATAGACCAGTAATTCAGCGTCCGTCGGCATCTCAACCAGGTCAACTGCCATGGTCCCCACCCCTTGTCCGGAACTGCACTTCGGAGATATTTTCCTTTGTTGGTGAACACTCTACACAATGACTCGGACATGGTCAACCACCTGTTCGAATAGATCGCACAAGGGGTCAAAATGGGGGCACCCGCAATATAGACCGCTTGGTCTGTATAATATTCATGGTGTGACCTGCGCAAATACTTCCCCGCCATGCAATGCCCCTTGCGCTTCTGCAGACAGACTGGTCTACTGGTCATCATGATCACAGCACACACGGACACCGCGTCCACACCCCGTCTTCCCCTGGCCGTCCTGGCAGCAGAGGTCAACGGCACCATGATGTGCGTGGTCATCGACTCCTACTTCGACGAGAGCCTGGCCCCCGGACTCGTCTCCGTGCGCATCCCCTCCGACGACCTCACCTGGCGCCAGCTGCGAACCGCCCCCCGCCTGGGCATTTCCGTACTCAACCCGCTGCAGACCATGGGCGTGGCGAACATCGCCCACTCACTGTCCGCCGAGGACGGTGCGGGCGTCGTCGACGGCGCGGCGGTGCACCTGACCACCCGTCTCTATCAGGAGTTCGACGCTGGCGACCACATCGTCGCCCTGATGCACGTCACCGGACGCCGTACCGGCGACATCGCACCGGAACAGCGCGACTACCTGTTCGCCGCCGCCTGAGCCTCGTCCGCCTCGATCTCCTCGGTGAACTCCCGCTTGCTCGCCTGCCACTCGTCCTCGACCATGCCGAGACGCCAGTAGCCGGAGATCGAGACGTCCGACTTCGGGACACCGCTGTCCACGAACAGGTGACGGCGCAGGTCACGGATCATTTCCGCCACCCCGTGGATGAACCACTGGGTCTCGCCGGACGGTACACCCGCCGCGACGACGGCGCGGACCAGTTCCGTGCCGTGCGTCGCGCCATCGCGCTCGACCCAGTGGATCGTCGTACCCGGGTGTGACGGGGCGGGCAGGTGCGCGTCGGCGTCCGACACCTCGACCCACGCCTCCGCCGTGACGTCCTGCGGCAACGCCTCGATACCGGCGAAGATTGCCGGGGCGGCGGCCTCGTCGCCGGCGAAAACGACGTGCTCACCCTCGGGGCGCCACGCGCCGCCGGGGCCCATGAAACCGATGCCGTCGCCCGGACGGGCAGCGTCCGCCCATGGCCCGGCCAGTCCCGAGTCTCCGTGGGAGACGAAGTCGATGTCCACGGTCTGTGCCTCAGCGTCCCAGGAACGCAGCGTGTACGTCCGCGTCACCGGCCACTCCTCCCGCGGGAGCTCCTCGCGCACCTGCGCCGGGTCGAACGGCCAACTGTAGGACGCCCCCTCCGGCGGGAAGAGCAGCTTCACGTAGTGGTCGGTGTGCGCCAGGTCGGCGTAGGGCAGGGAGTCGCACGCGAGCGTGACGCGCACCATATCGCGTGAAATCCGGGAAGAACCGGTCACGGTGGCGGAGTGGACGGGACGGGCGGGACGGGGCATGGACAGGCTTTCCTTCTACTGCGGTGTCGGTGGTCGTCGACCATGGTACGCACCTGACCCGGATATGGGTCATGAGGTGGTAAGATTGCCAGGTCTATACCTAGTCTTCTGGAAGGGATCGCACCGAAGTGAGCGACGACAACTACGGCGGCGGCGAGACGCTGTTCGACCGCATTACCCCCATTGACCTCAATGAGGAGATGCGGAACAGCTACATCGACTACGCCATGAGCGTCATCGTCGGCCGTGCGCTGCCCGAGGTCCGGGATGGGCTGAAGCCCGTCCACCGCCGCGTCCTGTACGCGATGTACGACTCCGGCTTCCGCCCGGACCGCAGCTACGTCAAGTCCGCGAAGCCGGTCGCCGAGACGATGGGTAACTACCACCCCCACGGCGACACGGCCATCTACGACACCCTCGTGCGTATGGCGCAGCCCTGGTCGATGCGTTATCCGCTGGTCGACGGGCAGGGCAACTTCGGTTCCCGCGGTAATGACGGCCCCGCCGCCATGCGTTACACGGAGTGCCGGCTGACCCCGCTGGCGCTGGAGATGGTCCGCGACATCCGCGAGAACACCGTCGACTTCTCCCCGAACTACGACGGGAAGACGACCGAGCCGGACGTCCTGCCGTCGCGCGTGCCCAACCTGCTCATGAACGGTTCCGGCGGCATCGCCGTCGGCATGGCGACGAATATCCCGCCGCACAACCTCAATGAGCTCGCTTCGGCCGTCTTCTGGCTGCTGGAGAACTTCGAGGCGGACGAGCAGACCGCGCTGGACGCCTGCATGGAGCGCGTCAAGGGCCCGGACTTCCCGACCTCGGGCATGATCGTCGGCGACACCGGCATCAAGGACGCCTACACCACCGGACGTGGCTCGATCCGCATGCGCGGCAAGACCACCATCGAGGAGGAGGGCAACCGGCAGATCATCGTCATCACCGAGCTGCCCTACCAGGTCAACCCGGATAACCTCGTCGCCTCGATCGCCGAGCAGGTCCGCGACGGCAAGATCGCCGGCATCGCGAAGATCGACGACGAGTCGTCCGACCGTGTGGGCATGCGCATCGTCGTCACCCTGAAGCGCGACTCCGTGCCGCGCGTGGTGCTGAATAACCTGTACAAGCACTCGCAGCTGCAGACCAGTTTCGGTGCCAACATGCTCTCCATCGTCGAGGGCGTGCCGCGCACGCTGCGCTTGGACCAGATGCTGCGCTACTACGTGAAGCACCAGATCGAAGTTATCGTCCGGCGCACCCAGCACCGGCTCGACGAGGCTGAGAAGCGGGCCCACATCCTGCGCGGTCTCGCCAAGGCGCTGGACGCCTTGGACGAGGTCATCGCGCTGATCCGTCGTTCCCACACTGTCGACATCGCCCGTGAGGGCCTGCGCGACCTGCTCGACATCGACGACGTGCAGGCGGACGCGATCCTGGCGATGCAGCTGCGTCGCCTGGCCGCCCTGGAGCGCCAGAAGATCGTCGACGAACTCGCCGAGATCGAGAAGACGATCGCGGACCTGAAGGACATCCTGGCGTCCCCCGACCGTCAGCGCACGATCGTGCACGACGAGCTCGCCGAGATCGTGGAGAAGTTCGGCGATGAGCGCCGCACCGAGATCGTCGGCGCCACCGGCGACGTGTCCGAAGAGGACCTCATCGCCCGGGAGAACGTGGTCGTCACGATCACCTCCACCGGCTACGCCAAGCGCACGAAGGTGGACTCCTACCGCTCGCAGCGCCGCGGCGGCAAGGGTGTGCGCGGAGCCGAACTGAAGCAGGACGACATCGTCCGGCACTTCTTCGTGTGCTCCACGCACGACATCATCCTGTTCCTCACCAACTACGGACGGGTCTACCGGCTCAAGGCCTACGAACTGCCTGAGGCCAGCCGGACCGCCCGCGGCCAGCACGTGGCGAACCTGCTGGAGTTCCAGCCAGGCGAGCAGATCGCCCAGGTCATCCAGATCCAGTCCTTCGAGGACGCTCCCTACCTGGTGCTCGCCACACAGCAGGGCCGCGTGAAGAAGTCGCACCTCACCGACTACGACACCGCCCGCTCCGGCGGCCTGATCGCCATCAACCTCAACGAGGGCGACAAGCTCATCGGTGCGCGCCTGTGCACCGGGGAGGACGACCTGCTGCTGGTCTCCGAGGAAGGCCAGGCGCTGCGCTTCACCGCCGACGACGACACGCTGCGTCCCATGGGACGCGCCACCGCCGGTGTGAAGGGCATGCGCTTCAAGGGCGACGACCAGTTGCTGGCGCTCACCGTCGCCGATGACAACTCCTACCTTCTGGTCGCCACCTCCGGCGGCTACGGCAAGCGCACCGCGGTGGAGGAGTACCCCGTGAAGGGGCGCGGCACGCTCGGCGTGATGACCTTCAAGTACGACCCGAAGCGCGGCAAGCTCATCGGCGCGGCGACGGTGGGCCTCGACGACGAGGTCTTCGCCATCACCTCCGCCGGTGGAGTGATCCGTACCCCGGTGAAGCAGATCCGCAGCTCCTCGCGGGCCACCATGGGTGTGCGTCTGGTCGATCTGGCCAAGGGTGTGGAACTACTCGCCATCGACCGCAACGTCGAGGACGAGGGTGAGGAAGCCGTCAACCAGACGGCGGAGCAGTCATGAGGGCCTCGCTCCGGGAGATCGCGCCGCTGAGCGCGCTGAAGATCGGTGCGGTCCTCAGCGCGTGCATATTCGCCGCCTGGATGGTCGCTGCAGCCCTGATCTACATCTTCCTGGGTCTCGGTGGCGTGTGGGACCGGATGAACAACCTCCTGGCCGACCTCATCGGTGCGGACCGGATCTCCGCCGGCCTGTACTTCGGTGTGGCCGCCGGTGTGGGGCTGCTGGAGTTCATTGTGGTGACTCTCTTCGCTCCCGTCACGGCGCTGCTCTACAACGCGGCGACCGGTCTCGTGGGCGGACTGCGCGTGACGATCACGCCCGAGTCAGTGGACGAGCGGCAGGACGCTGAAAACATAGCCTGACCACACGGTTTGTGTGTTCGGGGCTGTGTGGGTAAAGTTCTGTCTCGTTCGAGGGCCTATAGCTCAGGCGGTTAGAGCGCTTCGCTGATAACGAAGAGGTCGGAGGTTCAAGTCCTCCTAGGCCCACTAGTAAGACCCCCCTCGGGGCTGTAGCTCAATTGGTAGAGCATCTGCTTTGCAAGCAGAAGGTCAGGGGTTCGATTCCCCTCAGCTCCACTAGAGAAACAGCAGGCAACGGGCACTTTCCGATAATTCGGGAGGTGCCCGTTCTGTGTTTCAGTAAGCAGTCAGTAAGCACGGCATTCATGTCCGGCCGGTGCCGCGACTGTCGGATCGTTGCGGCTGTGCAGAACGGAGAAGTGGGACAATGCCACTGATACCGCCGTCGGACAAGCCCGTCTGGGTTGATGAATACGAAGACACCGCCTGGGCGTCCTCAACGACCGTGACCGGAGAGACAGCAAGGGAGGACAGGAATGACGCCGATCATCATCGATGCCGAGACCCGCAGGGAGCTGTGGCGCGTCAATGAGTGTGCAGGGCACTGCGACCTGACACCGTCGTCGTGGCGTGCATACAGCTCCAAAGGCCGCACGCCTGAAGCAGTCGGGAGCCTCGACGCGAAGACACCGTTGTGGGACGCCGAGGCTGTTCGTGAGTGGCAGGCGTCGCGTCCGGGGTCGCCGGGGCGGCCTCATCACCGACAGTAGGACGCTGGCCGCGCGGGGTTTTCTGGAAAACCACGTAGGCGCGCACCCGGGGGGTACGCGCCTACGGCGAAAGGTAGTGCACCATGCCAGGTGCGCCATCGGAGGGTTCATCACGCCCACCGCGATCAGTATAGAACGGGCGTTACAGAAACACAGGATGAGTAACTCCCCGTGAATAGAACTACCCCCGCACGGTGGTGAACTCACGACGTCCTTCACCGTAGGTAGATAATGTCCGGGTAGGGACCGCCGGAAAAGTGAGGGTGTGATGAAGCGTCTACGCACCACGGGCATTGTGCTGATTCTCTTCATCGTGCTTGCCGGCATCACGGTCACCGTGACGGCGAACTTTCAGCGGACCTTTAGTCCCGGTGCGTCCTGCGGTAGTTCCAGGGGCGTCACCGACGCGCAGTCGGCGAAGGGGGACGAGAACGCCGGTCTTGTTGTCACCCCGGACCGCTACGCCTCTGACATCGCTTGCCGCGTCCTGGCGGCCGGTGGCACCGCAGCGGACGCCGTCGTCGCGGCCCAGTTCACCCTTGGCCTCACCGAACCCCAGTCCTCCGGACCGGGCGGTGGGGCCGTGGCCGTCTACTACGACGCCGGGACGGACGAACTCAGGACGTGGAACGCCGCGGTGCCTGCCCCGCAGGACGGTGGCACCCGCTCGGGCGTGCCCCAGACCCCGCAGCTCATGCGCTCCATGCAGGACGACTTCGGGGTTGCGGACTTCGATACGGTCCTCGCCACCGTCGCCGAGCTGGCGGAGGACGGTTTCGTCGCCAGTGCTCGATTCGCCGGTGCCCTTGCTCGGCGGGTCGACATTCTTGAGGCAATGCCGTGGCCAGGGATCGACGCACAGAACCTCCCGCGTGCGGGGGATGAACTGACCAACCCCGACTATGCCGCTTATCTCCGCGATCTGGAGGTCACGGGGCGTATCGAGCCCGAGGAGCCACTGTGCACCGGCTACCGAGGGCACCAGGTCTGTGGGTCGGGTTCCACCGGCACAGGGATGATGGTTGTCGGGGAGGCGCTGGGAATCCTGGACCGCGCGGATATCGGCGATGACCTGCGGCACGTGGTCACCGAGGCCGAGCGTCTGGCCCTGGCCAACGGCAATACCTGGATGCAGGACCCGGAGGTCGACCCCGCGCTCTCGCAGGCCTATCTGGACTCGCTCGTCACCGACCCCGAGCACTTGCAGCGCCAGGCCGACCGGATCGATCCGGACGCGACACTGGGGCACATCGAACCGGACCGTCTGGTGGGCAACCAGGGGACGTACTTGCCGAATCTGGAGGAGGGCACCTCGCAGATCACGGTGCGTGACGGCCACGGCAGCATCGCCAGCGTCACAACCACGCTGCACCAGCACTTCGGTACCGGCGAGCTCGTCGACGGCTACTTCCTGAACAACTCGCTGAACAATTTCAGCCCGGGGTCCAAGACGACCAACCAACGGGCCCCCGGGGTGCGTCCCAAGACGGCGATGAGCCCCGTCATCGTGTTTGAGGACGGCGATCCCGTCCTCGCGCTGGGCAGCCCCGGCGGCGGGGCGATCCCGTCCTACGTGATCAAGACGATCGTGGGGTTCCTCGATGCGGGTATGTCCGCGCGGGATGCGGTGGATTCTCCGAATTACGGTGCTACTGGACGTGACGCGACTTACACCGAGGGGGATGGTGTGGGCCACGACAGTGGATTAAGTGTAATTTCACGAGAAGGGCGTTATTTTCGGGCTGAAGCCGATGAACGCGCAGGCGGAACGGCGCGCGCAGCAGGGTGATAGAAGTCGGATTTATGGACTATAAAACGGCTAGGGGAACTGTGAAATTGCTGCTGGTGTAATGCTCATATAAGTATTATTCTCGCAGGTAGACGGCGCAGACATCAGCATCATAGTTGCCACCACGGAAGTGGTTTGGTCATGCATGTCTTGAGGGAACATTGCCGTGTCCCCATTTAATTTCGGGTATCTGAAGGAGATCTACCCATGCTCGCTTTTTTGTCCCTGTCCGCACTTGCTGCGACCACTGGGATGGCGGCTTTTCATCGTAAGGAAGTCCGCCACCGGCGGCGAATGGACAGTCTGGAAATAAACGTCCACGTCAACGGAATTCGGGGCAAGTCCACGGTCACCCGCATGATTGGGGGAGTGCTTCGCGAAGCTGGAAAGACCACGATCTCCAAGACCACCGGAACCTACGCCTGCGTGATCGACAGTCAGGCCGGTGAGCACCCCATCAAGCGCACCGGCCCGGCGAACATCAACGAGCAGTACCGCTTCCTCGCTGAGTGGATCGACGGTGCCGACGACCCGGTCGAAGCCCTGGTCGTGGAGTGCATGGCGGTGAAGCCGAAGTACCAGACACTGTGCCAGGACGTGATCCTGCGCTCACCGATCACCGTGCTCACCAACGTCCGCCTGGACCACCAGGAGGACATGGGCGACACGCTGGAGGAGATCGCCGCGTCCCTGTGCTGCACTGTCCCGGAAAATGGACTGGTGATCACCGGCGAGCGCGACCCGAAGCTGATCGCGATCATCCGCGAGCACTGCGAAGCCCGCGGCTCCCGCCTCATCGTCGCCGAGGAGACGGACCTCTCGCGCAGCCTGTGCGGCAGGTTCGACTACCGCCAGTTCGAGGAGAACGTGGCGGTCTGCCTCGCCGTCGCCGCCGAGCTCGGTATCGACACCGACGCCGCAGTGCGCGGCATGATCGCCGCCGAGCCGGACCCGGGCACCACGCGGATCGCTCACGTCCGCGACACGGAGACCGGACCGTTCTACTGGGTGCCGATGTTCGCCGTGAACGATTGGGAGTCCACGACCCGTGTCTTCCGAGACGTTGTCGACGATGACCTTCCGTCCTGCAAGAAGGTCGTGGCGTTGAACAACCGCGCCGATCGCACCGACCGGGCGGCGATGTTCGTCGACCTCGTCGCCACCGACCTCGCCGACGACATCGATCGGGTCGTGCTCTACGGCGAGATCCAGGACGTGGTCCGGCAGAAACTGCTCAACGCGGGCATCGATGACGACAAGATCGTCACCACCAGCGACCTCGACGGCGAGCAGGGTGCGGACGGGCGCGACCTCGTCGCCCGCGCCCGGGCAGGTTTCGAGGGCGAGGACGTCGCCATCTTCGGCATGGTCAATATCCACACCGACCACGTCACCGCCATGGAGCGGTACGTCGGCGAGCTCGCCGAGGAGCAGGAGCGTCTCGAGGTCGTGGCAGCATGAGTTACCAGATCATCGGATCCACCGGATTCCTCACGGACTACGTGCACGTCACCTTCCTCTTCGGCCTGGTTATCAGCTACCTGTACTTCCGGCGTCGGCAGATCTCGGTCGGCGGTTCGCTGGCCGTGGGCTACCTGGCGTCCTCGCTCTACATGCCGCTCAATGTGTTGGCGACGCTCATCGCCGCATTCATCGGTTTCGTCTTCATCAAGTACGTGGTGCTGAAGGTCTTCCTGCCGCGTCCGCGCCAGATCTTCGCGATCGGCCTGGCCGTCGGCGTGGCCTGCGGCGCGCTGTGGATGGCGCTGTCCAGCTGGCTCCTCGGCGGACTCTCCCTCGACGGCCTTTCCCTGGTCGGCGTGATCGTGCCGGGCATGCTGTGCAACTCGCTGATCAAACAGGGCGTGGTCCGCACGGCGGTCCCGCTGGCCTGGATGGTGCCGGCCGCGGGCCTGGCAGGGCTCGCAATCACCATGCTGACCTCCACCATCCTGCCCTGGTCGTTGTCCTCTACTCTTGTTGACGTCAACGTCCGGCCCCTTCCGATGCTGTTCCTCATGAGCGCCCTGTCGGTGCTGTTCGCCGTCCTGGTGCAGGAGGGCACGGTGCGCTCGCGCAAGCTGCGTACCGGCGGGTACGTCACCGCCGGCGTTATCGTCAGCGTGTTGACCAGCCCCGAGTACCTCGTGGTGCTCGCCGCCGCCACGCTGCTGGTGCTCGGCGTGTACGTGCCGTACTCGCGGAAGGTTCCGCTGTTCGGCAAGGACCGTTTCGTGATCCTGTGCACCATCTCGTTCGTCATGGTCACGCTGGCTGAGCTGGTGATGGCGGCCCTGACGGGTATGCGGTTCAACGGCCCGGCGAATGTGGTGTTCTGCGTGCTGCCGGCGATCATCGCCAATGATCTTGTGCAGTACGGGGTCAAGCGCACGTCGGTCGGCATGGGACTGTCGATCGCCGGTTGTGCCTCGGTCGCGGTGCCGGTGATGGTGTGGGGCTGAGACGTCGGGCGGCGGTTGCTCCAGTCGCCCCGTTCGTGGTCCTGGCGATGGTCACGGGATGTTCAACGCCCGAACCTGAGCCGCTGCCAACCGCCTCGCCGGACGCCTGCTTCCACGGCGGGCTCGAGGCGCGTGGAGCCTCTCGCGGTGGCATGGTGTCCACCCCGGATCCGGACGCGACGCGCGCGGCGTGCACCGTCCTCGCCGAGGGCGGGACGGCGGCGGACGCCGTGGTCGCCGCCCAGTACGTCCTGGGCCTGACCGAACCGAACTACTCCGGCCCCGGTGGGGGCGGATTGGTGGTCTACTACGATGCGCAGACGGGTGAGACCTCGAGCTTCGACGGAACGGTCTATGCGTCGGACGCTGAGGGATCCATCGGTGTGCCGCAGACCGACCGGCTCATGGACTCCCTGCGCCAGGCACATGGCGTGAAGAGTCTGGCGGAACTCACGGAGCCGGCACGGACGCTGGCGTCCGACGGGTTCGTCGTGACCGAGCGTCTCGCCGCGGCGATGAATGCGCGCCACGGGATATTCGAGGAACTCCCGGCAGCCGGGGACGTGCTCACGAACCCGGAATACGCCGAGTACCTGGCGGACCTGGAGGGCACGGACGAGCCGATCGAGGCATCCGACCCGTTGTGCGTGGACTACCAGGGACATTCGGTGTGCGGGTCGCACTCCACGGCCACGGGCATGATGGTCGTTGCCGAGGCGCTTGGCATCCTGGACCGGCTGGATCTGGCCCGACTGACCCCCAAGGACGGGGTGCCGCGGGCGACCGCGCAGCACCTGGTGATGGAGGCCGAACGCATCGCATTTACCGACGCCAACACGTGGATGGGCGACGGGACTGAGCGGTACGTCGACCAGATCGTCACCGACGACGACCACCTTGACGACGCCGCCGATTCCATCCGGCAGAAGACCACGCTCAGCGACCTTGAGCCGACAGATCTGGACGGCCTCAGCGGTGAATACGAGGACAGCGATGACCAGGGAACCTCCCAGGTCACCGTGCGTGACTCGGCGGGGAGCATGGCGAGTCTGACCACCACGCTGCAGCGCAGCTTTGGCAGTGGGAAGCAGGAGAACGGCTACTTCCTGAACAACTCACTGGACAATTTCAGCGCCAACGCCGATGCTGGCGATCCGAACTACCGCGAGGACGGTGCGCACCCGCGCACGATGATGTCGCCGGTGCTCGTCTTCGACGGGGACGACCCGGTCATGGCGTTGGGTTCGCCGGGTGGACGGAAGATCCCGTCCTATGTGGTCAAGGCGCTGGTGGCGATGGTCGACTGGGATCTGAGCCCGGACGAGGCGGTGGCGATGCCGAATTTCGGTGCCACCAACCGCAACAGCGTGTACGCCGCGCGTGGGGATGCCGAGCAGGCCCGGATGCGTGGGCTGTTGGAGGACTGGGGCCACGACCTCGAGCCCGGACGCTTCGACTCCGGGCTTAGCGTGATCCGTGTCCGAGACGACCAGGTCGAGGGTGCTGCGGACCACCGACGCGACGGTTCCATTGCCGGGGTGGACCTGGACTGAGCCGGGGCGAGCCGGTTATGTGCTCCGGCTCGGCCGGGTGTACGATATCCGGTGTTGTCTCCACGTGAGACTTCGGGGCTATAGCTCAGTTGGTAGAGCGTCGCGTTCGCAATGCGAAGGTCTGGGGTTCGATTCCCCATAGCTCCACAGAGAGCGGTTCACGAACTGCAAGGGCCGGAGGTCACGAACTCGAAAGGGTTTGTGACCTCCGGGTTTTCGTTGTCGTGGTCGGGGTGCACCTGAGGATTGAAGGGTGTTGGGATTTCGGCGAAACACGGCAGTTTCCCTATGGAATCCCAACCGCCCGGCTCTCCCGAGGGGTTCCGGGTGGGCAGGTCACGAACTTCTCCGGCGGGCTCTGCGAAAGCGACCTTCCACATGCCATGGACGCAGTTGGGGATCCTCAGGGGCGGCCATACGTCCATGAGGATCGTCCATTTCAACCAGTGCAGGTCGTGGATGTTCTGGGTGCGGTTGAGGATGACCTTGAGGGGGATGTCGGTGGACCGCGGGTCGCTCAGGTCCACGGGGGCCGAGGCAGTGATGCTCGTCGAGCCGGTCCAGATGTTCGGGTAGGGTGACGGCCCAGTGGAGGCGCCGTCGAGATCATAGAGTGCGCCGGGAGGACGCAACCACACTCGGGAAAGGCGTAGGGAATCCGGAGGCGCTCACGGCCGACGTCCGTGCGCTACTCATCATGCGGAGACAGGGGCGGACTACCGCCTGGTCCTCGGGGCTGTGTTGTCCTTGGTGAGTTCCACATCGAGGATGTCGGGATGCTCGGCGAAGTACTGGTCCACCACTGGCGGGGTACCAGTGTCCGGGGTTTCGCGGTTGGTGGTCATGGGCTCTCATTTCTCGTCCGGGATCTCGTCGCGGATCCTGGCGACCGTGGCCAGTTGCTTGGGCGTGAGATCTTCCATCTGTTTACGGTCGGTCATCAATGCCCACCACACTGTGGCGTCGATCCCGCAGTGCCCGCAGGTACGCGGGGAGACCACACCCCACGCGTCCATCTGCGGCGGATAGTCCCAGCCGGCGTCGTGGGCCTCGGAAGAGGTCAGCGACTCGGTCTTGCCGCAGGCCTCGCAGGCGTGGTTGAAGGGGACGTCGGCCGGGATCAGGCGGGGATCGGGATAATCGGGGTGAACGCTCATGCCGATGCTGCGTTCCTGCGCAGGTTTTCGCGGCTGATGTTGAGCTCGTCGGCGACGCGGGACACCGCGCCGCGGGCGGCGTCGAGGTCCGCCTGGGCGTGCAGGGGCAGTTCGACGGCTCCGGCTTTGAGCTCGGAGGTGTACTTCGAGGGCACGGGGATAACTCCTTTCGCAATCTTGTTCCCTCTATTAAACCCGGGTCGAACCAAGTCAGACCGCGTAGGAAATGATGGGAGATCCTGATCATGCTGGAGGTACTCTAGGAGGTGCTCTTGGTGGAGCCGGGATGGGTACAGGCGGGTGCCTACGCTGGCGTGACCCTCGGAGCTTTCACCGGTCCAGCAGCACCAGTGATGATCCTTCTGGGGGCTGCATATCTCGGCTACCTTGGCAATGAAGTAGGGCAGAATATCTTCGAACCAGTCGGTCAATCCATACAAGATTTATTGAAATAGGGTCTATCTAGGAGCATAGGATATGGACGGCTTAAAATTATGGGCGATATTTACAGTGTCCGTATATACAATAGGAATCGTATCGGTGTTTTATATCTTCGGACAAAGAAAAAGGTGCCCCATAAGTCATCAGTTATCCGAAGCGGTATTCTTGAACTTTTCGATTCTTCTTTTTGTCCCTATCACTTTTTCGGTATTCACTGAAACATCTGTTGTGAGATATGCCGGTTTTTGTTTTGGGATGTTTCTGTTGTTTACGTTGTCCCGTTACTATGTAAGTATGACCGTAGTTCCACCATCGCCCAAGTATCTATGGAATGCAGAGAAGGTGCTTTGGAAATACATTTCCAGAAAGGCGTCTCGATGACTCGGCGGAACTCGTATCGGCGGGTCAGTGTCTAATCAACCATCGTATTCTCACATAAACCACCCGGCGGGGGAATGAACGGCTACAGCGGGGCGCCATGGCACTCGGCATGAACTGCGATATGGCAGTATGCGTTGACCACGTTGCGTAGCACTTCCTCGCTCTTCCCGCGTACTAGGATTCTCCCCGCCCTTCGCGGCCTACGGAATACATCGCAATATCAACGATCCATCCTCATTGTATCCTGCCCTAGTTGCGGCATTGGCCCTAGAACTCGACACTCCTGAATACCGCATCACCGCTGTCACGCCGGAGGGTTGAGTTCATTCCGATTCCACCGCTAGAAGGTCCACTTCCTATATGGCGGATGACAATTCAAAAGTTGAAACCAAACAGTACTTGTATCATGATGTCAATGGTCACGTAGTCTGGGTTGTCATGGAGATTAACGCTGCCGATGAAGGCAGGATTGTTCTGGACACATTACGCAATCCTTAAACACATACGGGCTGACCAGAAAATCGTGGACAGGTAATTGGGCGAAGAGCCGCTTTAATCTTCATTTTCACCTTCCTGCGAGGCGGTCAGTTTCCGGGTCAATTTCCGCCATCGGCGGGTGCGCTTATCCTGGATAATATCCCAACTTCTACTCGTTGGAGGTTTGTAATTTACGATCGGCCAGGGATTCGGAATCTTCAATGGAATTGCGCCGCCAGTGATGCGATGTAGCATCCTGTTAAACAACCATCCTACCGCATGAATCGGACCAGCCGTGACTGTGTAAATATCCGCAAACAGCCGAGGAACTGTAACATGGCTTCTATAGTTGGCGAAAATGAAGATCGGTAGGGATAGGTAAAATAAGCCAATGAACCCTAGTAATCCTCCTTCTGGGGCATTGTAAATATAAATTCCTATCGCTGCTGACATTGCTGCGAGGATCCACAGTAAGGTTGTCCAGAAGCCGAACATGTCAAGGCCTTGTGAGGCCAATAATCCAAATAGTAACATCGGAACTAGACAAGCTACCGCAAAATAATCCATTTGTTCTTCCTGGCGCTCCTCTTCGCCTAGCCAGTTTCACATTTTCTCGCCAGGCCGGTCACTATCCAAACCTCCGACACTACCTAGCCCGATTTGTCGCCGGACCGAAAAATACCTTTTCGCTGGCGTTTTCTATTCTCTTTGGTCGACCAGTAGTCGATGCCCCATAATGGACTGACGAAGAGAAAATATATCACGTTGAACGCTGAAGCGGGAGTTACTGACGAAAAGAGTTCATCGTCCGGTTCCTTCAGGGCGATCGATCTAACTGATAGAAAATGACCGAAGATGGCTGTGGCGGTGAGTGAGGACGCAATCCAGTTGGTTACCGGTATCGAGAAGAACAGTAACGCCACAAACAGGTAGATTGATTTACATGAACCCCTGATATAGCGACCGAGAAAGAAATCCTGGCCGCCAGCGATCGCGCTCCATACAGCGATCTTGTAGGTACGCGACTTCGTCCGTTGGACCCGTTGATTGCCGATGGTTTCCGGGTCGAGATCGTCGTACTGTTCTGGCTGGTATCCAAAGATTCCAATCGCTCCTTGGTGGTGTCACAGGGGTGGGCACCGGAGATACTACCGGTCTCCCCAACACCTGGGAGTGGCAGCTGTCATGATGGCATTGATTCGGACACCGTCACCGACGGCGAAGGCGCTGTCAGCTCGACGTCATTCGTTCTGTTCGGCCGCCTGCGAATCAGACCCACGCTGCTAGCCAATCAGCGCAGCGATCCCACCGCGGATGGAGCGGAGGACCGCGGAGAGCAGCGATGCCACGCCGATCAGCCAGAATATGACTAGCCCAAACACTGGCCCGTCACCCCGCAATGCGAAGAAGATAACCAGGGTGACCAGTCCGACGGCCAAGAGTAACGCTGACTGCCTAGCCCGGCGGGCTCGAGGGATGTTGTCACATGCTGCAGAGATGAGACACGCGAGGAAGCCGCAGATTGCGACGTTCCTGTTCCACCAATCGGCATCCCCGAACCCCGTGTTCTCCAAGGTGCCAACCAGACCATAGGCCCCAAGGAGCATCACGACCGCTTCAAGTACGGGCAGTCACAATAGCATCGAGGAAAAGGGGGAGCGTCTCATCACACACCTTCTGACATTCGACGCGATTCTTGGACCGTTCGCAAACAAAGAAACCCGCCGGTCAGCCGGCGGGTTTCTCTGTGCGTGGGGGCGTTGTTACTCGTTGTCCTCCACGTCGGCCTCCCAGGTGCCGTCCTCGTCCTGCATCCAGGAGATCGTGCCGTTCTCGAACTGCTGGGTCCAGCCCTGCATGGCGTCCCCGGACTCCGGGGCGGTAGGCAGGCCGATCTCGTTGTCCAAGCCGCCGTCGTTCGCCCAGGTCTCACCGATCATGCCGATGAGTGGCGTGACCTCGCCGCTGTCGTTCTCCACGGCCCACCCGTTCTCGAACGTGGCCAGTGTCGCGCCGTTGGCGCTCTCCACGCTCTGCACGGCACCCCACTCGCCCTGCTCGCCGCCCGCCTCGTCGTAGGCGGCCTGCAGGCCCTCGGGGAGCTCGGTGTCGCCTGAACCATTCGAGCCCTCGGCATCGTCAGCACCGTCGGTCTCGGTGGACTCCGCCTCTGTGGAGTCGGAGCCGCCCATGGCGTCGGACGCCTCGGCGGCGCCGCTCTCCGCGGCCGAGCTGGCGTCCGAGACGCTGTCGGAATCGTCGTCACTGCACGCCGCCACTCCGAGGAGGAGGCCGCTTGCGGCGACGGCGGCGAAGGTGCGTTTGAGATTGGAATTCATGATGGAACTGCCTTCCGTGTCAAATCGGGGGAGTAGTTCACCTCCCCTTTCTACCTGACAGCGACGTAGCCTGCACGGCTATGCTTGTCGCTGTCACGCCCCTCCCACGGAAAGGTCCCCTCATGGATGCCCTGTTCGAACCCATCCTCAACCTGCTCAGCTCCACTGTCGGCCTGGGCTCGTCGATCGCCACCGGCACCCCGATCGGTATCGGTTCCTCCACCCTGGAGCTCGGCTCCTCGGCGATCGAGCTGAGCACCGCCGGCTCCTCGGTCCTGGAGGCACAGGACTGATCGGGTGGGGGTGAGGGCGGCACGACTTTCGGTATTTTCCCTTTACGGGGGAAACGTTCGCCTAGTGTCATGCCCGTCACTGCGTCATAGGACGCTCACACTACCGAAAGGTCCTTCATGGAATCTCTCATCACCCTCATCGAATCGGTCTTCGCCTTCGGCTCCTCGGCGCTGGAGCTCGGCTCCACCGTGCTCTCCGGGGACGGCTCACTGGCCGTCGGTTCCGGCGTCCTCGACCTCGGGTCCTCGGCCGCAGAGCTCAGCGGGGCCGGTTCCGCTGTCATCGAGGGGAGCTGACTGACGGCGCACGCCTGATCAGGCAGGGGTGACGGCGCGGCGGTTCTTGAGCGCCGCCGCGCCGACCAGCGCACAGCCGATCGCGACCCAGGCGAGCAGGACCCACACGGAGTGGGCGATGCCGGCACCGTCGAAGAAGGCCACCGAGCGGGTCGCGTTGCCCGCCGCACCGATCGGCAGGTACTGGCCGATCGCGCCCCAGGGGGAGGGGAGCCACTGCCAGCCCGTGGCGATGCCGGACAGCGGGTTGGACACGAACAGGGTCAGCAGAGCGCCGATGCCCAGGCCCGGGACTCCGATGAGTGCCTCCAGGCCGAGGACGAACAGCGATGTACCGGCGATGCCGAGTGCGAGCACCCCGGCGGTCTCCCAGTAGTTGCCGTCGAAGGTGCCGAAACCGAACTGCAGGATCGCACCCACCGCCAGGCCTGCGGCCAGCGAGAACGCTATCGATCCGACGATGCGCAGGCCGTAGCGCTTCTTCATGGTGAGCGACAGGACTGCCGCCGACACCATGCCGCCGAAGGCCAGCGGCAACGCCAGGGCGCTGAGCCCGCCGGCGCTCGGATCGTCCTGCGTGGTCGGTGCGACGTCCTCCACCGTGGCGTTCATGCCCTCGGCGACGCCGGTGAGCACCTGCGTGTAGGGGGTGCCCGCGCCGGAGGCGGTGTAGACCGTCGCGCCGTCCGCCGCGACGGTGACGGCGCCGACGGCGTCGCGGGAGAGGACGGCGTCCCGGGCGTCCGACGGGTCGTCGTAGGTGGTGACCTCGAACTTCTCGTCGAGCTGGCTGGCGACCGCGTCGGGCGCGGAGACGGCGATGGGGATGTCGTCCGGGCCGGAGTTCATCTGCGGGGAGAGGAAGGCGAGCAGCATCAGTGTGACCGCGGCCGTGAGGCCGAGGATGATGCCGCCGAGCTTGAGCGTGGTCTTCATGAGGGACTCCTGCATGGTAGCGTGATAAATGGAACAAAGCGCTCCGTTTTTGTGGAGCGTAATCCTCCGGTTACCGAGATGCAAGAGGAGAGCCGATGCGAGCCGATGCACGGGAGAAACGGGCGGCCCTGCTCACCGCCGCCTGGGACCTATTCGCCGAGGACGGGCCCGAGGTACCGTTGCGCACCGTGGCCGCACGGGCCGACGTGGGCATCGCCACGCTCTACCGGCACTTCCCGACCCGGGAGGACCTCATGGTCGGGCTCATCGAGGACATGGCCGGACGCGTGCTGGCCATCATCGAACGCCACGTCGCCGACTGGGATGGGGGATCGGAGGGGTGGCGCAGCTTCGTGCATGAGATCGCCGCGCTGAAGGTCGCCGCGCTGGCAGAACGCTCCATCGCCGTGATCCCGGTGGACGGCCGGGTCTGGGTCGAGACCGAACCCGTGCGCGAGGGATTCATGGGGGCCTACCGCACCATCCTCGACCTCGCGGCGTCCAGCGGTTTCGTGGAGGACGACCTGTCGCCGTGGCGCTTCCACCTGGGCCTGGCGGCGGTGTCACGCCCCATGCCGGAGAAGGCCGAGCGCTTCGCGCCCGGTCAGGCAGACTGGCTGATCGACACCTTCATCGACGGGTTGCGGGGTAGGCGCGCAGCGCTCGGCTGACGTCGCGTTGCGCCGTCGCGCTGAGCTCCCGGAAGGGCTCCACGTTGGCGGAAGACGAGGACGACCACGTCGCGATGAATTTCCCGCCGCGCACCACCGTCCGGCGGAACACCCCGCGGTTGCCGGGGGCGACCTGCTCGTGGTGGTCGGACGCCAGGAAGGCCAACCGGTCGCGGTAGCCCAGCATGACCTCGTCGAAGGCGGGCAGGGCGAAAGTGCCGTGCGCCCGGCGGGAGACCGCGGCGAGTTCGTCGTACAGGCCCGGACGGTGGTGCAGCCCGTCGGTGGTCTCGACCTCGCCGGCGATCTCGGCGAAGGCGTCCTTCACCACCCGCTGCGGCAGCTTCGTCCACCACGCGAAGTCGCGCAGGTCCGCCGGGCCGTGGCCGGTGAGGTATCGCAGCAGCAGCTCAGCGGTGGGGGAGCGGTCCGCGGTGTACGGCACCGCCGTGGCCGGGACGATGAGCTGGTCGGCACCGTCGAACGGCCCGTAGACGGCGGTGCCGTGCAGCATCATGTCGCGGATCATCATGTAGCGAAAACCGCGGTCGTCCGGGAAACCGTGGCGGGCCCACAACTCGCCCAGCCCGGCACGGGTGAGGCCCGGGGAGCCCAGGAAGACGTCGTGGGCGCGGGTCACCTCAGCCTGGGAGATCCCCTCCTTCTCCCAGTGCCGGGCGGACTCGCGTCGCTGCTGGCCGGCGCACAGTTCGGTGACCCAGCCGACGTCGCGGGCGGACAAGGCGAACACGGTGGAACGCATCGGATAACCGCGAACGACCTCCCCGGCGTCGAAGGCGGCGCGTACGTCTGTGACGTCTGTACCTTTCGGCAGCCGCAACGCCAACGACGCCAACACCCCGGTGAGGTCCTGGCCCTGCATCGGGCCCATGGCCTCCAACAGGCCCACGGCGGAGTCCGCGGGGGAGAGCAACCCCTGCGCGACCAGCCGGGCCTCGACGAGCGAGGGCATTTAGACGGCGCGGGACATCCGGTCGGCGATGAAGGTGGAGCCCTTCAGCGACGGGTGAATCATCATGTTGTAGTTCGGGGTGGTGGTGTCGATGATGCCCGCCACGTACCGGTTCTGGTCGGGGGAGCAGGTCGCGTTGCCGGCGGTCTCGGTCTTCAGGTCCACGAAGGACGCACCGATCTGGCGGGCGGCCTCCTGTTGGTTGCCGCGCAGCCAGATCTCCACGTCGCTGAGCACCGGGATCGGCAGACCAGCGGGGAAGTTCGGGATCACGTTGGCGAAGCAGAACATGCCGTTGGAGGTGATCGACATCTGCCCGGCCATCACGATGCGCGCACCCGGGGCGGCGGAACGCACCTTCGCCGCGGCGGCGCGCACATCCGAGAGGTAGCGATTGCGCACGTCACCGGGGTTGAGGAAGTCAGCACCATTGTCGGTGCCGCCGGGGCCGAAGTTGTTCATCCCGTAGTTCAGCACCACGGTGCGGGTGCCGCGGTGGATGTCGCCGGCGTTGACGGCGCGGTCGATGCGGCCCAGGGCGCTGTGGGAGGTCATCCCGGAGCAGGACCAGTCGGTCACCGCGAGGCCGTGGCGCTGCTGCATCAGACGCGGCCAGTTGTTCGGTGCCTGCAGGCAGTTGCCGCCGACCGGGTAGTTGTCGGGGACGAAGCCGTCGATGCCGCGCAGCGTGTTGTAGTACTGGTCGGGGTTCGCCGCGTAGGAGTCGCCCATGATCACCACGTTGCCGGCAGGGGCCGCGGCCGCCATGGGTGCGGTGGCGAGCCCGAGGGCCACGGCGAGTGCACCGACCACCGCCGTCGTCGCTCGGAAGAGTCGGGTGCGGCGGGGCTTGGCACGGTGGGTCGTCACGTCATTGGTCCTCTCGAAACGCGTGCGGGCACGCGGGTGCGCTTGAAACAGTCTGCCTAGTTCTAACGGTTCGCTGTGAGTTGCCGTTACTTTTGCTGCCGACACTAGCAGGGTCCGTGGAACAATCAGCGGTATGACGGAAATCGCCGACGACACCACCACCGCCGACCGGGCGCTGCGGCACCTGCGCACCGGCGACACGCTGCTGTGGACGGGCGACTTCCACAACGCCCGCCAGCTGCTCAAGGCTCTCGACCGGCGGCTGACGAAGCGGGCCGGGAGACGTCGGGCCGGAAACGAGGGGGACGCCGCCGACGCCGCGACGCTGTTCCTGCGCCAGCGCGCCGAACGCGCCGAGCGGGCGGACGTCCTGGGCCGCGTCCTCGTCGATCTGGGGGAGGACTACAGCCTTGACCTGCGCCGGGCGCCGGACGTGCGCGAGGCGTGCCGGCACGCCTACGGGCAGGACGGCCCGCGGCGCGTGCCGTTCACCGAATTGCAGGGCGTCCTCGGCGCCTGGCAGTGGCACCTGCGCGGGGTGTGGGTCGAGGAGCTCGGCGACCACGTCCACCCGGACTACGGCGTCTTCTCGCCGACGCGCAGCGAGTACGTCGGCCTGGTCGACCGGCTCGCCGACGAGACGTCCGGACGCGACGTCCTGGAGATCGGCACCGGCACCGGAGTTCTCGCCGCCGTCCTGGCACGGCACGGGGCACGCGTGACGGCGACGGACGTCAGTGCGCGGGCCGTGGCCTGCGCGCGCGCCAACCTGGAACGCCTCGGGGTCTCCGCCGAGGTCGTGGAGGCCGACCTGTGGCTGCCCGGGCAGCGCGCGGACATCGTCGTGTTCAACCCGCCGTGGCTGCCGGGCACGCCGACCTCCGAGCTGGAACTCGGCATCTACGACGATAAGTCGGACGCCCTGCACCGCTACCTCGCCGGGCTCGCCGAGCACCTCACCGACGGTGGGGAGGGCTGGCTGGTGCTCTCCGACCTGGCCGAACACCTCGGCCTGCGCACCCGGGAGCAGCTGGAGGGGTGGATCGCCGACGGTGGGCTGCGCGTGGTCGGGCGGGAGGACACCGCCCCACGCCACCCGAAGGTCCGCGACGCCGACGACCCGCTGCACGTCGCCCGCAGTCGCGAGGTCACCTCGCTGTGGCGGCTGCGTGCCTAACGCTTGCGCCGGTAGTACACCTGGCGGCGGACCGTGGCGACGGTGTCGCCGGCCTCGTCGGTGACGTCCACCTCGAACCAGTGCAGGTACTTGCGCCCCTCGGTGGTCTCCTCGCGGATGCGTTCGTAGGTGGCGTCGTCGATGCGCATATCGGCGGTGAGGGTGCCGCGCCCCGGTTTGAGGAATGAGACCTCCGCGCCGACGTCCCACACGTTGAACCCGCCGCCCAGGCGCGCCATGGAGGCGAGCATGAAGAAGGGGTCGGTCATCGACATGATCGTGCCGCCGAAGGCGGTACCCACGATGTTCCTGGTCAGGCGGTTGGGACGGTGGGTGACGAGGACGCGCGAGCCGTCCTGCGCGAACTCGCGGATCTTCACTCCGGCGCCGAGCAGGGGCGGCCACAGGGGCATGAAACGTCGGAGCTGGGTGGTGTTGATGTCCATGCTCTCCGTGTCTAGCACGATAGGCAACTGGTTGCTTAAGTTTCGGTGAACCTTCGGCAACATCCCCTGCGGCGGGCGCGGCGGGCCGTTACGGTCAGATCGCCTACCGACACAAGCCCCCGACAACAGCCCAGGAGAACCATGCCCCGCACCCCTCACATCGCTGCCGCCGTCTCCGTCTCCGCCGTTCTGGCCGTGGGGCTCGCCGCGTCCCCCGCCGCCGCCTCGGTGACCGGCAGCCTCGGCCTGCCGACGGTGCCGCCGGCGGTGACCTCTCCGGCGGACAACCTGCCGTCCACCTTCGACCTGCAGGCCCACCGCGGCGGACGCGGCGAACACACCGAGGAGTCGGCCTCCGCCTTCGACCACGCCCTCGACCTGGGCGTGACCACCCTCGAGCTGGACGTCCACCTGTCCGCCGACGGCGTCCCCGTCGTCTGGCACGACGCCTCCATCCAGGACGACAAGTGCACCGGCGAGCACGTCGGCGAGGACGTCCACGACCTCACCTTTGAGCAGCTGCAGACCCTCAACTGCAACCTGGCGCTGGAGGACTACCCCGACGCCGTCCACGCCGACGACAACCGCATCCTCTCCCTCGCCGACGTCTTCGACCTCGCCGCGCGCGACCCGCAGGTCTACTTCAACATCGAGACCAAGATCGAGGCGGAGCAGCCGGAACGCTCCGCCCCCGCGCAGGACTACGTGGACGCGATCCTCGACGCCGCGCAGGACGCCGGGACCACCGACCGCATCGCCGTGCAGTCCTTCGACTGGTCCAGCCTGCCGCTGGTGCGCGAGCGCGCACCGCAGGTCCCGCTCATCGCCCTGTTCGACGCGACGACGTGGGTGCCGGACTCGCCGTACCTCGGCCCGGTGGACTACGGCGACGGTGACGTCGTCGCCGCCGCGCAGCAGCTCGGAGTCGAGGTGCTCAGCCCCGCCTACAAGGACGTCGACGCGGCGTCCTTCATCACCCGGGCGCACGACGCGGGCCTGCGCGTGGTGCCCTGGACCATCAACGAGGCCGCGGACATGCAGGAGTACATCGGCGCCGGCGCCGACGGCGTGATCACCGACTACCCCACGCGCCTGCGCGACATCCTCCAGGAGCGGGGTGTCGCCTACCGGTGATGGAGCTGCCTCGAACTACACCGATCCATGTTTGCGGGCGAACAGGATCCGGTACGGTTCTGGATCATGTTACGTTTCAAAACCAAGGGTGCCGTTGCTGCGGTGGCCACCGTCGCGGCCGTGACCGTCTCTGCCGCCCCGGCCGCGTCCGCCGCGCCTGCTGAGCCTGCTGCCCCGTCCAACTTCGTCGACGCCTTCGTGCAAAGCTTCCACGACCCGCTGCGTTCCCCGGCCGGGGCCAACGACTGGGACTGCACCAGTGACCACAACCCGGTCGTCCTGATCCACGGGACGTGGGAGAACGCCTACGACAACTGGTCGGCACTGGCGCCGGCACTCGCCGACGACGGGTACTGCGTCTTCGCCCCGAACTACGGGCGCGCGGAGATCCAGGACAAGGGCGGCGTCGGCACCGTCCTGCCGAACACCTTCGCCACCGGCGACATCGCCGAGTCGGCCGCCGAGGTCGGCGAGTTCGTCGACCGCGTCCTCGAAGCCACCGGCAGCGAGGAGGTCGACCTCGTCGGCCACTCCCAGGGCGGGCTGCTGGCACGCCAGTACCTCACCTTCAACGGCGGGGCGGACAAGGTGGACAAGGCCGTGACCCTCGGCGCTACGAACCACGGCACCACCCTGTCCGGCATCGCCAACCTCAACCGGTTCATCGGTGGCCTCGGCCTGGACCTCGATCCCGCGCTGGACTACGTGATCGGCGAGGGCGGCACCCAGCAGCAGTACGGTTCACCGCTGCTCGAACGGCTCAACGCCGCCGGCGACACTGTGCCCGGCGTGGACTACACCGCGGTCGGTACGAAGTACGACGAGGTCACCACGCCCTACGATTCGACTTTCCTCACCGCCGGTGAAGGCGCGAGCGTCACCAACGTCACCGTGCAGGACGGGTGCGAGCAGGACCATTCGGACCACATCTCCATGTCCTACTCGCCGCGGGTCGTCGACATCGTGCGCGACGCCCTTGACCCGGGCAGCGTCCCCGAAAAGCGCTGCACACCGAACTCACCGATCATGGGTGCCGGCACCACGGAGATCACCGAAGGCCTGGCCGGCCCCTTTGGCTGGTTGTCGGAGAATGCCCGCCCGCTCGCCTGATAATAAGGATTGCCTTCCAAAAGTTCTCCCCGTAGATTGAGATCGTCCGGATAGGCCGGACCGTTCCTCCGAGGAGAACCCCATGACCGTCACCTCCCGGCGTCGCACCGCTGCGGCCCTCCTGTCAGCCACACTCGCGAGCATGGTGCTCAGCGCCTGCTCATCTGACGACGGGGAGGACGCTGCGGCTTCTTCCTCCTCGTCGGACGGCAGCTACCCCGTCACCTTCACCTCTCCGTGGGGAGAGTCCACAGTGGAGGACAAGCCCGTGCGCATTGCCTCCCTCGGCTACAAGGATGCCGACGTGATCGCGGCGCTCGGCGAGACACCGGTGATCATGGCGGACTCCACGCAGAAGCAGGAGTTCTACACCATGGACGCCATGCCGGGGGAGCCCGAGTTCACCTTCACCTACGACGAGAGTGACATGGCGCCGATCGAGGAGATCGCCGCCGCCGAGCCCGACCTGATCGTCGCCAGCCAGATGGACCTCAGCGACAACTACGCGAAACTGAGTGATATCGCCCCGGTCATCGCGGCGGAGACCACGGAGGACATCTCCGGTAACTGGCAACAGACGATCACCAACCTCGGTGAGGCGCTCGGCAAGCAGGAGCAGGCGGAGGCCGTGATCACCGAGACGGCCGACACCGCCACGAGGATCCGGGAGGAGCACCCCGAATTCGACGGTCGCTCGATCACGATGGTCAACTACTTCGGTCTCGACCAGATGTTTCACCTCAATCCGGACGGCACCGACCTGGCCACCCTGCTCTCCGATATCGGATTCAGCGGCACGCCCGGCGACCTTCCCGAGGGGGCCATTCCGGAGGAGCGGATCTCCGATCTTGACGCTGACGTCATCGTCATCCTCGACAACTCCGACGGCCAGGCTGCGGACCTCACAGAGAATCCCGTCTTCGAAGGCTTGCAGGGGAACACCCTGGTCATCCGCAACCACGCCTTCATGACACCGTCGGAAGCGGCCTTCGACGTGGACGGGGAGAAGCACGAGGGCAACCTGGCCTGGGCCCTTGGCTACCCCGGCCCCCTGTCGACGCAGTGGGAGCTGGAGACGCTCGCCCCGCTGCTGGCGGAGACCGTCGCCGGTGAGTGATCGGCGACGGTGTGGCGTCCTGCTGCTCTGTGCCGCCCTGTGCACCGCCTCGTGGGCGGGCACGGTGCCCGCCGCGGCGGGTACAGCGGCGAGTACAGGGATAAGCACCGAGGACATCTCCGACGTGCCGGACGCCGGGCTGCGCGGCGCCGCGGCGGTGCACCGCCTCACCTACTCGTCGGTGGATGCCCAGGGCGCGGTGGTGGAGACCCAGGCGAACCTGTACGTGCCCGAGCGGGCGCGGGAGGACGGGACCGTCCGGCTGATGGCCTACAACCACGGCACCGTTGGGCTCGGCGCGGAGTGCGGCGTTGGTCTGCGACTGGGCACCGGCGGCGGGTACGACGACTGGTTGGGTCCCTGGCTCGACGCCGGATATGCGCTCGTCGTGCCGGAGTACGCGGGTATCGGACAGGAAGGTGTCGGTCACGCCTACAACCACGGGGAAACCTCGGCGATGAACTCCCTCGACGCCGTCCGGGCCGCCCGGTCCGTCTACCCGGGACTCACCGGGAAGGAACTCGCGCCGGGATTCGTCACGGACGGCGGCTCCCAAGGGGCGCATACCTCGGTGTGGGTCAACCGGATCGTCGCCGAGTACGCCCCGGAGGAGATACTGGTCGGCAGTTCCGCAGCCTCGCTGCCGGCGGATATCGGCGGGTATGTGGGGCTGCTGGCCCCCGGTGTCCCCGCCCTGCCCCAGGTGACGGCTCCGCTGGTGACCTACGTCAGCTACCTACTGGCGGGCATGGAGAACGCCGGCACGGGCATTGCCGATGGGGCGGTATTCACCGACCGGGCGCGTGACCTCGCGGACGTCGGCCAGGAACTCTGCTACCCACAGATGGTCGATCACGCCGAGGGCACCGCCCCCGGTGACCTCGTGACCCGGCCCTTGGCGGGGACCACGGAGCTCGACCGTCTCCGTGCCTACGCCGCGGTTCCCGACGACGGGTTCTCCGCCCCGTTACTCGTCCAGCAGGGCGACCTCGACGTGGTCACCCCGCGCGTCCAGGTCGACCCGTGGGTGGCGCGTGTGCGGGCAACCGGCGCCTCGGTGGACTTCCGGACCTACCCGGGGCTCGGGCACGGTCTGTCGGCGGATGCGGAGCAGGTGTCCTTGCGCTGGTCTGAGGCGCAGGACTGGCCTCTGTAGCGAGTTGGACCTTATTTTTCCGATTGCAATGTATCTATGTTCGACCCCTGATAGATTGCGCCCTATGAACAACACGAAGAGCATCTTCATCTCCGGCGGCGCCGCCGGAATCGGTCGTGAGGTCGCACTGAAGTTCCGCGACGCAGGCTGGACCGTCGGCGCCTACGACATCGACGAACAGGGCCTCGAGCTGCTCAAGGAGCAGTTCCCCGACATCATCACCGGGCGTCTGGACGTCACCGACTACGAGTCGTGGGAGGAGGCCCTGGCCGACTTCACCTCGCACACCGGTGGCCGTCTCGACGTCCTCGACAACAACGCCGGCATCATCGGCGACCACGACGTCGCCGACCAGGCCCCGGGCCTGATCGCCAAGCAGATCGAGATCAACTGCACCGGCGTCACCTTCGGCGCCCGTGCCGCCCACCCGTACCTCAAGAACACCAAGGGCTCGCACATGGTGTCGATGGGGTCGGCGTCCGGCATCTACGGTCAGCCGCACATCACCCCGTACTCCGCCTCGAAGTTCTACGTGCACGGTTTCACCCAGGCGATGAGCCTGGAGTGGCGCAAGGACAAGATCCGCGTGGTCAACATCATGCCGCTGTGGGTCAAGACCAAGCTCGCCGACGTCGAGGCCGCCTCCACCAAGCGTCTCGGTGTGCGCATCAAGACCGAGGACGTCGCCGATGCCGTGTGGAAGTCCGTGCACCCGAAGAACTGGCTGGAGCGTCAGCGCCAGGACTACTCGGTGTCCTTCCCCGACCTGGCCCTGCGTCTGGCCGCCCGGTTCTCCCCGGCCCCGGTCGCCCGCGAGTTCAACAAGATCATCGCCGGCTGATCACACATGACAACTGTCATGGTGATGTCGTGACCGTTGCCCCGGGCCTTCGGGTCCGGGGCACGGTTGTGTTGGGGGCATGGAGAACACAGTCACCACAACACCCACAGCCATCAACGCACAGGGGCTGCACAAGTCCTTCCGCGGCGGCGTCAGTGCCTTGCAGGACGTCAGCCTGACCATCACCACCGGGGAGATCGTGGCCCTGCTCGGCCGCAACGGCGCGGGCAAGACCACCCTGGTTGACCTGGTCCTCGGCCTCACAAAACCCACCGCCGGCACGGTCAGCGTGCTCGGCGGCACACCGCGCGCCGCGATCACCGGCCAACGGGTCGGGGCGGTGATGCAGACCGGCGGGCTGCTGCCCGATATGACCGTGGAGGGCACGGTGGCGATGATCGCCGCCACGATGCACCGTCCTCGTCCTGTCGCCGAGGTGCTGGAGCATGCCCGGCTCACCGACATGAAGAAACGCCGCGTGGGACGCTGCTCCGGCGGCGAACAACAACGCCTACGCTTCGCCCTCGCCTTACTCGGCGACCCGTGGCTGCTCATCCTCGATGAGCCGACCGCGGGCATGGACCCCGCCAGCCGCCATGACTTCTGGGAGGACATGCGTGTGCAGTCCGCCCGCGGGGTCACCGTCCTGTTCGCCACCCACTACCTGCAGGAAGCGCAGGACGTCGCGGGACGCATCGTCCTGCTCGACGGGGGTGCCGTCGTCGCCGACGGCACCGCCGAGGAGCTCGACGGCGGCGGGGACGTCGTCGTGGAGTATGACCTGGACGGCCACCACTCGGTGACCACCGGGGAGTCGGACGCGCTGGCGCGCGACCTGCTCGCCCGCGGCGCGTCCAACCTGCGTATCAGCGGGCGGACGCTGGAGGACACGTTCATCCGGCTGACCGGGGGTGCGCGATGACCACGCTACGTTTCGCCCTGCACGACCTGCGTCGGCTCTCCCGCGACGGCGCGATGCTCTTCTTCTCCATGGGACTGCCCGTGGTGTTCTACCTGGTCTTCGGCCAGGCGATGGGGTTCGGCGATGAGTCCGTGGGCCGAGGCGATGTCTCGGCGTACATCATGATCGGCATGGCGCTCTACGCCGGCGTGACCGGCGCGGTCGCCGCCGCCGGGCAGGTCGTGGTCGAGAGCACCACCGGCTGGGGACGCCAGCTCGCGCTCACCCCGCTGACCCACGCCCAGCTGGTGGCGTCGCGTCTGCTGGGCATCACCATCCGCGCGGTGCTGCCCGTCGCCGCGGTGTTCACCGTCGGTGCGGTGACCGGCGCGTCGATGCCGGCTGTGGCGTGGGCGGCGTCCTTCCTGCTGTGTGTCGTCGGCGCGGTTCCCTTCGGTTTCTACGGTATGGCCTGGTCGCAGGCGTGGCCCACGGAAACCTCGGTGAGCATCGCCGGGACCAGCGTGGTGGTGCTCGCATTCCTCGGCAACCTGTTCATGCCCCTGCCGGAGACGATGATGACCGTGGGACGCTTCAGCCCGATGTACGGGGCGGTGTCGCTGGCCAGGTGGCCGCTGAGCGAGGGCTACCAGTCCGTCTCGTACGAACCGTGGCTCGTGCACGACCCGCTATGGTGGGCGGTGGTGAACTTCCTGGTCTGGACGGCGGTCCTCGTCGCCGTGGTCCTGGCCCTGCACTCCCGGGAGAAGGGACGGCGATGAAGAACTTCGACGGCGCCTCCAGCCTGATGGCGTCCATCTGGTTGGTCGTGCTCGTGGTCCCGGCGGTGGTGCTGGTCGTCACCGAGGGATTCACGCCACGCACGGTGGCCGGTGTCACCCTGTTCGTACTCTTCAGCGCGGTGTATTCCATCGCCTTCGGCCTGGTCGACCACTGGCCGGCCGGGATGTCGATGCTGCGGCGTTACCTGTTCTGGTTCTCCCTGCTCGCCGTCGTGGCGGTGGTGACTGCCGTGGTCGTCGGCGCGTTGGCGGCCTTCCTCGTCCCCTTCTTCGTGGCGGTGCTGTCCTTCCCGCTGCCGGTGCGGTTCAGCCTGCCGGCCACCGTGGTGCTGGTGGTTGTGTCGACGGCGCTGGTGTGGCTGCTGGAACCGGCGGCGATGCCCGGGGTGCTGGGCGGCACGCTGGTCTCCCCGGCGATGGTCTACGCCGTGGCACTGGTGACCCGCCGCTACGAGGAGCGCGCGGAGCTCGAGCACGACCTGGAGATCTCGCGGCAACGCGAGTCCATCGCCGTGGACGTCCACGATCTGCTCGGTCATTCCCTGACCGTGGTGACCCTGAAATCCGAGCTCGCCGGACGCCTCGTCGACACCGACCCGGCGGCGGCGAAGGACGAGCTCGAGCAGATCACCCGGATCTCCCGCACCGCCCTGGCCGAGGTGCGCTCCACGGTGACGCGGATGCGCTCGCCCGACCTCGCCGGCGAGGTGGAGGCCGCGCGCCGGGCGCTGGGCACCGCGGGCATCCGCGCCGTCCTGCCCCACGATGTCTCGGTGGCCGGGGTGAACGCCCACCTGTACTCGTGGGTGGTGCGTGAGGCGGTGACGAACGTGGTGCGTCATTCGCGGGCGCGCACGTGCGAGGTGACGATGAGTGCCGACCGGGTCCAGGTCAGCGACGACGGTATCGGCGGGACGGACGCGGCCCGGTGGGGCAACGGGCTGACCGGGCTGGGGCGCCGCGTCGCCGATGCCGGCGGCATACTGACGGTGGACGGCACCGGCGGCACCACCGTGCTGGTGAGAATGGCAGGTCAGTCATGATCCGGGTACTTATTGCCGACGACCAGGACCTGGTGCGCGGCGCCCTCGCCGCGCTGCTCGGCACCGAACGCGACATCGACGTCGTCGCCGAGGTCGGACGCGGCGACGAGGTGGTCGACGCAGTGCGGGAGCACCGGGTCGACGTCGCCCTGCTCGACATCGAGATGCCCGGCATGACCGGCATCGAGGCGGCGGAGGCGCTGCAGGCGTCCTGCCGTTCGGTGATCGTGACGACGTTCGGACGTCCCGGCTACCTGCGCGCCGCGCTCGCCGCCGGCGCCACCGGTTTCGTGGTGAAGGACACCCCGGCGTCCCAGCTGGCAGAGACGGTGCGTCGGGTGCACCGCGGGCTGCGGGTGGTCGACCCCGCACTGGCGGAGGAGTCGCTGTTCACCCCGGACTCGCCGCTGACCGCGCGCGAGGTCGAGGTGTGCCGCGCGGCGCGCTCCGGGGCGGGCGTCCGGCAGATCGCCGCCCAACTGCACCTGTCGCAGGGCACGGTACGCAACCACCTGTCCTCGGTGATCGGCAAGACCGGGACGTCCAACCGCTTCGAGGCCGTGGGCGTGGCCGATCAGAACGGGTGGCTGTGACGTGCGGTGACGAGCACCGACACCGCGCAGACCGCCGCGCCGACGCAGAACACCGGCACGTAACCCACCGTCGGGGCGATCAACGAGACCACGAACGGCATGAAGAAGCCCAGGTACGTCAGGGCGTAGAAGACCGCGGTGAGCGAGCCGAGTTCCCCGGGCCCGGCGATGCGCTGCACCTCGCGCAGCCCGGAGACCATCATGATGCCGTAGGCCGTGCCCAGCACCACCGCGGTGGGCACCAGGAACCACACCGCCTGGGTGGTCACCACCACGATCGAGGCGACCATGCCCAGCCCGGCGGTGCCCAGCGCGTACATCGGCGGGGTCACCCGCGTGTGCACCGGCAGCCGCCCCGCCCACGGCTGCACGAACGTGCCGGTCAGCATGGTGACCCCGGCGATGAGCCCGGTGTAGGCCACCGGTGCCGACACCTGTGCGGTGACCAGCGGGGGCAGCACGGCGAAGGACGTCGTGGCCAGGCCGAACGCCCACGGCGCCCACAGTGCCACCGTGAACAGGAACCGCGGTGAGCGCGCCGAGGGCGGGATGCGCAGCCGGGCGTCCGAGCGTCGGCCGGCCTCCGGGGTCACCCACACCAGCGGGGTGACGACCAGCGCCATGACCAGGTGCAGGATCAGCGGGGTGGTGTCCGGCCCCGGCAACCACTCGGCGACCGGGCCGCTGACCAGCGGGCCGACCCCGAAACCGGCGGACGTGGCGGCGGTGGCGCGCCGGGCGGCGGCCCCGTCGGTACCATCTGCGTCCGGCGTGACCTCCTTGAGCCACGACGCCCCGGCGGCGAGGACCAGGCCCACCGCCACGCCGGTGAGCATGCGTCCCGCGCTGAGCAGGACGGGGCCGGCGGCTGAGCTGGCACCGGTGGTATCGGTTGCGAGGTGCGCGGCGAGGGTGACGAGCGTGCCCGCCACGGAGAACAGCAGCGCGGGACGCACCACGGCGCGGCGTCCACGACGGTCCGACAGCGGCCCGCCGACCATGAGCGCGGGGATCAGGCCGAGGACGTAGACGGCGAGGATGAGGTTCACCGGTGCCTGCGCGAGACCGTGGACGTCGCGCATCACCGGCAGCAGCGGGGCGAAGAGGTTCGCGCCGTAGGAGACGGCGAACATGCCCAGGGCGATGCGAACCCAGGGTGGCAGTGTCATGAGTCACATTGTGGCATGCGCTTCGCGGGCTTATGGATACCGGGCTGTCTCTGACGCAGAAAGGTCCAGTAGAACAGCGCTGAAAGGTACAGTAGGGGAGGTAAATGCAGGTCAGGCGATTTCATCAGTGACACGTCCGATGGGGGATCAGGGCCTCACGGAGCGGCTCACCGCACGACGAGGCCGGTCGTGGAACCGCCCGTGGCGCACTGCTCGGGAAGGCCGTCCAGGTCCTCAAGCTGCACCGACACCGCCTCAACACTGATCGGCTCGCCGACGTAGACGGTGTCCTGCCCCGGTGGGGTGACCGACGGGCGGCCCTGCTCGGTCACCGACTCCGTCCCGGTGGGGAAGACCACCGGCCGTGGAGCCTGGTCGGTGGACCCGTCGACGATCGCGAAGCAGGAGCCCTGCCCGGTGACGAGGCGGCCGTCGATGCTCTCCGCTGTGCCGTCGGTGCCCTCTACGCCGTCTGCGCCGTTGGAGGTAGACAGCGCGATCGGGCCGCGGCCGGCGGCGTCGATGGTGAGGGCGCTGGTTTCGGTGGTTGTCTCGGCGGCTGGCTCGGCGTCCTCGCCGCAGGCGGTGAGGGGCACCGTGACCAGGACAGCCAGCGCGCCGAGGGCGGTGCGTCGCGACCTCATGCGTCGTCGCGTAGGTCGACGGCGACGGCGCGCACGGCGTCGGCGAAGCTGCCGGCGACGTTCGTGGCGGGCACCGCCATCATCAGGTTCACCGCGAAGCCGAAGTCCTCCACGAAGCGGCCCTCCGGGTCGGTGGGGCGCTCGCCGGGCGTGACCGGACCGTGGAAACGCTCCACCCGCTCCACGGTGGTCGCGCCCTCGGAGTAGACGTACAGTTTCTTGCCCAGGGCGTGGGCGAACCCCAGTTCGAAGCAGGTGCCGGAGTCCGGTTCGGCGCCGCGGAAGTGGTTGACGTTGGCGATGACCGCGTCCGCGCTATGGATCTTGGCGATGTTCTTGTCGAAGATCCGCGTGGCGTCCGGTGCTGCCGGTTCTGGTGCTGCTGTTTCGTCCAGTCCGGCGTCCAGCGGGGCGATCGGCGTCAGCCCGTTGTCGCGGCAGACCTGCTGCATGCGCGCGACCACGTCGGCGGCATCCGGCAGGAACACCTCCGGCCCTGCCAGGTAGACCCTGTACTCCTGCGTGCTCAACTATCCTCCTGTGATCGGTATCTTGCGGCCCTCTGATGGTAGTTACACTGGCCGGATGACCGCGAACCCCGTATTTCTGGACTGTGACACCGGCATCGACGACGCTCTCGCCCTGGGCTACTTGCTCTCCGCGCCCGCCGGTCTCGTCGACCTGGTCGGCGTGGGGACGGTGCACGGGAACGTGAGCGCCGCCGGCGGTGCCGAGAACACCCGCCGCCTGCTGGCCCTGGCAGGACGCGACGTGCCCGTCGCGACCGGTGCGTCCGACCCGTTGGTCGGGGCCTTCGCCGGCGGCGCGGTGGAGGTGCACGGCACCGACGGGGTGGGGGAGGTGCGCGAGCGGCTGCTGCCGCCCGTCAGCGGGCAGGACGCGCAGGACACCGCCGCGCAGGACGCCGCCGACCTGCTGATCGACCTGTCGCACCGCCATTCCGGACGCCTGCACGTGCTGGCGATCGGGCCGCTGACGAACCTCGCCGTGGCACTGGAACGCGACCCCACGCTGGTCGACCGCGTCGCCCACGTCACCGTGATGGGTGGCGCGGCGATGGTCGCCGGCAACATCGGCCCGGTGACCGAGGCGAACATCGGGCACGACCCGGAGGCCGCCCAGGCGGTCGTTGCTGCCGGTTGGCAGGTCACCCTGGTGCCGCTGGACACCACGATGGAGAACACCTTCGAGGCGTCCGACATCGCTGCGCTGCAGGCGTCCGACGTGCCCTTCGTCGCCGCAGTAGGGGAAATGCTGAACTACTACTCCGACTTCTACCGCGACATTTACGGACGTCAGTGCTGTGCGCTGCACGACCCGTTGGCCGCGGCCGTCGCTCTCGGCGAGGTGGAGCTGCTGCGCGCGCCGAAGGTGCCGGTCGTCGTCGACACCACCGACGGGCCGGGGCGTGGGCAGACCGTCTGCGACCTGCGGCACCAGCGTCCCGCGGCAGGACGCTACGACGTGGACGTCGACGGTGCGACCGTGCGTGTCGTGATGCGCTGCGCCGACGGTTTCGCCGACCTGCTGCGCACCCGGCTGCTGGACATGTGACACGGCGGGGCCGGTACGACGGTTTCTGTCGATTGCGGAGGGCGAAGTGCCTACTTCGTCGGTGATTCCCGACAGAAACCGTTCAGTGTTGGCTGCGGAACCTACCCCAGCAGCCGGCGCAGCACCTGCACCACGCCGTCCTCGGTGTTCGCAGGAGCCACGTAGTTCGCCGCGGCGGTGATGCCGGGGTGGGCGTTGGCCATGGCGAAGGACAGGTCGCCTTCGCCGACCATCTCCAGGTCGTTGAGGTAGTCGCCGAAGACGGCGGTGTCCGCCCGCGAGATCCCCAGTTCCTCCTGCAGGTTGTGCAGGGCGGAGCCCTTGTTCGCCTCCGGCAGCATGATGTCGATCCAGTTCGCCCCGGAGATCACGACGGCGTTGTCGGCCTCGACCTGGCTGGCCAGCGCATCCTCGCCGGTGAAGAGCACCGGGGCGGCGTCCTCCGCGGAGCCGAAGGCGAAGACCGCGACCTTGACCACGGGGCCCTCCACCGTGGTCAGGTCCTCGATCTGCTTCAGGGAGTGGTAGTACTTCGCGGCTTCGTCGAGGAACTCGCGGTCGGTGCTCTCCACGTAGGCGACCTCCGGGGTGCACACGACCAGGCCCAGACGACGGTCCGTCCCGCGTACCGCGGCGATGCACTGCTGCACCGTGTCGCCGGACAGGGGAGAGGTGGCGACGACCTCACCGTCGTGCACGACCACGGTGCCGTTTTCGGCGAGGTAGGTGCGGATGCCGCGGTCGCCGAACATGTCGTGCAGGGTGGCGTACTGGCGTCCGGACGCGGGCACCACCACGATGTCGCGCTGCTGCATCACCGGCAGCAGGTCCCAGAATGCCTCGGGGACGGTGCCGTCCTCGCGCAGCAGGGTGCCGTCCATGTCGAGGACGACGAGGCGGAGGTCGGGGGTCGCGGCGAGGTCGGTCCAGGGGCGCGTGGTGGTGTCGGTCATGGGCACCATGGTTTCACATGACCCCTGCGCACCGGGCACAGCAGGTGGCCGCAAGCGGTGGGGGATCCTTCTGTGATCCGCGGGGAGGGCGCCACGGACCCGGTAACCGACGGCGAGGATGGCGTCCAGGTTGTAGTGGGCGATGTCCCGACGGATGGTTCGGTCGCACTCAGGTCGAACTGTTTGGAGTTTTCTAACAGTTCGATCCCTGGTCAGCTCCCCTTCCTCGAAGATGTTCTTGAAGTGAGCGCTGATCGTAGGAACGCTTACCCCGAACAGTCGGGCAATCTGTGCCTGGGTCATCCAGGCCGTCTCGCCGACGCCGACCGCGTAGTTTCACATGAAACATCGCCGCACCGGCACGCACCTCAGAGTTGATCCGGGGTCTCCGGCGACTCCCGCCGCGCCGCCGCGCCCAGCGCGGTACGGAACACCCGCACCCCGGGATGGTCGGCGTAGCCTTCGCGCACCGCGGTGAACAGCTGGCGGTGCGGCGAGCCGGGCATCGCCAGCGCTTGGGTGTGGTCCAGGTGCGGGCCGGCCAGCATCGCCGGGATCACCGTGACCCCGTGCCCGGTGCGCGCCATGTGCGCGCGCAGGATCGGGTCGGCGGTCTCGCACTTCACCCGCGGCTCCACCCCGGCTTCGCGCAGGACGGTCCGCTCCCAGCGTCCCTGCGGCATCGTCGCCGGCTCCAGGATCCACGGGTATTCGGCAAGGTCCGCCAGTCCGTCCAGCTCCTCGGCGGGCACGGCCCACCGGCCGGTGGTGGGCAGGACCAGCAGCATCGGGTCGGCGAAGAGTTCCTCGCGGTGCAGGCCGGGACGCACCGGTTCCGGTTGGCCGGGGAATTCGTCGCCGATGACCACGTCGTAGGAGTGCGCCGCCAGGCCCTCGAAAGCCTCGGCGACCTCACGGTGGTAGACCTCCACGTTCAACGCGGGGTGACGCTTCTCCAGCATGGTCAGCGCCGTCGGCAGGATCGTGGCCAGCGCGGACTGGAAACTTGTGACCCGCAGCGTGCCCTCTGCCCCCGGGCGTGCGGACGCCAGTTCCGCCTCCGCGGAGTCCAGGATCGTGAGTACTTCTTCGGTGCGCGCCACGAGCCGCAGGGCCGCGCCGGTGAGCCGGACGCCGCGTCCCACGGTCTCCAGCAGCGGCACCCCAGCCTCGCGTTCCAGCTGACTGA
Organism: Corynebacterium sp. AOP40-9SA-29; assembly: GCF_052377405.1. Taxonomy (NCBI): domain Bacteria; kingdom Bacillati; phylum Actinomycetota; class Actinomycetes; order Mycobacteriales; family Corynebacteriaceae; genus Corynebacterium; species Corynebacterium sp. AOP40-9SA-29. The sequence continues at coordinate 772,756 of NZ_JBQSWR010000001.1, read as the reverse complement.
GCTGGTGGGACACCGCGGACGGCGAGTAGTGCATCTCGCGGGCCACCGCGGCCAGGGTGCCGCGCTGGTGAACCTCGCGCAGCAGGGTCAGTCGTTGAATGTTGAGCACAATTCACCATTATCGTTCAGATACCTGAGATAGACGAACCATTGGTGCGGGCCCCACAATGAGTGCCATGAGCATCACCCGTTCCTCCGCACTCGTCCTGGCGTCCTGCGCATCCTTGCAGTTCGGCGCCGCGACGGCCGTCGGCCTCTTCGACACCCTCGGTACCTGGGGCGTGACCTTCCTGCGCCTCACCATCGCCGGCACGCTGCTACTGATCGTGGCCCGCCCGGCGTTACGCGCCTGGAATCGCGGCGACTGGCGCGCCGTCGTTTTCTTCGCGGTGATGATGGCCGCAATGAACGGGTTCTTCTACGCTTCTCTGGACCGCATTCCGATGAGCGCGGCGGTCGCCGTCGAGTTCATCGGCCCGCTGGTCTATGCCGGGCTGACCTCCCGACGACGCGGCGACCTCGTGTGGGTCGGCCTCGCCGCCGCCGGCATGGCCGTGCTCGGTTTCGAGGCCCTGTCGGACGCCGCCCTCGACCCGATCGGCATGCTGCTCGCGCTGATCGCCGGCGTGTTCTGGGTCGGTTACATCGTCGGCTCCGCCGCCGTCGGCCAGCGCATCCCCGGCACCGGCGGCCTCGCCGTCGCCATGCTCCTCGGCGGGCTCATGCTCGCCCCGGTCGGACGCGCCGGCGTGGAGGGCATCACCGCCGACCCGTGGCTGATCGTTCCGGCGGTGGTCACCGCCCTGATGGCGTCGGTGATTCCTTACTCCCTGGAACTCGCCGCGCTGCGTCGCCTGCCGTCGGCCGTCTTCAGCGTGCTGATCAGCCTGGAACCCGCCTTCGCCGCCCTGGCCGGGTTCGTGTTGCTCGACCAGGAGATGACCCCGCTGCGCGCGGTGACCATCGTGCTGGTGATCTCCGCCTCCGTCGGGATCACGTGGTCGGCGCAGCGGCGTGAGAATCGGCCTCTGCAGTCTGAACAGCAGACGCAGGAAGCACGCGGGCGACGGCCACGGCTGCGTCGTCGAACACCATCTCCTCAGTGAGGTCACCGCGCGCCAGCTCCGGCCATTCGCGCAGGTAGTCCTGCCGGTACAGCCACGGTGACCGGTCACCCTGGCGCGGAGTCACGTGCTGCGAACGTTTGATGTAGCCGGCGTCGAACTCCAGTAGCGCCCGACGCTCCACGTCCGCCCCGGGGAATACCGGTGCGGCCAGTGCCTCGCCCCGGTTCACCATGTGGTGCCACAGACGCACCATGTAGCGGGCCGTGAGGTCCGCCCGCGTAGTCCACGACTGGTTGAGATAGCCGACCGTGAAGCTCAGGTTCGGCAGCCCCGAGATAAGCACTCCCCGGTAGGCCACCGTGTTCGCCAGATCCACCGGTTCATCGTCCACGGTGAGCTGTGCGCCGCCGAACAACTGCAGCTGCAGCCCCGTCGCCGCGATCACCGTGTCCGCCTCCAGCACCGTGCCGTCCTGCAGGCGAACCCCTTGTGGCACCAGACGGTCGATCGTGGAGGTGACCACCTTCGCTCCGCCGTCCTTGATCGCGGCGAAGATGTCGCCACCCGGAGCCTTGCACACTCGCTGCGCCCATGGCCGGTACGGCGGGGTGAAGTCCCGGCGGATCTGCGAGGGGGAGAGCCAGCGCAGCTGCAGAGCATGCAGGAACCCGCTGAACAGGAACGGAGTGCCCTTGGCGAGGTACCACTGCACCATGTCGCGGGTGATGTGATTGGTGCGGGCGATCTTGTGTGCGAGCCGCTTATTCGGGATCAGCGATGTCCAGATGGTGGTGATGGTGTCGAACCGGGGCAGCGCGGCGACCCACGTCGGCGTGCGCTGCAGCATCGTCACGTCCGCACCGGCGCGCGCCAGCGCCGGCAGGAGGGTGACGGCGGTGGCACCGGAACCGATGATCACAATGCGGCGTCCGGCGACGTCGCCCTGCTCCTCAGGACGCCACTGCTGGGCGTGCACGAGCTGCCCGTCGAAGTCCTCCTCGCCATCGAAGTGCGGCTGGTACCCCGCCCGGTGGTCGTAGTAACCGCAGGCCAAGTGGAGACGCCGTGTGCGGGTGACCGTTTCTGCGCGGTCGGCGTCCGTGGCGTCCGGCCGGTCGTCGGGGCCGTGACGCCACGCGCGCACCGTGGTGACCTCCCAATGCGGGCCGTGGGCCTCGGCCGCGGGGCCGGTGGTGACGAAGTTCGCCCGCTTCACCCAGGTGCGCAACTGGATACGCTGCAGCACGCCATCGTCGCGGGCGGCATCGCGCAGGTACTCGCGGATGTCGGCGCCCTCGCCGAGCGTGCCCTTGTGGGGCCAGTGCCGATACGGCAGTCCGAAGCTGGCCATGTCCGAGTCGGAGCGGATGCCAGGGTAGGTGAAGGTGCTCCAGGTGCCGCCGAGATCGTGGTTGGAGTCGACGATCCGCCAGTTCCAGCCGGGGAACTCGTCGACGACGTGGTGGGCGAGGTCGATGCCGGCGACACCTGCCCCAACGATGAGCAGGTCCAGAACGGTGGAGTCGGTGGAGTCGGTGGTGTCGGTGGTCATGTGAGTCAGCCTACTGGCTAACTATCGTCTTCGGAATGAAATCTTATGTATCCAACGGGCCGCCGGGACGCAGAAAACCCCCGGACGTAACGTCCGGGGGTTCACGCGGGGTCAGGGGAGACTACAGGCGGTGCTTTCCGCCGTCGTCCTCCGGATCCTCGGGGTTGGTGCCCTTAGCGTCCGTGGCATCCTTCTTGTCTGCCTTCGGGGCGCCGGGAGCACCGGGGGCGCTGGGGGCCGCGGGCGCGTTCTTCTTCGCCTGCTTCTTGTCGGCCTCCTTCTTCACGTCCTCGGCCTTCTCCTGGACCTTGTCCTTGGCCTCCTCGGCCTTGTCGGCGACCTTATCGGCAGCCTCCTTGGCCTTCTCCGGGGCCTTGTCGGTAGCCTCGTCAGCCTTCTCCTCAGCCTTGGCAGCAGCAGCCTTCGGCTTCGCGGCGGCACCGGTGGCCGGGGCACCGTTGGTGCGCGGGGCCTTCGCCGGGGCGGACGGGGCGGCGGATCCGCTGCCCTTGGCCTTCTGCGCGACGAACGCGACCGCGGCGGCGATGATCGCCAGCAGCAGGATATTGCGTCCCGTGTGCTTCTTGCGGTTCGCCTTGGCGGCCTTCTTCAGCTCCTTGGCGCGGACCTTCTCGGCCTTCTTCGAGGCCGTCTTCTTGATCTTGCGCTGCGAACGGGAGAGCTGCTTGTTGGCGGTCTTCGCATTCTTCTGGGCGAACTTCTTCGCCTTCTTTGCCTGCTTGGACGCCTGCTTACGGCCCTTGGCACCCTCCTTCTTCGCGGTCTCGCCGACCTCGGAGGCCACCTCGGACGCCTGCGACCAGGCGCTCTCCAGGGACTTGCGGGCGGAGCTACCGGCCTTGTTGGCCTTCTTCTTCGCTGCCTTCAGGTCCTTGCCGTGGTTCTTCTTGAGCTGCTTCTTGGTCTTCTTGGCGGTCTTCTTCGCCGACTCCTCGGCGTCCTTGCTCGCCTTGCGACCGGCCTCGACACCGGTGGCGGCGAGGGCCGCACCGGCCTTGCCGAGGTGGTTGGCACGGTCACGCGCGTCGTCGAGAGCATCGCTCACGGCGTCCGACTCGAGGAAGGCCGAACCGCGCTCCTGCGCCTGGGAGAACAGCTCGCCGCCGCGCTCGGCGGCGCTGCGGCCCCAGCGGGTGACGGTATCGGTGAGGTCAGCGTCCGGCGCGTGACGCACCTGGTCGGCCAGGACGTTCGCCCGGTCACCGGCGGCCGAGGTGACCGCGGAAACCCGCTTCTCCACGAAGTCGCGCGGGGACTCCTTGCGACCGGCGGCCTTCTTGGCGACCTTGTGCTGACGCTTCAGGGCCTTGGCCTGGGTCTTGTCCGCCTTCGCACGACGCTTCTCGGCCTTCGAGGAGATCTTGTCGGCCTTCTTGGTGGCCTTCGACGCCTTCTTGCTGAGCTTCTCGGCCTTGCTGTCCTTCAGGGTGTCGAGAGCGTTCTCGGCGTCCTGAACGGCCTGGTCGAGGCCCTGAGTGGTGTCGTTCTTCGTGGCGTTGCTCACCGTTGTTCCTTTCGAGGCGGTTTTGCTGTCATCTTTGTCGGACGTCGGGGAGGCCGGCTGCCGGGCCGCTCGGTTCTCGGCGAGGAGCTGCTCCACGATCAACCGGTGGTGGCCCGGGGCTGAGGACAAGTCCTGCGGTCCCCGTGCACGTGCCCCGCTCCCGGCCCGGGGCCTCAGGGCGTTGAGGCCGGAGACGTCACGGACGTCCCCCTTCTTGCGCTTGCCGTTGCCGCCGAGACTCGACGAGACCTGCCGGGCGGCACGTAACGCGGTGAACGCGGTGTTGGGGTCCATGGACCGTGCATCTCCTTCAACATCCTCGACGGACCGGCCGGTAGTCGGTCACTTCTCTGGCACTTCACTAACGGTTCTTCTGTCGACACAAAATGGGTCGTCATCCAACGATAACCAAATCTGTCCCCGAGGGTAGTCGGAATCGGGCGATCAGGGGTGCCCGCCCAGCGTCCGGTAGCCTTGCCCCCATGACCGTTCAGAAAACCGCGACAGCGACCCTGCACACCAACCACGGCGACATCATCATCGACCTCTTCGGTGATCAGTCCCCGGCCACCGTGAACAACTTCGTCGGCCTGGCCACCGGCGACAAGGAAAAGGCCCCCTACACCACGGAGAACGCCTCCGGTAGCACCGAAGGCCCCTTCTTCGACGGTGCGATCTTCCACCGCATCATCGACGGCTTCATGGTCCAGGGCGGCGACCCGACCGGCACCGGCCGTGGCGGCCCCGGCTACGAGTTCGCCAACGAGAACCACCCGGAGCTCCAGTTCGACCGTCCGTTCCTCGTCGCCATGGCCAATGCCGGCCGCGACACCAACGGCTCCCAGTTCTTCATCACCGTCGGTGCCCACCCGCACCTCAACGGCGGCTACACCATCTTCGGCGAGGTCACCGACAAGGAGTCCCAGAAGCTGGTCGCCAAGATCTCCCGCGTCAAGGTCAACCGTATGGACCGTCCGGACGAGGACGTTGTCATCGAGTCCGTGGACGTGGCCTGATCCTCCGCAAGTTCTTCACCGGTGCCCCCGCCACGGCAGGCCTGATCCTGGCCTGCCTGGTGGTTTATGTGGTCACCGGTCTGGATAGTGGGAGCCTGGCGCGTCCCGCCTCGGCCCCAGGCGTGGCCTGGGACCTCATGGTCGACCCGCACGCCATCACCGCCGACGGTGAGTGGTGGCGTCTGCTCACTGGGGCGTTCATCCACCTGGACCCCGGCCATCTGCTGATGAACATGCTGCTCATCGGTCTGATCGGCCGGGAGCTAGAGCGGGCCTACGGCACGCTCACCATGGTGGTGTCGATGGTGCTCTGCGCCATCGGCGGGGGCTTGGCAGTGATGTGGCTCCAGCCCGACAGCCTTGTCGGCGGGGCGTCGACCATCGGCTATGGCATGTTCGCCATGCTGGTGGGACTGTCCCTGGAGCGCAGGACGGACGTACGGGCACCGTTGGTGCTCATCGTCGTCAACCTGCTGTATTCGGTGACCGCGGGCGGGGTCTCCCTGCCCGGTCACCTTGGCGGCCTGGCCGCCGGTGCGCTCGTCGCGGTCGTGCTGACCGTGGTGCGCCGGGGCCGTGGCGGCCGGTCGGACCGGGCTACTTCCAGCCCATGGTCATCAACAGACCCACGATGAACAGGCCGAAGCCGATCAGGTAGTTCCAGGCGTTGAGCTCCGCCATGAAGGGGATGTGCGGGCCGGCGATGTAGTTGACGACCAGCCAGGCCAGGCCCAGGATCATCAGGCCGAGCATCACGACGATGTACCAGCGCGGCGTGCCGGTCGCGTTCAGCTTGACCGGTGTGCGGCGGTCGGCGGCCGAGGAGCCGACGGCGCCGTTGTACTCCGGTGAATCGGAGATCCGAGACTTCGGCATGTATATCCCTCACTGACATGGTGACGTGTTCGAACTGAACCAACCCTACCAGCACGAACCCCGGATTCCCCTACGGGTTAGGATGAGCAGCATGCGCATCCTCGTCATCGACAACTACGACAGTTTCGTCTACAACCTCGTGCAGTACCTCGGGGAACTCGGCGAGGACTGCACGGTGTGGCGCAACGATGCCGAGCAGCTCGGAACGTCGGACGGTGACCTGGTCGGCGCGCTGGACGCCTTCGACGCCGTCCTGATCTCCCCGGGCCCGGGGGATCCGTCCTCGGCGGGGCGCACGCTGGAGGTCATCGCGCACTGCGCCGCCCACCGCGTCCCCCTGCTCGGCGTGTGCCTGGGCCATCAGGCGCTGGCGCAGCACTTCGGCGCGTCCGTGGTGCGCGCCGACGAGATCTTCCACGGCAAGACCAGTCCCGTCACCCACGATGGCACCGGGGTGCTCGCCGGGATCCCCAGCCCGTTCACCGTGGCTCGCTATCACTCCCTGACGGTCGATCCGGCGACGGTGCCGGACGAGCTGGTGGTCACCGGGCGTGTGGCGTCCGGCATGATCATGGCGATGCGCCACGCGAGCCTGCCGATGCACTCCGTGCAGTTCCACCCGGAATCCGTGATGACGGGCAACGGGCACCGCATCCTGGCTAACTGGTTGTCGGATGCAGGACGGCCCGTCGACGAGTCCGAGCTGGCGCGCCTGGCCGAACGCCACGCCGCCACGCTCGCCGGCGCTACCGCCACCGGCGTGTAGCGTCCCCCGCTGGTTCCCGCGACGACGAAACCCGGCACCCTGAGGGGTGCCGGGTTTCTCGCTAGTCACACAAGGACGGTACTCAGGAGAGTGCCTTGGCCTTGAGTCGGTCGAACTCTTCGCGGGTGATCACGCCGTCCTGCAGCAGCTGGCTAGCGCTGGAGATCTGCTCGGCGGGTGAGGACCCGGCGACGTGGCGGATGTAGTCCTCCGCGCCGCGCTGCGCCTGGGCGGCGGTCTCACGCTGGCGCTCGGCCATGCCGCGGCCACGGGTCACGAGGTAGACCAGGACGGTGATCAGCGGGATCAGGATCAGGAAGATGATCCAGACGGCCTTCCACCCGCCGCCGAGTTCGCGGTCACGGAAGAGGTCGGTGATGATCTGGAAAAGCACGATGAGGTACGAGATCAGGAAGAACGCGTAGATCATCAGCCAGAAAAAGTCCCAGAACTGCATGGGGTGGTTCCTTTCGTACAGGGGTGGAGGTTTAGGCCGGACGGGTCCAGTTCACGCTGCGGCCGCGGGGCACCGGGTGCACCTCGACTGGCTCGATGATGTTGTTGGTGATGGAGCCGATGCCCTGCACGGTGACGGTGACGGAGTCGCCGACCTTCACCGGGGCGGGCTCGAGTTCGCCGTTCCAGCCCCAGTGCTCGGCCAGGCAACCGCCGCCGCAGGTGCCGCTGCCGAGGATGTCGCCGCGGCGGATCTGCGCACCACGGCTGGCGTAGGACACCAACTCGGCGAAGGTCCACGCCATGTGGGCCAGGGTGTCCGTGGTGATCTTGCGGTCGTTGATCCACAGTTCCATGGTCAGGTCGTAGAACTCGCCGTCGCGGTACTGCTCCAGCTCGTCCTTGGTGACCACGACCGGGCCGATGCTCATCGAGGAGTCCTTGCCCTTCGCCGCACCGAGGCCGACCTTCATCTCCTCGGCCTGCAGGTCACGGGCGGACCAGTCATTCAGCACGGTGAATCCGCCGATGTGGTCCCACGCCTCCTCCACGGAGAGGTTGAAGCCGTCCTTGGAGATGACCGCGGCGACCTCGAGCTCCACGTCGAAGAGCTCACATCCCGGGGGCACGCGCACGTCGTGGCCGGAGCCGGTCGCGGCGTAGGGGTTGGTGAAGTAGAACGCCGGGGCGCGGAACCACTCCTCGGGGGCGTGGACCTCTTCGCCGTCATTGCCGGCGTCCGTCATCGACTGCATGGAACCGGCGGTGTGCTGCTCGAAGGTGATGAAGTCGCGCACGGTGGTGACCGGCAGCGGTGGCTCCAGGACGTCGAGCTCCTCGAACTTCACGGTCCCGTCGGTGGGGATCTCCGGTGCGTCCGGGTCGAGGGCGTCCAGCGGGTCACGGTCGGTGACGAAGAGGTGGACCACTCCCTCGTCGTCCACCCGCCCGAAACGCCGGGTGCCGTCGATGTCGGCGGAAACGATACGCATTATCTTTCTCCGATCAGGTAGTCGAGAACGATGACGGGCTCAACCCTTCTAAGGACGGGAGCCTGGTCACGCGGTACACGCCGCTGACGACGGAAAAGATGGAGAATGGCGGGAAGTCGTCGGACGTCTACATACGTTGGGGGACTCCGGCCGGTGTCGGGGAAAAACCCCGGTCGGGCTCCGTTCGTAGCGGAACCTGGCCTCACCTTTAGATTCTGCGGACTTAAGGTGTGCCTGTCAAGGGGAAACTACACCCTGCGATAACCGCAGATTCATTGACATATCAGCCGATAAGAGGGCTCACAGGTCACGGGATCCCCAGCGCGTTGACCCGCACGGTGATCGGCGCATTGCGGTCAATCGTCTGACCCTCTTCAACCGACTGTCCCACGACCCGGTCCACGGCGAGGGGGTCGAGCTGGTTGACGTTGGTGCGGTTCACTCGGCTGGCATTGCCGCGCCAGCCCGCCTGCTGCAGCGCGCTGTAGACCTCGTCGTAGTCCCTGCCCACCAGCTGCGGCATGGTGAACTGGTTGCCGCGGGAGACCTCCAGGGTGATGGTGGTGCCGGGGGCTTGGGTGCTGCCCTCGTCGCTCGCCGACAGCACCCGGTTCTCGTCCTCGTCGGAGTCGACCATGACCACGTCGACCTCGAAGCCGGCGTCCTCCAGGTTCTGTACCGCGTCGTCGCGGGACTGACCGGTCACGCGCGGCACGCGCACGTCCGCCGGCCCGGTGGACACCGTGATGCCCACCTCGGTGCCCTCGGCCACTTGCGCGCCGGACGGGTGGGTCTGCTCGATGACCTCGCCGGAGGGGACGTCGTCGCTGGACTGCTCCGAGACGTTCGAGCGCAGTCGCAGGTTCGCCTCCTCGAGTGCGGCCTGGGCGTCCTGCGTCGTCATTCCGCTGAGGTCGGGGACCTCGGTGACGGCGCGTCCGGAGGAGACGTACAGCGTCACCTCCGAGCCGGAGGGGACGGAGGAGTTCGCGCCAGGGGCGGTGCGGATCGCGTTGTCGCGGTCCACATCGGCGTCCGCCTGGTCCTCGACGGTGACGTCGAAGCCGGCGTCCTCCAGTGCACTGAGCGCCTCATCGCGCGGCTGACCGGCCACGTCGGGGATGTTGACCTGTTCACTGGTCTGGCTGTTATTGGAGTACCAGTTGACCGCCACTGCCGTTCCGCCGCCGATGAGAGCGAGGATGGCGATGATCCACAGGGCCACGACCCAGCCCCGACGGCGCTTCTTCTCCTCGCGCGGTGCCGGCGCGGGCGCCGGCGTGGGCACGGGCGCGGCGGCGGGCATGTGCGTCGTCGTCGCGTCCTGCACGGGTTCGTCGGTATAGGCCTGCGCGGCCAGGGGCATGCGCCCCTCGGAGATGCGCTGCAGGTCGGACGCCATGTCGGCGCTGTTGTCGTAACGGTCGGACGGGTCCTTCGCCATCGCGGTCAACGCGACGGCGTCCAGTGCGAGCGCCTGGTTCTGGTCCAGGTTCATGCCGTTGACCTGCGACGGCGGCAGCGGATTCTCCTGGACGTGCTGGAAGGCCACCGAGAACGGCGACTCTCCGGAGAACGGCGGCTGACCAGTGGAGATCTCGTAGAACACGCAGCCAGCGGCGTAGATATCCGAGCGGGCCTCGGCGGATTTGCCGCGGGCCTGTTCGGGTGAGAGGTACTGGGCGGTGCCGATGACGGCGGCGGTCTGCGTCATCGCCGAACTGGTGTCCGACAGGGCGCGGGCGATGCCGAAGTCCATCACCTTCACCGCGCCGGTGTTGGTGATCATGATGTTCGCCGGCTTGATGTCGCGGTGGATGATGCCGGCCTCGTGGGAGAAGCTCAACGCCCGGCAGACCTCGGCCATGACCCGGCCCGCCTCCTCCAGCGGGAAGGGGCCGGAGTCGCGCAGGATGTCGCGCAAGGTCTGGCCGTGCACGCGCTCCATGACGATATAGGGCACTGAACCGTGCGCGTCATCGGTCTGGCCGGTGTCGTAGACGGCGACGATGGCGTGGTGGTTCAGCTTGGCGGCGTTCTTCGCCTCTCGGCGGAAGCGCTCGAGGAAGGTGTCGTCGCGGGCAAGGTCGGCGCGCATCATCTTGACCGCGATATCGCGGCCGAGGAGTTCGTCGGTCGCCGCATAGACGTCGGACATGCCTCCGGTGCCGATGATCGGCCCCAGCAGGTACCGACCGCCGAGCCGGGTGTTGCTCAGGTCCATGCTGCTCCCTTCCTCAAATTACCGATGTGCGGACGGCCCCGATCCTGCGGGCGCTCTTTCCTTTGGAGAATACCGATCTCATGGGCTCCGGTGCGAATACCAGCCGTCCCAGTCGACACAGTTGTCACAGGCGCCCCATGGCGGGCCAGTCGTTGTCGGCGTCCCCGGAGTCACCGTTCGGGGAGGTCTCGGTGTTACCTCCGGGCTGCAGCTGCTCCTGGGATGCCTGGTCGGAGGTGTCGGGGTCCGTGGGCTCCTCGGTGGGGACGCTGGTCTCCGGGTTCGTCGGCTGGGAGGGCTCCCCGGTGCCCGTGGTGTCCGTCGTCCCGCCGCCGGAGGTCTCCGAAGGCGTGGACTCGTCGGACGTATTGTCCGGCGTGGACGTCTCCACCGGGTCGCTGGTCTCCCCAGGGTCGACCGGCTCGGGCACCACGGTCTGCTCCTCAGTGACCTCGCTGGTGATCGTGGTCGTCTGGGTGGGCGCGGTCGGTGCGTCCTGCTCGCCCTGGGTGAGGAACCACAGGAGGACGCCGAGGACGGCGACCAGGCCGATGCCCAGCCCCCAGATCCAGCCGCGCTTGCTGCGCGTGCGCGGGGCGGGGCCCATGTTCGCCTCGTCGGTGACCTCGCTCAGCCGGCTCTGGCCGGTGGGCACCCGGTCGGCGACGACGGTGGCCGGAGCGACGGCCGCGGCGGCGCCGGTAGGCACCCCGGCGGCGGGGTCCGGCGGCATCTGGCCATCGCGGACGGGCACGGTGGCCGCGGCGAGCGCGGCACCGTCGCTGTACCGGCTCTCCGGATCCTTGCGCAGGCAGATCGCGATAAGGCGACGCATCGGGTCGCTGACCGTATCCGGCAACTCCGGTGCGGTCTCGTTGATGTGCTTGAGCGCCACGGACACCGTGGAGTCGCCGGAGAAGGGTCGCTCGCCGGCGAGGACCTCGTAGCCGACCACGCCGAGCGAGTAGACATCGCTGGACGGTCGGATCGTGAGGCCCTGGGCCTGCTCCGGGGACACGTACTGGGCGGTGCCCACGACCATGCCCGTGCGGGTCAGCGGCACGGCGGACGCAGCCTTGGCGATGCCGAAGTCGGTGATCTTGACCACGCCATCGGCGGTGACCATGAGGTTGCCGGGCTTGATGTCGCGGTGGATGAGCTGGCGCTCGTGGATCTCCTGTAGCCCCATGGCTGCCTGGGCGATGAGGTCGAGGACCATCACTTCGGGCAGGGTGCGTTGGCGCGAGAGGATGTCCGCCAGGGACTCGCCCTGCACGTACTCCATCACGATGAAGCAGTAGGAGATGCCGTTGCCGTCGACGTCGGCCTGCTCGCCGTAGTCGAAGGTACGGACCACGTTGTCGGAGGTGATCGTCTCGGCGGCCTCGGCCTCCTGGCGGAAACGGTCGCGGAACTCCGCGTCGTCGGTGAGCTCAGGTTTGAGCACCTTGACGGCCACGTCCCGCTCGCCGATGGTGTCGTAGGCGAGCCAGACGGTCGACATGCCGCCGCGTCCGACGATGCGGGACACCTCGAACCGGCGGCCGGCCGCGGAGTCGTAGTGGGTGTCGAGGACGCGCTGCAGGCGGTCCGCCGCCGCGCGGTCCCGGGGCGTCATCTGCTCCGGGTCCACGGGCCCAGAGTGCTCCTCCGGGGTACTGAACACACGGGTGCCGTCGGGGTCGTTCGTGTTGTCGGGGTTATTGGGATCGTTCGGTCCGGTCACGCCATTCACCTCGCTACTGTGCTTCCTGCAGCGCCGCGTTGATCACGGCGCGACCGATGGGTGCGGCGACGGAGCCGCCGGTGGCGGCCTGGCCGGCGTCGCCGCCGTTTTCGACGAGGACGGCGACGGCGATGTCGGCGTCCTCATCCGGGTCGAAGGCGACGTACCAGGCGTGCGGGTTGGAGTTACGGGAGTCCTCGCCGTGCTCGGCCGTACCGGTCTTCGAGGCGATATTGGACGGGCCGCCGGCGTACTGCTCGGCACCTTCCATCAGCTCGGTGAGCTGGGAGGCGACGTCGGAGTCGATGGCACGTCCGGCCTCCTCGGGGCGGGTCTCCTGGATCACGTTGAGGTCCTGTCCGGTGACCTGCTTGATGATGTGCGGCTTCATCCGGACGCCGTCATTGGCGATGGTCGCGGCGATGACCGCGTTCTGCAGCGGGGTCAGCGCCACGTCGCGCTGGCCGATGGCGGACTGGCTCAGCGCGGCGGAGTCCGGGATCTCACCGATGGTGGAGTTCTGAATGGGCAGGCCGAAGTCCTCGTCGTCCTCGGCACCGATGCCGAAGGCATCGGCGGTGGAGCGGAAGGACTCCTCGCCGTGGCGGTTCACCAGGTCCACGAAAGAGGTATTGCAGGACTTCTCGAAGGCGGTGCGCAGCGGCACCTGGGAAGCACCGCAGGACGTCCCGTCGTAGTTCTCCAGCGTGGTGGTCGTGTCCGGCAGGGTGATCTCGGATTCGCCGGTGACCATCGTGTCGGCGGTGTCGCCCTCGGCCAGAGCCGCGGCGGTGGTGATCAGCTTGAAGGTGGAGCCGGGCGGCTGGGTCTGCTGGGTGGAGCGGTTCAGCAGGGGGGCGTCCGGGCTCGCCTGGAGTTCCTCGAAGGCGGCGTCCGCGGTGGCGGCATCGGAGCTGCTGACCACGGAGGGGTCGAAGCTCGGTGTCGACGCCATGGCGAGGACCTCACCGGTGGACGGGCGCAGGGCCACGACGGAGCCGGAGTAGCCGCGCGAGGAGAGCTGATCGTAGGCGACCTGCTGCACATTGGGCTGCAGGGTGAGCTCCACGTTGGCACCGCGGCGCTCCTTGCCGGTGATGGTGTCCCAGGCGCGGGTGGCGAAGAGGGAGTCATCCGTGCCGTCCAGGATGGAGTTCTGCGACGCCTCGATGCCGGAGGCACCGTAGCGGTCGGAGAGGTACCCCAGCACCGCCCCGTAGGACGCCGGGGCGGTCGGGTAGTCGCGGAAGTAGAGGTCGTCCTCGTTGGCTTCGGACTGGGCGAGGATCTGACCGCCAGCGGAGATCTGGCCGCGCGGGATCGACTTCATCTCGTAGTACTGGCGTGCGTTCAGGGAGTTCTCGGCGTAGCGGGACGTCTGGAACCCCTGGATCCAGGTCAGGTTCACCAGCAGGATGACGACCAGGACGAAGGTGAAGACCGAGACGTTACGGATGGACCTGTTCACGAGCGGGCCTCCTTGGGTGTCTGGTCTGCATGGGACTGATCGGGGTACTGATTGGGGTACTGGCTGTTGACCACCGGGTTGAGTGATGTCTGCGGGTCAGCCTGTGGGCTCGACTGTGGGCTCGGCTGATCCTGTGGTGGTCCGGCGGCCTTGCGGGTGTTCACGTCGTGCGAGATCTTCAGCAGGATTGCCAGCAGGACGTAGTTCGCCAGCAGGCTGGATCCGCCGTGGGACATGAACGGGGTGGTCAGGCCGGTCATCGGCAGGAGCTTGGAGATGCCGCCGGTGACCACGAACACCTGGATGGCGATCGTCAGGGACAGCCCGGCGGCCACGAGCTTGCCGAAGGAGTCCGGGGTGCGCAGGGCGATGATGAACCCGCGGGTGACGAAGACGGCGAAGAGCATGAGCACGGCCGCCAGGCCCACGAAGCCGAGTTCCTCACCGATGGAGGACATGATGAAGTCGGCGTAGGAGACCGGCACGTTCTGCGGATAGCCTTCGCCGAGACCGGTGCCGGTCAACCCGCCGAAGGACATGCCGAACAGGGCCTGGGAGAGCTGGTAGCCGGTGAGGTCGTAGTTGCCGATGGGGTCGAGGAAGTTGGTGAAGCGGTCCTGGATCTTGTCGGAGACCTGGAAGACACCCCAGGCGCCGATGACCGCCAGACCCAGGCCGAGGACCAGCCAGGAGGCACGGCCGGTGGCCATGTACAGCATGCCCAGCACGGTGCCGAAGAGCAGCAGGGCGGGGCCGAAGTCGTTCTGGAGTGCGGAGATCAGGATCGCCAGTCCCCAGACCAGTAGGATCGGACCGAGGTCACGCAGGCGGGGGAACTGCAGGCCGAGGAACCGGTAGCCGGCCACGGAGAACAGGGCACGCTTGTTGACCAGCAGGGCGGCGAAGAAGATGAGCAGCATGATCTTCGCGAACTCGCCGGGCTGGATGGAGAACGGCCCGATGCTGATCCAGACCTGGGCGTCCGCCGTGAGGTCCGAGGGGAAGACGCGGGCCCAGACGATCGGCAGGGCTGACAGGATCAGGCCGCCGAGTCCGAGGAGGAAGGCGTAGTTCTGCAGGCTGTTGTGGGACTTCAGGAACCAGATGACCCCGGCGAAGATCACCAGGGCGATCACGGTCCACATCACCTGGGAGTTGGACCGGGTGGTCTCTGCGGCGAGGTCGATCCGGTAGATCATCACCAGGCCGATGGCGTTGAGCATGGCGGCGACGGGCAGCATGATCTGGTCGGCGTTGGGCGCCTTCAGACAGAGCACCAGGTGGGCGAAGCCGAAGACGAGGATGTAGCCGCCGACGAGGATGCCGACCTCGGAGTCCAGGTCGTTGCCCTGGGAGAGCTGCAGGGCGATCAGGGCAATGCCGAGGATGACGGCGGAGAACACCAGCAGGGCGAGCTCCAGGCCGCGGGCGTGGGCCTCACGGAACATGTCAGTCCACCTCCCTGCAGGAGACGCCGGGGGTCGTGAGGTCGGACGGTTCGCCGCTGCGCGCGTCCGCCTCGGTGTCGCGGGTCACGCAGACCGGCAGGGTCTGCTCGGCGAGACGCCGGATCTGGCCCTGGATCTCCTCGTAGGAGTCGCGGGGCAGGTTGTCGAGAGTGCCGCGGGCCGCTGGGGTGAGGTCAGAGGTGGAGAACCGGTGGCAGTCGTCGTCGCTGCCGGCGGGCAGCAAGCGCACCTCGGCACTGTCGGAGAGGCAGACCTCCTGGTAGACCGACTGGGTGGAGATACCCAGGATGTTTCCGGGGGCACCCTGGTAGATCTGGATCGGCGGGCCTGCCTCAGCGGCGGGCTCTTCGGTGGGTGCTGCGGACTCGGAAGCAGAGGCCGACTCAGAGGCCGACTCGGAGGCAGACTCCGACGCCGGGGCGGGGTCGGTCAGTGAGGTCGTGGTGGATGTCGTCGTGGCGGCGGCGCCGGTCTCTGCGACGGCGATGAAGTACGACTGGCTCAGAGAGTCGCGGACGTACCAGACCGTCGCGCCGGCGGCGACGACGAGCACGAGCAGCGCGGCGAGCGTGATGAACAGTCCCTTGCCGCGCTTCTTGCGTTGTTCAGGCTCCTCGGTTTCCGGCTCCGCCGTGGTGGCGCCGGAGTCGGTCTGAGAGGAGCGGGGACGCTGGACTACGTTGACGGCGGAGGCGCGTCCTGCGGAGGTATTCGGGCGGGGGAGTTCGGGGGCGTTGGTGTTCACCGCGCCGGCCAGCGCGGGTGCGGTGGGCAGCACGGAGCCCTCGGGGAGACCGGCGGGGTCCACGACGTCGGCGACGACGACGGTGACATTGTCGGGCCCGCCGCCGCGCAGTGCGAGGTTGATCAGCTGGGAGCCGCACTCCTCCGGGGTGCCGGTGGCCAGCACGTCACGGATGGTGTCGAAGCTGACCGGGTCGGAGAGACCGTCGGAGCACAGCAGGTAGCGGTCACCGGGCTGCGCGTCGCGCAGGGTCAGAGTGGGTTCGACCGGTCGGCCGGTCAGCGCCTTGAGGATCAGCGAGCGCTGCGGGTGGCTGCTGACGTCCTCCGGCGCGAGCTTGCCCTCGTCGACGAGGGACTGCACGAAGGTGTCGTCCTTGGTGATCTGCGTCAGACTGCCGTCGCGCAGCAGGTAGCCTCGGGAGTCGCCGACGTGGCAGACACCCAGCGACGCGCCGTCGAAGACCATGGTGGTCAGCGTGCACCCCATGCCCTCCTGGGTGGGGTTGTCGTCGACGTGGGCGGCGATGGCACGGTTGCCGTCGTCCATGGCCTCGGCGAGCATCGTCAGCAGACGATCCCCGGACGGCTCCACGCCCTGGGAGAGGGTGTTCTCCAGGACGTAGAGCGAGGTGATCATCAGCTCGGAGGCGACCTCGCCGGCGGCGTGGCCACCCATCCCGTCGGCGAGCGCCAGCAGGTGCGGGGACGCGACGGCGGAGTCCTCGTTGTTCGTACGCACCAGGCCGCGGTCCGACAGGGCCGCGTAATTCAGGGCGAGGGGCGTGGCGGTCGTCTCTGTCATGCTTCCAACCTCACCGTGGTCTGGCCGATGCGGATCTCCTGACCTGCGGAGAGCTGCTCGGGCTGGTCAATTCGCTGGCCATTGAGGAAGGAGCCGTTACGTGAATCCAGGTCCTCGAGCAGCCAGGTGCCGCCCTGGTGGAACAGCCGTGCGTGGGTTCCGGAGGCGAAATCGTCCTCCAGGACAAGGGTGCAGGACCCCGAGCGGCCCAGGGTCACGTCCTGGTAGCCCTGCAGATTCAGGGTCGTTCCGTTTAGCGGCCCGGAGGTGACCGTCAACGATCCTGGGGGAGTGGCACGTCGGAAACCGCGGCCGCCGGACGCTTTATGCGCCGGCGCTGCACCGACGGGCGCGCCGGTGGACGGACCAGCGGCAGGTGCGGCGCCTGCCGTGGCTGCCATGGTGTTCACGTCCTTGCGCATGGCGCGGACGGCCACCCAGATGAACAGCCACAGCACGACGAGCAGGGCGATCTTGGCGAGCAGCACCAGAGTCGTCTGCATTCGGGTCATCTCCTTCGTGCCGGTGGGTTGACCGGTCGGTCAACGTTTGATCCTACCGGCTGAATCTACCTTCCGGAGGCCCCGTCAACTGAACCGAACGTCGATCTCACTGTGCCCGATGGTGATCACGTCGCCGTCGGCGAGCAGCCAGCTGTCCACGGGGATCTCGTTGACGGTGGTGCCGTTGGTGGACTTCAGGTCAGTCAGGACGGCGTCGTAGCCGTCCCAGGTGATCTCCGCGTGCTGACGGGAGACGCCGGTGTCCGGCAGGCGGAAGTCGACGGCGTTACCGCGTCCAATCACGTTCGTTCCGTGCTGGAGCAGGAAGTTGCGTGCCGAACCGTCCTGCAGGAACAGGGTGACGGTGGTCTGTGGGGCCTGCTCATCACCTGCGGCGTTGGCGGCGCCGGTGGCTTCGTCGGCGTTGTTCGCCGGGGCCTGGGCGTTGTGGGAGATGACCTCGGTGCCGGGGTAGCTCTGCAATGGTTCGCCGAGAGCTGGTTCCTCTGCCGGCTGCTGTGCCTGCTCGCCGGCCTGGCGGGCCTGCGCAGCCTGGGGAGACTCCGAAGGACGTGCCAGCCCCACGAGGGGGTTGGGGTCGGCTGCGGGGGCTTCCGGAGCATCTGAGACCGCAGGGGAGTCGTCAGCATCATAGGGGTGGGCGACGGAGCTGCGACCCGAGTCCGGTTCGCTGCGCGGCCAGTGCGGTTCGGGCTGCTCGGTCTTCTCGAAGGAGGAGCGTGCCTTGAGCTGGCCGGTGTGCAGGCCGTCGTCCTTGACGATCTCCACGGCGACCGGGTGGCGGCTGTCCCATCCTTCGTTGCGGATGAAGCGTTGGAGCCGGCCGCGGAGCTCGTTGGCGAGGTCGGGCCGGGCCTCGAGCAGGGCGGCGTGGTCGTGCTCGGAGACGTGGACGCGGTAGGAGGAGGGTGCGAAGACCGTTCCGGTCTGGTCCTCCATGAGGGTGTCCTCGACCTCCTGCTTGAGGAGTTCGTCGATCTCGGCGGGGACGACCTCGCCGCCGAAGACGCGTGCGAAGCCGTTGTCCAGCCCGCGCTGCAGGGAACTGTCGAGCTTACGGAAGCGACCGAAGAGGTCCATTGTGGTTGCGCCTCACCTTTCGTTCTCTCGTCCCGCGGGCCGGTATGTGTGGCGGGGTCGCCGGCTGCCGGGGTGCCGACAGGAGGACGGCACACGTTGTCGGCCCACTATACGGACTGCGGCTGTGAAGTGGGTGTCGTCGACGGCGTGTGGGGCTACCGTGCAATGTTGGCGGGTATTGGAAGGATGCAGGACCGCAGTGAAAAGGCGTTCTGTGCTGCGACTTTGTGTGTCCGGGGTGCCGGTGCTAGTGTTACTCTCCGTTGCAGACGCAACTCACGTCGATGCTAGATATCGATGCCACGGGCGAGTGGCGGAATGGCAGACGCGCTGGCTTCAGGTGCCAGTGTCCTTAGGGACGTGGGGGTTCAAGTCCCCCTTCGCCCACAGCGAGCGGTTCACGAACCGCACGGACCGGAGGTCACAAACTCGAAAGGGTTTGTGACCTCCGGTTTTTCGTTGTCTGGGTGACGTGAGGGGGGTTAATGGTCAAAATGTGTGTCTGCCCCGGGCGTGCCATGACCAGCCTTCAGTCCTTCTCGACCTGCAGGGGACCAGGTCGTACGGCTAGATGAGGAAGCGATGACGCGGACCTGCGGCGACTCTATGGGGTGATGGATGGCTGCGACAACGCCGCTCACGCAGGCGAAACCCGTGCCGAGAGCCGGTTCCGAGCCCCGGCCCCGAGAGGGACGGACGCAGCCTCCTGGGACGGCATGGCGGGGGCCATGGCGGCACCGCGAGGCCCTGCAGGTGTCAAGCACCTCGGCTCAATAGCTCCCGAAGAGCTATTCGAGCCTCATTTTTCTATCCTGACCTGCGCCGGAGTGACGATCCCGGACACACATTTTGTCGTTTAACCCTCACCGTCGTCGTTGACGGGGTGGTCACCGGCAGTTACAGATACACCACGCTAGAGGACGTAACCCCTACCGGCTGTAAACAAACAGCCACCAGCAAGGCAGGTGGTGCCGCGGCCCGGATTCTGTCGGGCCTGTTCGATACACTGGCTGACAAGTTCGTGCGTTCGTCCGCGCGAAGAAGTACCCCGCGGAGTCTCGAACCTCACCGGTGGTCGATTGGTGAGGAGATGGACATGGCAGGCGATGGTCGTCGCGGTCGCATCAGCGACACGGAGCGGCTCAAGGTGTATCTGCGCTCCGGAGGCCGGTGCGCCATGTGCGGGAAGTATCTACTTGAGGGCACGGTGACGCGGCGGCCGATGCAGCTCGGCGAGCTGGCCCACATTGTGGGCGCCAAGCAGACACCCGGTTCTCCGCGTGGCATGGCCCCACTCCCCAAGAGCGAGCGTGAGAACGCTGAGAACCTGTTGCTGGTGTGCCGTGACGAGCACACCGAGATAGACCGCAAGGGCGCACTCGACGTGATGACGGTCGAGAAGCTCCGCACCATCAAGCAGGACCATGAGGCGTGGATTTACCGGATGACGGGCCTGGACCGGAGCCGCGGCACCGCGGTCCTACGAATGCTGGGCCGGATTCGTGGCAACACGGTCGAGCTTGCCCGGCCGACCGCGTCGTCGGCGATCCTTGAATCCGACGATCGGTTCCCGGACTTCCCGCTGAGTCACGACCTCCACGGCATCGAGATCGACCTTCAGCGGCTGCCTGCTGAAGGCACGAACGAGTACTGGAAGACCGGCATGGCCGCCATCGACGAGGTCATCGAGCACAAGCTCAAGGACGCCGTTGCAAACGGCACCTTGCAACACGTCAGCGTGTTCGCGTTTGCAAGGCTTCCGCTGCTGGTGTACCTGGGCAGCCGCCTCGACGACACGTACGGCGTCGAGATATACCAGCGCCATCGGCCCACGGACACGTGGGCTTGGCCGAAAACGGATGCGCAGACGCCGCGATTCGAAGTGATGTCCGAGCGCGCGAATGACGCACTCGCCAGCTCACCCGCCGTCCTGATCCTGAACGTATCCGGCACCGTGCACCCTGATGAGCTCCCAGAGGACCTGCGGGGCCTCAACCGTCACGTCCTAGCTCCCGTTGGAAGCACCCAGGCCGGCGTGGACGTCATCAACTCGCCGAAAGCAGTCGCTGCCTTCCAACACGCGGTCCGGTCCCTTCTGTCGGACCTCGAGGTCTACGACAAGAAGATGCCCGTCCTGCACGTAGTTGGTGCGCTGCCGAATGCGGCCGCTGTCGCGCTCGGTCAGGCCCGCGACCCGCACGTCCATCCAACGTTCGCCATCTACTGGCGCACCGACGACGGCGCCTACGAGCACGCCCTGGACCTGGCATGAAGCTCATCGCGTACCACGAGGCGTTCCTCAAAGACACCGTAAACCTGAACCGCAGCCGTCTGGACCAGCTGAGCACCCACGTCAGCAGCATCGTGTCGGCCCTAGAGAAAGACGATGCGGTCGGCGACATCCTCATTGGCCACATTCCACAGGGCTCATGGGCGCACAACACGATCATCAAACCATTGAACAACCACGAGTTCGACGCCGACATCCTCGTCGAGCTCGAAGAGCAGGCCGACTGGTCCGAGCGTGACTACATCACTGCTGTCCGGGACGCGTTTAAGCGGTCTACGACGTACAAGCCGCTGGTCCGCAAGAAGAACCGATGCGTCCGCATCGGCTACAACAATGACTGCCACGTCGACGTTGTTCCATACATCAAGCTCTCCGACGGACGCCAGGTCATCGTGAACTGGGCCGAGGAGAAGTTCGAAGACACCAATCCCGACGGATTCACCGCCTGGATGAAGGAGCGCGACGACTTCGCACTGAAGAACCTCCGCAAGGTCTTGCGCCTACTGAAGTATCTGCGCGACTACAAGCAGACCTTCACCATCCCGTCGGTCATCTTGACCCTGCTGGTCGGCGAACGAGTTACGTCGTGGAACGCTGACCAGCGGTACAAGGACGTGCCAACGGCGCTGAAGAACATGCTCAACGACCTCGACCAGTGGCTCGACGTGTACCCGATGATGCCGTGGCTCGAGGACCCGGCGTGCCCGGGCACCTACTTCAACCACCGCTGGAGCGAGGACCAGTACAAGAACTTCAAGGACATGGTGAAAAAGTACGCCGCGTGGGTCAACGAGGCGTACGACGAACCGGACAAGGCGACCAGCCTCGCCGCCTGGCAGAGGGTACTCGGCGACGGGTTCAAGGCGCCCGCTGTCGCTATGTCGGCGTCGGCGTCCGAATCGGCGCCTCCGTCCCCGGTGCGTATGGATCGAGCCCCAAATGAGCAGTACATAGAAGAGCTCGGGTTCATCATCAACCTGACTCACGTCGCCCACATCGACGCAACCGCCCTAATGGATGGGTGGCGCAAGCAGGACTTGCGTCGGCTCCCCTGGTTGGCCCGCAACTGTCAGCTCGACTTCAAGGTCACGACCGATGTCCAGGAACCGTACGACGTGTTTTGGAAGGTCCGGAACGTGGGCGTAGCCGAGCACCGTCTGCGCGGCGAGATCACGCCCGACGCCGGCCGTCGGACCAAGCGGGAGAACACTCTCTACCCGGGTCGTCACTACGTCGAGGCGTACATTGTCAAGGATGGGCAGGTGCGTGCCATGAACCGCCACGGCGTGCCCATCGAGTAGCTACGGCCCCTCCACACACACGCCCCTGGCCCTGCGCCCATGAGCGGCGCCCGTCGATCACTGCCACACTCGTACAGTTAGTCGTACTCTACTTCGTCGTCGTAGGTGCCCTCGGCGTAGAACGACGGGTGGAGCCCGGAACAGTACGGCGACTATCTCGAAGCAGTGGAAGAACTGCGGGATCGGTGTTGCCCCGCAGTCACCGGTAGATGTAGTGGAGTACCAGCTGTTCGTCACCGGTGGCCGTGGTAGCTGACCGGCGGGGTAGCTTTCGAAGCCGGAGTGTTGCCGTCAGCCAGCTGCGTTGCCCCTCTAGGCTGTCCGTCAGGGCACGCTGTCGCCGGCGGCGCACTGGAGGTCAGTGCATCTCCAGGGCACCTTCAGTCAGATAGCGACCCGCGTCGAGCGCCATCGCTCAATCTCCTAAGAGGGCGACAAGATGCTCCCCGTGGTTGCCTCATTCCCTTCCCGTGTCTTGGGAATTCTGCGGCTCAGACCACGGTTCTTGATCGAGAAACCGGTCGCGGAATTACTCAATGATGGCGCGGACGACATCTTCGATGGTGACCATGCGTTGATCGAGGCGGCAGTCACGCCCAAACCCAGGAACGGCGTCGTCAACCCAGTCGGGGAGGTCTGGCTGAACCGTGTATGCGATGTCGAGGTCGTGCGCACTCAGTGCGCCAGACCCCTCTCAACCGATGCGGGCTTCAACTACAGAACATGGGCGGCACCGGTGGTGAAGACGTCTACGCTATCGGTACAGCACCGCTTAGCCCGTCCCGTCCTCCCCGGGTAGCTGGTCAGATCAAGCGTTACGCGCCAGACGGAGAACCCATTGGCCGCGAGCCTGTCGCCTTGTTCCAGCGCGATGCCCAGACCAAGGGAGCTGAAAGAGCAATTCTTGTCACTCTCAGTAGGTTGACCGAGGCCGCTCGCAAAGCAGCCACGATGACCACCCCGACCGTCGACCTTATCAACGGCGACCGACTAGCCGACCTGATCAAACAGGACGGAGAGTCGGGAGTACAGGTCGAAGCCGCCGTTAACGTCCAGAGGTTCAGAAAAATCGAGTAGAGGGGTCCACCTTTCGAGAACAAGTGGGCGTAGCGCCGCCGCCATTGGCAGATACGCCTGGGCCGATTGGCGCCGGTGGAGTACGAGATGATGAGCGTCACGGTCTCATCTGCAAAGCGACTACATTTGGCAGACTAGCTGCGCAGCGGACCCCGCCGTCTATTCCTATTTATGAGCCTCGAGAGATACTCAGGAGATCAGTATGAGCAAAGGCCAATCCATCGACTGTCAGCGGGAATCAACCGGCGTCGACCTTGCAGTCTTGGGCGTGCAGGATCTACTCCAGCTCGACGCTGAGATCATCGCCGAGCTGCGCCGACGCAATCTTGTACGCACCAACAACAAGCCGTTAGGAGACATCGCCGAGGCAGTGGTCCACGCGGCACGCGGCGGTACCCTAGAGAACAACAGCACCAAGTCCCACGACATCACCACATCTGACGGACAGCGTATCCAAGTCAAAGCAGTGTGCGTACGATCCGCTGGGGCTGCATCCAAGTTCAGCGTGTTCCGTTCGACCGATTTCACCACCGCCGTGTTCTTGGTATTCGATATCGACTTCGACCTGCTCGAGGCGCGCGAAATTGACGCTTCCGACATTGAGAAGCTTCGCCTCATCTCCCATACCAACGGACGACAGCCCACCCTTCGCTGGGTCCAGACATCCGGCACGAACGTCACCGTCGAGATGAAGGCCGCGTGGATGAAACTCAACGAAACCCCTGTTTGACTTGGCCCCTACGCGCACCCGATCACGCCGGCGGCCTGGGGCGATCAAGCAATGCGGGCGGAACAGGCAGTTGGTGTCTATCCGGAGAATCTGGTGCATGGTTCATCACTCTGTGTCTCACGCCATGCACCATATCCGGCTCTTCGCGATTAACAGTGAGTTGATCCCCACTTCGATCCCCCGCCCACGAGTTCGCCTTCACGCCGCGCAGCACTTTCCAGCCCAAGGCATCAAGGCGGCTCCGGCCGATCAACCCTCGGCGGCCATGTCCTCGGTGAAGAGCATGGTCAGGTCCGGCATGGGGCCAAGGATGGCCGTATCGAGGCGAGCCACCTGCTCGCGTGGCCGTTTGATGTTCTCGTTGTACTTGCCGGCGTTGAGCTTCGTGGTGATGTGCTGTTCCTCGGTCTCCCGGAGTTCCCGGACGAGATCGGCGGCAGCCTCGGGGTCAACGAACTCGGGGATCGGGGTGCCCATCAATACGCGCCGCGGCAATGTGACTCCGCCGTCAAGGCCACGCCACCACACGTACGGGATCGACGAATTCAGCACCACGGCGGCACGGTTGCGGTCGGCTTCGTTGGAGAAGTACAGGGTCGCCTTGGACCCTCGTTCCAGGTTCCGGAAGGCCGCGGAGATGTAGTACCTGGGGGTCAGCCCAACGGTGAGCACGTGGTCCGTCTCCTCCCGGACGACCAGGTCCTTGAGTACCCTCGGGGCCGCAGCCAGGTGCTTCCACAGATCTCCGAGACCCGGGGCCAGTTTCACCCACTCGTCCTCCGGCCCGGTCTGGCGCGGTGCCAGCAGCTCGGGGGCTAGGGCGAAGATGCGCGAGCGGCTGGCTGAACGCCAACGGATGATAGGCGTGATGGTCCAGGTGGAACTAGTAGGTGAGCACACCGTCACACAGGCGCGGACGAAGTTCGTGCTGGAGGTGTTCGCGGAGCCGAACTTGTAGCCGCGGAACAGGGTGTCCGGCACGTTATCGAAAACGTAGGCTTGCCCGCCAGTACTGTGCTTCTCGATGACCTCACGCAGGATGCGGAACTTCGGTGCGGCCAGGTACGACGCCGGGGTCACCGAAATGAACCCCTTGGAAGTGGTGGCGATGCGCTCCAGGAAGTAGGCGAATAGCTCGCGGCTGGCCTGGGTCGCGAAGCGCGGCACTGCCTCGGTGCGTGCGTAGGGCGGGTTCACGATCACGAAGTCGTGGTCGGGTAGCTGGGTGGGAGACAAGAAGTCGCGGCGGGTCGCACGCGCGTGCAGGGCCTTCAGCCCCTCGGTGTCATCCTCGGCGAGGCAGTCGGCACCGATCAGCGCGACGGCGGAGCGCAGGGCAATGTCGTCGATGTCGATCAGCACCAGGCGATCGCGCACGAACTCGGAGGGGTCGGCTTGGGCAAAGGCCAGGTGCCAGGCGAGATTACCCACGCCGCAGCAGGGGTCCATCCAGATTCCCTTGGGGAAGTCGGCGGACTGCTGCGCCATGAAGTGAGCGGCATCGTCCGGGGTGAAGAATTGGCCGGCAGCCTTGCGCGAGGTTGCGTCGGACATGGCGACCAGAGCCTCGTAGCAGACCGCCACTTCGCCGATGGTCCGGTCAGCTAAGGGGTTGTGCTCCGGTTCGAACGGGGCGACACCGAGGATCTGCTGCAGCTCATCGGCCAGGTCGGGCCTTTGGGTCGTGACCAGGGTGGCGACGGCCTTCAGCCAGTTGATCCGAGTCTGCTTAGCCGAGGTCGCCAGGAGGTCGCGGATGACCGCTGAGACGGCTGGTGCCGAGAAGGGTGCTCGGGTTGCCGAGGGGTCGTACGCGACAGTCAAAAGGGCCTCCACACATAGAATTTTAGCTGTGAGCTATTTTGCGAATCCTACACGTCGGCGATCCCAGAACCTATCGGGGGGAGGCGGCAGCGGTTTTCCACACAATGGCTCGCGGTGACCCCGCCGCGTACCCTATAGCCAACAGCTAGCGGAACATGAACGTACGGACGAATGGAGGGTCAGGCCGTGGGAAAACGTCGCCGATCACAGGCCGGGATGACGGGGAACGCATCCGACCAGGTACTCGTCGGACTGCAACGCATGGACCACGATGTCTTCGAGGCGATCGCCGGGGAGGACAATCCCACCCTGGACGCCGTGCTGCCGCGCCTGACCACCGCGGCGAATAACTCGAAACTGTGGATCGGTCTTGCCGGGGCGATGGCAGTGACCCGCAGGACGCCACTGCAACGCGCCGCCGCGCGTGGGCTGGTCAGCCTGGCGTTCTCCAGCCTCATTGCCAACCAGTTCGCCAAGCGCTCCTGGAAACGCGACCGTCCCGGCCACGCCTCCGTCCCGCTCGCTCGCCGGATCCGGCGCTACCCCACGTCCAGTTCCTTCCCCTCCGGGCATTCCGCCAGCGCCGCCGCCTTCGCCACCGGGGCGGCCCTGGAGAGTGCGCCGGCGGGCACCGTCCTCGGCACCCTCGCCGGGCTCGTCGGCCTCTCGCGCGTGTACACCGGCGCGCACTACCCCAGCGATGTCCTGGTCGGATGGGGTCTGGGAGCCGGTGTCGCCCTGCTCGGCGGCAAGTTGGTCCCCCCGCTCAGCGCGCCCGCCGCCCCCACCGCCGAGCACCATTACGTCGAGGAGCCGTCCCGCGCGCAGGGGGAGGGGCTCGTCCTGGTCGTCAACCCGGCGTCCGGCAGCGGCACGGGGGTGCGCGTCCTCAAGCACGTCGAGAAGGCCCTGCCGGCCGCCGAGATCGTCTCGCTGACACCGCAGGACGACGTGACCCGCGTCCTGCAGGACGCTGCGTCGCGCGCGGAGGTGCTGGGCATCGCCGGCGGCGACGGGACGGTGGCCACCGCCGCCGGCGTCGCGTTGGCGGCGGACAAGCCGCTCGCGGTGTTCCCCGCCGGGACGTTCAACCACTTCGCCAAGCAGATCGGCTGCGCCACCACCGAGCAGACCGTCGCCGCCCTTCGCGCCGGCACGCTGGAGATGGTGGACGTGGTCACCCTGAACGGCGACACCACGCTGCTCAACACCGCCAGCATCGGCGCCTACCCCCGCTTCGTGGAGACCCGCGAACGTTACGAGGGCAAGATCGGCAAGAACCTGGCCGCGGTCGTCGCCGCGTGGCAGGTGCTCAAGGACGAGCACGCCGTGAAGATCCGCTACGACGACAGGACGCTGACGACCTCCCTGTTCTTCCTCGGCAACTCGCTGTACCGCCCGTCCGGTTTCGCGCCGGTCGATCGCTCCGGCGTCAGCGACGGGTTGATCGACGTGCGCATCCTGGAGATCGGCAAACCCTTCGCCCGGCTGCGGATCACCGCGTCACTGCTGACCGGCCGGTTGAGTCGCAGCCCGTTCTACCACGAGCTGCGTCGGCCGGAGTTCCGCTTCGACGTGCTGGGCGCACCGTCCGCCGTGGCGTACGACGGCGAGGTGGGCGAGAAGATCTCCCACGCCGACTTCGTCTCGCACTACCGCGTGCTGCCGGTGTACCGCCCGCGCGCGAGCAAGCGGTAGAACACCAGACACAGCACCAGCCAGGCGAATCCCAGCGCCCAGCCGGCCAGCACGTCCGAGGGATGGTGCACGTTCAACGCCACGCGCGAGACACCGACGAGCAGGACGAGCAGGACGCCGCCAGCGCCGGCGGCGCGTTGGCAGCGTCCGGCGAGGTGTCGGTAGGCGATAAGCAGGGCGCCGACGGCGACGAGCACGCCGAGGGCGTGGCCGGAGGGGAACGACGTGCCGGACGCCTCGACCATGCGGGTGACCGGCCGGTCCCTGTCGGCCAGGTGCTTGGCGGTCTGGGAGAGAAGCCCACCGCCCCACACGCTGGCCGCCAGGAATGTGGCGAGCGGCAGGTCCCGTCGGTACAGGGCCAATCCCACCGGGATGATCACCAGCACCCGCCACACCGCGGGACCGAGGACGGTGCTCAGGGTGTTCCACGCCGTCACCCACCAGCCGTGGCGCGCGGCCATGTCCTGCGCGGCGTCCAACGCGCGGGCGTCCGGCACGTCCACCCACGTCCAGTGATGCACCCACCCGGCCCACAACACGGTGTAGAGCAGCAGCGCTGCACCGGCGGCGCACAGGACGCGCCGGGATACCGGCGCTGCGGGCTCAGTCACCGTCTGTCACCGAACACCATCTCGCGGCGCTGGTCGCCGAGGGTGAACTCGGCCAGTTCGCGGAGGTAGTTCTGGGAGTACACCCACGGGGAGGAGTGCCCCTGGGTCGGGAACCGGTCGGCGCTGCGCCGCAGGTAGGCGGCGGCGAAGTCGAACAGGGGGCGTCCGGCGTCCGGCGGCGGGGTGGCGGGGCGGTAGACCTGCACGCCGGTCTTCCACAACTTCACCATGTAGCGCGACACCAGGTCGGAGCGCAGCGTCCACGAGCCATTGATGTAGCCCACGGTGAAGCTGAAGTTCGGCAGGCCGGCGAGCATCATGCCACGGTAGAAGACCTGCTCATTGACCTGGAGGGGGCGTCCGTCCACGCTGAGGGTGCCGCCGCCGAACGCCTGGAGATCCAGGCCGGTGGCGGTCACGATGACGTCGGCGGTGAGTTCCTCGCCGGAACCCACCTGCACACCATTGGCGGTGAAGCGCTCGACGGTGTCGGTGACGATGCGCGCATTGCGTCCCAACGCGGTGAACAGGTCACCGTCCGGTGCCTTGCACACGCGCTTCTCCCACGGCATGTGGTGCGGGGTGAAATGCTGGTCGATCTGCTCCTCGTCCAGGTAAGGCCGCTGCATCCGGCGCAGCGCACGGGTGAACAGCCCCGGGGCACGCTGGCCGACGAGGTGCTGCACGATGTCGCGCGTGGCGTGGTGCAGACGCGACACCGGATAGGCCGCGCGGTCGGGCAGCACCCGACGCCAGAAGGCGCTGATCCGGTCCACCGCCGCCATCGGGGCGACGTAAGTGGGGCTGCGCTGCAACATCGTCACGTGCGCGCCGGCGCGCTCCAGCGCGGGCACCAGCGTGACGGCAGTGGCGCCGGAACCGATGACCACGATGCGGCGTCCTGCGCAGTCCAGATCCTCCGGCCACTGCTGCGGGTGGATGATGGTGCCGGTGAAGTCCTCCTCGCCGGGGAAGGTGGGGCGGTAGCCCCGGCCGTGCACGAAGTAGCCGGAGGCGTAGTGCACGCGCCGGGTGTGGACGCTGCGTTCGCCGTCCTGCGTCACCGTGGTGATCCGGTACATTCCGCGGTCGCTGAGCCAGTTGGCGTCGCGCACCCAGGAGCCGGTGCGCAGGTGCCCCAGGGCACCGCAGTCGGCGGCGACGTCGCGGATGTACTCCTTGATGTCCGCACCCTGCCCCAACGTGCCCTCATGCGGCCACGGGGCGAAGGGGAACCCGTAGGTCGCCATGTCCGAGTCCGACCGGATGCCCGGGTAGGTGAAGGTGTGCCACGTTCCGCCGAGGTCACTGTTGGCATCGTGCATCTCCCACGACCAGGTTGGGAAGGCGCGGGAGACATGGTGGGCGAGGTCCACGCCGGACAGGCCCGCACCGACGATCAGCAGGTCGAGGGGGTTTTCCGGCGAGTCGGGGTGGGGTGACATGCACACAGCGTACAAGCGCGGCACCCTGCCTGGGGGCTGCACGGGAACACATAAGCGGCGATGAGATTTCCTGAGCAGTGAGTATGGTCAGGCGACCCTGTGTGCCGGATGTGGCTACTCTCGGCAGTGGTACCAGCTCTTCCATTGCAGCACCCCATTGCACGAGAAAGGTTCCACCATGTCTGAGATAGCGAAAGACGTCTTCTGTTTCAGTGGCACGGAGGTCAACGTCGGAATTCTTCGTGAGGGCAGCGACCTCACGATGATCGACGGCGGGTGGCCGGGCGACGTGGAGGCCATCGAGGAGGCGATTCGGTCGATCGGGCACAAGCCTGAGGACGTCCGCGCCATCCTGCTGACCCACGCCCACATCGACCACCTCGGCGCGGTGGATTCCTTCCACCGCCGCTTCGGCACCCCGGTGTACTCCGATCCGATCGAGGTCCACCACGCCGCACGCGACTACATGGAGCAGGCCGGGGTGAAGGAGGTCCTGCACGGGCCGAAGCCCGAGGTCCTGAAGTGGTGGGAGGAGGTAAAGAAGGTCGGCGCGGCCTCCGACATCACCATCACCGACGTGCAGCCTGTCGGCGACGGCCCGATGGACATCCCCGGACGCCCCGTGCCGGTGCCCACCCACGGGCACACCTCCGGGCACAGCGCCTTCCTGATGCCCGAGGTCGGTGCGATCGCCACCGGCGACGCCCTGGTCACCGGCCATGCCTGCTCACGCCAGTTCGGTCCCCAGCCCTGCCCGTGGTTCTTCAACCACTCGCGCACCGAGGCCCTCGAGGCTCTCGACGCCCTGGAGAGCATTGAGGCGGAGGCGATTCTGCCGGGTCACGGAAACCCGCTGAAGATGAACCTGGGCGAGGCCGTGCGTGCCGCACGCCTGTTCGCCGAGGAGTCCGGGTTCACCGACCACTAGGCGCAGGTCCCGGGATACCGGGAGGACACGTCAGTCGAACCTGATGACGTTGTCCTCCCGGTTGATCTGTCCCTGGGCGCCCCAGTTGATCCATCCACCGTCACCGTCGTTCGTGAGGGAACCGGCGTTGGAGTAGAAGTACAGGACGTAGTTCCCGCCCTTGATGTCGATCGGTTCGGCCCAGATCTGGCCCTCGGAGTTGATGTCCTGGTTCTTGTTGGCGATCGCCACGGCCGTCACGGGACCTTGGCCGTCGATGTTCTTGCCCTCGGTCTGCGTGTAGGCGATGTCCAGGCCGGCGCGGACCGCGCCGCCCCTGTCGTCCTGGTCGTTGACGGCGTCCCTGATGGAGTCCACCACCGTGACCGGGTCGATGCTGACACCGACATCGACCTTCTGCTCGACGCCGGGTGCCGGCGCCTCCTGCGCCACCGCGGGGGACGCTGCCCCTGCTGCGACGGTTCCCGCGATGCCCACGGACAGGGCTGCGGTGACGAACTTCCTGCTGACACGTGTGTGTCCCATGATGCGCTCCTTGGAGAGTTGAGGAGTGGGTGTTGTCTGGTGGTGTGCCCCGGATGCCCGGGGGAACCACCACCGATGGAAACATATTTCTGCGGGTTATGCCCGGGTTCGGCTCGGAGTGAACGCGTTGCGGTAGCCGCTCACCCGTCGACGAGCACGGAGTCCGTGAGCGGTCGGCGGGTGCGCGGTGCGTTCTCCCGCTCCAGCACGGCGGGGTCCACGGCGGGGTCCACTTCGGTGTCACCGAGGACGCCGACGGCGACGACGGTGAGGGGCACCAGCCCCTCGTCCAGGGAGAAGGCCTCGGCGACCGCGGCGGGATCGAAACCGCTCATCTGGTGGACCAGCAGGTCGTTGGCGTGCGCCTGGAGGGTGAAGTACGCGGCCGCCTGGCCGGCGTCGTACTGCGCCTCGGGTAGGACGTTGCCCTCGGCGTCGGTGGTCTCGGCGACGATGACCACCAACGCCGCGGCGTCCTGCGCCCACCCGCGGTTGAACTCGATGAGCGAGTTCAGCACCGTGGCGTGGGCAGCACCGCCGCGGCGGGCGAGGAGGAACCGCCAGGGCTGACGGTTGAACGCCGACGGCGCCCACCGGGCGGCCTCCAGGGCGCTACGCAGCGCGTCCTCGTCGACGGGGGAGGAGCGGTCGAAGATGCGCGGGCTCCACCGCGTGGCGACGACGTCGAGGACGGGGGCGTCGGTGGGTGCTGTGCGGTCTGTTCGCTGTGTCATGACCAGAGTCAACCATCACCGCGCGCGCATTGTTCCCTTTCCATTCAGGGGGTATCGGAAGCGGACCGGCAGTGTGGACGTCACCGGTCGATGTCGTCGACCTGGGCCCCGTCGAGGGCCCCGTCGAGGACCACGTCGAGGACTACGTTGCGGGCCAGCGGGATCTGGTGCGAGGCGCTCTCGAGAATGTGCATGAAGTAGCCGGCGGTGTTCGGGATGACCAGGGTGTCGCCGGTCGAGATTCCCTCCGGGAAACGCATCCGTCGGCGGATGATCACCTCGTCCTCGATGCAGTACGCGCCGACGAGGAAACCCTCCGCGCCGGGACCGCGTTCCGGACGGCCGGGGGGTCCTGTGCCCGACGTCCGCTGCCGGACGAGCAGGGGGTCGACGAGGATGTCGTCCGAGGTGGTGCGGCACTGCGTACGGTTCATCTCCACCCCGACCAAGGGCACCCCGTCGCTACGGTCCTTGAGGAAGGCCACACGTGCCAGGATCATCCCGCAACCGTCGAGCACCGCGCGCCCCGGTTCCAGGTGCAGCCGCAGGCCACGGCGGATCAGCGCGTCGGCGGCGGATCCGTCGAGCAGTCCGCGCAACCAGTCGCCGCGCACCGGCGACTGGTGGAAGGGGTAGGTGTTCGCCAGCGGGTCCGATTTCCACGTGAAAGGGGCCCCGGTGCCGTCGACCATTGCGCGGCGGGCGTCCAGGAACGCCTCCCACCGGGACTCGTCGTCGAGGTAGCTCATCGGCACACCGCCACCCAGGTCGACGAACTCTGGACGGTGCCCCAGCTCCGTCGCGGCATCGGTGACCTGTAGGGCGTCGGTCAGGGCGAGCCGCCGGTCCGCGGCCGAATAACCGTGCAGGTGAACGTGCGCGCCGACGACCTCCACCGTGGTCCCGACCTCCACGAGTGCGTCCCGCCAGGTCGCGGGACGTTCCCCGAAGCGGGTCGGTGGCAGATGCGCGGGGTCCGGCGACACCCGTGGGGCGACGCGCGCCCGGACCGCGGGACCGCCGTCACCGTGCTCGCCGAGGCGGCCGAGACGGCTGAGACGGTGCAGTTCGGCCAGGTTGTCCACGGACACGGTCACCGCGTTGTCCACCGCCAGTCGCAGCAGTCGGTCCGGTTTCACCGCCGCGCTGAGGATCACGCGGTCCCCGGGAACACCACGGTCGAGGACCTGACGCAGCTCGCGTTCGCTGGCGACGTCGACCCCGTGACCGGCCCGGACCGCGGTATCCACGAAGCACAGGGCTTTATTCGCCTTGCGGGCGTAGAACACCCGGGTCTCCACCCCGGAGTCGGTGCCGGCGTCGCGCAGCTCCGCCATGTTGCGCACCATCGGTGCGGTGCGCAGGACGTTGACCGGGGATCCGTGCTCCTCCAGCAATGCGCGGCACGCCCCGGCGTCACCCAGCAGCTCCACCATCCACGGCTCCAGCCGTGCGGGCAGCGGTACGGTCCCCTCGGCACCGGGCTGACCGGGCTTTCCGGGACGGCGGGGGCCGTGGGCCTTGACCACGCGCCGTGCCCACCGTGGCACCATGTCGTGCAGGGAGCGGTTGAGGGAATCGGCCCCGGTCAGTGCCGCGTCGGCGTCTCGTCCGACCACGGAGAGACCCGGCCGGCCCACCACCTGCCCCGCGGCGCCCACCCACCCAGGGCCGGTGCCGTCGCCGGTGACATTGCCGATGCCGGACGCCAGGGTGCCGGGAACGTCCCCGGCCGGGGCGAGGACCGCGTCGACCACCACGTCGGCCGGCGGCATCAGCGTCCTGACCTCCGCGTGTGCCGGGGCGTGGACGATTCCGGCGTCGATGAGGGCCAGCAGCCAGGCGGCGTTGTGCGGCGGCAGTCCGAACGCCACGCGCTCCAGGGTCCGGGCCAACGCCGCGAATCCGGGCAGTGTGCTGCGTCGACCGTGGGACGTACGCCACACGATCGCGGGATAGAGCGAGCGCCACGCGTGGCCGACCGCCCAGGTGGCGTCGGGGGTGGCGGTGCCGGTGGCGACCGCGTGGGAACGGCGGAGTTCGGCCACCGCATCGGTTCCGGTATCGGTACCTGCGATGATGCGGCGCACGAGAGCCCCATCCTCCGCGCCCTGGGCCGTGGCAAGCAGACGGTCCGCCGCGCACGCCACCGCCTCCCGCAGCTCCCCGAGGTCGCGGCTCACCCGCACCCGACGCTCCTCGTCAGCCAGGCCGCCCGACGGCAGCAGACCCGCCAGGAGACTGCCCGGCTCCGGCTTCACCGACATGAATCGGCCGGTGCGGCTGAACGGCCGGATGGACGCAGGCTCGGACCCGCCGCGACGGTAGACCCACCCACCGTCGGCGGGGACCACGGTACCGCCGCGTCCGAGGGTGAGCTCCAGTGCGGCGTCCACGAACGTCAATGCCGCGCCGCGCACGTCCACCACCGCGCCCGCGGCGATCCGGCGTAGACCGTCGGGCGGATAGACCCCGACGACCGGTACGGCAGGGATCTCCTGCGACTTGATGGTCGGGGCCAGGGCCCCAGGCCAGGTCCGTGCGTGCCCGGTGGCCAGCAGCACTTCGTCGTACCCGTCGAGTTCGCCCAGGTCGGTAACCCGGGAGGCCACGAAGCGCAGCGTGCATCCCGAGTCCGGGTGCCGCGTGGAGTCGAGAAGGGCCTGCCAGGACTCGGCGAAGAACCGGCCCACCAGCGCCCGTGGAGGGAAAGGGTTGGCGTCGGATTCGTGCTCGACCTGCCGCCGCCACCCGTCGAAACTGCCCAGGGCGCTGGTGACGATGTGCGAGGACACGTTCATCGTCCAGTAGTCGGGCTGCTCCGTGTCATAGGCCGACCCGGTACCGGGGGGCCGGTCGTCCCACACGTCCACGGCCACCCGCACCCCGTGCGTTCGCGCCTGGTCCAGGAGTTCCTCGGCGGCCCACAGGCCCCGCGGCCCGGCCCCGACGATCGCGACCCTCAGGTCGGGAGAGTTCACGGCCATGATGGCACCTCCCCGATGTGGTCGGCGACCCAGTCGTCGTCGTAGAGCGTGTCCAGGTAGGCGGTACCGAAGTCGTGCAGCACCAGTACGGTGTCCGTCGGCTGCTCCGCATCCCGGCTTTGGTCATGTTCACGGGCATGTTCACGGGCACGGCCCGCAGCCGCCGCGACGACCGCGCCGCCGGACGCCCCGGGCAGGATCCCCTCCCGACGCGCCAGCGCCCGGGCACCGGCCACCGTCTCCGCCGCAGACACCCGCACCACGTCCCCGACGTCTGTGAGCCCGGCGAGATCCGGGACCACCCCGGCACCGAACCCCGGCAGCAGACGTTCCCCACGCCGACCGCCGTAGAGCACCGACCCCTCCGCGTCCACCGCAGTGACCTGGGTTCGCGCACCGATCTGGTGCAGGTGCCGGATGCACCCGCCGATCGTTCCGGTGGTGCTCACCGCCACGAACAGGGCGTCCGGGGCGCGCCCGAGCTGGTCGACGATTTCCCGCATTGTCCCGGTGGAGTGCGCGTCGAACGCCGCCTGGTTGGAGTACTGGTCGAGGTTCACCGCGCCCGGGAGTTCACGGAGCAGGCCAGCGACCCGGACGCGCCGGGCGGCGAGCCAGTCCCCGGTCGCCGGGTCGGGGGAGTCCACGTGGTGCACTGTGGCACCGAGGGCCGTCATCGCCGCCACCGTTTGGCGGCTCGCGTGCGGGTCCACCACGCAGTGGAAGTCGATATCGTGCAGTACGCAGTCCCTGGCCAGGGCCACGCCGAGGTTGCCGGAACTGGACTCCACCACGCACCCGCCTGCCCGCACGGTGCCCGCGGACAGCGCGGAGGCGAGCAGCGCGGCGGCCGTGCGGTCCTTGGCGCTGCCGCTGGGGTTGAACCCCTCGAGTTTCGCCCACACCCGTGCCGGGCCGGGGAAGAGACGATCGAGCAGGACCAGAGGGGTCCCGCCGACCGTGCCGCGGATACCTGTCGTGATGGGGGAGCCTTTCGTCGACGGCCAGTTGCTACGACGCTACGCCGCGGACCGGCTCAGTGGTGGAAGCCTGGATGCGACTGCCCGGCGGCGGAGTCCGCGGCATTGAGGTGGTCGACGCAGGCGTGCAGGTCGCGCACCAGGAAGGACGCCAGGTCGCGGCTCATGCCGTTGCGCACCACGATGCGCTGGACGGTGACGTCGGAGAGGTCGTCGGGCATCGGGTAGGCGGGCACCTGCCAGCCCTTCATCCGCAGCCGGTCGGAGAGGTCGTAGAGCGTCCAGCCGCGTGCGGCGGCACCCGCGAGGCGCCAGGCGAACACCGGGACGTCCTGCGCGTCGTTCCACAGGTCGAACTCCGGCATCGCCCCGATCTCCCGGGCCAGGTACCGGGCCACGTCGATGGTGTTCTGCTGGACCCGCCGGTACCCGTCCATCCCGAGCTGCAGGAACAGGTAGTACTGCAACAGCACCTGCGCGCCGGGGCGGGAGAAGTTCAGCGCGAAGGTCGGCATGTCCCCGCCGAGGTAGCTCACGCGGGAGACCAGGTCCTCCGGAAGGTCCTCAGCCTGACGCCACACGACCCACCCGAGCCCGGGGTAGACCAGCCCGTACTTGTGGCCGGACACGTTGATCGACGCCACCCGCGGCAGCCGGAAGTCCCACTCCATCTCCGGCTGCAGGAACGGGGCGATCATGCCGCCGGACGCGGCGTCCACGTGGATGCGCACGTCCAGGCCGGTGTCCGACTCGATCCTGTCGAGTGCGGCGGCGATGTCGGCCACCGGCTCGTACATGCCCGTGTAGGTCACCCCCAGGATCGCCACCACACCGATGGTGTCCTCGTCGACGTACCGTTCCAGGTCGTGCCCGTCGAGGACCTTGTGCTCCTCGCTGATCGGCACGTAGCGCGGTTCGACGTCGAAGAAGTTGCAGAACTTCTCCCAGCACACCTGCACCGCCGAGGACATCACCAGGTTCGGACGGGCGGTGGACGCGCCGGCGGCGCGGCGGCGGTGCTGCCAACGGCGTTTCAACGCCAGTCCGCCCAACATGCAGGCCTCGGACGAGCCCACCGTCGAAGTGCCGACCGCCCCGCCCCTACCGTCTGTACTGCCCGTGCCGTCTGTACCGTCTGGGTCGGGGGCGTTCCACAGGGCGGCGATCATGCGCCAGCAGCGTTCCTCGATGTCCGCGGTGGCCGGGTACTCGTCCTTGTCGACCATGTTCTTGTCGAAGGCCTCGCGGTAGAGACGGTCGGCGTAGTCGTCCATCCACGTACCCACGAAGGTGGCCAGGTTCATCCGGGCGTTGCCGTCCAGCATGGCCTCGTCGTGGATGACCTGGTAGGCGGTCTCGGGGAGGGACTCGGACTCCGGGATGCGGTTCCGGGGGAAGCTGGTGGTCTCGCCCACACGGGCGAACAGTGGGTTGAGTTCGACGTGCGGGCGGTCCTGGGTCATTGCTGAGGTTGCCTTCCTGGCGGTGGGGCCTGCGCTCTCCCCGCCGAGGGTACGCCGGGGAAAGGGCGGGGGAGCGTGGCGCGGAAGGTGACCTAGAGGTAACTCAGAACCCTTCCAGTACCTCCGCGGTCGTGGCGATGCGGTGCGCGTAGGTCGGGCCGTTGAGCTCGTGGGCGGCGTGCATCATCTCCGGGGTGAACGCCGCGGTGGCGTCGCGCACGAGGGTCACGTGGTAGCCGAGCTCCATGGCGTAGCGTCCGGTGGCCTCGATGCAGGTGTTGGCCAGCATGCCGACGAGTACCACGTGCGTCACCCCGTGCTGCTTGAGCTGCAGGTCCAGGTCGGTATTGGCGAAGCCGTTCTGTGCCCAGTGCTCGGCGACGACCACGTCGTTGTCTCCGGGCTGGAAGTCCGGGTGGAACTCGCCGCCCCATTCACCGGCCTCGAACAGCTTCATCTCCAGGGCGGCCGCCTGGTTCGGGTTCACGAACTGCCAGTCGTGCATATTCGTCGGCGTCCACCGGCGGTGGGGCACGAAGACGATGGGGACGTCGTGGTGCCGCGCGGCGTCGGTGAGGGTGCGCAGGTTGTCGAGGAGGTCGACGTCCTCGGCGACGTCCTGCACCATCGGCCAGACCTTGCCGCCCTCGGAGAGGAAGTCGTTGTAGGGGTCCACGACCAGGACGGCGGTGCGTCCTGCGTTGGTGTTGGTGCTCATGCTGCTTCTCCGTTTCGGGTGTTCTGGATGGTGACGAGCATCTTTCCGG
Organism: Corynebacterium sp. AOP40-9SA-29; assembly: GCF_052377405.1. Lineage (NCBI taxonomy): Bacteria > Bacillati > Actinomycetota > Actinomycetes > Mycobacteriales > Corynebacteriaceae > Corynebacterium > Corynebacterium sp. AOP40-9SA-29. Next base: position 735,103 of record NZ_JBQSWR010000001.1, on the reverse strand, counting down.
TGTTGACGCCGCGCATCATGTCGAGGAAAGCGTCGATGGTGTTGCCGATGCCGTCGACCACGGTCTCGTCCCACACGATCTCGCCGGTGCCGATCCAGCCGGCCATGCGCGTGGTGAACTCTTCGACGAGGTCGAGGTGGGCACCCACGGTGAACCCGCCGACGGTGAGGCCGCGGGTGATGATGTTCTGCAGGTTGTCGGGGCCGGGTACGCGGTCGGTGGTGTTGTAGCCGGTGATCGCGCCGCACAGGGCGAGGCGTCCGGCATCGTTGATCACGTCGAGCGCGGCCTCGAGGTGGTCGCCGCCGACGTTGTCGAAGAACACGTCCACCCCGTCCGGCGCGAGCGCGGGGAGCTGCTCGCGGACGGGGGCGTCGCGGTAGTTCAGCGCGGCGTCGTACCCGTATTTGCTGGTCAGCAGCTCGACCTTCGCGTCGGTGCCGGCGGAGCCGATGACGCGTCCGGCGCCGAGCAGGCGGGCGATCTGGCCGACGGCGGTGCCCACGGCCCCGGCCGCCCCGGAGACGAAGACGGTGTCGCCAGGTTTCATCCACGCGATCCGGGTCAGGCCCACGTAGGCGGTCAGCCCGGTGAGGCCGAGGATGTGCAGGTGGGCGGAGAGCGGCGCGCCGGGGATGTCGGGGACGGGCCGGAACGTGGAGGCGTCGTCCTGGATGATGTCCGTCCACCCGTGCTCGTGGAGCACCGCGGTGCCGACGGGCAGGGCGTCGGACGCTGAGGCGGTGACACGTCCGACGGCGCCGCCGGTGATGGTCTCGCCGAGTGCGAAGGGCGGGACGTAGCTGCGGCCCTCGTTCATCCGGCCGCGCATGTAGGGGTCGACGGAGACGAACTCGTTGGCGACGCGGACCTCGCCGGGGGCGGGGTCGGGGTAGTCGACGGTGACGGTGCGGAAGTCGTCGTACGTGGGCCAGCCGGTCGGTCGGTGGACCAACTGGATCTGGGTGCTTGTTGCCTGCGGCATGGTTCTCCTGGTTGGGTACGCTGGTGGCGGCGGGTCCGGTGGTGTCATGTGGTGTCAGATGGAGCCCGGCCAGAGTTTTAGTCCGGCCAGTACAGTATATACTGTACTGACCGATACGCAACTGCGGAAGGATGACGAGGCCCGACGATGGGACGCCCACAGACATTCAGCACCGAGACCGCCGTGCGCGATGCGCGCGCGGTCTTCTGGCGCCACGGCTTCGACAACGCCCCGCTCCCCGAACTCGAACGCGCCACCGGCCTGGGCCGCTCCAGCATCTACCACGCCTTCGGCTCCAAACGCGGCCTCTTTGACGCCGCCGTGACCAACTACCTCGACGAGGTCATCCGCCCCAGCCTCACCCCCCTGACCGGCGAAACCGTCGCCCCGGACGCCTTCGGACGCTACCTCGACATGCTCAAAGACGCCTTCGGCGCGCAGGACGCCGCCAGCGCGGCTGACGGTTCCGACGGGTGCCTCATTCTCAACGCCGCCACCGCCCCCATCGGCAGGGACGCGACGATGGCCCGCGTCGTCGACGACTACCGCGCCGAACTACGCGCCGCCTACCTGCGCGGTATCCGCGCCGCCCGACCGCAGCTGGAACCGCGCCGCCAGGAGATCCTGGCTGATGCGTGTACCGGGCTGGTGATCTCGGCGTCCGTGCTCGTCCGGGTCTCCCCGGACGCCGCCGTCACCTCGGTGGTCACCGCGCGCGAGCTGCTGGACGCGGCGTAGGGGTCCTACCTAGTTGCGGGACGTTCTTCGGTGGTCGCGGGGGACTCCTCGACGGACGCGTCCTCGCCGTGGTGGATGAGCTCATTGAGCCTGTCATTGTCCGCGTCGCACTCGTCGATGGCGGCGTTCAGCTCCGAGTCGAGCGCGGGGTCGCCCCCGTCAGTCTCTCCTTCGCCCTGTCCCCGCTCGCTGACGATGTCGGTGATCCGGTCACGCCGGTCACGCTCGCGGGCGATGCGCACCCGGGACTTCACCCACCAGCCGACCAGGAGGATGATCATCGCCAGGCCGGCCCAGCCGATCAATGGGTAGAACACCGACATCAGGCCCTCGAAGCCGATGAAGCTCACGGCGTACCCCAGCAGTGACACCCCGATCAGGGACGGGACGTACCACTCGGGACGGCGCGAACTGACCCGCTTGCCCAGGGCGTAGAACATCCCGATCGCCGTGTTGAAGATCATGGCGAAGATGATGAACGTCATGAGCAGTCCCAGGGTGGGGTGGATCGAGGTGTAGAGGCTCTGCGTGGGCACGGAATCCTCGTGCACGTCGGCGATGTTCGCCAGCAGCGTGATCGACGACATCAGGATCAGCACGCTGAAGAGTAGGCCGCCGAAGAAACCACCGCGACCCGCCGTGCGCAGGTTTACGTGGGAACCGCCGATGACCAGGCACATCGAGACGCCCAGCAGCAGTGCCATGCCGCAGTAGTTCAACGCGGAGAGCCACCAGGGCCGCACCGGCGAGTCGAGGCTGACCGCGATCTCGTTGAGGTGGGTGAAGTCCGAGGGGAAGTTGAACAACGTGTAGACGAACGCCCCCACCACCGCGAGGACGAGGAACGGTGTGATGCCACCGATGATGGCGCTGACCTTCTCGACGTCCAGGAGGCCGGTGGCGATGACCAGCACGAGCATGATCGTGGACCCCACCCACGTCGGGACATTGAACTGCTGTTCGAGGTTCGACCCCGCCCCGGCAAGCATCACGAACCCCATGGCGAAGAGGGTGAGGGTCACCGACCAGTCGAAGGCCCTCGAGACGATCGGGTGGAGGATCTTGGTGAAGACACCACCGTGCTCCTTCGCCAGGAAGTAGCTGCCGATCTGAAAAATCACGGCGCCGGCCACGCACATGATCACGCTGGACAGCAGGACGCCCCATATCCCGGATACTCCGAACGAGATGAAGTACTGGATGAGTTCCTGGCCGGAGGCGGTACCGGCACCGACGAGTAGACCGACAAAAGCGAGCGCGATCTTTATTTGGTCTTTCAAGGGATGCAACCTTTCCGACGTGGTGATCGGGGCGACCGTCAACGTGACGCCATCACCACGCCTATGGGGACTGTGTTGTGGAACACAGTTCTTTGACCCGCTCCTATAGTTTCATCCCCCATAGGAGGTGGGCAGACTGTGAATGTATGGATCTTCCGGAGGGGCTCATACACATGGATGATAGGTTTCGCGGGTGCTGGCGACCCTGCGTTTCGCTCGATCGTCCCGGCGCACGGCGACGCCCCCGGCGATGACCTCGCGGGCTCTGGCGGTCATCTCCGGGGGCGGTGCGGTGGGTTCAGCGATGGGGTTAAAGGTCGCCGACGAGGAACTGTGCGCGTCCTCCTCCGAACGACCAGTCGGCGTCGCCGTTCTCGGTGACGGCGACAATCACGTCGTCACCGTTGATGCCGAGTCGGTCGTGCAGACGGGCCACGACGAGTTCATACAGGCGCTGCTTGGCCTTCGTGTCGCGCGTCTTGCTGATGACCCTGATCACCGTGAGGTTCTCACCCCTGGTGTAGCCGAGCCCGGTGTCGAGCATCCTCATCTCAAAGGGTTCGTGCTGGTTGAGTATCTGGTAGCGGTCAGTGTCCGGCACCTGGAAGGCGTCGACCACCGCCTCGTGGATCCCGTCGAGCAGGGCGGTCAGGTAATCCTGGTCGTGGCCCCGCAGGACATCGGTGATGATCAGGGGCATGGGGCGTCCTCCGGTCGTTTCGCTAGTCGTTCTCGGGGAACCCGAGGTTCAACCCGCCGTGGCTGGGGTCCAGCCACCGGCTGGTGACAGCCTTGGTGCGGGTGAAGAAGTGCACGCCCTCCATGCCGTGGGCATGGCTGTCTCCGAAGAGGGAGTTCTTCCAGCCACCGAAGCTGTAGTAGGCCACCGGCACCGGGATCGGCACGTTGATGCCGACCATGCCGACCTCCACCTCGTTCTGGAAACGGCGGGCGGCGCCGCCGTCATTGGTGAAGATCGCCGTGCCGTTGCCGTACTCATTGGCGTTGATCAGCTCCAGGCCCTCGTCGTAGGACGCCACGCGGACCACCGCGAGCACCGGTCCGAAGATCTCGTCGCGGTACACCGTCATGTCCGGTGTGACGTTGTCCAGCAGCGTCGGGCCAAGCCAGAAGCCGTCTGCACCGCCGTCCGGGTCGACCTGGCGTCCGTCGACGACGACGGTGGCGCCCTCGGCCTCACCGGCGTCCACGTAGGAGGAGACCTTGTCGCGGTGCTGGCGGGTCACCAGGGGGCCCATGTCGCTGTCGCGCGTGCCGTCACCGGTGCGGATGGTGCGGGCCTTCTCGGCGATCCTCGCCACCAGCTCATCGGCGACGGAGTCCACGGCCACGCACACCGACACCGCCATGCAGCGCTCGCCAGCGGAGCCGAAACCGGCGTTGACCATGGAGTCGGCGACGACGTCGAGGTCAGCGTCCGGCAGGACAAGTGCGTGGTTCTTCGCCCCGCCGAGGGCCTGCACACGCTTGCCCGCGGCGGTGCCGGTCGAGTACACGTACTGGGCGATCGGCGTGGAGCCGACGAAGCTGACGGACCTGATGGCCGGGTTGGTCAGGATCTCGTCCACGGCGGTCTTGTCGCCCTGGACAACGTTGAACACGCCGTCGGGCAGGCCTGCTTCCTTCCACAGTTCGGCGACCCACAGGGCGGCACTCGGGTCCTTCTCGGACGGCTTGAGCACCACGGTGTTGCCGGTGGCGATGGCGACGGGGAAGAACCACATCGGCACCATGGCCGGGAAGTTGAACGGCGAGATGATGCCGACCGGACCCAGGGGCTGCAGGATCGAGTAGGCGTCCACCCGGGTGGAGGCGTTCTCGCTGAACCCGCCCTTGAGCAGGTGCGGGATACCGCAGGCGAACTCCACGACCTCCTGGCCGCGGCTGATCTCGCCGAGAGCGTCGGAGAGAACCTTGCCGTGCTCGGCAGTGATGATCTCGGCAAGCTCGCCCTTGCGCTCGTTGAGCAGTTCTCGGAAACGGAAGATGATCGACACTCGGCGGGCGAGGGAGGTGTCACGCCAGGCAGGGAAGGCTGCCGCGGCGGCGTCGATGCCTGCCCGGGTGTCGTTGACCGAGGCCAGCAGGACGTTTCCGGTGGTCTCGCCGGTGGCGGGGTTCGTGACAGGGGCGGTGCCGGTGGCGTCCCCGGTGTAGGCCTCGTTGTTGACCCAGTGGGTGATCGTGCTCATGGTGGTGTTCCTTTCAGGAGAGCGTTGACGGGGGCTTCAGAAGATCGTGTAGGCCTTGCGAACGGTCTCGGTCACGTCCCAGCGGCCCGTCCACCCGACCGGGAGGATGACGAAGGACCCGGCACCGATCTCGGTGGTCTCACCGGTGTCGTCGTCGGTGAGGGTGGCACGGCCGGACAGGATGAAGCAGACCTCGGTGTCGGCGCGGTCGACGACGGGCCAGCCACCGGGCTGGCACTCCCAGATGCCCGTGCTCGCGTCCGTCCCGTTATCTACGGGCAGGGTGTTCAGTTGAGGGTCGCCGGAGTCGGCGCCGGCACGCTGTCCGGCAGGGTTCAGGGGGCCGTTGACGATGTTGGCGGGCAGGTGGGTCAGGGTGGTCATGAGGTCTCCTTGATGTGGGGTGGCGAGGTGTTGTCGGGGAATAGGCTCAGTGGGCGCCGGTCAGTTTCTCCAGGAACGCCGACACGGTGGAGGGACGTCGGGTGAACCTCTCCTCCAGGTCACCGACCTGTGCGGCGGCGAGTCCGGCGTTCACGCCGGCCCAGCGGAAGGGTTCGAACTCCCAGCGTGGGGACCTGTGGTCGACGATCGGGAGGCTGTTGATCCCGTCGTCGCGGTTGAGGATGAGGTTGCGCAGGATCCGTCCGGAGAGGTTGCTCGTCGCCACTCCGTCGCCCACGTAGGGCCCGGCCCAGGCGAGTTTGTGGCCCCGGTCGAATCCGACGGAGGGGAACCAGTCGCGTGGCACGCCGAGCGGCCCTCCCCACCGGTGAGTGACGGCCACGTCCCGCAGCTGCGGGAAGAAGTCGTGCATGGTGTCGACGATGCCGTCGTGGATCCGGTCGTTGTTCTCGAAGGCCCGGTCGACGCGCGAGTTGAAGTGGTACGGCGCACCGCGGCCACCGAAGATCAGGCGGCCGTCGGCGGTCGGCTGGGCGTAGATCCGTAGGTTGCGCATGTCGTTGAAGGCGGTACGGGTGGTGAACCCGAGCTCCTCGCGCAGCTCCTGCGGCAGCGGCTCGGTGGCGACGACCAGGGAGTACAGCGGGGCGACGTCGCGGCGGAACCGCGGGAAGCAGGGGGTGTAGCCCTCCGTCGCACGGACCACGACGTCGGCGGTGACCGTGCCACGGTCCGTGCGGACGGTGCCTTCGCCGATGTCGGTGACGGTGGTGTCCTCGTAGATGGTCCCGCCGTTCTGGTCGAGCCAGGTGGCCAGGCCACGCACCAGGTGGTCGGGCTGGATCACCGCGCAATGCGGTGTGTACGTCGCGCCGAGGACGCCCTCGGCGTTGATGATGGAACGGGCCTCGTCCGCACCGAGCAGGCGCGACTGGCCGGTCACGCCGAAAGCCTCCGAGCCGGCGACTGCGGCCTTCGCCCTGGTGAGCTGGGCCTTCGTGCGGGCTAGCCCCAGGTGGCCCTCCTTGGCGTAGCTGCAGTCGATGCCCTCCTCGGCGGTGACACGGCCGATCTCGTCGACGGCACCGTTCATCGCCTCCTGCAGGTCCAGAGCTGCGCGATGGTCGTAGAGTTTCGCCACACGGCCCAGGGAGACCGGGAAGATCGCCGACGCCCAGCCGCCGTTGCGGCCGGAGGCGCCGAAGCCGGCACACTCCTTCTCGAGGACGGCGATGCGCAGCGAGGGCTCCGCCTTGCGCAGGTAGTAGGCGGTCCAGAGCCCGGTGTACCCGGCTCCGATGATGGCGACGTCCACGTCGATGTCCGCCGACAGCGCGGGGCGGCGGGCGGTGTCCCGGTCGTCCTTCCACAGCGCGGTCGCGACTGTTCCTGGGGTTTTAGAAGTGTTCATGGAGCTTCTCCTTGTGGGGTGTGCGGCTCCCTTCAGTGTGCGGTCGGAATGTGACGGCCACCATAGTTTGGATGCAAAGGTTTACCACCAAAGGTTGTACATTTGGATAGTTGGCGGATCGTGGCGGCAGATGGAGGATGGACACCGTGATTTCCGTGGGAGACCTCGTTTCGTTGGCGGCACCGGGACTGCGGTACCGCGCGGGCGAGGTCGGTGCACAGCGTCTCGTGACCTGGGCCCACGTCTGTGATCTCGAGGACCCGTGGAACTGGATCGCCAGGGGGGACCTCATGATGACGACGGGTCCCGGCGTCCCCCGCGCGCCGCAGGATCAGGCGTGGTGGCTGGGACGTCTTATCGATGCCGGGGCGAGCGCACTGGTGGTGGCACCGAAAGAGGGCAGCCTCGAGCTCGGGTCGGAGATGCTTGAGCTCGCCGACGAGCGCAGCTTTCCGGTCCTCGACGCAGAGTTCGGGCTGCACTTCGTCGCGCTCGCCCGCGCGGTCATCGAGAGCACCGTCGACGCCGAGCGGGCGCGTGTCGCCGCAATCAAGCGGTTGTATGAGATCAACGGGAGGGCCATCGAAGAGGGGCACGACCTGGACGAACGTTTGAGCGCACTGGAGAAGGTCAGCGGGTGGAACCTGCGGATCTGGGACGACGCGGATGCGACGGTACTGTTCACCGGCCGCGGCGCCCGCCGCGCCGGGCTCGACGGTGCGCCCGGCACCGGAGAGGGTGAGGATGCCGAGCAGACCGTGGCCCTGTACGGCGATCCGGACATCCGGCTGGTTGCCAGGGCGCGGCCTGCACGGGAGGGGGACACGGGGGACGGCGCGTTGCTGGCCCATGTTGTGGGCCTGCTCGGCATGGAATTTCGCTACCGGGCGGCAGGACGCGACCAGCTCCGGGCGTCCGGCGAAGGTCTTTTGTCGGGGCTCGTCGACGAGTCGATCACCGTGGCCGCAGTGTGGCCGGAACTGCGTCGCCGCGGCATGATCGACGGCGTGGCGGTGGTCTGCTGGTACACCGGTTCCGACACCCCGCTGGACCACCACGATCTGCACCGGCGCGAATGGTTGCGGGGGACTGCACCGCTGCTCATGCCGCTGGGCGGACAGCTGCTCGGACTCGTCCCCGCTGATGGCGTCGTCGCCGAACGGGCATCCGCATTGCTCGGAGACACGGTGGTCGCCGGGGTCAGTTCACCGCTGACGGCGAATTCGTCCTTCCCTGAACTCGTCCGCCAAGCCCGACTCGCCGCGTCGCGCGCGATGGAGTCCGGGCAGGTGTGCGTGCGCTACGGGTCGGCGTGGGACGACTCCGACCTCTTCCCGGCGTCGGTGGAGGGGGTACGGGGCCTCGTTCGACGTGTGCTCGGTCCCCTCATCGACTACGACCGTGATCACGGCACCGACCTAGTCAACTCCGTGTGGGTACTTCTCGACCACGACGGCAACTGGAGTCGCAGTGCCGAGGAGCTCCATGTCCATCGGCAGACCTTGGTCTATCGCATGAACAAGGTCGCCGAACTGTGCTCGGTGAGGCCCACCAGCACGAAAGGCGCGGCCTTGATGTGGTTCGCGTTCGAGAGCGCGCGTCGCGCGGGGCTGGACGTCGCCGCGGTCCGTGACATCGAGGGATCAGCAGGTCCGTTGTAATATGGACCAATGATAAAACGCCTCATCGCCAGTGCGTTTTGGTTCGTCAGCAGGTGGCGGCTGGCACCCCGGCCCGCGCCTGAACGACCCACGATCCTCATCGGCGCACCGCACACGTCCAACTGGGACTTCATCCTCATGCTTGCCATCGCCTGGAAGCTGGGGATCAGGATGCGGTGGCTCGGCAAGACCAGCCTCTTCCACGGCTGGCAGGGCCCGGTGATGCGCGCGCTCGGGGGGATCGCCGTGGACCGGGAGTCCCCCGGTGAGGTCGTGGGGAACCTGGTCTCCCAGCTCAATGACGACAAGGGCCTGGCCATCGTCATCACGCCGGACGGCACCCGCGGTGCCCACGAGTACTGGAAGTCTGGCTTCTACCGCCTCGCCGAGCAGACCGGCCTGCCGCTCACGCTCGGCTACGTGGACCGTCCCACCATGACCACCGGCCTCGGTCCCACCTTCGAGGTCACCGGCGACGTGGCCGCCGACATGGAGAAGATTCGGGAGTTCTACCGCGACAAGTCCGGGTTCATCCCCGCCTCCCGGGTCGAGCCGCGGCTGCGCAACGAGCCGGGCAGCGAGCCGGGCAATGAGCCGGGTGCGGTGTGAGGGGCACGTCATGACCACCGACCCCGGCACCTCCACCCGGCGCACCGTGTTCTACCGCGGGCCTCGTCCCGTCCTGCGCGGTTACCTGCACCTGTTCGCGTTCTGGTTCTTCCTCGGCACCGGCACCAGCCTGACCGTCCTGGCGTTCGCCTCCACCGGGTTCTCCTGGCTGGCCGTGGCCACCGCCGTCTACGCGCTCTGTCTCGCCGGCATGCTCGGCGTCTCCGCCCTGTACCACCGCGTGCCGTGGAAGAGCGAGGGGTCGGTGCAGGGGTGGCGTCGGGCCGATCACTCCATGATCGCCATCTTCATCGCTGGCACCTACGGGCCGGTGTTCCTCGGGGCGGACGCACCGGGCAACCGGGCCGCGCTGCTGGTGCTGTGCTGGGTCACGGCGATTGCCGCGGTGGCGGTCAATATCCTGTGGATCACGCACCCGAGGTGGTTGTCTGTCACGATCTACCTGGTGCTGGGGTGGATCGCCGTATTCGGCATGAACATTCTGTGGCACGGGCTCACGGCACCGGAGCTGGTGCTCATCATCCTTGGTGGGGTGATTTACAGCCTCGGCGCGCTGGGGTACGCGCTGAAGTGGCCGACGATCAGCGAACACTGGTTCGGCTTCCACGAGGTCTTCCATGCCGGCACGATCATCGCCGCCGGCCTGCACCACATCGCCATCTGGATGATCGTGCTGAACGCCGCGTAGCCCGGCACGCACAGGAAAACCCCGGCACCCTCGCTAAGCGATGGTGCCGGGGTCGGGAAGTTCTTCCTAGACCACCGTGACGGAGACAGCGGCCGGGCCCTTGCGGCCGTCCTCGGTCTCGAAGGTGACCTTCTGGTTCTCCTCGAGGCTACGGAAACCGTTGCCCTGGATCTCCGAGTAGTGGACGAAGACGTCGGCGGAGCCGTCCTCGGGGGAGATGAAGCCGAAGCCCTTTTCAGCGTTGAACCACTTGACAGTTCCGTTGATCATAAGATCATCCTTTCTTCAGTGTCAGCGTCCGGACCATTCCGTGCGCTGGGTCGACCGAATGTTCCTTGAGGAATCAGTTCGCGTCCAAAAGACAACTTCCGTGAACTTGATTCCTTCCGGGGAACCGAAAGGGAAAAACAACTCAGAAACTGTAACCGGCATCCACACTACACGGGCGGGGCCGAGGTTCCAAGGGTGCTAGCTACGGCACCAGGACGATGCGTCCGGCGACCGTGCCCGCACGCAGGTCGTCGAACGCGCGCGGCGCGTCCTCCAGCGGGTACGTCGTGGTCTCCACGTGCAGCTTTCCCTGCTGGACGAGCGCCACCGCCTGGCGCATATCGGCGCGAGTACCGCCGTAGGAGCGCTCGATGTTCACGCCCCACTCCAGCGGGGACGCCGCGGTGTTGTAGCCGAACTCGCCGCCGCCGAGGCCGACGAAACGGATTGCTCCGCCCACGCCGATGACCGACAACGCCAGGTCCACCGTCGGCTGCACGCCGACGAAGTCCAGGACGACGTCCGCGCCGCGCCCGCCGGTCTCCTCCAGGATGCGTGCGGCGGCGTCGCCGTCGCTGGGCAGCGCCAGGTCCGCGCCGTGGGACGCGGCGTACTCCACCTTGGAGGCGTCGGTGTCCAGCGCGATGATGCGGGCACCTGTCGTGGCCGCGAGGATCTGCAGGCCCACGTGGCCCAACCCGCCGAGACCGATGGTGACCACCGTGGCACCACCCACGAGCCGGTCACGGATGCTGTTGATCGCGTGCATCGGGGTCAACGCGGCGTCCGCCAGCGGGGCGGACGTGGTCGGATCCAGGTCGCCCAGCGGGTCGAGGTGGTGGGTCTTCACCGCGATGTACTCGGCCATGCCACCGGGCGAGCCGATGCCGGGGGACACCGGCGCCATCGCGCCGCGCGGGTTCGCCACCTCGCACTCGTTGTCGCGTCCGGCGAGGCACTTGTCGCACTCACCGCAGCTCAGGACGAGGGCGACCAGGGCACTGTCGCCCTGCTCCCAGCCGGTGACGGCCTCGCCGGTCTTCTCGACCACACCGGCCACCTCGTGGCCCAGGGTGGCGCCCATCAGCGGGCTGTCGTCAGTGCCGATGATGTGCAGGTCGGAGTGGCAGAGTCCGGCCCCGGACACCTTCAGCAGGACCTCGTCGGCCTGGATCTCTGGCACCGGCCGGTCCTGTACCTCGACGGTGTCCTTGGCGGTGAATGTCACTGCACGCATGCGTGCTCCTTCTTCTTGTACTTCTGGGTTGTGGTGTTTTTTGAAACAGCCTCAGGGCTGCAGGGCCTCAGGGCCTCAGGGCATGGTCAGCACGGCCTTGACGGTCTTCCCGTTGACCGTGTCTTCGATGGCCTGGTCGATCTGCTCGAAGGGGTAGGTGGTGACCAGTTCGTCGAAGGGGAACCGTCCTGCCTTGTACAGCTCCACCAGGTGCGGGATGAACACCTGGGGGACGGAGTCGCCCTCGATGGCACCGATGATCTGCTTGCCGGACGCCGAGATGCGCTCGAGGTCGATCATCGCCCCCGGCTTCGGCGCGCCGATCAGCGCGATCCTCGCGCCGAAGGACGTGGAGTCGATGAGCTGGGAGACCACGCCGGGCACGGCGGTGGTGTCCAGCGCGTAGTCGGCCCCGCCGCCGGTGATCTCCAGGATCTTCTCGACCGGGTCCTCGTTCTTGGAGTTGATGGTGTGCGTGGCGCCGAGGCGACGGGCGAACTCCAGACGCTCGTCAATGATGTCGACGGCGATGATGGTCGTGGCCCCGGCGACGCTGGCCGCCATGATCCCGGCCAACCCCACCGCGCCGGTGCCGGTGACCACGATCGACTCGCCCGCCGGCACGTTCAGCGTGTTCAGGACGGACCCCGCGCCGGTCTGGATGCCGCAGCCCAACGGGCCGGCGATTTCCACCGGTGCGCCTTCGGGCAGCACGACCACGTTCTTTTCCGAGGCGATCGCGTGCGTGGCGAAGGACGACTGGCCGAAGAAGCTGCCGTGCACCCCGTCGTCCTCGAACGTGGTCGAGCCGTCCTCACGGGCGCCGCCGAAGTTGAGGTACGTGAAGTTGAGGCAGTAGGCCTCCCGTCCGCTCCGGCAGTTGCGGCAGTGGCCGCAGGCCGCGTACGACATCGCCACGGCGTCGCCCACCTTCACGCCGAGGACGGCGTCCCCGACCTCTTCCACGATCCCGGCGCCCTCGTGGCCCAGGACGATGGGGTACGGGCTTTCGATGTCACCCTGCCGCACGGCAATGTCGGTGTGGCACAGCCCCACCGAGGTGACCTTGACGAGCATCTCATCGGGGCGCAGGTCCCCGAGTGTGAGATTCTCGAAAGTGAACGGCTCGTTGACTCCACGGACGACTGCAGCCTGAACTGGTGTTGACATGATCTACTACCTGTTCTTTCTCACGGTTTTCGCTTATGCCTCCAGGGTAGACCCGTTCAGGCGATCGCGGCACGGTAGTCTCGGCGGCTCCGCTCAACCGACCCCTCACGGAAAGTCCCCGCATGCCTCCACGCAACCCGGCCCTCGGCCCGTACCACGACCGTCGCGAGATGAACCTCGGCATCGTTCTCGCTGGACTTGCCGGGGCCATGGGCGCGGCCGCCTGGCTGCACAGTTCCGGCTGGTACGTGACCTTCATGACCGGCAACACCGAGCGCATGATCCTGGAGCACTTCAAGGACAACCACCTGCTCGGCCTCGGCGCGCTGGCCACGGTGGCGGCGTTCCTGGTGGGCGTCATGGTCGCCACATTCGCTCGTATCTATTGGTGGACGAAGTCCCGGCACGCCGCGACGTTGGTCACCATGGTCGCCGCCTACGTCGCCTGGTTCTTCGACGTCCTCACCGACGAGGCCGGTGCGTCCTTCGGCGTGATCCCGATCCTGTCGCTGGCCTTCGGCCTGGGTGCGTTGAATACCTCCATCAGCCGCGGCAACCAGGTGGCGATGCCGTTGTCGTATGTGACCGGCACGCTGGTGAAGATGGGCCAGGGGTTCGCCCTGCACCTGTCCGGGGTGCAGCGGTGGGTGTGGGTCGCCCAGGTGGTGACGTACGCCGGCTTCCTCGTGGGCATCGTGCTCGGCGGGGCGGTGTTCCACTCCATCGGCACCCACAATTCCCTGGCCGCCCTGGCGGTGATCACCACGGTGATCGCCGTGGTCACCTGGAAGCTCGACCACCCGCGCTTCGCCGCGAAGGACGCCGCCTAACGCGCTGACCCCGCGTCGCGTACAGGATCCGCTCGGATCGTGGCACGCGACGCCCGGATCTGGCACGCGACGCGGGCAGCGTCCGGACGCAGCGCCGGACGTCACGCAGGACGCTGCGCAGGACGCTGTGTTGTCGGTCACGTACTGGCGTTCACCGGCTGCGCGCCGCGCGCGTCCGTGCTATCACAGAGACCAGCATCAAGAGCGCCCAAGAGCATCAAGAGCACAGACGGCACCGATCGTGCCCCGTCTCCCTTCCGTCCCTCACCTCTGCCCCCGGAAAGGACCCTGCCATGGAGTACACCGAACTTTCGGCGTACCGGCTGCACGCCGGACACGTCACGACCTGGACACCCACCGCGACGACGCCCACCGCGACGACCCCCACCACCGATTCAGGCGACGCCTGGGCCGTCGACCCGCGCCCGCTGTCCTGCAACCACGAGGCGCACGTGCGCGAGGCCCTCACCGCAACAGCCACCGCGCCGCGCTCTGACGCGTCCGACACCACCGACCCCCGCGGCGACAACTGGATCGGCACTGCCTTCCGCATCCACCACACCTTCGACGCCGAGGTCTTCGCCGCCGCCCTGCGCGCGTGGATGGTGCGCCACGAGGCCTACCGCACCACCGCCGTGGCGGGCACCGTCGGTGACTCCGCGGTGGAGGACCCCGCCCTGCACCGCAGGACGCTGCCCGCCGACGCCGTCGATGTGACGTCCCGCAGCGTCGGGCACCTGGCGGACGCCGCGAGCGTGCGCGAGGTCCTTGAACGACACTTCGCCACCGAGGTCTCCGCCCTGCAGTGGCCGCACCTGACCGTGGCGACCGTCGGACCGGACGCCGAGGCGCCGGACGACTCCCTCGGCAGTCAGGACGGTCCCTGGTTCACCGTCGTCTTCGCCGCCGACCACGCGGTGATGGACGCCTACACCCAGATCGTCTCCATCGCCGAGCTGCGCGAGATCTACGCCGCCGAGCTCGCCGGACGCTGCCCCGAGCTGCCGCTCGCCGGCTCGCACGTGGACTACAGCCGCGTCGAGCGCGAACTCGCCGACGAGCTCACCGTGGAGCACCCCGTGGTGCAGCGGTGGCGCGACTTTTTGGGACGCTGCGACGGCACGCCGCCGGCGCTGCCGCTTGCCGCGACGCCTGCGGCGCCCGAAACGTCCGGCGCCCCTGCAGCGTCCGCACCGTCCGACACCCCCGAGCCCCTGCAGGTCAGCACGTCCGTCTGGCTGCTCGGCGAGGTCGACGCCACGGTCTTCGGCCAGCTCGCCAAGAGTTACGGCGGCAGCCAGGTCACCGGCCTGCTCGCCGCGCTGAAGGTCGCCGTCGCGCGCGCCGACCGCACCGGTGTCTGCGGCGACGCGCTGCGCTACGTGATGCCGATGCACACCCGCACCTCCCCGGAGTTCGCCCTGTCCGCCGGCTGGTTCGTGGGGCTGATGCCGGTGGAGGACCCGATGCCGCGCGGTGCGGACTTCTCCGAGGCCGTCGCCGCCACCACCGCGGCGGTGAAGGCCAACCGGGACGTGGTCGCCCACCCGTACCCGCGCGTCGCCGAGCTGCTCGGCGTCACCCGCCCGCCGCGGTTCGTGGTGTCCTACGTGGACACCCGCTTCATCCCCGGCGCCGACGACTGGACGCCCCACGACAGGACGCTGCGCGCCGTCGCCCGCAGCGCCAGCGACGTCTACGTGTGGGTGGTGCGCACCCGCGCCGGGGTGAACATCTCCATGCGCTACCCGGACGACCGGGTGACCCGCGACGCCGTGCGCGCCCTGATCGCCGAGTACTTCGCCGTGCTGCACAGCGTGGTCGACACCGGCGACGCCTCCTCGGAGCCCTTCGAGGTGCCCTTCGAGGTGCCGACGACCCCCGTGGCCGTGTCGGAGGGCTGAGCCGGTGGAGCGTCTGACCGCCGACGACCACCTCTTCGTGGTCATGGAGCAGGTGACGGGCATGCCCGTGCTGCCTCAGGTGATCTGGCGGATCGGCGCGGCTGGCAATACTGGTGTAGTGCTCGACCACGTCGCCGACGTCGGACGTCACCTGCGCGCCGGACGCCTCTCCCGCCTGGTCACCCGCACCCGCGGCCCGGTGCGCGACCGTTGGACGTTCACCCCCGAGGCCGGACGCGTGCTCATCGATCGTGACCCGCTGGCCTCCGACGCCGTCACCGCGTGGCTCGACGACCGGCTCACCACCGGCATCGACAGCGTGCACGGCCCCGCCTGGGAACTGTGCGCCCGACCCACCACCGACGGTGACGTGGTCGTCTCCCTGGTGCGCAGCCACGTCGTCGCCGACGGTGCCGCGCTGATCAGCGCCGTCACCGAGGCGGTGACCGGCACACAGCACGCCGCCGGGTCCCGCCGCACCCCCGGCGACACACTGCGCGACGCCCTCTCCCTCACCCGCGCCGCAGGACGCGCCGCGGTGGGCCTGCTGCGCGGCGGCAGCGGCGGCAGCGGTGCTGCGCCCGCTGCGTCCGACGCTCCAGTGGACATGGTGGGGGACGGCCCCGCCGTGGTGCCCACCGTGGCGGTGCGGGTGGACGCCGCACGCTTCGACGAGGTCGCCGTGGCGCTCGACGGGACGTCCAATACGCTGTTCCAGGCCGTGACCCTCGGCGTGCTCGCCGGCTCCGGGCGGGTGGGTGAGGGGGACGCCGTGCCCGTCGCCGTGCCGATGTCGGTGCGCGATTTAAGCGTTGACCTGCGTGCCAACGCCACCACCGGGGCGACGGTGCACACCACCGTGGACCCGGGGCGCTACCGTGACCTGCGTCCGCTGCGTGAGGCGGCGAAGGTGGCCTACCGTCAGGTCGGTGACCGGGCGGAGCACGGCGGCCTGGACCGGGTGGCGGCGATGGCGCAACTCGCGCAGGTGCTGCCGGACGCCGTGGTGCGTCGGGCCGCGGCAGGGTCCACCACCCCGCTGTGCCTGGCATCGAACCTCGGCGAGCCCGATGCCGCCTTCGCTCGCCTCGGCCTGGGTGCCGGGTCGACTGCGACCAGTGACGTTGCCCTACGTTCCGTGATCCGGGCGGACTCTGCCCGGGAACTCGCGGCGCGACGGGGCGGGGTCAGCGCCTGGGCGGTGCGCAACGGGGAGACGCTGTCGTTGTCCTTCACCTCCCTGGACCCGGTCCACGTCCGCGACGCCGACCATCTGCTCGACCTGGTGGCCGAGGAGCTGGACCGGTGGGGGCTGCGCTGGGACAGCGACGTGGTGCGGTGGCTGTAGCCGGTGCCGAGCGTGATCTCTGCCGGTTCAGCGGGAGTGCTTGCGCAGCATGTACCCGAGGTCGGTGAGCACCCGGTCCATCAGGGCGCGGGCGGCCGGGGTGTCCGGGTACTTCGCGCGCAGGTCCAGGCCCGCATCTGAGCGGGAGAACCACAGTTGCACCGTGTCCGTCGGCGACGACGAGGACACGTAGCGTGTTCCCTCCGGCAGAAGCGGACCATCACCGGCACCGCCACGGAAGTCCATGTAGGAGACCATCGGCACCACACCGTCCGGCAGGGTGGGGGCGAGCTGCTCCATCATCGTCTCCAGGGGCAGGCCGGCCACGGCCACCGCGTCGCGCAGCCACCCTAAGGTGGCGTCTACGTCACCGGCACTAGCGATGACCGGGGCGTTGCCGACCATCCATCCGACCACGTTGTGGCGCGGATCGGCGCGCCGGCCGCGGGTGTGCACGGGGATCACGGTGGCGAACTCGGACGCACCGGTCACCGGTTCCAACGCCCCGGCCAGGGCGGTGAGAACCACGGCGAAGGTCCGGGCGTCGAGCTGCCCGGTGAGCTCGGCGGCGTCGAGCAGGTGGCGGACGTCGTGCACGGGCTCCACCGGTCCCGTCACCCCGAGGTCGACGGGGAAGGCGGGGACGCGTCCGCCGGTGGTGTCGAGGAATCCGCGCCACACGTCCAGCGCCGCATCCGGGTCGGGCGTCTCGGCGGGGGAGGTGTCGAGGAAGGACGCCCCGGGGTCGAGGGGACGTCCGGTGAGTTCGCCGTGGATGCGGCGCAGCAGGAGCCACACGCTGAGCATGTCGGCGTGGAAATGGTCCACACCGACCACCAGCTCCCCGCCGCACAGGGCGAAGAACAGGCCGGGCACCGCGCCGGGCCGGCAGCGTCCGGCCATTCGCGCTTCGAGCGCGCCGGGCGTCGGGACGTCCTGCGCGGTGGGGCCCACGGTGACGCTCACGGCGTCCGGCGCATAGGCGTGCTGACGGTCCCCCCGGGCGACGCTGCGCAGCGCGTCCGCCCCGGCGATCACCGTCTGCACGGCCTCTGCCACGCCGGACGCAACAGCGCCGGACGCTGCACCGGACGGCACGGGCAGGGTGCCGCCGATCCACGTGGAGCGTCCGGACGCCGCGGCGGCGGCCAGGTGGTTGCGCTGGTTGAAGGTGAGCGGTGCGCCCGTGCCGCCCGGCTCACCGCGCCAGTCGACGTGCAGTTCGGTGAACGGGCCGGTCAGGGCGACGTGGTCGAGGTAGGTGACGTGCATCGTTACTGTGCGCTCTCCACGGCAGCCGCCTCGGCGAGGACCTCGCGCACGGTGGCCACGTAGGTGCGCACGGACTCCCGGGCGGTGGGGTTGTCCGGCGCCTGGCAGGCGAGTCCGAGCCCGGCGTCGTTGCGGGAGATCCACAGATTGGCGTTGGCGGTGCGTCCGACGCCGGTGAACAGGCGCACGTCCGCGTTGGCGGGCTCGTCGAACCAGCCGAGGTCGAGGTAGGTCACCATCTGCGGGCTGCCCATCACCGACGCATCGACCTGCCCGGTGCCGATCAGGTGCCCCAGCGAGGCGTGCACCGGCTCGTCGAGGGCCTCCTTCATGCGCGCCTGCGCGGCCGCGGCGTCCGGCAGGACGGCAGTCACGCCGTCCGTACTCACGGGGAAAAACAGCGGCGTGAAGTTGCAGAACCAGCCCTGCGAGAGGGCGTAGATCCGCCCGCGCGTGGCCGCGACGACCACGGTCGCGTAGTGCTCCTGCCCGGTCAGCCGCGCGTGCGCCACCCCGAGCGCGGCATAGACCACGGTGCTGAAGCTGACCTGGTGGGCCCGCGCGAGGTCACGCAGGCGGGCGGTGGTGTCCCGGTCGGCCAGGGCCCCGTCGGACGCCCACCCGACCGCCGGCTGCGGTACACCGTCGACGACGCCGGTGGGCAGCGGGAAGCCGGGGACCCGCCCGTCGGTGACGGCGAACATATCGCGCCAGGCGCGCACGCCGGGGGAGTCGTCGTGCACGCTCGCCGCGCGGGCGTACTCGTCGCGCACATAATCCAGGAAGCTCGGGGTGGTGTCGGGCGTGGCCCCGTTGTAGCGCGCGATGAGTTCCAGCAGGCCCGTCATCTGCGAGAGCCCGTCGCCGGAGGCGTGGTCCAGGGCGAACAGCAGGTCGAAGGACGCCGCGTCCTCCCGCGCCACCGTGGCCACCACCAGCGCCGGGACGTGGTCGAAGACCGCGGTGGACGCCAGCAGCTCGGTGATCGCGCCGGGGACATTGGGGACGCCGGGGACGCCGGGGACGCCGGTGGCGACGAGATCGACCGCCGCGGCGGGCAGCGTCCTGCGTTCGATCGGTTCCTGCGGTGCGTCGCCGGCGACGGACAACCCCGAACGCAGCCCCTCGTGCGCGGCGACGAAAGCGTTGACCGCCCGCGTCATGCGCGCAGCGTCCGGCACGCCGGGCAGCGTGGCCACCGAACCGGTGTAGGCGTGGTGCGTGCGGCCCTGCCCGCGTGCCGCGAGCACGCCGCGCACGTGGTCGGACTGCAGGAACGACGCCGGCGTCGGGTCGTCCTGCGCTTTTTGCGCGGTCTCCTTCATCGCGTCGGACGGTAGCCACGTGGTCACGGTGCCCTCCGGCGCCCAGTCGCGCGCGTCGATGATTCTCATTCGTGCGACTATAGGACACCGCGCCAGGCGGTACCGGGTGATACCACGAGCGTGGTAGCGCAGTGTCCACGACAGGGGGATGTGGGCGGGTGCGGAATCGACGAACATGGTGGACACGACATCGGGCAGCAGCCCGCCCCGCCCGAGAACCCGCCCCCACAGGAGGACCACCATGACCACCCCCACCACGCGCCGCACGAGGATGCGCCGCCACACTGCCTGGATCACCGCGACGCTTATGTCCGCCGGCCTCGTGCTCGGCGCGTGCTCCACCGAGGACGCTTCCACCAGCGCCTCGGGCACTTCCTCTGCCACCGCGAACACGTCGGTGAGCACGGCGAGCAGCACTAGCGACGCCGACTCCACCTCCGGCACCATCTCGGACACCGCCACCGCCGCCGAGGCCTTCCTCGACACCCTGTCCGACGAGGAGCGCGAGACCGTGCTCTACGACTACGACGACGAGACCAAGACCACCTCCTGGTCCAACTTCCCGGTCACCTTCGTCGAGCGTGCCGGACTCAACCTCACCGACCTCACCGAGGAACAGCAGACCGCCGCACTGGCCGTGCTGGAGAACCTGCTCAGCGACGAGGCCTACGAGACCGTCTCCGGCATCATGGGCGGCGACGAGTACCTGCTGGAGAACAGCGACTCCACCGAAGACTCCCTCGGCCAGTACTACATCGCCTTCTTCGGTGACCCCTCCGACACCAGCGCCTTCGAGGTCCAGTTCGGCGGCCACCACCTGGGCATCAACGCCACGCTGGACGGCTCGACCGACTCCATCACCTTCGCCCCCACACACCTCGGCGTGCAGCCGGCCGTGTACAAGGACGAGGACGGCAACGAGGTCCAGCCCTTCGACGGCATCTACACCGACGCCTTCGCCTTCTACGACAGCCTCACCGAGGAGCAGCAGGAGACGCTGACCTCCGGCGACGTGAGCATGTGCGCCCCCGGCGACACCTGCGACTTCGAGTCCGGCGAAGGGCTCACCGGTGCCGACCTCACCGATGAGCAGAAGGAACTCCTGCTCGACCTGATCGCAAACTGGTCCGAGATGGCCGACGACGAGAGCAACGCCACCACCCGCGCCGAGATCGAGGCCACCCTCGACGACACGGTGATCGCCTGGTCCGGTGAGACGACCTACGACATGAGCACCGGTGACGGCATCTCGTTCTCGATCTCCGGCCCGAACGTCTACGTCGCGCTGGAGGCCCAGCAGGGTTCCGCCGGCGCCGACGTCGACGGGGTCAGCACCTCCGGCTGGGGCCATGTGCACACCATCTACCGCGACCCGTCCAACGACTACGCCGGCAGCGTGGAGCAGCAGGAGGCCAGCGGCATGAGCGGCGGCCCCGGCGGTGACATGGGCGACATGGGCGACATGGGCGGTGAGCCGCCGAGCGGAGCGCCGGGCCAGTCGGACTCCAGCGACACTGACGCTGCCGCCGACGCCGCGTAGTAGTTGCCGCCTCGTCCGCCCCGTCCGGCGAACCCCGCGTGGCGTACAGGATCCGGTCGTTTCGTGCCAAGAAACGACCGGATCCGGCACGCGACCGTGGCTCGCCGGATGCGCGTCGTCGAACTGTGTTCCTACCGGCTCCTCGAAAGGCGCCGGGAGATCATCTGACTACCGCTCGACAGGAGGATTCCGGCCGCGATGATCGGAATGTACGCGGTCAGTATGCCGTCCCTGTTGTTGGCGACATAGATGAAGCCGGCGATGAAGGCGAGCGCGGACACCGCCAGGACCACCATCACCACAGCGCTGGACAGACTGCGCGTCGCGGCGGTGGTGACAAAAGCAACCGCCCCCACCAGCACGCCCCAGATGCCGATGACAAACGCCTGTGGCGAGCTGGATGCAAACGGAAGCCCGACGATCAGGCAGATAAAGCCAATCACGATGAAAGAGAGTTCCACCGTGGGGGAGAGTTTCACTTTTTTCACACCGGACTCCATGCGTAATCGATGCCTACGGCAGTTCGGTGAGGCGACTGCCGCGGACCGTGGTCATATGCGAATGCAGTGCATTGTTGCATACGACGTGGCCGCTGTCGCGGGCATCAGGGCAGGTTCCGGCCGCTGAGCGAGAACGCGTGGCACGTCTCCGACACCCACCGGTCGACGAATTCCTTCCCGAACTCCCTGATTTCCGGGCCGAGCTGGCCGAAGATCTCGGCACTGATCGTCCCGATGAGGCTGGTCCATGCCTCCACCCCGGCCGCCAGAAGGGCAGGTTCCAGGTGAGAGGCTCCAAGGTCCCCGGCCTCGGTAATGAGCTGGCCGGCCAGTTCTGAGGACGGGGCTGGCCTGTCGTTCCGGATGGTGCCGCGCGCGAGGACGGAGAGCAGCTCCGCCATCACCCGTGTGCCGGGGGCGGTTGTCTCGTCGGGCGGGGCGGCGTAGCCGGGGACGGGGGTCCCGTAGATCAGCGCCCACCGGCTGGGGTTGGCCACCGCCCACCCACGTATGCGGTGTGCGAGATCGTGGATCGCTATGTTGGCCTCGGGGTTCTCGGACGGGCGGCCGACAACGGTAGCGAGTTCGGTGTAAGCGTCGATGACCAGCAGAGTGACCAGTTCTTCCCGACTCTTCACGTGACGGTAGACGGCGGAGGAGGCGACCCCGAGGTCACGTGCGATCTCCCGCACGGAGAGTTCCCCGGCGCTCCGTGTCGATAGTTGTTCGCGGCCTAGCCGGAGGATGCCGTCACGCATCTCTGCCCTGGCCTGGGCGTGGGTGCGGCGGGGTGGGGTCATGGTGATGATTTTTCCACGACCTCGCGCCAGCAACAACAAAAGTGAGCGGTGCTCTTGAAAAATCGGGGAGCGCGCCGTAGCCTCACAGGCATATAGAGAGCACCGCTCACAATATGGAGGGATGAATATGCGATACGTCATCACGGGCGCGGGCCAGATCGGAACACAACTGGCGAAGGTCCTCGTCTCGGCAGGTCACAGTGTCACCGTCGTTCGACGCGGGACAGGTGCGGTCGACGGAGCGGACCTTCTCCGGGGAGATGCGGGCGACCGTGATCTGATGCGACGAGCTGTGGAAGGAGACGGGGGAGCAGGTCGGCAGGCCGGTCCGGCGACCGCGGTCTTCCATTGCATCCACACGTCCTACGACTCGCGGGCCTGGCGAGAGCACCTACCGTCACGGGAGCAGGTGGTGATGGACGTCGCCGCGGACGCCGGTGTCCCCGTCGTCTTCCCGGAATCCGTGTACGCCTTCGGTGCCGCAGCACAAGAACTTCAGGAGCCATTGAATCAAGGTCTGCTCTCGCCGGCATCACCGCTCGGCGAGGTACGGGCTGAGCTGCTGACTGCCCGTCGTGCACACCGTGCGCGCACTCTCTCGGTCGTGGCGGCGGATCTCGTCGGCCCCACGGCCGAACCGAAGTCCTCCGTCTTCCACCTGCTGGTCCTCGGCCCGGCGATGTCGGCCAGGACCGCCTGGGTTCTGGGCGACTCGGACGCCAGACGGTCTGCGACGACCATACGCGATCTCACGACCGCGATGGTGGTCGCCGCCGAGCACGCCTCGGCTCTCGCACCGGACGGTGACGTCGTGCTCACCGCGCCATCCACCGAGCCGTTGTCGCAACGCGAAATGGTGGGGAGTGCCGCCGTGGCGTCCGGGGTGTCGCCGCGGCCGGTGAGAAAGATCCCGTGGTGGGTGATCCGCCTCGCGGGGTTCGCGTCACCGACGATGAGGGAACTCCGAGCAAACCGCTATCTCTGGGATATGCAGGCCATCATGTATCCCGGTGCGCTGGAAAGCCGCTTCAACGTGCAGGCGTCCAGGTGGGACGACGTGCTGCAGGAGCTGGTGACGGCGCGCGCGAACGCCGCGTAGTTAGCCGCGCCAGGCGTTGAGGAGCTCGCCGGCGGTGTCGGCGAGTGCGGCCTGCAGCAGCGGCCCGAAGGAGATGCGTCCCACGCCGGCCCGCGCGGCGTCCTCGAGGCTCATCGCCCCGGGGATCGCTCCGTCCCGCGGGTGGGCGGTGACGTTGAGCGGCACGCTGACCTGGTCGAGGATCTGCGTGAGGACGTCCTGCGACGGGATCTTCACCGGGTAGAGCGAGTCCGCGCCGGCGTCCTGCATCAGGCGCAGGCGGGTGAGCGCGTCGTCGAGGAGTGCGGCGTCCTCACCGTCCTTCGTGAAGGCGTCGGTGCGGCCGTTGATGACGAGGTGGACGTCCTGCGCGTCGGCGGCGGCGCGCACCGCGGCGATGTACGCGGCGTGCTCCTCGGGGCTGCGGTAGCGGTCCTCGGTGTGGACGGTGTCCTCGATGTTCACGCCGACGGCGCCGGCGTCCAGCACGTTGCGGACGAGTTCGGCGGGCTGCAGGCCGAGGCCGGACTCCACGTCGACGGACACCGGGACGTCGACGGCGCCGGTGACGCGCGCGACGGCCTGGAAGTAGAGGTCGACGGGGGTGTTTTCCCCATCGTCGTAGCCGAGGGAGTCGGCCACGGGGTGGGAGCCGACGGTCAGTCCGGCGAAGCCGGCGTCCTCGGCAAGGCGGGCGCTCCAGGCGTCCCAGACGGTGGGCAGGACGACGGGGGCGTCGTCGTGGTGGAGGTCGAGGAGGCGGGTGGCCTTCCGGGCGAGTTCTGCGGTGGTGTTCGACATGACGCCACGCTACGCCGATGGTGGGCCGGTACGGCGCTCCAGCTCAGTGACCCTCGCGCGAAACGCCTGCGCGGCGCGGGACGCCGGGGCGTGCAGCGCCGCCGCGACGTCCTGCCGGACGGCGTCCGTCCGCACGTCCTGTCGGACGCCCCACTCCCGCTTCGTGCGTTCGGAGCGGCGGTGGTTGCGGATCGCCACGACCCCGATACCGATGCCGATCAGGACGGGCACCCACACCTTGGAGTACTCCGCGAGGATCCCGATCCACCACGGTGCGTCCCAGCTCGGCAGGCTCGGCAGGGTGATATCCGGCCAGGGGATCGACGGCAGGGTGATGTCCGGCCAGGGGATCGACGGGAGGGTGATGTCCCAGTTCGGTAGGAACTGCGACACCCACCGCCAGAGCCGGCGTAGCAGCCCCACCACCAGGGGCCCGAGCACGATGACGCCGAGCGCCCAGCCGCCCTTACCCACCCCGGCGAGCAGCGGGTACGCCCAGCGTTTCACCCGGGAGCGGTCCATGGCGTCCTGTCGTTTCGCCGCGCGCGACCCGGCCGGGGCGTCGAGCTGGACCACGGTGTCGCGGGAGCGGAGGGTGACGGTGCGCACCCAGGAGTCCGCCCAGTTCGACTCGATCTCCAGCAGAGGTTTGAGGACGGTCTCCTGGTGCCCGTACTCGCCGGGCGCCGGGCGCTTGTCCGGGTCGGCGACGGTCTTCTCCGAGAGATCGACCTTGGTGTTGTTCAGGGACTTTCGACGCGCGATGACCACGCCATCGACCCGCACGAGAAGCCGGGGAGAGTCCGAGGCGCTCTTGCCCTGCGGGAAGTGCGGGTCCAGGGCGGGAAGCTGAGTCTCCGGGCCGGTGGATACCTCGATGCGTCCCAGTGAGGGGTGGGTGATGCGCCAGGTTTCTACAGTCATTTGGCTCTGACTGTATCGCGGACGGTGACGCCCATCAGGGGCACAGCAACCCCGCGTCGCGTGCCGGATTCGGTCGTCCGGCGCCAAGAAGCGAGCGGATCCTGTACGCGACGCGGGGTCGCCGGACGCGCCGGAGGTCCCGGACGCATGCGCTCGCGCCGGACGCGCCGCGCTACCGGAAGTTGCCGGCGTGCAGCGCGTCGGCGAGCGGGGCGAGCTCCGGGACGTCGGAGGCGGCGTCCAGCGCGTCCTCCAGCGTGCGGTCGTGGGTGGGGCGGGCGGCATTGAGCAGGTCGCGTCCGGCGTCGGTGAGTTCGGTGTAGATGCCGCGGCGGTCGTCGTCGCAGAGGATGCGGCGCAGCAGGCCGCGGCTCTCCAGGCGGCTGACCAGGCGTGTCGTGGCGCTGGGGGAGAGGGCGGCGGCGCGGGCGAGTTGGGCCATGCGCATGTGCCAGCCGTCCTGCCGGTCGAGGGAGTCCATGACGGCGAACTCGACGACGGACAGGTCGTGGCCGTCCTTCAGCGCGCGTTCCAGGGAGGTGTCGATCGCGCTGTGCAGGGCCGCGAGGGTGCGCCAGCCGCGGGTGCGGACCTCGACGGCGTCGTCGGAGATGCTCATGGACCCCACTATAGCCGACTTGCGCGCATATACCGCGTGTGCAACTATCTAGAACATTGCGCGTGCAACTAATGCACACACAACTACTGCAGACGCAACAACATGAAAGGATCCCGCCATGCCCGCAGCCCTCTACGCGCTGGCCCTCGGAGGATTCGGCATCGGCCTCACCGAATTCGTGATCATGGGCCTGCTGCCCGAGGTCGCCGCCGACTTCGGCGTCACCGACACCACCGCCGGCTACCTGATCTCCGGCTACGCACTCTCTGTCGCCGTCGGCGGCATCATCCTCACCGTGGCGCTGCGTCGCATGGAACGGCGCACCGCCCTGCTCGGCCTGCTCGTCCTGTTCATCGTGGGCAACATGATGTCCGCCCTCGCCCCGACCTACGGCCTCATGCTGGCAGGACGCATCGTCGCCGCGTTGTGCCACGGCGCCTTCTTCGGCATCGGTGCCGTCGTCGCCGCCGACCTGGTCACCCCGGCCCGGCGTGCCGGCGCGATCTCGATGATGTTCGCCGGCCTCACCGTCGCCAACGTCGCCGGTGTGCCGCTGGGCACCTTCATCGGCCAGGCCTTCGGCTGGCGCGCCACGTTCTGGGCCATCACCGCCGTCGGCCTCGTCGCCTTCGCCGCGATCGCCGCGCTGGTGCCGGCGTCGCCTGCACCGTCCGCAGCGGGTGCTGCGTCCCCTGCGTCCGGAGGCGGTTCCGTGCGCGAGGAGTTCGCGATCTTCCGTTCCGGCCAGGTCTGGCTGTCGATGGCGGTCACGGTGCTCGGCTACGGCGGCATGTTCGGCGCCTTCACCTACATCGCCTTCACCCTCACCGAGGTCTCCGGATTCTCCTCGGCGACGGTGCCGTGGCTGCTCGTCCTCTTCGGGGTCGGCCTGTTCGTCGGCAACCTCGCGGGAGGACGCGCCGCCGACCGTAATCTCGGCGCGACCCTCGCCGTCCTGCTCGGCGTGCTCACGGTGATCCTCGTGGGCTTCGCGCTCACCGCCACCAGCCAGATCGCCACCGTCGTCGCGTTGGTGCTGATGGGCGGGGTCGGGTTCGCCACCGTGCCCGGCCTGCAGATGCGCATCATGAACCACGCGTCGGACGCCCCGACGTTGGCGTCCGGGGCGAACATCGCCGCCTTCAACGTCGGCAACGCCGTCGGCGCATGGCTCTCGGGCCTGGCCCTGTTCGTCGCGGCGTCCCGCGCCCGTGGCGGCGAGTTCGCCCGGACGCCGGGCGCTGCCGCCGCCACCGACGCCACTGTTCCTGCCGACCCCGCACACGTCTAATCCATCTCAAGGAGAACACCATGATCCCCGCCATGATCCCCACCGTCACCCTCAACGACGGCACCGCCATGCCTCAGCTCGGCTTCGGCGTCTTCCAGGTGCCCGACGACGGCGCGCACCGCGCCGTCGCCACCGCCCTGGAGACCGGCTACCGCAGCATCGACACCGCCGCGGTCTACGGCAACGAAGCCGGCGTCGGACGCGCCGTCGCAGCGTCCGGCATTCCCCGCGAGGAACTCTTCGTCACCACGAAGCTCTGGCTCGACGGCCTGTCGCGCGACGGCGTGCGTCCCGCACTGGAGGCCAGCCTCGAACGACTCGGCCTGGACCAGGTCGACCTGTTCCTCATCCACTGGCCCGCACCCGCCACCGACAACTACCTGGCGGCCTGGGAGGGCATGCAGGAGGTGCGCGACGCCGGGCTCACCCGCTCGGTCGGGGTCTCGAACTTCCTGCCCGAGCACCTGCGGCGACTCGTTGGATTGGGCGACCCTGCCGGGACGGTGCCCTCGGTCAACCAGGTCGAACTGCACCCTGCGCTGCAGAACCGCGACACCGTCGCCGCCGACGCGGCCCACGGCATCGTCACCGAGGCGTGGAGTCCGCTCGGGCAGGGTGCGGCGCTCGCCGACCCCGTCATCACCGACATCGCCGCCGGCCACGGCGCCACCGCCGCGCAGGTCGTCCTGGCGTGGCACCTGCAACAGGGGCGCGTCGTGATCCCCAAGTCCGTCACCCCGGCACGTATCGCGGAGAACCTCGCGGCCACCGACGTCCACCTCACGGCGTCCGACCTCGCCCGCATCGACGCCCTGGACCGGGGCATGCGCACCGGGCCGCACCCGGTCGAGTTCAACGGATAACAGGTATCGTTTCGGAGACTTCACTACGGTGTATCCATGACTACAGAATCTGGCACCGTCGACCACCCCCTCGATCTGCTGATCGTGGGGGCGGGCCTCTCCGGTATCGACCTCGCCCACCACGTGGCCCAGAACTTCCCTCACTGGTCGTGGGAGATCCACGACACCCACGCCGACATCGGCGGAACCTGGCATACCTTCACCTACCCGGGCATCCGCTCCGACTCCGACATGGCCACCTTCGGGTTCCCCTTCCGCCCCTGGCCGCACAAGGGAACGCTGGGGCAGGGCGCGGACATCAAGGAGTACATCCGCGACGTCGCCCGCGACTGCGGCGCCCTGGAACGGCTGCACACCGGATCCTGGATCAGGGACGCGGACTGGCGGACCGACCTGAACCTCTACGCCGTCACCGCCGTCACCGCCGTCACTGCCGGGGGCACAGAGGGAACGGAAGGGGAGCGCACGATCTACGCGCGCCGGGTCCACTACGCCTCCGGCTACTACTCCCACGACAAGGGGTTCCGGCCCGACTTCCCCGGTGAGGAGGACTTCACCGGGCAGATCATCCACCCGCAGGAGTGGCCGGAGGACCTCAACGTCGAAGGGTCGAGGATCGTGGTCATCGGCTCCGGCGCCACCGCGATCACGCTGGTCCCGGCCCTGGAGCGCGCCGGGGCGGACGTCACCATGCTGCAGCGCAGCCCCAGCTACGTCGCACCGCTGCCGGACGTCGACGTCATCAGCGGCATCTGGAACAGGCTGCTGCCCGCCGGACCCGCCCACCGGGTCGCGCGACTCAACCACGCCGTCCGTGACATGGCACAGTACGTGCTCGCCCAGCGGGCCCCGTGGCTGTTCCGGAACGCGCTGCGGCTGATGCAACGTCCGTACCTGTCCGGGGACCAGATCGACGAGCACTTCACCCCCCGGTACAACCCGTGGGACCAGCGGGTCTGCAAGGCGCCCAATGGCGACATCTTCTCCGCGCTGAAGCGCAATGCCCACGTCGTCACCGACACCATCGACCATGTCACCGCCGACGGTGTCCGCCTGGACTCGGGCAGGGAGCTGGCCGCCGACGTCATCGTCACCGCCACCGGCCTGGAGTTAGAGGCCTTCGGCGGTGGCACGCTGAGCGTCGACGGGCGGGAACTGGCGCTCGACGAACAGGTCTTCTACCGGGGGATCATGCTGGCCGGCCTGCCGAACTTCAGCTTCACCGTCGGCTACGTGAACGCCTCCTGGACGCTGCGTTCCGACATGGTGTCGCGCTACATGGTGAAGCTGTGGAAGACCGGGGAGGAGTACTACAGTCCGGAACTGCCGCCGGGGCGCAGCGACCGCCCGCTGCTCGACTTCGACGCGGGCTACGTCCGGCGCGGCGTGCACAGGTTCCCCACCCAGGGGGACGCCTCACCGTGGCGGTACACGCAGAACTACCTCACCGAACTGCCCGGCCTCGCCTTCGGTGACCAGCGTCGGGACATGGCCTTCGGCGACCGCTGCCTGTCGCGCGTGGGACGGGCCCGACCCGGTCCGGCGATCCAGACCGTCGAGGCCGACGGCCCGTTCGTGGCGACCGACCTCCGGGCGCTCCCGCCCACGGAGACGGTCACCGTGGGCGGCCGGACGGTGCGGTTGCGCCGAGGCGGGCCGGGCGCGCGGCAGGACGGCCGGGACGTGATCGTCATGATCCACGGCATCGGACGCTCCCTGGAGGACTGGGACGACCAGGCCGTCCTCGTCGGGGAGAACAGCCGCTACATCGCCCTCGACGTCCCCGGCTTCGGGTTCAGCGACCCTGCCGCACGCGTCACCCTCGCCGACACCGCCGAACTGCTCTGGAAGGTCCTCGACGACCTCGACGACCTTGACGAGCTCGGGGAGACCCGGGTCAACCTGGTCGGGAACTCCCTGGGCGGGGCGCTGTCGATGGAGATGACCGCGCAACGTCCCGACCAGGTGTCGAGCGTCTCCCTGGCGGACCCGGTGGGCTTCGGTGACAGCACCACACCGCTGATCCGGTTGATCGCCATTCCCGGGCTGGGACGGTTCAACGCCGCGACCACCCGCCTGCGGGCGGTCTACCAGCCGGTCGAGCACGTCGTCCTGCGCCGTCCTGGTGCCGTGACCCGCCACCGTCTGGAGGTGCAGCGCCGGATCGCCCGCCACCCGCACCGCTCCGCGACGTTCCACTCCTTCGTCCGGCACCTGGGATCCCCGCTGGGTGTCGCGGAGCGGTGGCGTCGCGACCTGCTCGCACGGTTCAGCGACGCCACGGCAGGGCGCATCCCGGTCATGCTGACCTGGGGCAGCAAGGACGCGATCCTGCCGTACCGCGACTTCCGGGCGGGGCTCGAGCAGATCGACGTGCAGGACGCCGTGGTCTTCGACGACTGCGGGCACATGCCCCAGCTGGAGTACCCGCAGGAGTTCGCCGAGCACTACCAGCGCTTCCTGTTCGGCGTGTGGGCGACCCACGGTGACGCCGACACGGGCGTGCGCGACAGGACGGGGAACTGATGATGACCAGGAAGAAGGACGCCGGCCCGCGCACCGTGCTGGTGACCGGGGCGGCCTCGGGCCTGGGTCTGGAGATCTCCCGGCAGTTCCTGGGCAAGGGCGACCGGGTGATCCTCACCGACCTCCACGAGGACGTTCCGTCCGAGGTCCGGTCGCTGGCGGGGGACTGGACGTACCGCCGGCTCGACGTGACCAGCGACGAGGACTGGCAGGCCGCGGCCGCTGACCTGGACTCGTTGGACATCCTCGTCAGCAACGCCGGCATCGCCGTCGGCGGACGGATCACCGAGACCACGGTGGACACCTGGCAGAAGGCCCTGGACATCAACCTCCTCGGCTCGGTGCGCGGACTCCGGGCCGTCGTCCCCAAACTCGCGACCGGCGGACGCATCGTGCTCACGGCGTCCGCGGCCGGGCTCGTCCACGCCCCGGCGATGTCGACGTACAACGCCACGAAGGCCGCAGTGGTGGCGCTCGGGGAGACACTGGACGCCGAACTGAGGCACCGGGGGATCAGCACCACGGTGATCTGCCCGCAGTTCTTCAGGTCAGGTCTCGCCGATTCGCTCGTCGGGGACGATGACGCGATGGACGCCGTGGCCCGCGTCCTCCTCGGCCGGACCTGGCTGACCTCCGAGATCGTCGCGCGCCGGGCGGTGAAGGGTGTCGAGGCCCGCCGGACCGTGGTGACCCCGGACGCGGTGGCGACCCTCTCGTGGTACTCCAAGCGGTTCACCCGGATCCCGTACCTGCTCCTGCTGCGCGCCGCCGGGTGGGGTGTCGCCCGGAAGGTCGGGCGGTAACTGGGGGCACATCTCAGGGTCTTCCCGGAGGTGCCGGCGGGTCCCAGGCCCTACGCTCTAAAGGGTAATGACAGGGAGAACCGTTCTCCCCACCGTGAGAGAGGACAAGACCCAGTGGCAACCGCAACCGCACACTCGGCAGCCCGCGCAGAGGGCCTGACCAAGACCTACGGGGCGGGCGACACCCGCGTCACCGCCCTCGACGACGTCAGCGTGGACTTCACCGCAGGCGAGTTCACCGCGATCATGGGGCCGTCCGGCTCCGGCAAGTCCACGCTGATGCACTGCATGGCCGGCCTGGACAGCCCCACCTCCGGCTCCGCCTTCCTCGGTGACACGGACATCTCCGGTCTCGGCGACAAGGCCCTGACCAGGTTGCGCCGCGACCGGCTGGGGTTCATCTTCCAGTCCTTCAACCTGGTCCCCACCCTCACCGCCGCGGAGAACATCACCCTGCCGATCGACATCGCCGGGGACAAGGTGGACAAGGAGTGGTTCGCCGAGATCACCTCGCGGCTGGGCCTGACCGACCGGCTGGGGCACCGCCCCTCCGAGCTCTCCGGCGGCCAGCAGCAGCGCGTCGCCTGCGCCCGCGCACTGGTGGCGCGTCCGGAGATCATCGTCGGTGACGAGCCGACCGGCAACCTGGACTCCAACTCCTCGGCGGAGGTCCTCGACATCCTGCGTACCGCGGTGGACCGGGATGGCCAGACCGTGGTCATCGTCACCCACGACGCCAAGGCCGCCGCCTACGCCGACCGAGTCGTCTTCCTCGCCGACGGGCGCATCGTGCACGAGCTGCGCGACCCGGACGTGGAGCAGATCCTGGGCACCATGACCGGTATCGAGGGGTTGTAAGGGCCATGTCCTCTCGATCGTCCTCCGCCACCACCATGCGCCGGGTCTCGCTGCGCAACCTCGCCGCCCACAAGGTCCGCCTCGTGCTCACGGTGCTGGCCGTGGTGCTGGGCACCGCGTTCATCGCCGGCTCGTTGATGTTCACCTCCTCGCTGCAGAAGACTTTCGACACCCTCACCGAATCCACGACCCGTGGCATCGACGTGGTCGTGTCCGCCCCGCCGTCGTCGACGGCGCTGCCGTTGGATCTCGCCGATGGGCTTGAGGACGTCCCGGGCGTCGACCGGGTCACCGTCAGCGACGAGGTCACCGTGGTCGTCGCCACCGCCGGGGCGGACGGCACGCAGGAGACCCTGCAGACCGGCGGCGCGCCCGCCTTCGCCATGCCCTGGTACGCGCCGGACGCCGCGGTCGGCCCGGACACCACCATCGTCGACGGCGCGGCACCGCAGGGCCCCGGCGAGGTCGTCGTCAACAGCACTGCCGCCGAGGAACACGGGCTCAGCGTCGGTGAGGAACTCACCGTGGTCGACACCGCCGGCTCGCACCCGGTGACCGTGTCGGGCATCTACGACATCGACATCGACGGCGGTGGATTCCTCGGCCTGATGATGGACGAGCCGGCGTTCGTCGACACCTTCACCGACGGTGCGACGACCGGCGGCTTCTCGCTCGCCGCGGCGTCCGGCACCGGTGCGGACGCCCTGGCGGACGAGGTCGGCACGTACCTCGCCGCCGAGCACCCGGAGCTCGGCGACGTCGAGGTGAAGACCGGCGAGCAGGTCGCCGCGGACCAGGCCGCCGAGATCGACCAGGCGCTCAGTTTCGTCAACTACTTCCTCATCGCCTTCGGCCTGATCGCCCTGGTGGTGGGCACGTTCATCATCGCCAACACCTTCTCGATGATCGTCGCGCAGCGCATGCGCGAGTTCGCGCTGCTGCGCTCCCTCGGCGTGGCCTCCGGCCAGCTGACCGTCTCGGTGGTCTTCGAGGCGGTCGTGGTCGGCATCGTCGGCTCCTTGCTCGGCGTACTCGCCGGGGTGGGGCTGACCCAGGCGATCTACGCCGTCATCGGCGCCACTGGTGCCGGCCTGCCGAACGCCGGCGTGCAGGTCACGGTGGGTTCGGTGCTGCTGCCGCTGGTCCTGGGCGTGCTGGTCACGGTGGTCTCCGCCTGGGCCCCGGCCCGACGCGCGGGCGCGGTGCGTCCGGTCGAGGCGATGCGCTCCGGCGACCAGTCGTCCAGCTCGCCGCTGCGCGGTCGCACGATTGCCGGTGCCGTCGTGCTGGCCGTCGGCGTGATCGCCGCGGTGGTCGGCGTCCTACTGGACGGGGCGTCCACCGGTCCGCGCGCCTCGCTCGTCGGCGTCGGCGCGTTGGCGGTGATCCTGGGTACGTTCCTGGTGTCCCCGGCGCTGTCGGTTCCGGTGGTGCGCGGCATCGGTGCGGTCGTCGGCGCACCGTTCGGCCAGGTCGGGCGCCTGGCGGCGACGAATTCAGGACGCAACCCGCGCCGCACGGCGACGACCGCGTTCGCCCTCACCCTGGGCGTGGCGCTGGTCGCCTGCATCGGCATGCTCGGCGCGTCGATGAAGGCCTCGATCAGCGGCTTCATCGGCGACTCGGTGACCTCGGACTATGTGCTCGCCGGGCCGTCCAACGGCGCCTTCCCCGTCCCGCAGTCCGCGCTCGACGCGGTCCGGGACGTCGACGGCGTGGCGGACGCCGCCGGGTTCGGATTCCTGCCGGTCACCGTCGGCGGCTACAGCGGCGGCACCGGCGTCATCGACGGTGACCCCACGGTCTCCGGCGGGCTCGTCGGCACCGCCGGCGACGTGACGTTGGACGCCCCGGGCGTCGTCGCCGACGAGGACGTCGCCGCGTCCGAGGGCTGGGACGTCGGTGACGTCCTGCCGCTGACCGTGCGCATGCCCGACGGCCCCGAACGCGAGGTCGGCGAGGTCACGCTGCAGGGCACCTATGAACCCAATGAGCTCTTCGGAGCGCACCTGGTGTCCTGGTCGGCGCTGGAACCATTGGCCTCCCAGCTCGGGGCAGGGGCCTCGCCGAACCTCTACGCCGTCTTCGTCGACGGCGATGGCTCGGTCAGCACCGACACCCTGCGCGACCGGCTTGAGGACGCCACCGCCGACCAGATCGTGGTCCAGGTGATGACGCCGGAGGAGTACGCCGGGCAGCAGGCCGTGCTCGTCGACCAGATGCTCAACGTGCTCTACGCGCTGCTGGCGCTCGCGGTGGTGGTGGCGGTGCTCGGCATCATCAACACCCTCGCGCTCAACGTCATCGAGCGGCGCCAGGAGATCGGCATGCTGCGCGCCGTCGGCACCCTGCGCGGCCAGGTGCGGCGCATGATCACCCTCGAGGCCGTGCAGATCTCGCTCTACGGTGCACTGCTCGGCGTGGTCGTCGGGCTGGGCCTGGGCTGGGCGTTCCTCCAGGTGCTCGCCGCCGAGGGGCTCAGCGAGACCGCGGTGCCGTGGGGCCAGGTCGTGGGCATGGTCGTGGCCTCGGGCGTTGTCGGAGTGGTGGCCGCGGCATGGCCGGCGGTGAAGGCGTCGCGGGTGCGGCCGCTGGAGGCCATCGCCGACTGAGGAGGTTGGTGGAATACTCGCCGGAGGTGGCAGGTTACGTATTAGTTCCTGAATATTTTTGCCCCCTGCGGTCGAGGAGTACACCATCGTGAACGACAGCACCGGACGCGCGTCCCGACGCGACGCCAGACAGGCCCGCAACGCCGAGCGCAAGGCGCTGCGGGCCGGACCTCAGCCACCGAAGGCGGGACCGCCGAACCGTCGCTTCTGGGCGGCGGTCACCGTCCTGACCCTCGGCGGCCTTCTCTTCGGCTACGACACCGGCGTGATCAACGGCGCGCTGCCGTCGATGACCGCCGACCTCGGTCTGGAGGAACGCTTCGAGGGGATCGTCACCTCCGCCCTGCAATTCGGTGCGATCTTTGGTGCGATCTTCGGCGGGCGCGTCGCCGACCGCGTCGGACGCCACCGCACCATCGCCGTGGTTGCGGTGATCTTCATCCTCGGCTCCCTGGGTTCGGTGCTCGCGCCGACCTGGGTGGTGCTGATGCTGTGCCGCATCGTACTGGGCGTGGCCGTGGGCTCCGCCTCCGGCATCATCCCGATCTACCTCGCCGAACTCGCGCCGACCCACCTGCGCGGCAGGGTGGTGAACCAGAACGAGTTCATGGTGGTCTTCGGCCAGTTCCTCGCCTTCAGCTTCAATGCGTTGATCGCCCGTGCCGGTGGTGCCGATGAGGGCGGCACGTGGCGCTGGATGCTGGCGGTGTGCCTCATCCCGGCCATCGCCCTGTGGGTCGGCATGACCATCGTCCCGGAGTCCCCGCGCTGGCTCGCCGGCCACGGACGTATCGAGGATATGCTCAACGCCCTGCGCACCATCCGGGAGAAGGTCTACGGCTCCCCGGACTACGAGACCTCGCGCTACAGCGACAACTCCCCGCAGCCGGACAGTGACGAGATCACCCACCCGGTCGCCGGCGACGTCGAGGGCGTGCGCTCGCTCGCCGACCACGACGCCGGGGCGTCCTCCCGGCGGTTCCGCGACCTCTTCGCCGAACCGTGGATCAGGCGCGTGATGCTCATCGGCTTCGGCATGGCGGTGATCAACCAGATCTCCGGCATCAACGTGATCCAGTACTACGGCGTGACGATCCTCACCCAGTCCGGGTTCGAGGGAAACACCGCCTTCACCGTGAACCTGCTGATCGGTGTCGCCGGGGTGGTCGGCATGCTGCTGTCGATGTTCCTGAACACGCGCGTACGCCGGCGGCGCATGCTGATGAGCGGACTCACCGGCACGGTGATCACGCTGACGCTCATGGCGCTGGTCTCGATGCTGGTGCCGGACGACGTGGAGGCGAAGAAGTGGGTCATCCTCGCTGCGATCGTCGCCTTCGTGGGCATCATGCAGTGCGCCGTGGGTGCGATGACCTGGCTGTTCATGTCGGAGATCTTCCCGATGCGCGTGCGCGGCGAGGCGATGGGCCTGGCCGCGGGTGTGCAGTGGTCGGTGAACTTCTGCGTGGCCCTGTTCTTCCCCTACCTCATGGATGCCATCGGTTTCGGCCCGACGGTGTTCATCTTCGTCGGCCTGCAGCTCATCGCCCTGGTGTGGGTGTACCGGGTGGTGCCTGAGACCAAGGACAAGACACTGGAGACCATCGAGCAGGAATTCCGGGACTCGGTGGGCCAGTAGTGCCGCGAAAGAATGTATAGCCCGCTGTTCTATCTGCGCTACGGGGGACTAGAGTTTCACGGGTCCCACAACTGAACCGATGACGTTCGCGGCCGACGAAGCGACGCTGCCGTGGCGTCCGTGAAAGCGAGCCAACGACATGGCCGACGACAATAACGCCGCGACCACAACCCAGGGTAAGACCCAGAAAAGTGCACGTTCCCCGATTCGGGAGCTGACCGTCCGCGCGGTCATCCTCGGTGGTCTGATCACCCTGGTGTTCACCGCCGCGAACGTCTACCTGGGCCTGAAGGTCGGGCTGACCTTCGCCACCTCCATCCCGGCCGCGGTGATCTCCATGGCGGTGCTGCGGCGAATGCAGAACCACAGCATCACCGAGAACAACATCGTGCAGACCATCGCCTCTGCCGCCGGCACGCTCTCGGCGATCATCTTCGTGCTTCCCGGCCTGATCATGATCGGCTGGTGGACCGGCTTCCCCTACTGGACGACGATGCTGGTCTGCCTCATCGGCGGTGTGCTGGGCGTGATGTACTCCATCCCGCTGCGACGCGCGCTGGTCACCGGTTCTGACCTGCCCTTCCCTGAGGGTGTGGCGGCGGCCGAGGTGCTCAAGGTGGGGGAGGACGACCCCCACGGCCACGGTGATGACGCTCAGGGCGAAGCCGAGGGCGACGACAGCGACGACAATGCCGACAACCGCGACGGCCTGCGGGCCATCGTCGTCGGCGCGCTCGCATCGGCCGGCATGTCCCTGCTCTCCGCGCTGAAGGTCGGTGCGTCCGAGGTCGCCGGCACCTTCCGCATCGGTGCGGGCGGCACGATGGCCGGCGGCAGCCTGTCGCTGGCGCTGATCGGCGTGGGCCACCTCGTGGGCCCCACGGTGGGTATCGCGATGATCGTCGGCCTGGTGATCTCCTTCGGCGTGCTGCTGCCGGTGTTCACCAGCGGGGAGCTCCCCGTGGTCGGCGACATCTCCGAGGTCGTCTCCGATACCTTCGCCAGCGATGTGCGGTTCGTCGGTGCCGGTGCGATGGCCATCGCCGCGGTCTGGACCCTGGTGAAGATCATCGGCCCGGTCATCCGCGGTATCGCCGCCTCCTTGGCGGCCTCGCGTGCCCGAAAGCAGGGTGAGCAGGTGGCCCTGGCGGAGCGTGACATCCCGGTGAAGGTCCTCGTGGTCACCGTCCTGGCGCTGATGCTGCCGATCGGCTGGCTGCTGTGGTCCTTCCTCAGCGGTACCGGCGTGAGCCACCACACCGGCCCGCTGATCACCCTGAGCATCCTGTTCGTGCTGGTCCTGGGCCTGGTCATCGCCGCGGTGTGCGGTTATATGGCCGGTCTGATCGGTTCGTCCAACAGCCCGATCTCCGGGGTCGGCGTGATCGTGGTGCTGCTCGCGGCGCTGCTGATCAAGCTGGTCACCGGCAACGACGACGGCGGCAATCCCACCGCACTGGTGGCCTATACGCTGTTCACGGCCACGGTGGTCTTCGGTGTCGCCACGATCTCGAACGACAACCTCCAGGACCTCAAGACCGGTCAGCTCGTTGGTGCCACGCCGTGGAAGCAGCAGACCGCCCTGATCATCGGTGTGGTCTTCGGCTCCCTGATCATCCCGCCGGTGATGGGCCTGATGGCCACGGCCTTCGGTTTTGCCGGCACCCCGGGTGCGGGTCCGGACGCCCTGGCCGCCCCGCAGGCCGGCCTGCTGTCCTCGGTCGCCGAGGGCATCTTCGGTGACTCGCTGGACTGGGGTCTGATCGGCCTGGGTGCGTTGATCGGCATCGGCGTGATCATCGTCGACGAGGCGCTCACCCGCACCTCCGGCAAGCGTTTCAGCCTGCCGCCGCTGGCCGTCGGCATGGGCATGTACCTGCCGGTCAGCCTCACTCTGATCATCCCGATCGGTGCGTTCATCGGCTGGTTCTACAACCGCTGGGCGGACGGACGCTCCAACGCCGAGTCGGCCAAGCGCCTGGGTGTGCTGGGTGCCACGGGCCTGATCGTGGGCGAGAGCCTCTTTGGCGTGCTCAACGCCGGCATCATCGCCGCCTCCGGCGACTCCAATGCCCTGGCGATCATGCCGGAGGGCTGGGAGGGTGCCTCGAACTGGGTCGGTGTGCTGCTGTTCGTGGGCATCGTCGTGGCCCTGTACCGGTGGGTGTGTTCGCGCGCAGGGCGTCAGCACGCGCAGAAGTAGTTGACGTGTCAACTATGGTATCGTCGTTCAGGTAGAACAACCCCGTAAGAACCTCAAGGAGCACAATCATGACCAGCATCGGCATCATCGCAGGTTCCAGCCGCCCCGGCGCCTTCAATCCCCAGGTCGTCGCCTGGGTCAAGGAGCAGCTCGACGCCGCGGACGTTGACAGCACCGTGGTCAACTTCGCCGACTACAACCTCCCCGTGCTCGACGAGGAGATCCCCGGCGGCGCGCACAAGTACGCCAACGAGCACACCAAGGCCTGGGGCGCGGCCCTGGAGCCCTTCGACGGTTACATCGTGGTCACCCCCGAGTACAACCACTGCGTGCCCGGTCCGCTGAAGAACGCCATCGACTTCGTGGGCTCCGAGTTCGCCCACAAGCCCGTCGCCTTCGTCTCCTACGGGGCCGACAAGGGTGTGCGCGCCGTCGAGGCGTGGCGCTCCGTCTTCGCGAACTTCAAGGCGGCCACCGTACGCGACACCGCCTCCTTCTCCATCTTCACCGACGCCACCGACGGTGAGTTCACCCCGCAGCAGACCTCCACCGCCCCGTTCGCCGGCCTGCTGCGTGACCTCCTGGCCTGGGCCGAGGGCTTCGCCGTGGTGCGTGACCGCCTCTCGGCGAAGTAATCGGATCACTCACATACTGCAGCTGACGGACGGATCCTTGCGTCCGTCCACGGCCTGGCGCAAGCCGTCCTCCACCGCATCGGTGTAGTAGGACCGGCCGGCGTCGTTGGGGTGGACGCCATCGCCGAGCAGCCCCTCGGGGTGGGCGAGCGCCTGCTGGCACCACGGTGCCAGGTACACCTGCGGCGTCGCGGCGGCGTAGTCGATCGCCTGCTGCGCGGCCGGGGCGATGCCCTCCACGTAGCCATAGGGCACCACCATAATGATCTTGTGACCAGGTCCGATGGTCTCTACGATGCGGTCGAGCTGGCCGTCGAAGGCCTGCCCGTTGGTGCCGAAACCGAGCACCACGTACTTTCCGAGCGTGCCCGCCGACGCCATCGCCGCGATCGGGCCCTCGCCGCCGGAGTAGTGCCGGGACGTCTCGGCGTCCACCGTCATACCGGGGAAGCGCGACTGCAGTGCGGGAGCGGATGCCAGCATCACCGAGTCACCGATACCGGTGATCTCCCGGCCGGACGGCAGCCCCGGCTCCCGCGTCGGTGCGTCCTGCGCGGGTGCGGCGTCCTGCGTATTGGCGGTGTTGGTGCTCTCTGCGATCTCGGCGAGTTCGATCTCCAGCTCCGACTTCGCCGGGCTCTGACCCAGCGCCACACCGGCGAACATCATCGCCGCCAGCGCGGCGGCGCCTACCGGCAGCAGCGTGCGGCTGCGCAGCGATGCCAGCGCCCGCAGCGTCCCGCGATAGCCGTGCCGGCGCAGCGGCGTCTCCACCCGCCGGTAGGACGCCTCGGTCAGCGCGAGACTCACGACCACGGATACCGCGCCGACCAGCGGTATTGATGCCTCCGGCATCAGCTCGGTGGCGAAGACGACCACCGGCCAATGCCACAAATACAGGCTGAAGGAACGCTCGCCGAACCAGCGCAACGGCCGCCACCGCATCAGTGCGGCCACCGGGCCCGCCCGGCGCAACGCCACGGCGATCAGCGCCACCGTCAGCAACGACGCCACGAACAACCCGCCCCGATAGGTCAGCGCGGCGGTGTCCGGTAGCAGCAGGAACATCGCCGCCAAGCCCACCAGCGCGAGTGAACTACCCACCCACGCCAGCGCGGCGGAACGACGCGAACCGGTGGGGGAAAACGCCGGCCAGGAATCGGTCGCCGCAGCGTCCGGCGAGGTCGCCAGCAGGGCCAGGACCACGCCGGCGAGCATGCCGAAGGCGTGCGTGTCCGTGCCGAAGTACACGCGCGACGGGTCGGCGTCCGGGTCGTGCAGCACCACCATCGCCACCAGCGAGGCGACACCCAGCGCCGTGGCGACCACTGCGGCGACCCGGAACGGGCGCCCGGTGCGTCCTACCCGATTTCGCCGCAGGCGGCGGGCGACGGCGAGGCAGCCCAGCAGCAGCAACGGCCACAGCACGTAGAACTGCTCCTCGATCGCCAACGACCAGTAGTGCATGAAAATCTGCGGCGTGGTGTCCGCGAAATAGCTGTTCGACTCGGCGATCTGCACCCAGTTATTCACCGAGAACAGGGAGCCGAGGAACTGCGGGACGAGCCCCACGGCCACATCGCCGCCAATGATCCCCGCCACCGCGGTGCAGATCAGCAGGACGGTGACGGCGGCGGGGAGGATGCGTCGGGCACGACGGCGCCAGAACTCCCGCAGGTTGATCCGCCCGGTCGCGCCGATCTCGCGGACGAGCAACGAGGTGATGAGGAAGCCGGAGAGCACGAAGAAGACGTCCACGCCGAGGAAACCGCCGGGCAGCACGTCGCCGAAGAAGTGGTAGACCACCACCGCGAGCACCGCCACGCCCCGCAGGCCGTCCAGACCGGTGACGCGGCGGATGCGGCCTGGTTTGAGGGGTGGGGTGGTTGGTGTGGTGATTGGTGCGGTGGGGGTCTGGGGTCGCGCGGGTGCCGGAGGTGCGCCGCCGGGGGCGGTGAGCACGATGGACGGGAGGGGTCTGCTGGACATTGCGCGCGTGGGGGACTTTCCTGGGAGGCCGGTGATGACCTCATCACGCTAGACCGCGGATCTTGGGTGTCCCAAAGAATGTGGGGAATTCTCCCGATGCCCCGGGGTGCATGCGCTGTCGCCGGTGGGCGAGATTGGTCGCGACCTGCGGATTGTTAGATTAGCACCCCTCTAATCTAACAAGGTTTCGGTGATTCGGCGGATCCTTGTGAGATTAGGGGTGCTCGTATCTGCTCGACCGTCCCGCCCCGACGTTCACCAGTTCGCCTTCGTCGACGAGGCCGTCGAGCGTGCGCTTGACGGTGCCGCGGGCGGTGCCCGTGAGCACGTGCAGATCCCCTGTCGTCACCGAACCGAACTCATCAACCCAGTCCTGCGCCGCCTGCGCCTGGTTCGTCGCGTCCGTGGACAAGTAGGGGACGATGGGGAAGGCGCTGTGGGGATCGTAGGCGTCGGTGAGTTGCTCGCGGGCGGCGGCGCCGAGGATCCAGGCATCCTTGTGCCGGAGGATGAGCGGCTCAGAACGCACTGTCGTCTGCCGCGCTGCCTCGAGCGCCACCGCAGCTGACTCCTGCGTGGACTGCAGTGCGGCGGCGGTGGACCGGCGCGTGATGAACGCCCGGTGCAGGAGCTGGTACAGGATCACCGCGATCCGGAAGTCCTGCTGCCTCTGTTCAGGCAGGATCGCCCGGACGCAGTCCAGGACCGGGTACACGGGGCTGCCACCAGTCAGCGTGCACTGCACGTACTGCCCCGGTTCCTCGGTGATGTCCGGCGGGCGGTGCCCCACCACGATCATGTCCCGGTACATCCGGTCGACCCCCACGCCCTGCTTGTCCACCAGGCCGAGAGCTCGGAACAGGTCGGCAAGTGCGGGGTAGCGGGCCTCCCGGTTGCTGAGGATGTTCTCGGGTGTGACCTCCCCGGGGAACCCGCCGGGGCTGCGCACCGTCAGGGAGCTGTCCAGGTCCGACCAGCGGACGTCCGTCGGCTCCGAGCGATTCCAGTCCCGGTGGATGAGGCCGTTGAGCAGTGACTCGCGGACCGCGCGTTCGGGGATGCGCCGTAGCTGCTCATGGTGGAGGCCCCGCTCCAGTGTGAGGCGGGTGTTGACGCTGGAGAGGACGGTCTCAAGACTGCTGAGCTGTTCAAGAACCGACGTGTCTGGGCGGGGACGGGAGGTGTTCGACACGGTGCCGCCGGGAACATCGAACTCCGTGAACTCCAGGACCGTCCGATTGGCGGAGGTGAACAGCAGCGCGCCGGCCTGGGTGAGGTTGCCGTCGGAGCGG
The DNA here is from genome assembly GCF_052377405.1 of Corynebacterium sp. AOP40-9SA-29. Taxonomy (NCBI): domain Bacteria; kingdom Bacillati; phylum Actinomycetota; class Actinomycetes; order Mycobacteriales; family Corynebacteriaceae; genus Corynebacterium; species Corynebacterium sp. AOP40-9SA-29. Next base: position 692,763 of record NZ_JBQSWR010000001.1, on the reverse strand, counting down.
AGTGCTCCCAGGGCCCGCAGCAGTTCCTCGTCGGTACCGGCCACGTGACCTTCGGTTCGGTCGGTCTCTCGTCGCCACTGACGGGCCAGGTCCACGGAGGGCGAACGGACATCGTCCATGGTGAGTCCGGAGGACTGGGCCATGGGGTCCGTGGACGATGCCCGGTCACGGTGCTCCCACCACTGGGCCCGGTCGATGGGACGACAGTGGTCACCGACGCGCCACCTGATGCGACCTCCGGTGTCCTCGACGGGTTCACGGGCCTCCGCCGCGTAGACGACGAGGATTCGTAGTCCTTCGAGGTGTTCCTCGACGATGTCCGGTGCGATGCCGACGCCACTCCAGATCCGGCTACGGAGCCAGTCGACCCCGAGCTCGGTCCCGATGATCCGTCCGGTGCAGTTCTCGAAACCGACGATGAGCGCCCCGCCGCCCGGAGAGTTCGACATGCACGCAACCTCGTCGGCGAGTGCAGTTGCGGCCGTGGGGTTCTCGGGACGGCCGGGCTCGATGTCCGGCCCGTTCCTCCTGCCGGCCTCCTCCTTCAGACCGACCGACTTGGTCTTGTCAGTCAGGGTGATGCGTCCGCCCGTGGCGGTGTCGAGAACCAGTCGCACCTGCTTCTCGAGTTCCTGACGACGTTCAATGCCTGTGGAGTTCATCCCAGCCTTCCTCGCGACCTGCGGATTGTTAGATTAGCACCCCTCTAATCTAACAAGGTTTCGGTGATTCGGCCGATCCTTGTGAGATTAGGGGTGCACGGTCGCCCCACACCCGCGCGGTAGGCTTCGGGACATGCAGCGCACCGACCTCGCCCGTCTGATCGACCACACCCTGCTCAAGCCGGAGGCCACGTCCGCCGATGTCGCCGCCCTGGCCCAGGAGGCGGGGGAGCTGGGCACGTACGCGATCTGCGTCTCGCCGTCCCAGCTGCCGGTCGCCACGCCGGACGGCGTGCGCGTGGCCACGGTGGTCGGCTTCCCGTCCGGTGCGGTGAAGGCCGAGGTCAAGGCCACCGAGGCGGCACGCGCGGTCGCCGACGGCGCCGACGAGGTCGACATGGTCATCAACCTCGCCCTGCTCAAGGAAGGTCGCGACGAGGAACTCGCCCACGAGATTGCCGTGGTGCGCGCCGCGGTGCCCGCACCGGGCGTGCTGAAGGTCATCATCGAGTCCGCCGCCCTGACCGATGGGAAGATCCTGACCGCCTGCCGCTGCGCGGAGGACGCCGGGGCCGACTTCGTGAAGACGTCCACCGGCTTCCACCCGGCGGGCGGGGCGAGCGTGCACGCCGTGGAACTGATGCACGGGGCCGTCGGGGGACGCCTCGGCATCAAAGCGTCCGGCGGGATCCGCACCCGCGACGCCGCCGAGGCGATGGTCGCCGCCGGCGCCACGCGCCTGGGCCTGTCGTCCTCCGCGGCGGTGCTCGGCACCTGTTGAGGGCATGCTTCCTGGCAGGTCAGGCATATAATCGCCTATACTGCCGGGGTGCAACTTCTTCGCCTCGTGGGTAGGTACGCCCGTCAGTACCCGGGGCTGTTGGTGGCAGTCCTCCTTCTTCAGATCGTCTCCACCTTTGCGACGCTCTATCTCCCCCGTCTCAACGCCGACATCATCGACCAGGGCGTGTCCCGTGGCGACATCGGCTACATCTGGTCCACCGGCGGCATCATGGTCGCCGTCGCGTTTGTGCAGGTCATCACCGCCGTCGCGGCGACGTGGTGCGCCGCGCGTTTGGCGATGTCCGTGGGACGCGACGTCCGGCGCGACGTCTACCGCAGCGTGGACCGCTTCAGCGCCCAGGACATGGGCACTTTCGGGGTGCCCACGCTGATCACCCGCGGCACGAACGACGTGCAGCAGGTGCAGATGGTCTTCGTGATGTTCCTGAGCTTCATGGTCACGATGCCGATCATGTGCATCGGCGGCATCGTCATGGCGCTGCGCGAGGACGCCGGCCTGTCGTGGCTGGTGTGGGTCTCCGTCGCCGTGCTGTTGGTGGTCGTGGGCACGATGGTCGCCCGTCTGGTGCCGCTGTTCGGCTCGATGCAGGACCGCATCGACACCATCAACGGCGTGATGCGTGAGCAGATCACCGGCATCCGGGTGATCCGCGCCTTCGTCCGTGAGAAGTTCGAGACCAAGCGTTTCGAGGACGCCAACCAGGCCGTCGCCTGGGTGTCCGAGCGCGTGGGACGCGTATTCGTCCTGATGGGCCCGGTGATCATGGTCGTGCTGCACGGCGCGACGGCGGCGGTGCTGTGGTTCGGCGGCCACCGCGTGGCCGACGGGGCGATCGAAGTCGGCTCGCTGACCGCGTTCATGCAGTACCTGCTGCAGATCCTCGTGGCGGTGATGATGGGTTCGTTCATGGCGATGATGCTGCCGCGCGCGATCGTGTGCGCCGGACGCATCCAGGACGTCCTCGGTCACGAGCCGTCCATCACCGAGCCGGAGGCCGATCCGTCGGTGGAGACCGTGTCGCCGACGCAGGTGCGCGGCGAGCTGGAGTTCCGCGACGTGTCCTTCACCTACCCGGGCGCGGACAAGCCGGTGCTCACCGACGTGAGCTTCACGGTGCGCCCCGGGCAGACCACCGCGGTGATCGGGGCGACCGGCTCCGGCAAGTCCACGCTGGTCAACCTCATCCCGCGCCTGTTCGCGCCGACGTCCGGCGAGGTGCTCATCGACGGGGTGCCCGTCGCGGCGATGCCGCGTAAGGACCTCGCCCGCGCCGTCGGCCTGGTGCCGCAGAAGGCGTTCCTGTTCTCCGGGACGGTGGCGTCCAACCTGCGTTTCGGACGCACCGACGCCACCGACGACGAACTGTGGGACGCGCTGCGCGTCGCGCAGGCCGACGGTTTCGTGCGCAATCGCGGCAAGGGTGAGGGTGACGGCGAGGCCGCAGGAGGCCTGGCGTCCCCGGTGGCGCAGGGCGGCACGGACGTCTCCGGCGGCCAGCGCCAGCGCCTGTGCATCGCCCGCGCGCTCGTCGCCGGGCCGAAGGTGTACGTCTTCGACGACTCCTTCTCCGCCCTGGACGTGCGCACCGATGCCGCGCTGCGCGCCGCACTGCACCCCGGGACCAGGGACGCGGCGGTGGTCACCGTCGCACAACGCGTGTCCACGGTGCGTGACGCCGACCAGATCCTGGTGCTGGACAAGGGGCGCATCGTCGCCCGCGGGACGCACGACGACCTGCTGGCGTCCAGCGACACCTACCGCGAGATCGTCGAGTCGCAGATGGAGGCACAGCGATGAGTGACACAGAAGTTACCGACCGGGGCGCGGAGTCCGCGCCGCGGTCGGCGAAGGCCTTCTGGCCCTCGGCGCTGCGCATGGTGGCGCTGATGGCGCCCCGCAAGATCGCGCTGACGTGGGTCTTCGTCCTGCTCGTGGTGTGCGTGGTGCTGACCGTCTACGCGCCGAAGGTCCTCGGCGACGCCGTCGACGTGATCTACGACGGCGTGCTCGCCACCTGGAACGGCGAGCCCGGTGCCGGCATCGACTTCAGTGAACTAGGCCGGCTCATCGGCATCGTGCTGGGCATGTACGTGGTCGCCTCCGTGTTCAACTGGGCGCAGGGATTCATCCTCAACAAGATCGTCGTCGCGGTGATCGTGGAGCTGCGCACCGACGTGGAGCGCAAGGTCCACCGCCTGCCGCTGAGCTTCTACGACTCGCGGCAGAAGGGCGACCTGCTCTCGCGCACCACCAACGACGTGGACAACGTCCAGCAGGCCCTCCAGCAGGCGCTGAGCCAGTTCGCCTACTCCGGCATGATGATCATCGGCGTGACCGTGATGATGTTCCGGGTGTCCTGGCAGCTCGCGATCGTCGCGCTGCTGGCCCTGCCACTGACCGCCATCGTCGTCGGCATCGTCGGCACCCGCGCGCAGAAACAGTACGGCGCGCAGTGGGCCGGCACCGGCAAGGTCAACGGGCATGTCGAGGAGGCCTTCACCGGCCACGAACTGGTCGTGGCCTACGGCCGGCAGGACGAGATGTCGGTGACCTACGACGAGCGCAACGAGGAGCTCTACCAGGCCAGCGCGAAGGCGCAGTTCCTGTCCGGCATGATGATGCCGCTGATGCAGTTCCTCAACTACCTCAGCTACGTGGTCATCGCCGTATTCGGTGGCCTGCGCGTGGCGAACGGACAGATGAGCCTGGGTGCGGCGACGGCGTTCATCCAGTACTCCCGCGAGTTCAATCAGCCTCTCGGCGAGCTCGCCGGCATGATGACGATGGTGCAGTCCGGCGTCGCCTCCGCCGAGCGCGTCTTCGAGCTGCTCGACGCCGAGGAGCAGGACGCCGACCCGTCCGCCACGGCCTCGCCGCAGTCCGTGCGTGGCCGCGTGGAGTTCCGCGACGTCTCCTTCGGGTACTCGCCGTCCACCCCGCTGATCGAGCACCTGAACCTGGACGTGGAACCCGGGCAGACCGTGGCGATCGTTGGGCCCACCGGTGCCGGCAAGACCACGATGGTGAACCTGATCATGCGGTTCTACGAGGTCACCGGCGGTGCGATCTACGTCGACGGTGTCGACTCGCGTGCCATGGGGCGCGCCGAGCTGCGCTCGCGCACCGGCATGGTCCTGCAGGACGCCGTCCTGTTCGACGGCACCATCCTGGAGAACATCCGTTACGGCCGGCTCGATGCCACCGACGAGGAAGTTAAGGACGCGGCGAAGGCCGCCTACGTCGATCGCTTCGTCCACGCCCTGCCGGACGGCTACGACACCGTCATCGACCAGGACGGCGGGTCGGTCTCTGCAGGTGAGCGCCAGTTGATCACCATCGCGCGCGCCTTCCTCGCGGAACCGGAGATCCTGATCCTGGACGAGGCCACCTCATCGGTGGACACCCGTACCGAGGTGCTGGTGCAGAAGGCGATGAACGCCATCCGCGCCCGGCGGACGTCCTTCGTGATCGCCCACCGTCTGTCCACCATCCGCGACGCCGACCGCATCCTCGTAATGGTCGACGGCACGATCGTGGAGCAGGGGTCGCACGACGAACTCCTGGCCGCCGACGGTTCCTACGCGGAGCTCTACCGCAGCCAGTTCGCCGCCGGCGGCGCGGTGTAGGTGGGCAGGTAGGAGCGCAGGTAGGGGCGGCGGGGGTCACTCGTCCGTGTCGTCGGTTTCCCAGTAGTGGAAGTCGACGGTGTCGTCGGGCAAGGCGGCGACGACGTGTTCGTGAAGGCGTCGTCCCTGCTCCTCGTGGGAGCGGGCCATGTCCCTGGAGGGCCAGCCGGTCTCCCAGCTGAAATGCTCGTTGAACTGGCGTGCCCACCGGCGGATCTCCTGCGACAGTTCGTCCGGCAGGTACGGGAGAGGCGGATCCTCCTCCGCGCAGAGGTAGGGGTGCTCACTTGTCGTGGCCGAGACATTCCAGAACGGCCAGTCGACGGTGTACTCGTTCATCATCTTGAAGTGCATGGTCAGATCACGCAGCCCCGAGTCAGCGGCATCGTCGTCCTCATGACTCCACGGTAGCGGTGGCGGGGTGGGTGCGTTGGGGAGGTAGGGGAGGCGGGGCGGTGCCATCCGTGGCAACCCCGCGCCACGTGCCGGATCCGGTCGTCCCGCGCCGCGACGAGACCGGATCCGGCACGCGGCGCGGGGTCTGGCCGGGCTCGCCGCGCGTCCGACTACGCTGAATCTCATGGCCTACGAGATCAGCGACTCCGTCACCATCCACGCGACCCCCGCGGAGGTCTTCGACCTCGTCAGCGACATCACGCGCACGGGGGAGTGGAGCGCCCAGTGCCACCGCGCACAGTGGGACTCCGAGGCCCGGGGCGATGGCGCGACGTTCACCGGACACAACCGCACCGCGGAACGCGAGTGGTCGACGGTCTCCGAGGTTGTCTCCGCACGTCCGGGTCAGGAGTTCTCTTGGAGGGTGACTTCCAGCGGCACGCGGTGGGGGTTCCGCATGGAGCCGGTGAACCGGCGGGAGGACGCCACGGTGCTCACCGAGTACACCGCCTTCACCGCCGACGGCGAGCAGTACTTCCGGCAGAAGTTCGGCGACGACGCCGCCGCGCAGGAGGCTGACCGGAAGGACGCCGCCACCTACGGCATCACCGAGACCCTCCAGAACATCAAGGGGATCCTCGAGGGGTGAGGCGCTGTTTTGTCTAGTGCCCTTGACTAGATAACCGCAGGTAGATCGGCTTATGATCAAGATGCAATCGGACCTGCGCGCGAAGGAGCATCATGATCCAGGAGTATGAGGTCACGGTGACCCGTGACGACAAGTGGTGGATGATTCGGATCCCCGGGCTTGACGGTGTCAACGGCAACATCGAGGGGCTCGCGCAGGCGCGCCGTTTCGCGGACGTGGAGCCTGAAGCCAGGAGCTACATCGCCACTGTGGCGGACGTCGATCCGTCCACGGTGTCCTTGAACTTGGCGGTGTGACTGGACATCAGCGCACAGGGGCAGTTTTATCCCCAGGCTCCAGGGGAAACGCCTATGTCGGCCCGGGCTGCCGGATTCGAGGAGTCTAGCTTGGCGAGGAATGAAACATTCTCCGGCAAGACCGCAGGGCAGGGTAAGGTATGGACCATGAACCGACGGAGCCTCAGAAAGGTGCGGCAGGAGCTGCTGACCGGAGTGGGGAGTCTCTTCGACCTGGAGGGTACAACTACCCTCCGGAGGATGCAGGAGATGATGCCACCGCCTCCACCGCGCAGGAGCGTCAATCAGATCCTGGTGGACGCGAGCATAGTCGCGTTCTCGGAGACCGGCTCGCAGAACAACTCCGCGACAACCCAGTCCTCTTCACCCAGGTAACCGCTCTCATCGCAGGTATCGAGATCGATTCGTTGCCCACGGTGGACCTTCCCGGCATGTGACGCTATGCTCGATCCCATGCGGAAGTAGAACCCCTGAATCGTCCTGCGCCCGAGGCGGCCGACCGCCCGGCGGGACATCTCATTATCTCCACTCAGGGAGTTCCCCCATGTCTACCGTTCCCACGCCCGGCTCCATGTCCGTTCCCACGCCCGGCTCCGCGTCACAGTCCCCGCTGCAGATCGACGGTCTCTCCGTCCAGATCGCCGGGACCCGGATCCTCACCGATGTCTCCTTCGTCGTCCCGCCTGGTCAGCGCGCCGGCCTGATCGGCGAGAACGGCTCGGGCAAATCCACCCTGCTGCACGCCGTCCACGGTTCGCTGCCGGAGGCGGCAACCACCGCCGGTGCGGTGGACGTCGGCTCGTCGCGGGTCGGCCTGCTTCACCAGCAGGCGCCGTTCGCCGACGACGAGACCGTCGCCGGCGCGTTGGAGTCCGCCGTCGCCGCAGAGCGGCGCGCAGCATCCGACCTGGAGCGCGCCGCCGACCCCTACGATGCCGAGGCCTACGCCGAGGCGCTGGACCGCGCCGAGCGTCTCGACGTGTGGGGCACCGATGCGCGCATGTCCGCGACGCTCGCGGGCCTCGGCCTCGCCGCGGTGCCGCCGGAGCGTCCTACCGGGGAGTTGTCCGGCGGCCAGCGGACGCGCTTGTCGTTGGCGTGGCTACTGCTCAATCGCCCGGACGTGCTGCTGCTCGACGAGCCCACCAACCACCTCGACGACACGGCGACGGAGTACCTGGTCAGCGTGCTGAACGCGTGGAAGGGGCCGGTGTTGTTCGCCAGCCACGACCGCGCGTTCCTCGACCGCGCGGCGTCCTGCGTGGTGGACCTGGACCCCGCGCCGACGCAGGTCGGCGCGCAGGGCGGCGTGACCCGCTACACCGGCAACTACACCGACTACCTCGCCGCGCGTCGGGACGTCCGGCAGCGCTGGGAGCGGCAGTACCGCGACGAACAGGCGGAGCTGAAACGCCTGCGTGCCGGGGTGCGCGACAACCACCAGTTCGGGCACACCAACCGTGACATCCAGGTGGAGAACAAGATCACGAAGAAGTTCTACGGCGACCGCAACGCGAAGGTCGTGTCGCGCCGGGTGAACGACTCGCGCTCGCGGCTCGAGAAACTCGAGGAGTCGCAGGTCCGCAAGCCGCCGGCCGAGCTGACGTTCGCCGGACTCACCGCCGCAGGACGCGACGACACCGTAGGACGCACCGGGCCGGTGCTCGTCGCCGCCGGCGTCGAGGTCGCCGGGCGGCTGCCGCGCACCAGCGTCACCGTGAACGGTGACGAAAAACTCCTGGTCACCGGGCCGAACGGCTCGGGCAAATCGACCCTGCTGGAGGTGCTGGCGGGCACGTTGGCCCCCTCGGCGGGTGCGGTGACGGCGACCGGGGTGACCGTCGGGCACCTGACCCAGGAGGTCGTCCTGCCGGACCCGGTGGGACGAGGCCCGGGTCGCACGGTGGAGCGCGCCTACCGCGACGCCGTCGGTGACGAACTTGCGGACGCCGTGCCGCTGTCGACGTTCGGGCTGATCCACCCGCGCGACGAGTCGCGGCCGTTGGTTGAGCTGAGCCTCGGCCAGCAACGACGCGTGTCCCTGGCGGTGTTGCTCGCCGACCCGCCGGACGTGCTGCTGCTCGACGAGCCCGACAACCATCTGTCGTTGTCCCTGGTCACCGCGTTGGAGGAGGCGATTCCCACCTACCCGGGTGCGGTCGTGGTCGCCTCGCACGACCGGTGGCTGCGCCGACGGTGGGCGGGGGAGCGCCTAGAACTGTAGGTGTTGTGCCGTGTGCTGTGACCCGGGGGCTCGCGCACTACTGCCGCACGTCCGGCGGTGCCAGTCCCCCGGGGCCTTCGGTTCACTCGGAGCGGAACCTTCCAGTCTTCCAGACTGAGCGGTCTACTTTGATTCAGGTGCCTTCCAGCACCACTGACGTAGACCGAGAGGACCCACCGACCATGACTCCCGCACGCGGGCTAGCTGCCCCCACCGGCAGGAACTTCAGGAGGGGACGGGCGTTGGCCGCAGTCCTCGTCGCCGTCTCCCTGGCGGTGACCTCCTGCTCCAGCACCGAGGATACGCTCAACGACGCCGGCGGGGAGGACGTACTCACCGCCGCCGACGAGCACCACGAGGCGGAGGACCCCACGGCCGTGCCCGCTGCGGTGACGAAGCGTCCTGACACGTTCGTCACCACCATCAACAAGCCCGGCGGGGTCTTCCTCCCCGGCTTCTACGACAACGGCTGGGACGGCAACGCCGTCGCCCCGATCTTTGCCGGACTCGTCGCACAACAGGAGGATGGTTCCTACGTCCCCGACCTCGCCGAGTCCTGGGACGTGTCCGACGACGACCTGACCTACACCTTCCACCTGCGCGACGGCCTGACGTTCAGCGACGGCACGCCGCTGACCGCGGATGACGTGAAGTTCACCCTCACCCTCTTCAACGACCCCGCCTTCGACGGCGGCATCGACTTCAGCAAATTCGGCATCGTCGGCGGTGACGACTACAAGAACGGCGACGCCGACGAGATCAGCGGCATCCGGGTGCTCGACGACCAGACGGTGGAGATCGAGACCGAGACGGTCAGCCCCCTGGCGCTGTCGACGCTGGGCGGCGCCGTCCTCCCGGAGCACTACTACGGCAAGGACTACCGGAAAGGCCAACTCGACTACCTCCGCGACCTCTACGCGGAGCCGGTCGGCGCCGGGCCTTTTACACTCGACCGGCATGTGGTCGGCCAGGAGGTCAGGTACCTGGCCAATGAGCACTACTACGGCGGCGAGCCCGCCGTGGAACACGTGATCTTCAAGATCATCGACTCCGACAACCGGCTCGCGGCCTTCGAGAACGGCGACATCGACCACAGCGGATTCGGCACCGGACCCGAAACCCTCCAGGCCCTGCAGGACCTCCAGTTCGCCGACACCAGCTCGCGGACCGTGGGCGACATCGGGCAGATCTGGATCAACAACCGCAACCCCAAGTTCGCCGACACCCGGGTACGTCAGGCCCTGCACCACGGGCTCGACCGTGACCAGATCGTCCAGGCCAAGTACAAGGGGGAGGGAGGTGTGGCCGACATCTACGCCGCCCCCACCCAGTGGTCCTTCGACGACGAAGGTGTGACCACCTATGACTTCGATCCTGGACGGGCCGGCGAACTCCTCGACGAGGCCGGGTGGACCGAGGGGGCCGACGGCGTGCGTGAGAAGGACGGCGAGCGCCTGAGCCTGAACTACATCACCACCGATCCGGACGACCCGGTGATCCCGATCGCCACCGAGAACTACCGCGACATCGGCATCGACTTCACCCCGGAGGTCCTCGACTCGAACACCGCGTTCGCCCGCTTCAACGACCTCGACTACGAGGCGGTCTCCTTTCGCACCGACTCCCTGTCCGACCCCGACGATGCGGTCTCGGAGTTCGGGACGGACGACCCGAAGGTGAATGTCACCGGCTACGACAACGCCCGCGTCCGTGAACTGGTCAAGGAGGGGCAGTCCACCCTCGACGAGGACGAACGGCAGAAGATCTACTCCGAGCTCTACAAGGAGCTCAGTCAGGACCCGCCGACGATCCTGGTGGACTACCGCCGGTCGATCACCGCCTGGAACAGCCACATCAACGGCACCGGCGACTTCCGGACCGGGGCGGGGGACTCCTCCATCGCCCTGGCGAAGCTCACCCCGAAGGAGGACTGAGCGCGGTGCCTCCCACCCCACGGACCGGCCACGGCGGTGAACGATGAACCACAGGAGCTATCTCGGCTACACAAGCTACACAGCGAAACGAGTGGCGGTCGCCCTGGTGATGATCCTCGCGATCAGCGCCCTGGTCTTCTTCCTCTTCGCGGTGATGCCGGGAGACTACTTCTCGTCCAACCGCACCCTGACCCCTGAGCGCATCGCCGAGCTCCGCGCCCGCTATGGCCTCGACAAAGGGGTCGTGGAGCGGTACTGGATCTGGCTAGGCAACGCCGTGCGCGGCGACTTCGGCTACTCCCTGCAGTACAACCAGCCAGTGACGGAAACCATCGCCCCGTTCCTGCGGAACTCTTTCCTGGTGGCGGCGGTGTCGATGGTGCTGACCTGGACGATCGCGGTGGTCGCCGGTGTACTCGCGGCGACCCGTCAGTACTCCTGGTTCGACAAGTTCGTCACCGCGATGCTCTTCGCCTCGCTCTCCATCCCCGCCTTCTTCCTCGGTCTGGTCCTGATCAAGGTCCTGTCCCTGGACCTCGGCCTGCTTCCCACCGGCGGCATGTACGACACCGGCAGCAATGCCACGGGCCTGGCCGCGGTGATCGAGGTCGCCCACCACATGGTGCTTCCGGTGTTGATCCTCACCTTCCTGTCCGCAGGTTCGCTGACCAGGTACTTCAGGACGGGGATGCTGGAGGTCCTGCGGGCGGACTACATCAGGACCGCACGGGCCAAGGGGCTCGGGGAGAAGGTGGTGGTGATGCGTCATGGTCTGCGCAATGCGCTGCTGCCGGCGATCACCCTGCTGGCCTTCGAGCTTCCAGGGCTGTTCTCCGGGGCGATCATCATCGAGCAGGTCATGAACTGGCCGGGCATCGGACGCATGCAGCTGGAGGCCGTCCAGGTCCGCGACTACTCGGTGCTGATGACCGTCACCGTCCTGTTGGCGGCCCTGACGATCCTGGCCAACCTCGTCGCCGACCTCCTCTACGCCGCCGCCGACCCGCGGATCCGCCTCGTGGAGCACGCGCGGCGCGACCCGCGCCGTCCTGCGCGCCGGGCCGTCCGGCGGAGCGCGGTGGTGACTTCATGACCGCCACGCTCACCGAGGCGCAGGCAGGATCACCGCGGCATCGCCACAGCCTGTGGCGCGAGGCGATCCTCAGCCTCCGGGGCAACCGGGTGGCCGTCATCAGCGCCCTCGTGCTGCTCCTGATGGTGCTCGTCAGTTTCATCGGACCGCTGGCCTCGCCGTACATCGGTGACGAGATCAACCTGCGTATCGCCAACCACCCGCCGGCGACGGACCACTGGCTGGGGACGGACAAGTACGGGCGAGACGTCCTGACACGGCTGATGCTGGCCGGGCGGATCTCGCTGACGGTGGGACTGGTCTCGATGGCCTTGTCCCTGGTGCTCGGGACGTTCCTCGGCCTGGTCGCCGGCTACTTCGGTGGGTGGGTCGACGCGGTGGTGATGAGGGTCGTGGACCTGCTCATGTCCATCCCCGGGCTGCCCTTGCTCATCGTGCTGGCGGCGATCCTCTCCGAGTTCAAGGTCGCCCCGGAATCCCGCCTCTACCTGGTGATGCTGATGTTGAGTCTGATCGGTTGGCCGGCCCTGGCACGGCTCATCCGAGGCCAGGTGCTGACCCTCCGGGAGCAGATGTTCATGCGTGCCACCGACGTGCTCGGCCTGGGTCTGAGGTCGAAGATCCTCCGTCACCTGCTGCCGAACGTCCTGCCGGTGCTGATCGTCGTGGCGACCCTGGGTACGGCGTCGTCGATCATCAGCGAGTCCTCGCTGAGTTTCCTCGGGCTTGGAGTGATGGAGCCGCACGCCTCGTGGGGGAACATGATCAACTCCGCGAACAACCTCGTCGACTTCCGCAACCACTGGTGGCTGTGGGTTCCGCCCGGTGTGGCGGTGCTGGTCACCGTCGCCTCGATCAACGTCCTGGGGGACCGTCTCCGCGACGCCCTGGACCCGAAGTTGTAAGGAGAGAAGGTCATGGAGTTTGTGGATCGCCACAGGGAGGAACCCCTGCTCGTGGTGGAGGATCTGACCACCGTGTTCGCGCTGCCGGACGGAGGGGTCAGGACCGCGGTCGACGGCGTTGGCTTCACCGTCCGGCGTGGCGAGATCCGCGGTGTGGTCGGGGAGTCCGGGTCGGGCAAGAGTGTGACGGCGATGTCGTTGCTCCGGCTCGTCGACGAGCCAGGACGGATCGTCGGCGGCGACGTGAGGTTCGACGGCACGGACGTCCTCACCTTGGACAGGTCGGGGCTGCAACGCCTGCGGGGCAGCGGTATCGGCGTCATCTTCCAGGAACCGGGCAGCGCCCTGAACCCCGTCCTGACCGTCGGGGACCAGGTCACCGAGTCATTGCGCATCCACCGGGACGTCTCCCGGCGGCAGGCGCACCGGGACGCGGTGGCCTGGCTCGACCGCGTCGGACTGCGGGAACCGGAGGCGTTGATGCACCGCTACCCGCACGAATTATCCGGCGGCATGCTGCAGCGGGTGATGATCGCGATGGCCTTGTGTGCGGGCCCGAAGCTGCTGATCGCCGACGAACCGTCCACCGCACTGGACGTGACGACCCAGGCGCAGATCCTGGACCTGCTCCTCGACCTGCGCGATGAACTCGGTCTGGCGATCCTGTTCATCACCCATGACCTGGGCGTGGTCGCCCGGATCGCCGACACGGTAACGGTGATGTACGGCGGACGGGTGATGGAGCAGGCGGACGTCCTCACCCTGTTCGACGCCCCGGCGCACCCCTATACCCGGGCGTTGCTTGCGACGTCCCCGGTCATCGGCCGGACCGTCCGACGGCTCCCGACCATCCCGGAGGACGTCCGGCGCTTCGCCGCCGGGGACGGCGGACGGACGCGGGAGGACGTCGCGTGAGCGCGCAGGACGCTGCGCAGGACGTACCGTTGCTGCAGGTGGACGGGCTGGTAAAGCACTTCGGCGCGACGCGTGCGGTGGACGGCGTCGACCTCGTCGTCCGGCGCGGCGAGACCGTGGGGCTGGTGGGTGAGTCGGGCAGCGGCAAGACGACGCTCGGCCAGGCCGTCCTGCGGATGACCACGCCGACGGCGGGACGTGTCCTGTTCGACGGTCGGGACCTGGCGACGTTGTCGCGGCGGCAGCTGCAGCGCACCAGGCCGAGGATGCAGTACATCTTCCAGGATCCCTATGGTGCGCTGAACCCCCGGATGACCGTCGGTGACGCCGTCGGCGAACCGCTGCTGCAGCACCACCTGGCCACCAGATCCACCGTGGATGCCCTGGTGGCGGAGGTGTTGGACATCTGCGGCATGCCGGCCGACGCCGCCCGGCGCTACCCGCACGAATTCTCCGGTGGCCAGCGGCAACGCGTCGTGATCGCACGCGCCATGGCGTTGGGTCCGGAACTGGTCGTCGCCGACGAACCCGTCTCCGCCCTGGACGTCTCGGTTCAGGCGCAGATCATCAACCTATTCAGTGACCTGCGTGAACAGCGGGAGACGGCCTTCCTGTTCATCTCGCACGACCTCGGTGTGGTGTGGCACCTGTGTGACCGTGTGGTGGTCATGGAACGCGGTCGGGTGGTGGAGTCCGGGACCCGTGGCCAGATCTTCACCGACGCCCGGCACCCCTACACTCGCGCGCTGATCGCGGCGGTGCCCGTGCCGGACCCGCGGGATCGTCGCCGACACGTTGTCGCCGACCTGCTCGGACGAGACCCGGAGCGCGACCCGGAGCGCGGCACGACGGCGGGGCAGGACGCTCCGCGCGCGGAACTGCGGGACCTGGGTGACGGGCACCTGGTCGCCGTGTCTGACGAGGTTGGGTCCGGCGAGGTCAGGGAACTCAGTCGATCGGCGGGAAGTTCGGCTCCGGGACCCAGTCCGGTAGGGGCGACCAGAAGCGGGTGACGTGGCGGGCGGCCATGAAGATGTCACCACCATTCGCGCTGGCGAAGCCGTATTCGTCGTTGGTCTCCACCCTCACTTCGTAGTCGCCGACAGCGAGCTCGGACTGAGGGCCGAGGGGCTCCGCGCCTTCGGCGGCGGTGGTGAACAACTCCTGGATGTCCGGATCAGCCAGCGCGGAACTCGGGGCGAATAGGTTGTCTTGGTACTCGACACCGGTGGTTGGGTTCCCGTCTTCGGTCTCCATTGGCTCATCGAGGATGAGCAAGCAGGCGAAGTTGGAGCCAACCTGGTCGTTGAGTTCACCGTCGACGGAGCAGACTCCTCCGTCGGGAAGGGTGAATAGGTATCCGCCGTCGTCGACGGCGAAGCGTTCGGGGTCCTCGGTGGACGGTGTGCCCGGAGGTTGCGCGGCGGCGGACGCTGATGCGGACGCTGATGCCGATGCTGCCGCGGGCGCAGAAGCGTCCGTCGACGTAGCGGCGTCCCCCTCGCCGCCGCAGGCGCTCAGGGCGGCGATGGTGCCGAGTGCGATCAGGCCGGTGGTGGTCGTCGACGTTCTCATCGGGGACCGTCCTTCCGTTTTGGAGTTGGGCGACGTGTTCCTTAAGGAAACTTTGTCTGGTCGAGACTACACGCCGCCCACGCGCGGCCACGGCGGCATCAGGGCCGACGGGCGCTCCTCGTGTGTGCCGGGCGATGCCCGCGCCACGTGCCGGATTCGGCCGATCATTGGCACGAAAAGGCCGAATCTGGCACGGGGCGCGGGGAGGGACGCGGGGAGGAGCGTGGGAACCCCTAACCCATCCCGAGCGCCGTCGCCGGCACGATGACCAGAGTGAAAGCGATGGCGAAGACAATAAGGACGGCGATGCTGAGGACGGTGAACCGGAGACGGTCGCGGATCACCCCGACGAACTCGCGCAGCACCGCGCTGGGGAAGTAGTACCAGGCGGTGGGCGCGCCGACGACGTGCGCGCGCATCCCCAGCGTCCTCGTGAGGAGCGCGGCGCGGAATACGTGGTAGCTGCTGGTGGCGACGACCACTGGTGAGGACGGGTCGGAGAGCATTTTCCGGGAGAAGCGCAGGTTCTCCTCGGTGGTGCGGGACTCGGTCTCCGCGGTCACTGCGGCGGGGTTGGCACCCTGCGCAAGCAAGTAGTCGCGCATCGCTTCGCCCTCGGGCCGTGGTTCGTCCGCACCCTGCCCGCCGCTGGGGATGAGCACTGGCTCGCCGTGGAACTGCTGCTGGACGGACAGTCCACGGTCCAGCCTGGCGGCTAGCAGCGGCGGGACGTTGCCGTCGATGAGGCCGGACCCGAGCACGATGATGGCCTCCGGGGCGGTACGGATGCGTCGTCTCCGGTAGAGCCACGAGGCGGCGATGAAGGCGGCGAAGACGAAGCCGAAGTAGAACACGACGAGGAGCACCGACAGGTGTGTGGCGTAGCGGAACATATAGGCGGGGTCGGTGCGAGGGGTTTCTGGCGGGGCGAGGATCCCCAGCGTCGTCGGGAGGAACAGCAGTGCGAGCCCGGCGAGCAGCGCCAGTGCATTGCCCAGGGAGCGGCTCTCCTTCCGCAGCACGGTGGCGCCGGAGTACAGCAGAAAGAGCGTCAGCAGCGGATAACCGACCACGTTGCCCAGGATGAACAGCGCAATCGTCGAGATGCCGACGACGATCAGTGGCCCCGGGTGTCCCTGGTTGGCGAATAGCATGCCCACCCCGATGGCGAGCAGGCCGAGGCCCATGGTCGCGTAGACCGGTGTCGCGAGGCGTCTGCCGTCGCGAATGAGGCCGACCATCCCGACCGCCAGAAGTATGGCCCCGAAGATGATGACGCCGATGACGAGCGCGGGCGCGATGGTCATCTGAACTCCTGCTGCATGTCCTGGATCCTATCGGACGGAACTCCGTTCCCAGGTCGACGCGCTATACATAGCCTGTTCCAGCGGCCCGCGGCGGAAGAAGCGCTTCCACACCGCGCAGAATACGAGCGAGACGCCGAGGTAGCAGGCCAGCGGCACCAGGGACACGCCCGGTTCGTCCGCCACGTCCGGCAGCCAGTGGTTGATTCCGGCGGACACCAGCGCCTGGCCCACGTACACGGTGAAGGCGCAGGAGCCCAGGGCGACGAGGGGGAACAGCCACCGTCCAGCCAGGTCGCCGAGCCACAGGCACAGGGTCACGACCACCAGACTGATGCCCGTGTTCAGCAGCAGGTCCGGCGTGGAGCCGGAGTGCGCGCCGGCGACCAGCAGTTCACCGGGGGAGGAGGTGGTGCCCATGGACATGCCGTAGATCCGCCAGGCGGCGAACACGGAGATGTCGGACGCCTCGGCGAGTTCGTGCAGGTCCACCCCCATGAGGTCCACGATCAGGGGTTGCACGTCGAAACGGGCGACCATCACCCAGGTGAACGCGGCCGAGCCGAGCGCGGCGACGAGCCCGGTGACCAGCCACACCACGCGCCGCATCCCGTCCACACCCATGGTCATCACGCCCATGCCGAGCACGATGACGGGTAGCCAGGTGATCACCGGGTACATGCCGTCCAGCAGTAGCGCGCGTAGCGCGGTGGCGATGCCGTCCAGCGAGGTGAGGTGGTCGAGGCGGGGGACCACGGCGAGTTCGATCTCGCCGCCGTCCCCGCCGCTGCCGCCTGCGGCGGGCAGGACGTCCCGAAGCCAGTACGACAGTTGCGGCAGGACGATGGCGCCGCCGGCGCCGAGGGCGAGCAGGGTGGTGCCGCGCAGCGTCACCAGTGCGGTGCAGATCAGGAAGGACGCCCCGAGCGTGGCGAGCACGACGATCATGTCGGGCCCGGTGGACGCCAGTAGCACGCCGATGACCAGCAGGATCGCCCCGCGGATCGCGATGCGTCGGCGTACCTGCGAGGCAGGCGCGCCGGATGCCAGGCCGTGGGAGGTCATCAGCGCCATGGACATGCCGGAGAGGAAGGCGAAGAGGATGGACGGCCACCCGACGAACCACGCGGCCCAGGAGGCGGGGCCGAAGTGGTCGACGCTCATGCCGACGACGGCGACGGCGCGGGCGATGTCGAGCCCGAGGATGCGGTTCTGCTGATTCTTCACGTCCTAGAGCATGCCGGGGTGTGTGCCGGGGGTCGTCAGTCTCGAGTATGACTTCGGCGGTATGACATCGGCGGTAGCCTTGTGTGTCATGAGCGACAACCCCGGCGACAGCCCTGAAGCACCCCGCAGCAACTGGTTCACTGGCGGCGCGGAGTACGCGTCCTTCCGGCCGTCCTACCCCACGCAGGTCTCGGGATTCCTGGCGGAGCACACGCCGGGCACGGGCGTGGCGGTGGACGTGGGCTGCGGCACCGGGCAGTTGTCGGTGCAGTTGGCGGACTACTTCGACCGGGTGCTGGCGTTCGACCCCAGCGAGTCGCAGCTGGCCTCGGCCACGGAGCACCCGAACATTGCCTACGGGGTGGCGTCGGCGGAGAAACTGCCGGTGGAGGACGGCTCGGCGGACTTGGTCACCGCGGCGCAGGCGGCGCACTGGTTCACGCTGCCCGACTTCTACGCCGAGGCCCGGCGTATCGGCCGGGAGGGCGCGTTGATCGCGCTGGTGAGTTACGGGGTGCTGCGGATTTCGGATGCGGACGTGCAGGAGCGGTTCGGCCGGTTCTACTACGACGAGATCGGTCCGTACTGGGATCCGGAGCGTCGCTACGTCGACGAGGGGTACCGCACGATGCCGTTCCCCTTCGAGGAGCTGGACGTCCCGGAGCTCAGCATCGACGCCGACCTGGACCGGGAGGCGTTCCTGGGGTACGTGGGCACGTGGTCGGCGGTGCGTAAGGCGGAGCAGCAGGGGCGCTCGGACCTGTTCCAGAACTTCGCTTCGGACCTGGTGGACATCTGGGGCGACAACGGTCGGCCGCGTCAGGTGTCGTGGCCGGTGGCGGTGCGCGCAGGGCGGTTGTGAGGCGCACATCACGAAAAGGTTGACACGTCAACCATCTCCGTTATTGTGGACACGTCAATCACTTCTCCAACCGGTAGCGAGGTTCCCTCATGTCCACCGTCTCCACCGCTTCCACGAGCGTTATTAGCAACGTCGTTATCCTGCTCGCCCGCATTGCGCTGGGCGTTACCCTCTTCGCCCATGGCTGGCAGAAGTTCGTCACCAACGGTATCGACGCCACCGCCCAGGGCTTCGAGTCCATGGGCGTGCCCGCGGCGACCGCGGCGGCGGTCTTTGCCGCGGCCGTGGAGCTCGTCGGCGGCGTCCTGCTGATCGTCGGCCTGCTGACGCCGCTGGTCGCCGTCCTCGTCGTCGCCGACATGGCCGGCGCGTTCTGGTACGCCCACAGTGAGGCGGGCACGATCTTCGTGTCGGACGGCGGCTACGAGCTCGTCCTCGTGCTCGCCGCGGGCGCGGCGCTGGTCGGCGCAGTCACGGGAGGTCGCTACGGCGTCGACGGCCTCCTGCGCCGCCGTCGCGTCGCGAAGTGATTGAGGTGACTCAGGCCACATTATAAAAAAATAGTGGTCGCCCTCACGCGGTGGAGGCGCTAGGTTGGTCGTGGCACGAGAACCAACCAGACGACCCCTGCATTGGGAGGCATCGCACCATGACCACCACAGCCACCGCCAGCAACGCTTACGCCGCCCCGGGTACCGAGGGCTCGCTCGTCTCCTTCAAGCCCCGGTACGAGAACTTCATCGGCGGCCAGTGGGTCGCCCCCGTCGACGGGCAGTACATCGAGAACATCAGCCCGGTCGACGGCAAGGTGTTCACCGAGGTCGCACGCTCTCAGGCCGCTGACATCGATAAGGCGGTGGACGCCGCCCACGCCGCCGCGCCCGCCTGGGGTAAGACCAGTGTGCAGGATCGCTCCCGCGTCCTGCTGAAGATCGCCGACGTCATCGAGGAAAACCTCGAGATGCTCGCCGTCGCCGAGACCTGGGACAACGGCAAGTCCGTGCGTGAGACGCTCGCCGCGGACCTCCCGCTCGCCGTCGACCACTTCCGCTACTACGCCGGTGCGCTGCGTGCCCAGGAGGGCTCGCTCTCGCAGATCGACGAGAACACCGTGGCCTACCACTTCCACGAGCCGCTCGGCGTGGTCGGCCAGATCATCCCCTGGAACTTCCCGATCCTCATGGCCGCGTGGAAGATCTGTCCCGCCCTCGCCGCGGGCAACGCCATCGTGCTCAAGCCCGCCGAGCAGACCCCGGCATCGATCCTGCTGGTCGCCGAGCTGATCTCCGACATTCTGCCGGATGGGGTGCTCAACATCGTCAACGGTCTCGGCGAGGAGGCTGGTGCGGCGCTGACGCAGAATGACCGCATCGCCAAGATCGCCTTCACCGGCTCCACCGAGGTCGGCAAGATCATCAACAAGGCAGTCGCCGACAAGCTCATCCCGGTGACCCTGGAGCTCGGCGGTAAGTCCCCGAACGTCTTCTTCGGCGACATCATGGATGCCGACGACTCCTTCCGGGAGAAGACCCTCGAGGGCCTGGCCATGTTCGCCCTGAACCAGGGTGAGGTGTGCACCTGCCCCTCGCGTGCGCTGATCCAGGAGGACATTGCCGACGAGTTCCTCGACCTCGCCGTCGAGCGCGTCCGCTCGATCAAGGCCGGCAACCCGCTGGACCCTGCCACGATGATCGGCGCGCAGGCCTCGCTGGAGCAGATGGACAAGATCACCAGCTACCTGAAGTCCGGTCCCGAGGAGGGCGCGGAGGTTCTCATCGGCGGCGGTGTGCGCACGGTCGACGGCCTGGAGAACGGCCTCTACGTGGAGCCCACGATCCTCAAGGGCAATAACAACATGCGTTGCTTCCAGGAGGAGATCTTCGGCCCGGTCCTCGCCGTCACCACCTTCAAGGACTTCGACGAGGCCATCCAGATCGCCAACGACACCGACTACGGTCTCGGCGCCGGCGTGTGGGCCCGCGACGGCCGCACCGCCTACCAGGCGGGCCGCGCCATCGAGTCCGGCCGAGTGTGGGTGAACAACTACCACTCCTACCCGGCACACGCGGCCTTCGGTGGCTACAAGAAGTCCGGCATCGGGCGCGAGACGCACCTGATGATGCTGGACCACTACCAGCAGACCAAGAACCTGCTGTGGTCCTACGACGAGAACCCGAACGGCCTGTTCTGATCCACGCGCGTAACGTAGGTGGGTGCCAGAGAACGACTCTCGTCAAGGAGGTACCCCACCCATGTCCGACCAGAAGAAGCTCACCGGCCGCACCGTCGTGGTCCTCGCCACCGACGGGTTCGAGGACTCCGAACTGACCTCCCCGCGCGATGCAGTCTTGGACGCTGGGGCCGATGTCGTCATCGCCACGCCCGGCGGTAAGGCGATCACCGGCAAGAAGGGCACGGAGGTTCCGGCGGACGCCCGCACCGCCGACGTTGACGCCGCCACGGTGGACGCCGTCCTGCTGCCCGGCGGGACGTCCAACGCCGATGCGCTTCGTCTCGACGCCGACGCGGTCGAGCTCGTGCGCGCGGTCGTGACCGGCGGCAAGCCGCTCGGCGTGATCTGTCACGGAGCCTGGATCCTTACCGACGCCGACGTGCTAAAGGGCAGGACGCTGACCTCCTACCCGAGCCTGCGCACCGATCTCGTCAACGCCGGTGCTACCTGGGTCGACGAGGAGGCGCACACCTGCGAGGGACCCGAGGGTGCCGGCACCATCGTGTCCTCGCGCACCCCGGCTGACCTGCCCGCCTTCGATGATGCGGTGGTCGCCGCCTTCGCCGCGTCCTAACTCGGTCGCGGGTTACGCCGTCGACCCCGTCGATTCGGTGGCGCCGGCCCACTGGTTGATGCCGCGGTCCACGGCCCACCGGTCGATCTCGGCGAGCTCGGCGTCGGTGAAGTCCAGGTTGTCGAGGGCGTCCAGCGAGTCGTCCAACTGGGCCACCGAGGACGCGCCAATCAGGGCGCTCGTGACCTCTGGGCGGCGCAGCACCCACGCGATCGCCATCTGCGCCAGGCTCTGACCTCGCGCCTCGGCAATGGTGTTCAGCGCTCGGACCGCCTCGACGGTCTCGTCGGTGAGGAAGGATTCCGACATCTTCCCCGCGCCCAGCCGCGACCCCTCCGGCACGCCGTCCAGGTATTTGCCGGTGAGCAGCCCCTGCGCCAGGGCGGAGAAGGCGATCACGCCAAGGCCCTCGTCGGCGCAGGCGGCGAGCAGGCCGTCCTCCACCCACCGGTTGAACATGGAGTACGAAGGCTGGTGGATCGTCAGTGGGGTGCCCAAATCCTGCGCGACCACGGTCGCGCGGCGGGTCAGTTCGGGGGAGTAGGAGCTGATGCCCACGTACAGGGCGCGCCCGCTGCGCACGAGATGGTCGAGGGCGGCCACGGTCTCTTCCACGGGGGTCTGCGGGTCGGGCCGGTGGTGGTAGAAGATGTCCACGTAGTCCAGGCCGAGCCTGCGCAGCGAGGCATCGCAGCTGGCCACGAGGTATTTTCGTGAGCCGCCGAAGCCGTACGGGCCGTCCTGCATCCGCCAGCCCGCTTTCGAACTGATCACGAGTTCATCGCGGTACGGGCGGAAGTCGGACGCCAGGAGCCGTCCTACGTTCTCCTCCGCCGCACCGGGCGGCGGACCGTAGTTATTCGCCAGGTCGAAGTGGGTCACGCCGCGGTCGAAGGCGCGGCGCAGGATTGCCCGCTGGGTGTCCAGCGGCCGGTCGTCGCCGAAGTTGTGCCACAGGCCCAGGGTGATCGCCGGCAGCTGTAGCCCGGAGGTGCCCGAGCGGCGGTAAGGCATGGTGGCGTAGCGGTCGTCGGCGGCCCGGTAAACGTCGGGGAACTCTGCGGTAGTCATGGGGGCCGAGGGTACCTGTGATCGTGTATCCTGCGTATCACTTACATTCACCGCATGAAGGAGTTGAGCGTCCACCATGGACGATGGTCCGTGTCCGAGTACTAAGGGTGGCACAAGCTGCAGGAACAGCCACAGTCACCCGCCCCGCGCAGGGAGCGCACCGGCCTTAGGGGGTGACCGGTGAGCCCGCTGCTGACGCTGCTGCTCGGCATCGTCGTCATCCTGGCCCTCATCGTCGCCAACGCCTATTTCGTGGCGCAGGAATTCGCCTATATGTCGGTGGACCGGGCGCGCCTGCGCGCTCTCGCCGCCGACGGGGATGCTGCGGCCGGACGTGCCCTGGCCGTCACCCGCAGGACGAGTTTCATGCTCTCCGGCGCGCAGCTGGGCATCACCGTCACCGGCCTGCTCGTTGGTGAACTGGCCGAACCGATGATCGGCGGGTCTATCGGGGAGATCCTTGGCGGGGTCGGCACCGCCGCCGTGGCCGCCACGGTGACGCTGGTGGTGGCCACGGTGGTGCAGATGATCTTCGCCGAGCTCTACCCGAAGAACCTCGCCATCGCCGCCCCGGAGCCGCTGGCCCGTGCGCTGGCCCGGTCCACGCAGGCCTACCTGTTTCTCTTCGGTTGGCTCATCGCCTTCTTCGACTGGTCCAGCAACGCCTTGCTGCGACTGGTGGGCGTGACCCCGGTGGAGGACGTGGACTCCACCGCCGACCGCAAGGACCTGGGACGCATCGTCGCCGACTCGCGTGCCTCCGGTGACCTGCCGCGGGAGTTGTCGATGCTCATCGACCGCATCCTCGACTTCCCGGAGCGCACCGTGGAGCACGCGATGGTGCCCCGGGCGCGGCTGGGGGAGATGGACCCAGGCACCACGGTGGCCGAGGCACGCGTGCGCATGGCCGGCGGACACACCCGCTACCCGGTGCTCGGCGCGGTGGAGGACGAGGAGTCCCATGAAGAGGAGGAACATCTCTACGGTGTGCTGCACCTGGACGACGTCCTCGATCCTGACCTCGACCCGTCCACTACGGTGGAATCGCTGGTGCGTGAGCCCGTGGTGCTGCCCGAGGTGATGGCGCTGCCGGATGCTCTGGTGGAACTTCAGGAGTCCGACAACCGGCTGGCCTGCGTGGTCGACGAGTACGGCGGGGTGTCCGGTGTGCTCACCGCCGAGGACCTGGCCGAGGAACTCGTCGGGGAACTCACCGACGAGCACGACGCCCCCGAGCACCACATCAGTGCGGAGGAGACCACCTCCGACGGCGTGCAGCGCTGGCGCATCGCCGGCGACGAGCACCTCGACGAGGTGTCGCGTGTGCTCGATGTGCGATTGCCCGACGGCGAGTACGAAACCCTCGCCGGCCTGGTCATCGATGAGCTCGGTTCTCTGCCGGAGGTCGGCGAGATCGTGCCCGTCGCCCTGCCGCGCGACCCGCGGGAGGTCGTCGACGACCGCCCGCAGGACCGCGTCCTGGTCGCCGAGGTGACCGAGGTCGGCAATCACGTCCCCACCGAACTGCTCGTCCACCTGGAGGTGAGCGACGATGAGTGATCTCACCGTGGTCCTGGTGACCCTGCTGCTGCTCGTCGGCAGTGCCTTTTTCGTGATGATCGAGTTCGCCCTGCTGGGCGTGCGACGTCACCGGTTGGAGGAAACCGCCGACGGGAGCCTCACCGCCCGCGCCGCCCTGCGCGGCGTGAACGAATTGACCGTGATGCTCGCCGCCGCGCAGCTCGGCATCACCGCCTGCACCTTCGCCCTCGGCGCGGTGACGAAGCCGGCGGTGTCGTCCTGGTTGAATCCTCTGTTCACCGCCTGGGGCATTCCGGACGGTGCGGCGTACACCGTGTCCTTCGTCCTGGCCCTGCTGGTGGTGACGTTCCTGCACCTGGTCATCGGCGAGATGGCACCGAAGTCCTGGGCGATCGCCTTCCCGGAGCGCGCCGCCCGTCTGGTGTCCGTGCCGGCGAGGGCGCTGGCGTGGGTGCTGCGACCGCTGCTGCTGTGGATGAACCGGGTGGCCAACCGGCTGGTGAAGTTGTCGGGTGTGGAGCCCGTCGACCGGGCGGCCGCCGCCGGGCACGACGCCGCCACCCTGCGCCACCTCGTGGAACACTCCGCCGAGGAGGGTGCGCTGGAGGCCGAGTTCCAGTCCCAGATCGCCGGCGCCCTGGACCTGCAGCAACGCACTCTCGGCGAGTTGCCGGGCACGGAGGTCCCGCATTTGACGGCCGCGGCGACGGTCGGGGAGGTGCAGGACGCTGCCCGCCGCACCGCGCAGATGCGCGTCCTGCTGGAAGGGCCGGACGGTGCGTCGACGTCGGTGCTGCATGTGCGCGACACCCTGCCGGAGGCACGCACGGCCCCGGCCGCCCCGTTGGCCCGGGACCTGCTGGTGCTGCCGGCGTCGATGCCGGTGTACGAGGCGTTCCGCCGGATGCGTGAGGCCAGCGAGCAGCTCGTGGGCGTGAGCGGCTCTGGTGCTACAAGCACCCTGCTGCCGCGGGTCGTGACGCTGCCGGAGATCCTGGCGTTCGTCCTGCCGCGCGAGGCAGGGCAGGGGCAGGACGCCGCGTCCTAAGCGGACACGACGGCGCCTGCTACGGCAGCAGCTTCTCCGGGATGCGCATGCCGATGACCTCGTCGCGGGTCATCGCACCATCGGCGAGGACCTCGGCGCACACGTAGCGCGCGCGGTCCTCCGGTACCGGGATGCGTCGGGCATGGCTGAGCACGGAGTTCAGCCGGCCGTCGCCGCTGGCCCGGTCCTCCGGACCGCCCCAGGCCTTCCAGGCCACGGCGGTGACAAGGGAGGCCAGGGTGATGCCCGTCGGGTCGTACGGCGGGGCAGACTCGTCGGACGAACGCGGTGTGGAGGATCCGTCGGTGGCGAATTCGCGGCTGGCCTCACGTCCCTTGCGGGGGCGTACGTGCAGGTCCTGCTGGCCGATGCCCACCACGGTGCCGTCGGGGTTACGGATCACCGAGGTATAGGCCACGTTGAGGTAGCCGTCGTCACGCACCCGCTGGCGGATCATCTCGACCATGTCGTCGTCGACCTCGACCTGCAGCAATGCGCCGTTCTGCCCCGGATTGAGGAACTGGAAGGTGCCGGTGCGCGTCCACGCCTCGTAGTCGGAGCCCAGGCGACGCATCACCAGGGTGCCGAAGAGGATGTCGGTCATGGCGAACAGGGTGCCGCCGAAGGCGGCGTTGTTCGGGGTGCGGGTCATCGGACTCAGCCGCAGGACGACCTCGCCGTGGGACCAGTCTTTGGCGATATTGCGCAGCCGGATGCCGGAGCCCGCCAGCGGCGGCCACAGGCGCGTGACCTGCTCCATCCCGCGTGGGGTGGAGAACACGTAGCGGGTGATGTAGCTCTCCACGGAGCGGTAGACCCGCACGGGGAGGGACCGTCGCCGGCCGGTGCCGCGCTGAGCCCGCTCTGCCCGCTCGGCCTGCTCAGCCCGCTCGGGCGGGGAGTGCGGTGAGTGGGGAGGGGTGGGCGCGCTCATCCTTCGCTCCCTTCCGGCAGCACCGGCAACACCGGCAGCAGTCGTTCGGGGATGTGCAGTTCCAGGATCTGCTCGCGGGTCAGCGCGCCGGTCTTCAGCGCCTCGGCCGCCACGTAGCGTGCCTGGTCCTCGGGCTCGGGGATCCGACGGGAATGGCTGAGCGCGGAGTTGAGCTGCCCGCCACGGTCGGACGCATCGTCCTCGCTGCCCCATGCCCGCCACGCCAGGGCGGTGACCAGCGATGCCAAGGTGATGCCGCGTGGCTCCAGCGGCGGGGCGGACTCCTCGACGGCGCGCGCGGTCGTCGAGCCGTCCTGCGCGGTGGGACGCTGCGCCTCGCGCCCCTTGCGGGGGCGCACGTGCAGGTCCTGCTGGCCGATACCGACCACGGTGCCGTCCGGATTGTGGATCGTGGAGGTGAACGCCACGTTGTAGTAGCCGTGCTGCTCGACCTTGGCGATGATGTCGTCGATCATCTCATCGTCCGCATCGACGATGAGTTTGGCACCATTGCGCCCCGGGTTCAGGTACTGGAAGCTGCCGGTTCGGGTCCAGGCCTCGTAGTCGGAGCCGAGCCGCTTCATCACCAAGGTGCCGAAGAGGATGTCGGTCATGGCGAACAGGGTGCCGCCGAACGCCGCGCCGTGCATGTTTCGGTTCAACGGGCCGAGTCGCAGGACCACGGTGCCGTGTGACCAGTCATCGGCGACGCCGCGGACCTTCACACCGGCACCGGCGAGCGGCGGCCATACGTCCAGCGAGCGTTCGAAGGACTGAGGGCCGGAGAACACACGCTTCATGACCTGCCCCTGGGCCTTGCGGACGAGCTGTCGGGCGCGGGAGGGATTCTTTCGAGAAGTCATAATATCCGTAACACTACATTCCGTTGGGGGTGCACGAGAACGATTATGTGAACATGGCGGCCTCGGCAGTCCGGGCGTACTCTGAGGTGGTGAAAGGAGAGATTCACATCATGAGTAACTTCACTGTTCCGGGCCTGTCCGAGGGCGACGCCAAGCAGGTCATCGACATCCTGCAGGAGCGCCTTACCGCGTACAACGACCTGCACCTGATCCTCAAGCACGCACACTGGAACGTCGTTGGTCCGACGTTCATCGGTGTCCACGAGATGCTCGACCCCGAGGTCGACCGTGTCCGTGGCGATGCGGACGACGTAGCCGAGCGCATCGCCGCCCTCGGTGGCGAGCCGGTCGGCACCCCTGATTCGCACGCGCCGGGCCGTGACCCGCTGCAGTACCCGATCAATAAGGGAACTGTGCAGCAGCACCTCAGCGCGCTGAACGAGATCTACGACAAGGTCATCGTGGACACCCGCGAGGCCGACTCCGCCGTGGATCAGCTCGATCCCGTCACCGAGGACCTCATCGTGGGCCAGGTGCGCGAGATGGAGAAGTTCCAGTGGTTCATCCGGGCACACCTGGAGGACGGCAGCGGCAACATCTCCGGCGGAGCCTAGTTTCCCCGTAGTTCCCTGTCGCGAGTTCTCTGTCGCGTTTTCTCCTGAAACCGCTGTCGGCCCCCAAGGGCTGACAGCGGTTTCACAGTGTGCGGGAGTGGTGTGTCCAGCGCCGTCCCCTACGCTTGTTCCCCGACCTGACCACCTGCGCTGATCAACTGAGCCCCGTACGGAAGAGACCGCCTGCCATGACCCCTGCCGCACCGTCGCGCCCCGAGCCCACCAGTGACCCGGGGACGGTGCCGGACAAGCCACCGCGCAGGACGCCACGCAGGACGCCACGCAGGACGCCCCGTACCACCGCAGGACGCACCGTCGCCGTCGCGGCCGCGGCGGTGGGCGTCGTCCTGCTGGTGTGGCAGTTGGTGGGCATCATCGGGCACGTCAGTTCGAGTTACCTGCTGGACGTCGGCGTATTCCGCGACGCCGGCAGGGCCGTCGTCGAGGGCGGCGGGCTCTACGGCGAGGACTTCGACTCCCGCAGCGGGTTCGCCTTCATCTACCCGCCGCTCGCGGCCGCCTTGTTCGTGCCGCTGACCTGGTTCGACGAGAACCTCATGGAGGCATTGTGGACGGCGACGAGCCTGCTGGCCTCCTGGGGTGTGCTCGCGATGGTCGCCGATCGGCTGCGCCTGTGGCGTCCGATGCTGGTGGCGCTGCCAATGTTGGGCTTCGCATTGTGCCTGGAGCCGTTGCAGACGCACCTGATGTACGGGCAGATCAACGTGTTCCTCGTGCTGCTGGTCACCGCGGACCTGCTGGGCTACACGCCGCGGTGGTTGCGTGGTGCCGGGGTGGGTTTGGCCGCGGGCATCAAGATCACCCCGGCGGCATATGCGCTGGTCTTCCTCGTGTCGCGACGCTGGGGCGACCTGGCTCGTTCGGCTGGGGCATTCTTCGTCACGGTGGCGCTTGGCTGGGCGATGCGTCCGGCGGAGTCGCTGTTCTACTGGACGGAGGAGTTCTTCAACGGCGACCGCGGCGGCCCGCCGGACTATGAGGCGAACCAGGCGTTGACCGGGCTGATCTCCCGGGCCGGGGTGGACGGCGACCTGGCGCAGACGATCATGCTGCCCGGGCTGCTGGTCATCGCGGTGCTGGCGGGCTGGGGTGCCTGGCAGTTGGGCCGGGCGGGACGTCCGGTGTCGGTGCTGCTGCTGATGGTGCTGGCGGTCAGCATCTCCGCGCCGGTGGCGGTCACGCACCACTGGTCGGGCATCATCGTGGCGGTGGGGTTGCTGGTCGCCTTGGTGCTGGGCCGTGAGGGTGCCTCGCGCGACTGGGTGACCCTGGTTGGGGTGTTCGTGCTGCTCGCGGCGAATGTGCTGCCCCGCAACGACGTGAGCGTGGACGCCACGGTGGAGCCGTACTACCGGGCGTTCGAGGGCAACTGGTTGCTGAGCAACGTGCAGGGTATCGCCGGGATCGTGTGTTTCGTGCTGCTGCTGGTGGCCGCCTGGCGCTGCCGCCCACGAGCCTGAGTAACACCCGTGTGAGTTATCCCCTTAGTATGTGAGTGGCAACGACCACATCAGACTCAGGGGTCACATGAGCTTCACCGGCCGGGCGTCCGTACTCGCCGCCGTCACCGCCACCGCACTGCTCCTCGCCGGCTGCGCCGGCACCACGCAGGACGCCACGACCGCCGCGCCTTCCGCCTCGTCCGCGCCGGCGGCGGCGTCCAGCGCGGCGTCCGAAGCGTCCTCCCCGGAGCCGACGACGGACGCGGCCGCGACCGAAGACGCCGGCGACGGAGCCGACGCTGCGTCCGGCGAACCTGCCGTGCAGGACATGGTCGACATGCTCGGCACCCTGGAGGTCAAGGGGCGGGCTCCGAAGACGGGTTACAGCCGTGACGAGTTCGGCCAGCGGTGGAAGGACACCGACCGCAACGGCTGTGACCAGCGTAATGACGTCCTCGCCCGCGACATGACCGACATTGACCGGGAAGGCCCGTGCACGGTGCTGACCGGCACCCTGGACGACCCGTACACGGCGACCACGATCGACTTCCTGCGTGGTCAGGACACGAGTACCGCGGTGCACATCGACCATGTTGTGGCCCTGTCGGACGCGTGGCAGAAGGGTGCGCAGCAGCTGTCGGCGGATCGTCGTGAGGAGTTCGCCAACGACCATCTCAACCTGCTGGCGGTCGACGGTCCGGCGAATATGCAGAAGGGCGACGGGGACGCCGCAACCTGGCTGCCGGCGAACCGCGCCTTCCGCTGCAGTTACGTGGCAACCCAGGTGCAGGTCAAGGCGAAGTACGCGTTGTGGGTGACCGCCGCCGAGCATGACGCGATCGCCCGGGAACTCGGTAACTGCGACTCGGACGGTTCCGCCGGGCTCGCCCCGGTCGAGGAGGCTCCTGAGCAGGCACCGGCTCCTGCCGCTGAGCAGGCCCCCGCCGCCGAGCCGGCGGGGGAGGCCGGCGGCGAGGTGTACTACCAGAACTGCACCGCGGCACGTGCGGCCGGAGCGGCTCCGCTCTACCGTGGGCAGCCGGGCTACCGGCCGCAGATGGACGGCGACAACGACGGCATCGCCTGCGAGTGAACCTCGTATCGGCGCAGGTTAGAGCAGCTGCCAGGCCGCGGCTGCGGCGAGCGCGCCGACCGCGTTGAGGGCCCAGTGCAGGCCGATCGGGGCGATCACGCTTCCGGTGTGGTGGCGCAGCCAGGTCAGTCCGGCACCGGCCCCCGCGGTGGCGACAACGGCGGCGCCCACACCCAACCACTGTGCTGCCGTCCCGGATCCCAGGAAGGCGGTCAGGCCCGCATTGCTGGCCGTCAGGTTCAGTGAGCTGGCGATGTGCCACAGGCCGAACAGCAGCGAACTACCGAAGAACACCAGTTTCGTGCCGCCCATGCGCGCCAGCGTGCCGTGCAGCACTCCGCGGAACGCCAGCTCCTCGGGAAGGACGGTCTGCAGCGGGATGATCACCAAAGCGGCGATCAGCGCGGTACGCAGGCTCGCATAGGACTCGTTGAAGAAGAACTCCCTGGTGAACGGCATCGCCAGGCCGATGCCGACGGCCAGCACCACCAGGCCGGCCGCGCCGAGACCGTACAACAGGCCCTTGCCGTGGGTGTGGCGTCCTAATCCGAGGTCCCGCCAGGTCATCCCGTTCGCACGCGCGATGACCAACAGGATCGCCACGCCCACCGGCACGGTGGTGGCGACGGCGGCGAGTTGGGAGAAGTGCGCGGTGACGTTGATCACGGCCAGTGCGGTGACGACCGCCAGGACGTTGAGGACGTCCCGCGTGTGGACTCCTCGCGACGGGGCGGCGGTGGTCGCGGTGGCGGCACCGGCGGCGGTGCCGGCGGTGGTGGTGGAACGCCGGCGGAACAGCGCGGATGGGGTGAATCGTGTGGTGGTCAGGCTCATTACGGATCAACGTTATACCGCCCGTGGCATGCCCCGCGAGCTCAACGGGCGGCTGTGGACGGATCGACATGGACTCCGGACACGACTGCCAGCCAACGGTCAGGGACGCCGCCCGGACCCACCCGGGAATGGAATCGGGGGCCTGTGGCGTTAGAGTATGGACACCAAGAATAGACAGATGAGTCTGTCCGTAACCCGTGCAGCGAAGAGAATCAGGAACACGCGCATGTCGACTACACACGACCAACGGAGCAGCCGCATCCCAGGCTGGCTCACCGGGTTCGGCGCCCAGGTTATCGCCGGTCTCGTCATCGGCCTCATCCTCGGCTTCATCGCCCGCGCCCAGGGTGCTGACCTCCCCGAAGACGATCAGAGCTGGCTCGGCACCCTCCTCAACGAGGTCGGCTCCACCTACGTTAGCCTGCTGAAGCTGATGATTCCGCCGCTGATCATCGCCGCGGTGATCACCTCGGTGGCGAATCTACGCAAGGTTGCCAACGCCGCACGTCTGGCGGTGAGCACCCTGATCTGGTTCGCCATTACCGCCTTCTTCTCCGTGCTTGTCGGCCTCGGCGTCGGCCTGGTGATGAAGCCGGGCGAGGGCACCTCGGTGGACGCGACCAGCGCCGCCGAACCGTCCAGCTCCGGTTCGTGGCTCGGATTCCTCGAGTCCATCGTCCCGGACAACATCCTCGGCCTGGCGGCCTCCGCCAACTCGGACGGAGACATCGGGCTGAGCTTCAATGTGCTGCAGCTTCTGGTCATCTCCATCGTGCTGGGCGTGGCCGCGGTGAAGGCGGGCAAGTCCGCTGAACCGTTCCTGGCGGTCACCGAGTCCCTGCTCACCGTGGTGCAGAAGGTGCTGTGGTGGATCATCCGCCTGGCCCCGATCGGCACCGGTGCCCTGATCGGCCACGCTGTCTCCGACTACGGGTGGGATGCCCTGGGTTCCCTCGGCAAGTTCGTCCTGGCCATCTACATCGGCCTGGCGCTCGTGATGCTGGTCATCTACCCCGCGGTGCTCGCGTTCAACGGACTGCCCGTGGTCGGTTTCTACCGCCGCGTGTGGCCGGTTACTTCCCTGGGCTTCATTACCCGCTCCTCGATGGGCGTGATGCCGGTGACGCAGCGAGTCACCGAACGCTCCATGGGTGTGCCCACCGAGTACGCCTCCTTCGCCGTGCCGCTGGGTGCGACGACGAAGATGGACGGTTGCGCCGCGGTCTACCCGGCCATCGCCGCCCTGTTCGTCGCCCAGTTCTACGGCATCGACCTCGGCTTCACCGACTACCTGCTGATCATCTTCGTGTCCGTGATCGGTTCGGCTGCGACCGCCGGCACCACCGGCGCGACCGTGATGCTGACCCTGACTCTGTCCACGCTGGGCCTGCCGCTCGCCGGTGTGGGTCTGCTGCTGGCCATCGAGCCGATCATCGACATGGGCCGTACCGCGGTCAACGTCACCGGCCAGTCCCTGGCGGCCACCGTGGTGGCCAAGCGGTCCGGCATCTGGGACAAGGACATCTGGGACGCCGCACAGGAAGGTGGGTTCGAGGCCTCCGCCGGCGAAGACAGCCACCGTGCGCACCTGCCGGAGGACGCTGAAGGCGCTGAGAGCACTGAGAGCACCGAGGCCACTGAAGATTCTGAGGCCTCTGATCTCACCGGTTCCACCGTGCGCGGCTGACCGATAGGCACGCGCTACTCCCACTGCGCGCTCCACGCGCACTGCACGCACCGCACGCACCGCACGCACCGCACCTTGAGCCCTCAGGTCGCTGATCACCCCGATTAGCGACCTGAGGGCTCAAGGTGTCACAGGGGGAAGGGGAAAAGGGGCAGTGGCACAGGGGAAGTAGAACAGCCGCTACCCGGTGAGCCGGACCCGCGACCACGCCTCACGCAGCTCCGGTACCGGATCGTCGACGGTCTGCTCGCCGGCGTCGAAGACCTGGGTGGCGAAACCGTCCCGGTAGGGGGTCCAGCCCGGGTCACCCCGGTGGATGAACTCACGCCAGCGCTGCTGCATCACCGCCGTCGTCGCCGACATCCGGTCGCGCCCACCCAGGGCCAGGGCACCCGGGCCGCGTCCGGAGTCGTAGCGTCCGAAGAGGATCGGCAGGTCCAGGGCGTGCGTGGCCCCGATGCCGGAGATGTTCAACGACGGTGTGGTCAGGTCCAGCCGGTACATCCAGGCGCGCCCGGACGGGTGCTGGTCGGCCAGCCGCATGGAGGGGGCGGTGAACAAGGCGTCGCCGACGAAGCGTCCGGCATCCCCGCGCCGCCGCCCGCCGGAGTAGAACGTGGACAGCACGTCCGGCCCATGCTCATCGTCGATGAGGCCGGCGAAGTCGCGGGTCTGGCCCTGCAGCGTCCTGCGCGATACCCGGTTCCAGCGCATCAGCACGTACTCGTCGAGGTTCGTGCCGACGAGCAGCGGCACGTCCAGCTGTGCGCCGGGTTCCAGGGGGTGGCGCGGCAGCAGGTCGTCGATGACCGGGGCGAAGGCACCGGCGATCCCGGCGGCACCCCAGGACGCGGCGTTGAGCTTCTCCGTCAACCAGGCGAGGTCGCGGTGGTCGGCGTCCAACGGGGTGGCGTCGGTCCGGGCGGCGAGCAGTTCCAGCGCCCCGTCCGAGAGCTGCCCGGCCTGGGCGGGGGAGTGCACCATCGCGCCGGCGGGGGACTGGGCGATGAAGCCGGCGACCAGACCGTCCATCCGTGGTGACGCGCTCAGCGCGGTCACCATCGCGCCACCGCTGGACTCGCCCATCACGGTGATCCGTGACGGGTCGCCGCCGAACGCGTGGGCGTTGGCGTGGACCCACTCGACGGCGGTGATGATGTCGGACAGCCCGGCGTTGGTCTCGAAACGGTCGGTGTTGAGGCCATCGGCGTGGCCCAGGGCAAGTTGGCCGAGCACGCCCAGGCGGTAGTTCACCGCCACGTACACCGCGTCGGTGGCGTTGGCGAAGTACTCGCCGGACAGCAGCGGCTCGCGGGCGGATCCGTGGATGTTCGAGCCGCCGTGCAGGTAGACCACGACAGGACGCTGCGAGTCACCGTCGCGGGGTGCGTCGCGCGGGACGACGATGTTGAGCCAGAGGCAGTCCTCGGAGCCGATCCACCCGTGGCGAGAGTCGCGCCACTGGCTGCAGTACTCGCCGGGACGGTCGGCGACGAAGGTCCCGTCCCACGGGGTCTTCGGTCGTGCACGGCGGAAGCGCAGGTCGCCGACGGGAGGTTCGGCGTAGGGGATGCCGCGGAAGGCCACGCCGTGGTTCACGGCGTGGCCCCGGATCCTCCCGGTGGTCGTGGTGACGGTCCACCGGTCGGCGACGGTTGTGCGGGCGGTGCGTGATCCCTGGTGCATGCCGACAAGCCTAACGCCCGGCCCCCGCGTGGGGTGGCCGGGCGTTGAGGACGGAGGGTCACGGTGGGCCCGTGCGGGCGGCACTCAGGTCGCCGAGGAGATGAGCGCCCCGTCGGTGAAGAACTCCGCCTCGACCTCGTGCAGGGTCATGCCCAGGGCGTTCTTCGCCTTGCGCACGACCGGGCTGCGGCCCACGGTGGTGACACCGGAGACCACGGACTCGCCGCCGGAGCGGGAGACGAGGCTGAACACCACGAGCTCCTCGTCCTCGTTGAGCAGGACGAGCTCGTGGTCCGCCGGGGTGTCGGACGGACCGGGCTGGCCGCTCTGCACCGGTCGGCCGGTGGCGCCGGCGAGGTTGAGCATCAGACCGTACTGGCGCGACCACCCCTTGGGAGGGGAGAGCAGGAAGGACTCGGCGTCCTTACCTGCCAGTGCGGCGCCGACGATGCCGCCGAGCAGACGGGCGGACCCCTCGTCCTCCGGGAGGTTGACGGTTCCGTCTTCGGCACGGATCTCCACGCAGTCACCCGCGGCCCAGACGCCGGGGGTGGAGGTGCGGCCGAACTCGTCGGTGACGATGCCGCGTCCGACCTCCAGCCCGGCCGAGCGGGCCAGGGAGATGTCGCGGTCGAGACCGACGGAGACGACCATGACGGCCGGGTCGAGTTCGCTGACCGCGGCGTCGATCTGCGCGTCGCTCAGACCGCAGCGGATGTCGATGCCGTGCTCGGTGTGGCGCTGCCGCAGCCAGCTGGCCGCGGCGGCGGGCAGGATGCGCCGGCAGATATCGTCCTGCGCCTCCAGCACGGTGACGCTGGCCTCGGTGAGGGAGGACGCGGCGGCCGCGGCCTCGAGTCCGAGGATGCCCGCGCCGACGATGACGACGTTGTCGCCGGCACCGAGGCCCTGGAGGGATCCGCGCAGCGACGTGGAGTGCTCGGGGGTGCGGATGTAGTGGACGTTGCGTCCGGCAGTCCACCCGGTCTCGAGCTCACGCGGGGAGGCCCCGGTGGTCAGCACGAGCTGGTCCCAGGGACGCTCCTCGCCATCGACAGTGAGGGTGCGGGCCGTGGTGTCCACAGCGGTGACCTCGCTGGACAGGTGCAGCTCGACGTCCACGTTGTCGGAACCGTCGAAGACCGCGCCGGGCAGGGAGACGTCCTGCGGGCTCTTGCCGTCGATGAGGATGTCCTTGTTCACGGACGGGCGACGGTAGGGGCGGTGCTCCTCACGGGTGTAGATGTCCACGGTGGTGGAACCGACCGTGTCCCCGGCCGCAGCGAGGAAGGCCTTGAGCGCCGAGTGGGCGGCCACACCGCCGCCGATGACGGCGATGCGCTGGTGGTCGGGTTCAGTCATGAGCAGGATCCTGTCTGTGAAAATCGGTGGTAGGTCAACGTGAGGGTGTGCGGCTACTTGCGGCTGATCTGGACCATCTCGAAGTCGGCTTTCGCCGCACCGCAATCCGGGCACTCCCAGTCATCGGGGATGTCGTCCCAGAGGGTGCCCGGGGGGAAGCCCTCCGCCGGGTCTCCTTCAGCCTCGTCGTAGATGTACCCGCACTGCAGGCATTCGTAGACTTTGTAGTCGTCCATGGTGAGCTCCTTTCCTGAGCTGGTGTCCGGTGCTGCCGTTGCGGTCGGCACCTAGCTGACCTTGTCGAAGTCGACCTTGTCGCGGACTCCGCAGTCGGGGCAGAACCAGTCCTCGGGGACCTCCGACTCCCAGTCGAATCCGGGGGAGAACCCTTCGGCGTCGTCTCCTGCATCGGTGTCGACTCGGTAGTCACACAGGGGGCACTGGTAGACAGCCACAGTGGTCACCTGGCCTTTCTCTTCTCAATGGTGTGTTTTATGGGGTTGCAGATAGGGAACCGCCGCCGGTGACGGCGACGGGTGGGCCAGCGGGCTCGTCAGACCGCGGGAGCCGGGCCAGCGGCGCCACCGGCACCGGCGGCGTAGTCGATGGGCTTGCGGTTCTTCGGCCGGGGGATCACGTGGGTGGACGGGACCCCGGGGCCGCGGATGAGACCGACGAGGCCGGGCAG
The DNA here is from genome assembly GCF_052377405.1 of Corynebacterium sp. AOP40-9SA-29. Classification (NCBI taxonomy): domain Bacteria; kingdom Bacillati; phylum Actinomycetota; class Actinomycetes; order Mycobacteriales; family Corynebacteriaceae; genus Corynebacterium; species Corynebacterium sp. AOP40-9SA-29. The sequence goes on along the minus strand of NZ_JBQSWR010000001.1, from coordinate 656,598 downwards.
GAGGAAGAACAGGGAGATCAGGACGAGCCACGGGCTCACGGCGTGCAGGTAGGCGGCACCGTACGCCCCGAAGATGCCCAGGGCCATTGCCACCGCGCCGATGACGGCGATCGCGGTGCAAAGCATGTAGTGCACCTTCGGGTTCGTCATCTTCTGCGGCGGAGCCTGGTTTTCGGGGATATCAGCCCCGCCGGTCGCGCGGATCGCGGCGATGTCGGAAGCGCCGGATGATGCGTTGTTCGTGGAGGCGGTCATTGATCAGCCCTCCTTGGTGGCGGCTGCCGGTGCTGCCGTGCCCCACTTGGCACGCAGCTTGGCGGCCTTCGCCGGGTAGAGGTTCGCACGCTCGGTGTCGTTGTTGTAGTACTGCATCAGACGCTTGTCCATGATCTTGAACCACAGGGGCGGGAACGAGGCGACGGCGATCATCGTCGCGTAACCGCCGGGCAGCTCCGGAGCGAAGACGTCCGAACGCAGGGACTGGTAACGCCGGGTGGGGTTGGCGTGGTGATCCGAGTGGCGCTGCAGCTGGTACAGGAAGATGTTGGTGGTGAGGTTGTCCGAGTTCCAGGAGTGCTCCGGGGAGCAGCGCTCGTAGCGGCCATCCTCGAGCTTCTGGCGCAGCAGGCCGTAGTGCTCCAGGTAGTTGACGAACTCCAGCAGTGCGATACCGATGACAGCCTGGATCAGCAGGTACGGCAGGATGTTGATGCCGAACACGGCGAGCAGCACGCCCCAGATCAGGACGGTGATCAGCCAGGCGTTGAGCACGTCGTTGTCCAGGTTGAACTGGCCCTTGCCGCCGCGGGCGAGACGCTTCTTCTCGATGTCCCAGGCGCGGGGGATCTGACGGGGGATGGAGCGGACCAGGTAGGCGTAGACGTTCTCGCCCATACGCGAGCTGACCGGATCCTCCGGGGTGGCGACCTTCACGTGGTGGCCCTTGTTGTGCTCCACGTAGAAGTGGCCGTAGGCGGGGACCGCCAGGACGATCTTGCCGAGCCAGCGCTCGAAGCTGCCCTTCTTGTGGCCGAGCTCGTGGGCGGCGACGATGCCGATACCCGAGGTCATGCCCATGGTCCAGGCCAGGCCGACCTTGTCGTACCACTCAAGCCCGCCGTAGGTCCACTGCCAGCAGCACATGATCAAGCTGGCCAGCATGAGCGGGAAGTACAAGTAGGAGATGATCCGGTAGTACTTCGTCTCCTCCAACCAGGGCACGAACTCTTCAGGAGCGTTCTCGCCGTCACGGCCGAGGACCCAGTCCCCGATGGGGACGATGATGAACACGGCGATGGGCCCGAGGAACCAGGATGCGGAGACCAGGACATCGGGAGCGCTGATGGCCCGCATCCACTCCACGATGCCCCAGATGATCAGCGGCATGGCACCGGGCACCATGCTGAGGATCCAGGCGTACTTCTTCTTGTCCACCCACTGCTTCTCTTCTGGGGTGAACGACTCTTCTGCGGTGACACCACCCTCGGCGGGTGCTGTCTTCTTGTTTGTTGTCGTCATGGCTAGGCGACCTCCATCTGGCTGGCGCGAAATGTGTTGTGGAACACACACTATGTAAAGTGTGGTTCACAGTACAATATGTATTCGAGGAACACAATGTTTATCGAGAAAAAACTGGATGGCGCGCTACAGATGGCTGTGACCTGCGCGTATCTTCCCAAATTGGGGTAAGGGGGGAAGGGGTGATGCCTAGCAGAGGTGGCGGTCGGCCCCCTAGCCGGGTGGGCCTACTCCGTCTCCCGTCCGGCGAATACCGCACGGCGAGCCCGACCTGCGGCGACAAGGCTCCAGTACCGTGGGCCCATGCCGTCATGGTCAGAACTGCTCGCGCTCATCGATCACGGTCTCGCGGTACCGCTGCGTGCGTCCCTGACCTTGTGGGGCGAGCCCGATGGCTCGCAGCGCGAGTGGGTGACGGGAGGTCGGACGTTCACCGCGCTCGTTCTCCGACCGGGGCGGTACCACGTCAGGAGCCACGGACGTTCGCGACTGATCAGCGAGACGGACGGCACTCCGCGACTCGTCGACGACGGGGACTCATTGGTCTCCATGTCTGAGCGGGGACCGGAGGAGGTGACCGGCAGGCTGGTACTGACCACGTCAGCGTCGGTACTGATCAGTTCCTCACACCTTGAGACGACCCTGCGCGAGGGATACCCCGCGGGTGACATAGCACCTGCTCGCCATGACGGGCGCGCGTGTTGGCGGGTTCCGGGGCTGCCGATGAGCCGGCACGGTGAGACCGGTACCGCTCCGTCGCTCCTGGTGGACGCCGAGAGCGGGGTCGTGGTGAAGGTCGACAACGGCAGTGGCGGTGGAGAGCTCACCGACCTCGAGTTCGTCGGGTCTGCGACCGCAGGGCCAGTCCCCGCCCCGGACGGGCAGCCTCCTGTTGAGGAGTTCCGGACAACCGTGGAACGCTTCTCCCGCACCTGCCCGGCACCCGTTCCGGACGGGCACCGGTCCCTCCTGGTCGTGGGTACCGTCCTGGACCGGCCGTACACCCGGCCCGGGTGGAGCCGGTCCTGGGTGCGTGGAGATCCGGGGGAATTCGCACTCGGGTTCGTGGAGGCCGGGGACAGTGGCTCCTTCGACGAGATGGATTACTCGACGGTCGTCGAGCCTGCCGTGGTGCGGGCATGGGCAGAACCTGTCCGGGACGGTGAACCCGTGGACCAGCGGATGAACGGGAAGGGGTTTCGTTGGCAGACCGTCCTCCGCGGGGACGGATGGACGGCGCTGTAAAGTGCCGACCGGCCGGCCAAGGGCTACGTCGAGCTCACGGGTGTCTTCTACGCGGAGTCGAGCTACGCACAGAACTATTCGCCCACCAGGGGTGTGGTCAACAGGATCCGAGTCGACTGTGCGCTGCGCGGCGAGGGGAGCAGAACACCGCTGGCGACGCAGCGAATCGACGTGGACCGTTCCGATGCGCTCCCGGACTGGGGGCACGGGCAGTGGTACGGAGACGTCGACTACCTGTTCTTCACCATCGATCTCGACGGCGCTGGTTCGCCACCGGTGGAGCAGGTACGCCAGCCGACGGAGATCGAGGAATTCGCACTGTCCGGAACCGGGGCCGATGTGGTGCTCTGGCGTCCCGAGGCAGAGTCGTTCCCGGCGGTGTGGCGGACGGATCTGGCGACTGGAATGAGTCGGAGGATCATGATCCCGGTGCCGGTGGATACACGGTGGGAGATTCAACCGGGGCCGGACAACACCATGGAGGTCCACTGCCGCGACAGGATCCTGCGCATCAACGATGACCGGGCAGACGCCGATATCGAGATGGTCCGTCCGGCTGAACCGACGGAGACGACGGAGACGACGGAGACGACGGAGACGCCGGGGTTTTCCGCGCCGCCGGGGGAGACGCTCCTCGTCGTCGGTGACCGGGTCTTCACCGGAAGCGGGCGGGTCCTGACCCTGCGGGACCGCAACCTGCAGGTGGTTCGACGTTTCCGGGTGGACTGTCTTGTCGAACGGCTGGAGGTGGTCGGACCGTGGCTGGGGTGCAGCACCTCCGTGATCGTGGGAACGGAAAGGAGGCGGCTCTACCGGATCTTCGACCCGGCGGAGATGACGGTCGCCGTGGAGATCCCGGTCCAGCGACCCATGCCGTGTCTGCGGTGGTTCAACGGGGAGCTGTGGATCGCCGACGGCCGGCTGCGCGCGTTCGCCCCGCGGCCGGACGGCACATGGATCTCCAGGGAGGTGGACGTGCCGGGATAGCGGCCGGCCCCGTAGCCGACTGTGCCTGGGAGGACGCGGCGAGCGTATGGTGCCTATCCATGACAGCGCTCGAGATCACCGACGTCACCGTCCGCCGCGGCGGCAGCCACCTCGTCGAGGACGTACGCCTCGCCGTAGCGTCCGGCACGCACTGGGCCGTGCTCGGCCCCAACGGGGCCGGCAAGTCCACGATCCTCAAGCTCGCCGGCGCGCGGCTGTACCCCACCACCGGTGAGGTGCGCATCCTCGGCGAGCAGGTGGGACGCACCGACGTCCGCGAACTGCAGAAACGCATCGGCTACGTCGACCCGAAGCAGCGCCTCGACGACATCAGCGCCGAGGAGGCCGTCCTGTCCGGGGTGTCGGCGTCCAATGGCTACGTCCAACGTTTCGACTACGACCCGTACCGCGCGCGGGCCGCCGAGCTGCTCGACCTGGTGGGCATGGCGGACAAGGCCGACCGGCGCTGGAGCCAGATGAGCCAGGGGGAGAAGGCGCGCACGCTCATCGCCCGTGCGTTGGCCACCGACCCGGAGATGCTGCTGCTCGACGAGCCGTCCACCGGCCTGGATCTGCCCGGACGCGAGACGCTCCTGCGCGTCGTCGATGACCTGCGCGCCTCCCATCCCCGGCTCACCACGGTGCTGATCACCCACCACGTCGAGGAGGTCGCCGCCTCCACCACCGATGTTCTCATGGTCAAGGACGGCCGCGTGCTGGACGCCGGGCCGGTGGAGCAGACGATGACCGCGGAGAACCTCGGCGTCCTCTATGACATGCCCGTGCAGCTGCAACGCGTCGCAGGACGCTGGTTCGCCGTGGCAGGACCGGCTGCGGCGCCGACCGTGGGATAGGCTCTCAGGGTGACTGACTCCAGTGAAACCGCGGAAACGCCGGGAACGACGGACGCGACGGAAACGCCCAAGAAGCGTCCGGCGTGGCTCGAGTACCTCGTGACCTTCCTCATCGCGATCCTGCTGCTCGGGCTGTTCAACACCTTCGTCGGGCGGCTCTACCAGATCCCGTCGGAGTCGATGGAGCCCACGCTCGTCGGCTGCGACGGCTGCACCGACGACCGCATCTTCGTGGACAAGGTGTCCTACCACTTCACCGACGTCTCCCAGGGCGACGTGGTCGTGTTCACCGGCACCGAGGCGTGGTCGGAGGACTATGTGTCCACCCGCTCGTCCCAGCCGCTGGTCAAGGGTCTGCAGACCGGCCTGGAGAAGATCGGCATCCTGGCCCCGGACGAGTTCACCCTCGTCAAGCGTGTCGTCGCCACCGGTGGGCAGACCGTGCAGTGCCAGGAAGGCGACCCCGGGATCATGGTCGACGGCGAGAAGGTCGACGACTCCTTCACCGAGGAGCCCATGGCCTACCCCGTGAACCAGACCACCGGCTCGGACGCCTGCCAGGGCGAGTACTTCGGCCCGGTCACCGTGCCGGACGACAAGGTCTGGCTCATGGGCGACAACCGCACCAACTCCAAGGACTCGCGCTACTACAACCTCGCCGGTGACCCGGAGGAGGGCATGGTCCCGCTGGACAACGTGGTGGGCAAGGTGCAGTTCAAGGTCTGGCCGCTGAGCCGGATCGGCTCGGTGAACTAGCTAGCCGGCCAGGTGCCGCCCAGGTGCCCGGTCTGGTTGAGGCTGACCAGGGTGCGGTTGTGGAAGTAGTCGTCCTCCCGCAGCACGCTGATGCTGCCGGGCGTCACGCCGAAACGCGCGTACCCCAGGGCCTCGACGGGCAGGCGCAGCCAGTGCGCGATGACCATCGTCGCCGTCCCACCGTGGGTGACCACCACCGTGTCGGGACGTCCCGCAGCGAGGACCTCGTCCATGCACGCGTGGACGCGCCGCGCGAAGTCCCCCATGGTCTCCGCGCCCAGCCCCTCATCGTGCCCCAACCGCTCGCCCACGGCGGGCGGCGGGGTGAACCGTTCGCGGAACCATGCGTCGGGGCGTCCCTCCCCCTCGCCGTAGGACTTCTCCCGCAGCGCGGGCAGGAACGTGGCCTCCACGCCCAGGGTCGCGGCGACGGGCGCGGCGGTCTCGCGGCAGCGCGTCAGGTCGGACGCGACGAGCGCTGTGCCGTCCCCGCCGTCCCCGCCACTTCCTTCAACGCAGGACGCCACGGCGTCGGCGATGCGCGCGGCGTCCTGTCGTCCGCGGGCGGTGAGACGCGAGTCGAACCAGCCGCCGACCAGACCGTCCACGTGGTGCGTGGCCTCGGGGTGGGTGACGACGATGAGCCGGCGCATCAGGACTCGTTGGTGTTCAGCACACCCTCGGTCTCGATCTCGTCGTCGGTGGTGCCGATACGGCCCTTGGAGAGCTTGTTGACGACCATGGCGATCGCGCCGTCGCCGGTGACGTTCGCCGCGGTACCGAAGGAGTCGATGGCGATGTAGGCGGCGATCATCAGGGCGATCTGGTCCGCATCGAAACCGAGGTTGGACTGCAGAACGCCGACGGCGGCCATGATCGCGCCGCCGGGCACGCCCGGGGCGGCGATCATCATGATGCCGAGCAGCAGGATGAAGCCGATGACCTGTCCGGCGTTCACGTCCAGGTCGAACATGTGGACCACGGCGAGGGCGAAGAGGGCGATCTTCATCATCGACCCGGCCAGGTGGATCGTCGCGCACAGTGGGACCACGAAACCGGCGACGTTGTCCGGCACGCCGTTCTTCTTCGCGCTGGCCAGCGTCACCGGGATCGTCGCCGCCGAGGATGAGGTGCCCAGCGCGGTGGCGTAGGCCGGCAGCATCGTGACCAGGGCCTTGAACGGGTTGCGTCCGGTGAGTGCCCCGGCGACGAGGTACTGGGCGATGACCAGCAGGACCGTCATCACCACGGCGAGGACCAGCACCTTCGCGAAGGAGGAGATCACGTCCAGGAGGTGGCCGTTCATGCCCATCGACAGGAACACGCCGAAGACGAATACCGGCAGCAGGGGGATCACGAAGGCGCTGATCACCCTCATGACCACGCCCTCGAGCTCGCGGGCGGCACCGTGCAGGATGTCCGATTTCACCGCGGTCATCGCCAGGCCCACGCAGAAGGCCAGGATCAGCGCGGTCATCACCTCGAACGGCGCGGGCATCTCGATCTCGAAGTAGGGGGAGAGCGCGCCCTCGTCGATGTCCACCAGCGTGCTGATCTTCTGGTCGCCCAGGAGCCAGCCGTAGGTGGCGGTGGCGACGGCAAAGGCGATGAGCCCGGAGATGACGGTCGAGCCGTAGGCGATGCCCGCCGTCAGCCCGAGCCACTTCCCGGCCCCGCGGCCCACTCCGGCGATCGCCGGGGTGATCAGCGCGAAGATCAGCACCGGGATGAACAGGTCGAGGAAGTTGCCGAACAGCCCGTTGAAGGTCACGAAGACCCGGGCCAGCCACTCCGGGAAGAAGAGACTGAACACGATGCCGAGGATGATCGCCACCACGATCCGGAACAACAGGGAGCCCGCCAGCTTCTTGAAAGTCATGGTGGTGACGATATGCCACCACACATTCCCCGGCATAGCGGGGGGTGAAACTACGGCCCCGGAAACTACACCTAGAGGCCGAGCGCGTCGGCGATGGTGAAGTGCAGGTCCGTCTGGTCGGTCAGCCCGGAGACGTTCGCGGCGGACGGCCCGTAGGCGGCGATGCGCAGCTGGGTGCCGGTGTGGCCCTGTGACTCGGTGTCGACGTTGTCGGAGGTGGCGTAGGCGATGGTCATCTCCGCGCCCTCACGGGTGATCAGGTTGCGCGACAGACCCGGGTACACCGTGGCGCGGGCCTCCTCCACACTGATGTCCTTGTCCTCGGCGATCTCCTTGATGTCGTCCTCGTCGACGCCGCCCACGATCTGGCTGGTGTGCGCGTGGTCGGCGGTGACGAGCACCAGGGTCTCGCCGTCCTCCTCGGCGAAGGAGAGCGCCTCCTGGACGGCCTCGTCCAGGTCCACAGTCTCGCCGATCTGCCCGCAGGGGTTCGCGGCGTGGTCTTCCTTATCGATGGATGCGCCCTCGACCTGCAGGAAGAAGCCGTTCTCCTTGCCGTCGTCGTTGTTGCTCAGCAGGTCGATGGCCTTGTTCGTCATCGAGGCGAGCTTGGGGATGTCTTCGGTGCGCTCGGGGTTGTCGGTGCACTCCTGGGCGGGCTTGAGGTAGCCCTCCTTCTCGGCGGTGTCGCCGTCCCAGCGCACGGGCATATTGCCGTCGGAGAACAGGCCGAGGACGGGGGAGTCCTGGTTGGCCTCGGAGATGGCGTCGAGTTCGGCGGCGTTGGTGGGCAGCTGGTAGCCGCGCTCTTCGGCCTGCTCCAGCAGGGTCTTGTCCTTCCACTCGCCGGCCTTGGCCTTCTGCGCGAAGCTTTCCGCGCCGCCACCGAGGGTGACGTCCGCGCGCGACTCGAGGTACTGCTCGGAGATGGAGCCGTCGCCACCCTTGTCGAGGAGGTCGTCGCCGCAGGCGTCGGCGTCCTCCGGGCCGTAGCACTTGCGCTTGGCGACGTGGGCGGCCTGCACGGCGGGCGTGGCGTCCTGAATTTCGGCGGTGGAGACGTTGCCGGTGGCCAGGCCGGCGGACTTCGCCTTCTCGATGAGGTTCTGCTGGTTCTCGCCCTCGACGTCCACGCCGATGGCGCCGTTGTAGGACTTCGTGCCGGTGGCCCAGGCGGTGCCGGACGCCGCACTGTCGGTGACGTAGTTCGGCGTGCCGTCCTCGTTCAGCGAGTAGTGGGTGTACTGGCCGGTGACCGGCAGGGCGTCGATGCCCTTGAAACTGCCGGACGCCCCCTCGGCGAAGTTGCGGGCGGCGGTGATTTCGGAGTCGCCCATGCCGTCGCCAATGAGCAGGATGACGTTCTTGGCGCCGGTGGCGGCGACGGCGTCGCGGACGTAGTCGCCCTGGTCGCCGTCGAGGCGTCGGGCACCGCCGTTGGCGGTCAGGTCGCCGTCGGCTTCGCGGTGCTGGATGGCGGGGTTGCCGCCGGTGGCGCTGTCGTCGGCGTTGCTGTCGCTGCAGGCGACGGCGGTGGCCAGGAGGGATACGGTGCCGACGAGACCCAGTCCGGTCTTCAGGACGGCGACGGCGGTGCGGTTGTGGTTCACGGTCAACTCTCTCTAAACGAAAACGTCAGGAACAGATCGTGACGCTACGGAGCCGAGATGAATCCACGGTGAGATCCGCGGGCCCTGGAGGTGAACAGGTGGTGAAGCGTGGGGCCCGCCGGGTGCGGGTAGCCGTGCGGGTTACGCCGCCTCGACCTCCTGGCCGGTGTGCTCGGCGACCTCGTCGCAGTTCTCGCGGTTGTCGTTGCGGCAGACCATGACCCAGTCGCCGTCCTCGACCTTGCTGGCCTCGGCCCGGTCGAAGCCCTCGAAGAGGCCTTCGTCCTCCAGGTCGTCGACCGAGAGGTCGAACGCCAGGACGCCCGTCCCACACTGCGCCGCTTCGCCGGTGGGGGCGTTGAGGTTCGAGCAGGGGATGTCGAGCTTCTCGCGGATGGCGTCGCGCGCCTCCTGGAGGTTGTCCCAGCCGGAGTACGCCTGCATCTCGGTGGAGATCTCACCGTTGCTCTTGAATGTCCAGCCGAGCTCGTTGGCGAGGTCGGCGCAGGTGTCGTTTCCACCGGTGCACACGCCGCGGGCACCGTCGGCCTCGACGTAGCCGCCCATGTCGGCAGATGCCTCGAACTGGGTCCAGTCGAGCTCTACTCCGGCGGAGGCCATCCCGCCTGGGCGGTTGTGGTTCGCCTCCAGCGTGGCCTCCTGGTCGGGGACGTCCTCGTCCGTCCAGAGCATGACCTCGCTGAGCACGTCCTCGGGAGGTATGCCTTCGTTGTAGTCCCAGACGCATGACAGGGACTCGACATCGTCGCCATCGAAGACCGCGGGCCCCATGCAGATGAGGTCGGTGTTTTCGCTGATGAGGGTGGACGCTTCCTCGAGGGCTGCGCTGCCGGACCCGCCGGACGCTCCGGACGCGCTGGCGCCCGTGTCGGTGGCTGCGGCGCTGGTGTCCTCGTCGTCGCCGCAGGCGGTCAGTCCGGCTGCGGTGATGAGCGCCGCGGCACCCAGGGCCATGGCGCGTCGGATGCTCTGTGCATGTGTTCTTGTCAACGTCATGCCATACATATAATCATCTATGCATCAGTAATGCTGATTATGGGATGGCGCTGCGCTGTGAGGGGCCAAGATCGAGCGTGGGATGTTTGAACCTCCGGGTTCAGACATCCCACGCTCGATTTCGGCCCCTGTGTTGCCGGTGTAGGGGTACCAAGTTGGACCTGGGAGCGCTGAGTTGGTCGACTCAACGCTCCCAGGTCCAACTTGGTACCCCGCCGCCCGCAGGACGTCCCGCGTAGAAGGCCGCGTAGGACGCCGCGAGCGCGGCCGGCGGTTACGGCGCGAGCGCCTCCGCAACGTCGGCGCCGTCCCCGGCACCCGACTCCCCGCTGCCGAGCAGCTCGCTGAGCCACACGATGTCATCGATGAGGGTCACGCTATCCAGCCAGTTGGCGAAGATGATGTCCGGGCGGGTCAGGTCGTCCAGCGCAACGGTGCCCAGGCCGAAGGCGTTGTCCCAGGTGACGAGGCTGACCTTGGGGAGCAGTCCGGCGTCGGCGTCGTCGGCGACGGCCTCGATCTCCGGCAGGCTGAGGTAGTTGGGCCGCTCGTCACCGTTGACCTCGACGGCGGGGAAGAAGACCACCCGCTGTCCGAGCCATTCCACGGTGATCGGGTCGCGGAAGCCGTAGTCGCTGGTCAGCCAGGCGGCGCTGGTGGTGCGCGTGGTCATCTCGGTGACGGGCTCGCCGTTGTCATCGAGGACGGGGTTGCCGTCGTCGTCGAGCACGGGGGTCTCGACCTCGTCGGTGTAGGTGTCGGAGGTCAGGCGCACGAAGTCCTTGGCGAACTTCAGGCGGTCGTCCTCGGAGGTGACGTTGTGCATCAGGTCGTCGAGGAACGGGGTGTCCTCGGTCTCGCCGGTGAGCTGCTTGAGCAGGGCGTCGTTGCCGAGCACGAGGGAGGTCACGTCGGTCAAGCCGACCTGGCTCTGGCGGCTCTCGCCGACCTCGGGGTCGCGCAGGTCCTGGTAGGTGTCGACGGTGCCGAGGATGTTGGTGCACTTGCCGAGTCCCTCGGCGGTGGCGCGGGAGTTCAGGCCGAAGCAGCTGACCTCCTTGAGCGCGGGGACCTCGAGGTCGTCGACGGTGTCGAGCATGTCCGCGACCTCCTCGCCGGCGAACTCGACGATGCCGTCCTTGCGCAGGCGGTCGAAGTCGAGGGCGCGTCCGAACCAGGTCAGGCCGATTTCGTCGGTGTCCATGTTCATGGCGGAGGCGAAGCCGAGGCGGGTGTAGGCGATGGAGCTGCGCTCCTCGTCGGCGGCGGCGAGGGCGATGCCGGGCAGGCCGAAGAGTTCATTGGCTTCGGCGGTGGCGTCGCCGCCGCGCATGGACGCGGCGACCTGGGTGCCGTCCCCGATCACGGTGGACGTGCCACGCGGCGCAGGACGCTCCGGCAGCTCGACGGGCTGCGTGTAGTCGTACGTCTCGCCGGTGAGGTACCCGGCGATCTTGAGTGCCTCGGTGCGCTGGGCGAGGTTGGTGTCGTATTCGACCTGGATCTTCTCGTATTCGACGCAGAGCCCGAAGATGCGGCGCTTACATTCGCCGTTCTCGGTGCGGTAGGCGGCCTCGTACGGCAGCGCAGCGTCCTGCTGGACCTGCGCGTAGGTGCTGTAGGCGCCGAGGCGGCGTGGCTCGATGTTCGGGTAGTCCAGGGCCGTGAGAGTCCGCCTGATGAGGGGGCTGAGGCTGTCCTGGTCCAGGACCACAGCGCTCAGGATCTCGATGAGGTTGCGTTCACCGAGCTCCAGGGTCATTCCCAGAATGGAGATGTCTTCCCCGAGGTCGATGGTCATCTCTTCGGCGGCGGAGCCGACCTCGATGTTCTCGGGCAGGACGACGGCGATGCCATTGCCGGTGGACTGGCTGCAGTCGGCGACGGCGGTCACCTCCGTCGCGTCGGAGGGCTCGCCGTCGGCGTCGTCGCCGGACTGGCAGAGCTCGACGTAGTCGAGGATCATCTCGTTCTCGAGGAGGTCCTGGAATCCGCCGAGGTCGACGTCCACGTTGGACGTATCGATCTGGACGTCCTGCTGGGCGTCCGGTGCGTCCTGCGCAGTGGCGGTGGGGAGCAGGGCGGCGCCGAGCGCGAGCGCGGTGGCGACGGCGGTGGTGGTTGCGGCGATGCGACGCAACGGGCGGGGGCGGCGGGGACAGGTCACGGTGGGGCCTTCGGGGCTGCAGGGACGGACGGATGCGGCAGGAGAGGAGGTTTCTCCTACGCAACATACGTCACTTCAGTCACATAAGTAACACTGGTAACACCAGTACCCCCGTGGGTATCCACCTTCGCGCGGTCTCAGGCCACGCTCAGAGCTCCCGCACCACCGTCGCGGGCGTCCCCACGGCCAGCACATTCGACGGCAGGTCACGGGTCACCACAGAACCCGCTCCGACCACCACGTTGTCGCCGATCGTCACGCCCGCGCACACCGTCACCCGACCGCCGAACCACACGTTGCGACCCAGGGTGATCGGCGCGCCGTACTCCCAGCCGGTCGCGCGCAGCTCGTGGTCTTCCAGGGGGTGCAGCGGGGTGAGGAACTGCGCGCCGGGGCCGATCTGGCAGTGGTCGCCGATGCGCACCGGGCAGACGTCGAGGATCGTGGCGTCCACGTTGATGAAGACGTCGTCGCCGAGGTGCACGTTCGTGCCGTAGTCCACGCGCAACCCGGCCCACACCTGGCTGCGCTCGCCGACGTGGCCGAGCAGGTCGCGGACCTGCGCGTCCCAGGAGTCCGCGTCCGCCGGGTCGGTCTGCGACAGCCGGAAGCACGCCGAGCGTGCGGCGACGGACGCCGCGGCGATCTCCGGGTCGTCGGCGAGGTAGTACTCGCCGGCGACCATGCGTTCCCACATGCTGCGCGGGTCGGCGTCGACGGCGGCGCGCAGAGAAGCGGCTGTGGCTGTGGTGTTGTCACTCATACGCCCAGCGTGCCACACCCTGGGGCGCGTCCTGAGGTAGACCGCTCGGTTCGATAGGATGGCCACGCGAAATATTTTCAGCAGCCGACCAGCACAGGAGAGCCCCCATGAGCAGCGACGACCACTCCAACGAGCACGAGTCGCGTGCGGACGCCGGCACCGCCGCACGCCGCGCCGCTGCCCTGCAGGCCGGCGACCGCCTGACGGACGCCGCGGGACGTCCTTTCGGCTTCGACACCAACGCCATCCACGCCGGCTACGAGCCGGACGGTCAGACCGGCGCGATCAACGCCCCGATCTACGCCTCGACGACGTATGCGCAGGACGGCGTGGCGCAGCTGCGTGGCGGCTTCGAGTACTCGCGCTGCGGAAACCCCACGGTCACCGCCCTGGAGGAGACCGTCGCCGCGCTGGAGGGCGCGAAGTTCGGCCGCGCGTTCTCCTCGGGCATGGCCGCCACGGACACCGTCCTGCGCGCGCTGCTGCGTCCGGGCGCGCACGTCATCCTCGGCAACGACGCCTACGGCGGCACCTTCCGCCTGCTCGACACCACCTACCGCGACTGGGGCGTGGAGGTCTCCGTGGTCGACACCGCCGACACCGCGCAGGTCACCGCCGCGCTGCGTCCGGAGACCGCGCTGGTCTGGCTGGAGACCCCCACCAACCCGCTGCTGGGTATCACCGACATTGCCGCCACCGCGGAGGGGATGAAGGACCACCCGGCGAAGCTGATCGTGGACAACACCTTCGCCAGCCCGTACCTGCAGCGCCCGCTGGCGCTGGGCGCGGACGTGGTCATGCACTCCACCACGAAGTACCTCGGCGGGCACTCTGACGTGGTCGGCGGCGTGATCGTCACCGACGACGAGGACCTCGACGGCGAACTGCTCTTCCTGCAGGGCGGCGTGGGTGCGGTACCCAGCCCCTTCGACGCCTACCTCACCTACCGCGGCATCAAGACCCTCGGCGTGCGCATGGACCGCCACTGCGCCAACGCCCAGGCCGTCGCGGAGTTCCTGGAGGGCCGCCCGGAGATCTCCCAGGTGCTCTACCCGGGTCTGCCCGAGCACGTCGGTCACGACGTCGCCGCACGTCAGATGGACGGTTTCGGCGCGATGGTCTCCGTGCGTTTTACCGGCGGCGAGGCCCCGGCGCTGCAGTTCTGCGAGAATACCCGCCTGATCTGCCTGGCGGAGTCCCTCGGCGGCGTGGAGTCGCTGTTGGAGCACCCGGCGAAGATGACGCACCAGTCCGCCGCCGGCTCCGCCCTGGAGGTGCCGGACGACCTGGTGCGCATCTCCATCGGCATCGAGAACATCGACGACCTCCTCGCCGACCTCGAACAGGCGCTGGACGCCCTGTGACGCCCGACCCCGCCCTCTGCCGCATCGGCGTCACTGCAGGTCACACCGTGTTGCACGTGCAGGTATGGCACCCGAACTGGGGGTCTGTGGCCACCGCGGCGATGCGCCGCTCCCTGTTCGGTGCCGAGGCTCCCGCGCAGGACGCTCCGGCCACGCAGGACGCTCCGGGCGTTGCGGGCGTTGCAGCCGTGCCGGACGTGGCGCTCGCCGCGCGCATGCTCGACGACGTCCTCGGCGCCGACCGCGCCGCCGCCTGGCTGGGACGCGTCACCGTCACCGACCACAGTCCCGAGGGAGCCGTGTCAGTCGACGAGCTGCGCCGACGCGTGGACGGCATGGCCGCGGCCGCGCTGGACCCGGACGGGCGTCCCGCCCGGGGCGTCCTGCGCGTGGAGCGTGACGGGACCCAGGGCGTCGCCCGGGTCGTCCTGCCGCTGTCGCCCGTCGTTGCTCCCGGCTGTGACCTGCACGTTCCGGTCACGTTGGGTACGGACCCGCTCGCGGCGTCCGACCTGACGATGGCGCAGATCGAGGACCTCGCCGCCGGCGTGCAGGACGCCCTGGTCGCCACCGTCGAGGAAAACGACGCGGGCGTGCTCGCCGTCGCAGAGACAACGGAGTCGCAGGTCACGCTGCACTTCTACCTGGACTCCACCGCGCCGACCGTGGCGGACCGCTCGTTGCTGAACACGCTGCGCACCGTCGCTTCCGCCTGGGACCTCGGCGACGCCGCCGTGACGGACGAACCCGACCCGGCCTGGACCGCGGTGCAGGACTTCCGCGTGTGATCGAATGATTCAATCCTGAGAACGTCGGATGCGTGAATGATCGAATGTGAGCGAATGATTCGAATCAGCGATTGAATGCCGGTGGGAGTAGCGTCAGTGCCATGACCGACACCACAGGCACGACCCCCACCGACACCGCGGCAGAAACTGCGGCGGTCCCCGGAGCTGTCTCCGGCGGTGTGGTCCACGACCTGCCCGATGACCTGCGCGATGCCATCCTCGGCGGCGACCGCGGCCCGGGCGACGACGGTGCCCCGGCGATCGCCCGCAGCGTCCTGCCGCTGTGGGAGGACATCACCCCGCTGGCGCGCAATGAGTTCATCTGCTGGGTCGAGGATGCCCGCCAGGCTCCGACCCGTGCCCGTCGGATCCGCCGCACCTGCGAGGAACTCGAGGAGGGCAAGCGGCGTCCCTGCTGTTGGCCCGGCTGCAAGCACCGGTGAGACGTCGGCGGCCGAAGGCAGTGCAGGATCTTCATCCCTCCAGGCAGGGATTCGGGCCGATTCGCTACCTGGAGGGGTGATCTCTCGAACGGTGGGGCGCGCGGGGGATCCTAGGTGGCGGGATTGAGCACCAGGAGAGTGGCGGTGGCGGGGCCCACGGCGCGGAGTTCGTGCACGCGGCCGGCCTCGATGTGGACCGCTGAACCGGGCGACACCACGACCACGTCGTTCTCCGCCTCCTCGTTCCGGATCTCGACCTCGATGGTGCCGACCTGCCCGAGGATGAGGATCGGGTCGGCGGCGCTGTGGTCGGCCATCACGTCGCCGTCGCGGAAGGCCAACCGGACCACGGTGACCCCGTCCGTTCTGGCGAGCCGTTCCACCGCGGGTTTGGCCTGCGTGTAGTCGGTGCGGGGGATCTCGTAGTCGGACTTCACGGTGCCGGGGTGGGCGTCGGCGAGGCCGTCGACGCTGGTCCAACCGTCGCGGGAGTCGGTGTTCGCTGAGGCGGAGCGTGGTGTGGGTGTCATGGTGGGCCCCAGCCTACGTGCGAAACTGCGGGAGGACGTCGGCGAAGTCGCTGACCTCCGTGGCGAGGTCACGCGCGATTTCCTCCCCCTCGTCGAGCCACGCCTTCTCGTTCTCCGCGGAGTCCCAGCTGCCGAACTCGACAGTGTGGTCACCCCAGAATTGTTGCCAGGACCTCAACCGTGTGGAGAGCTCCGTGGAGAGCCCGTACGTCTCAGCGGACGGGAGGTTGCCAATGGCCCAGATGACCCGGGGACCTTCGGGGGTGTCCTCGAAGACCGTGTTCTCCCACAGTGGGTAGTCGCGCCCATAGTCGGGAAACAACCTGATCTGCCGGCGTTCGGGAGGGGTACCTTTAGTGTGCTCGTAATTCGGTCTGCCCATAGTCAGAGGATAGTAGGTGCCGGGATCGCGGAGCTGCAGCCTCTTCACCCTTCCAGGTAGGGAATCGGGATGAAATGCTTCCTGGGAGGGCGACTATTTCGACGGTGGGGAGGTGGTGGGGAGGCGGCCGGACGCTAGGGGGTGCGTGGGCGGCTGCGCGGGGTGGTGACCGTGCGGTCGCCGGGGATCCAGAAGCGCAGTGGTGCGTCGACGTTCTTCGAGATCCCGATCCGCGGCCCGGCGACCTGCTCGACTGGGAAGGACGCCGCGGTGAGGGTGAAGCCGGGAGCGTCCACGGCGGCACGGGCACTACCGGCACGGGCACCGTCCTCCGCACCGTCCTGCCTGATCACCGAGCCGTTGAGGTCCAGGTCGAGGCCGAGGACGGCGCCGAGGTTGCCGGGGCCACGGGCCAGGCCGTCGTCGGTGGGTTTCGGGCCGCGGCGGGAACGGGCCAGGTCAAGACCCTCGACGACGCGTCCTGCTCGCATCAGGATCCCCGCACCGGTGCCCTCGTCGCGGCACACGAGGTTGCCGGCGCGATGGATGCCGTAGCTGGCGTACACGTAGAGCCGTCCGGGCGGGCCGAACATGGTCACGCACCGCGGAGTCGGGCCGTTGTAGGTGTGCGACGCGGGGTCGCCCACCCCGGGGTAGGCCTCGACCTCGGTCAACTCCACGGCGACGGTGCCCTCGGCCGTGGTGCGTCGCAGGGTGGCCCCGAGCAGCTGTGGGGCCACGGTCTCCGGTGCCTGGGAGAAGTCGATGTGCACGGGCTATTTCCCGGCGGAGTCCAGCACGCCCAACGCCGACACGGCCGCGGCGTCGGTCTCCTGCAGCATCAGCGGGTCGGTGCGGGGCATGGGGGAGATGGTCATGTCGGCGCGGACCTCCTGCAGCGGGATGCCGAGCATGTGCACGCGCGGGTCCAGGCTGCCGTCGACGTGTACCAGCCGGGAGGTCGCCAGGTCGACCTCCGGGGCCTTGGACGCCACCTCGGCGGGTTGCCCGGTCTCGTCGGCGCCGCCGGTGAAGACGAAGGGGCGCAGTCGGGCGTCGCGCACCAGCGCGGCGGTGATGGGCGAGGCGGTGTCGCGCACGGCGGGTTTGTGCAGCCAGGCGTCGACCAGCGTGGTGGAGGAGACGTTGACGTCCCCGGTGGTCTCGGAGGCCATGAGGAACGCGGGTGCCTCGGGGTCGACGACCACGGTGGGGTGGCCGCCGAGGAAGCGGACGTAGCCGTCGTCGACGAGGCAGAGCAGTTCGGCGGTGCGGAACGCCGGCGGCCCGGAGCCGACCATCTGGCCCACGCGTCGTAGTTCGGCGTAGGCACCGCGCCGGGACTCCAGGGTGAAGCGTCCGGGCTGGTCGGCGACCTGAGCGGGTTTGCGGGCGGAACCGATGACCTGCAGTCCGGCCTTGACCGCGGAGGCGGTGCCGAGCGACGCCTCGTGCAGGTCGGCGGCGAGACGGTCGCCGATGTGGGCGGTGAGTTCGTCGATGGTGGGCGCACTGTCGCGCGTCCGGACGTAGGTGGCGACGGGGTCGGCGTAGCCGGGAATGTCGAAGCGGTCGGCGGCGTCGGGGACGAGGGCGGCGAGCGCGGGGTCCTCGTGCAGGTTCCAGGGGTCGTCCGAAGCATCGATGATATCGGTGACCTGCGTCATCAGGTCCGGAGCGTCCTGCAGCAGGACGCGGTAGTAGGCCTCGTGGGCATCGCGCAGCAGCGCGGGCCACAGGCGCTCGCCGAAGTCGATGGAGCCGGCGGGCGCGTCGGACGGTACGGCGGCGAGTTCGGCGCGGAAGCGCGGCATCCGCGCTGCCGGCGGCAGCGCGTCGTAGACGGGTTTGGGCTGGTAGGGGTAGCCGTGGTGGGAGGAGACAACCAGGCGCGGTTCGTCGCCGGAGGCCTCGTAGCGCAGGCCGGAACGCGCCGAAGCGTCCGGCACGAAGCGTCCTGCGCGGTCGATGGTGACCATGGCCATGAGGTCGAACAGTCCCATGCCGAGGCCGCGGACGAGCACGTCCTGCCCCGCGGGCAGTGCGGAAACGTCCTGGTCGGCGGGGTTTCCGGGGCGCACCCACGTCAGCTCGGGGTAATGCTCCACGGACTGGGCGGTGAAGGTTTCCAGGGCGTCGGGTTCGGTGTCGGTCCAGCCGAGGGCGAGCACGGTGGCGTCGGCGTCGAGGGTGGTGCCGTCGGCGAGGGTGATGCGGTCGTGGCCGTCGGACGTGGCGCGCACGTCGGTGGCGCGGGTGGTGTGCGTGCGCAGGACGAGGCCCTCGGGCAGGCGGGCGACGACGACGTCGTACACCCACCGCAGGTAGTGGCCGTAGAGCGCGCGCGAGGGGTGGGACTCCGGGCGGCTGGACGCCAGTTCCGCGGCGAAGTCGACGCCGACCTCCTCCGGAACGAGGCCGGGGTGGGCGTGGAAGAGCTCGGACTTCGCGGTGCCGGCCGGCCCGGTGAGTTCCTCGCCGCGCAGCAGGCGGATCCACTCGTACATGGTGGGGCCCTCGAGTACGGGCGCGGTCACGGTGGAGCCGGGTTCGGTGAACAGGGTGACGGCGTCGGCGAGGGTGTTCATGCACAGCGTGCGTGTCTGGTCGGTGCGCCAGACGCGGCCGGTGCCGACGGCGACGTCGTCGACGAGGTGCACGGTGACAGGTTCGGACGTGCCGGACGTGCCGGACGTGCCGGACGTGCCGGACGACGCTGCGTGCCGGTCGCGCACCAGGGCGCTGAGCCGTTCGAGGACGGAGATGCCGCGCGGGCCCCCGCCGATGACTGCTATGGCGTTCATGGCCACCATGGTATCGGTCGCAAACTGTTGTGTTACGGTGGGCGCACCCTGGAAGAACAGACAGATCTGTTCAGTTCTGTTGAAAGCACTAAATCGCCCATGTCGCCGCTGCATCCGTCACGCCGCACCACCCGCACGAACCGCAGGAACCGCACGATCTTCGCCCCGGTTGCCGCCGCCGTGACCGCCGTCGCCGTCGCGGCGTCCCTCGTCGCCTGCGGGTCGTCCGGCGACCGCGATGCCGGCGCACGGGAACTGGTGTACCTGGAGTCCCTGCCGTTCACCTCCCTGTACCCGCCGGCCGCCGGTTTCTACCCCAACGGCGGCATCCTCAACAACATCACCGACCGGCTGCTGTGGCAGGACCCGGAGTCCCTGGAGCTGCACCCGTGGATCGCCACCGACCTGCCCGAGGTCAACGACGACGCCACGGAGTACACCTTCTCCCTGCGCGACGACGTGACCTACTCCGATGGCACGCCGCTGACCGCGCAGAACGTGGTCGACAACTTCGACCTCTTCGCGCTCGGTGATCCGGACCGCGGCCTGGCGTCATCGGAGCAGATCAGCAGCTACGAGCGCGGCGAGGTCCTCGACGACACCACCGTGCGCTTCCACTTCGCCGACCCGGAGCCCGGCTTCGCCCAGGCCACGAGCTCCTTCAACGCCGGGCTGCTCGCCGACTCCAGTCTGGCGCAGTCGGACGAGGGCTTCGCGCCGGGCAGCGCGTCGTCCGTCGTCGGCTCCGGACCGTTCGTGGTTACCGACGAACAACTCAACACCGAGGTCACACTGGACGCCCGGGACGACTACGACTGGGCGCCGCAGGGCCGCGACGCCGCCGACGACCAGCAGGGTGCCGCACAGATCGACCGGGTCAGCGTGGTCATCACCCAGGAAGACAGTGTGCGCGTCGGCGGGCTGAAAACCGCCCAGGGCGATGTGGCCCGTCAGATCGAGGCCCCGGAGGAACAGCACCTCGCCGATGAGGGCATCGAGGTGCTGTCCGCGCCGACGAACGGGGTGAACAACCAGCTCGCCCTGCGTTTCCGCCACCCGCTGCTCAGCGACATCCGGGTGCGTCAGGCGATCATCGCCGGGGTGAACCGCGACCGGATCCTGGACTCCCTGTTCAGCGACTCCTACACCAAGGCGACGTCCTCGCTGGCCAGCACCGCGGCGGGCTACCGTGAGCAGGAGGACGCCTACGTATTCGACCCCGACAAGGCCCGCGACCTGCTCGACGAGGCCGGCTGGGTGCCGGGCTCTGATGGCGTGCGCGTCAAGGACGGCGAGCGGCTCAGCCTCACCGCCAACGACTCCGCGCAGCAGCCGCGGACCCGGGAGGTGGTGACCATGGTCCAGGAGCAGCTGCGTGACATCGGCGTGGAGGTCAACCTGTACCCCGGCGACGTTGCCGCGCAGAAGGCCGCGCAGGTCAACCAGGACCTCATCCAGCTCAACGTGACCATGGTCGGACGCGCCGACTACGACGTGATCAAGAGCCAGTACTACTCGCAGAACCGCAACCAACTGCTCAACTTCGACGCCGATGACGAGTCCATCGGCGATCCGGAACTTGAGGAACTGCTGCTCAAGGTGTCCAGTTCGGTCAACGAGGAGGACCGTGCCGCGGCCAGCGGTGATGTGCAGGACTACCTGACCGAGCAGGCGTACGTACTGCCGTTCTTCGAGGAGCCGCAGGTCTACGGCGTGCAGGACTACGTGCATGGCTTCACCACCGACCCGATCGGGCGACCGTGGTTCTACCCGGTCACGCTCGACACCGAATCCGACGCCGCCGAAGAGCAGGAGGGCTGACAGACACCATGGATTCCCTGACCACCGGTGCCGTACTGCGGCGCATCGGCCAGTCCCTGCTGGTCCTCTGGGCCACCTTCACCCTGGCGTTCATCCTGCTCACCGCCCTGCCGGGGGACGCGGTGCAGACCCGCTACGCCAACCCCGAGCTCGGCCTGTCGCCGCAGGAGATCGCGCAGATGCGTGAGTCCTATGGCGCGGACGAACCGGTGCTCACCCGCTACTGGAACTCGCTGACCGGCATGCTGCGCGGCGACTTCGGCTTCTCCATGGAGACCGGCACCCCGGTGTCCACGATGCTGGGGGAGGCGCTGCCGAGCACCCTGACCCTGGCGCTCACCGGCTTCATCCTGGCCGTGGTCGTGGCCGTGGTGATTGCGGTGGCCGCGACGTCCTCCCGGTTCGGTTGGGTGCGCGGCGCCTTGCGCGCGCTGCCGCCGCTGTTCATCTCCCTGCCGGCGTTCTGGCTGGGCATCATCCTGATCCAGACGTTCAGTTTCCAGCTCACCTGGGTGCCGGTGATCCACGCCAGCGCGGTGCAGGAACTCATCCTGCCGTCGATCGCGTTGGCGTTGCCGTTGTCCGCGCCGATCGCGCAGGTGCTCATCCGCGGCATCGACGATGCCTCGCGTCAGCCCTATGTGACCGTGGTGCGGGCGCGCGGCGCCGGGGAGCAGTGGATCCTGTGGCGCAATGTGATGCGCAATGCCGCCCTGCCCGCCCTGACCATCGCCGGGGTGACCTTCGGTGAGTTGGTCGGCGGCGCGGTGATTACCGAGGCCGTCTTCGACCGGGCGGGCCTGGGCGCGGCCACCGTGTCCGCGGTCTCCACCCGTGACACCCCGGTGCTCATGGCGGTGGTCGTGCTCGCCGCCGCGGCGTTCATCCTGGTCAACCTGATCGTGGATCTGCTCTACCCGGTCCTCGACGCCCGACTGCGCAGGACGGTGACGGCATGATGGGCACGAACCTCAAGACCCTCAAAACTCTCAGAACTCTCAGAACTCTCCGCCCCGGCGTGTGGCTCTCCGGCGCGGTGGTGCTCATCGCCGTCGCCTGGGCGCTGGTGCCGGGCGTGTTCGCCTCCGGCGACCCGACGTCCTCCGGGGAGACCGCGCCGCTGCTCGCCCCGTCCGCCGAGCACTGGTTCGGCACGGACGCGGTCGGACGCGACCTCTACACCCGGGTGGTGTGGGGTGCGCGCCAGTCGCTGGCCGGCGCGCTGCTCGCCGTGCTCGTCGGCATGGTCGCCGGCTCCCTGCTGGGCTTGCTCGCCGGCGCGCGCCGCGGCTGGTTGGACGCCCTGGTCATGCGCGTGGTCGACGTCCTGCTGTCCATCCCGTCGCTGCTGCTCAGCCTGGCGGTGATCATCCTGCTGGGCTACGGCACCTTCAACGCCGCGGTCGCCGTCGGTGTCACCAACGTCGCCGTGTTCGCCCGGCTGGCGCGTTCCCAGGTGCTCAGCGTGGCCGGCAGCGACTTCGTCGAGGCGGCCTATGGTTCCGGCGGCACGGCCATGCAGGTGTTGTGGCGTCACATCCTGCCGAACTCGCTGACCCCGGTGATCGCCCTGGCGGCACTGCAGTTCGGCAGCGCGATCCTGCAACTGTCCACCCTGGGCTTCCTGGGCTACGGTGCGCCGCCGCCCACACCGGAGTGGGGCCTGATCATCTCCGAGGGCCGCGACTTCATCGCCACCTCCTGGTGGCTCACGGTGCTGCCGGGCCTGGCGATCGTGCTGGTCGTGCTGGCCACCAACCATCTGAGTCAGTCGTTGCGGAAGGAGTCCTGACCATGGCGGAAGTGACGGAAGCAATGGACTGGGACGACGGCTCCTGGCATGACGAGCGCGCACGCGCGCCGCGTCCTGCCGAGCCGCCGCTGCTGGAGATCCGCGACCTGGCGGTGTCTTATCGGACGCGCCGCGGCGAGGTGCACGCCGTGAAGGACGTCAACCTCACCGTCCGGCGCGGGCGGGTGACCGCCATCGTCGGGGAGTCCGGCTCCGGCAAGTCGACCTCGGCGATGGCCACCCTCGGCCTGTTGCCGGACAACGCCACGGTGTCCGGCGAGATCCTGCTGGAAGGACGCAGCCTGCGCAATCTGGGTCGCCGCGAGTGGCGCACGATACGTGGAAAGCGCATCGGCCTGATCCCGCAGGACCCGAACAACTCGCTGAACCCGGTGAAGACCATCGGCGAGTCGGTGGGCGAGGGGTTGCGCATCCATGGCGCCCACGGCCGTAGCTCCCGCTCAGAGCGTCGCGCGAAGGTCGTCGAGCTACTGGACACCGTCGGCATCGACGATCCGGAACGCCGCTACTCCCAGTACCCGCACGAACTCTCCGGCGGCATGAAGCAGCGCGCGCTCATCGCCGCGGCCCTGGCGCTGGAACCGGACCTGCTCATCGCCGACGAACCGACCAGCGCGCTGGACGTCACGGTGCAGCGCACCATCCTGGACCTGCTCGACCGCATGCGCGATGAGCTGGGCCTGGGCGTCCTGTTCATCACCCACGACCTCGCCGTTGCCGGCGACCGCGCCGACGAGCTGGTCGTGATGCGTTCCGGGGAGGTGCGGGAGGACGGCCCGACCGACCGCGTGCTCACCGACCCGCGCGACGACTACACGCGCCGACTGCTTGCGGACGCCCCGTCACTGGTCAGCGCCGTGGAGGCGGCGAGTTACCGTCCCGCGACGCCGCAGGACGGAACCCCGGCGTTGCTGCAGGTCACCGGCCTGCGCCAGGAGTTCGGGGACGCCGTCGCGGTGGACGACGTCTCCTTCTCCGTCCTGCCGGGCACCACGCACGCCATCGTCGGGGAGTCCGGCTCGGGCAAGTCCACCGTGGGCCGGGCGGTGACCGCCTTCCGGCGTCCGACGTCCGGCGAGGTGCGCCTCGGTGACACGCGCGTGGACACCCTGGATGCGAAGGGGCGTCGTGAACTGAGACGACGCGTGCAGATGGTCTACCAGAACCCCTATAGTTCGCTGGACCCGCGCCAGAGCATCGGACGCATCATCGGTGAACCGCTGCAGAACCTCACCGACCTCTCGCGGGCGCAGATCCGTGAGCGGGTGGACGGGATGCTCGACCGTGTCGCCCTCGGCACACCGGGCTCCGGCATGGCCGAGCGGCGTCCCGCGGAACTCTCCGGCGGTCAACGCCAGCGCGTGGCGATCGCCCGCGCCCTGATCCTCGACCCGGAGTTGGTGGTGCTCGACGAGGCGGTGTCCGCCCTGGACGTCACCGTGCAGGCGCAGATCCTGCACCTGCTCGACGAGCTGCAGCGCGAGCTCGGCCTGACGTACGTCTTCATCTCCCACGACCTGGCGGTGGTGCGCGAGATCTCCGACACGGTGTCGGTGATGTCCGGTGGCCGCCAGGTGGAGTCCGGGCGCACCGAGGACATCTTCGAGCGTCCGACCAGCGACTTCACCATCCGACTACTCGACGCAATCCCGGGGCGGCGCTACCGCTCCGGAGGACTTAACCTGGGACTATGAGCCTCGTCGGCGTCCCGGACGAGAAGCGCGACCTGGAGACGATTCGTCACGCCGAGCTTCCTGAAGATTCCGCTGACGTGGGTCTTCACGGTCGGCACCGAGATGTGCAGGGAGCCGGAGATCTCGCTGTTGGAGCACCCGCGCCCCAGCTCCTGGGCGATCCGTGACTCCTGGTCGCTGAGCGAGGCGAGCTTTTTCCTCGCCTCCTCCATCCGCCCCGTCGTGCGCTGGATCATGGTGACGAGTTGTCGGGTAACGGTGGGGGACAGGATGGTCTCCCCGCGGGACACGGCCTTGATGGTGTCGACCACGGTTTCAGGTGACTCGCCTTTGAGGAGGTAGCCCGCGGCGCCGGCCTGCAGCGACCGTGCGACATCCGCGTCGAGGTCGAAGGTGGTGAGCATGATGACTTTCGGCGGGACCGGCCGTGACATAAGTACCTCGGTCGCGGTGATGCCGTCGGATCCGGGCATCCGGATGTCCATGAGTACGACGTCACCGACGTCCGCCTCCGTCCCGGCTACCTCGTCTCCGCTCGAGTAGCAGGCAGACGGGACCACGCCCGGTGCCGCTTGGAGGAGAGCTGTCAACGCGCTGCGGACATACGGGTCGTCATCGACGACGGTGACCCGGATGCACGTCTCCTCAGGAGGGTTCATACCGACCACGGTGCCCTAAGTTGGACGGAGAAGACATTCTCCGTCGTCCGGCTCGTTTTCAAGGTTCCTCTGTAGACCTGTATCCGTTCGGCGATTCCTGAGAGTCCTGTACCCTGTCCTTCCTGTTCAGCGTGGTTGCCGCCGTTCCCCTGGGACAGTGAGCCCGTTCCTGCCAAAGAGTTCGAGCATTCCACCAGGATCCCGGATTCTCGGTTCGCCAGGACCGTTAGCCTCACCGGGGACCCTGGAGCATGCTTCCGGGCATTCGTGAGGAGTTCCCGGACCGCGCGGAAGATGATCGACGACAATCGGACACTGAGGCCGCGATCCGTGTGCACGCTGAGCTCCACCTTCTGTCCGGCACTGCGAACCTCCTCCACAAGGTTCAGGATCGCCGCGCCCAGGTCTTCCCCGGCGTGCAGTGTGTCGGAGTCCTCGAGTGTCCGGAGGGTACGGAGGTCCCGCAGCGCGGAGCGGAGGGAGTCGAGGGCTGTCGTGGACTGGTGTTGGAGAGTTTCGACCAGCCCCGCTAGCTCCTCGGGGATCTCGTCCCTTCGGTAGCGCAGAGTGCCGGCGCTCATGCTGATCAGCGTGAGTTGGTGGGCCAGGGAATCGTGGAGCTCACTGGCGACGGCCTCCCGCTCGGCCCTGCGCACCTGTTCGTCCACGAGGTCCCGTTCCCGCACCAGTTGTGCCGCCCGCTCCCTCAACGAATCCACCAGTTCCCGACGCGACTTCAATGCCAGGGCCCAGCCAACCGCGAGCAGGATGAATGCGCACAGCAGTACCGTTCCGATCGGGATGACATCCCGGGGCAGCGGTGTTCCTACGGAGATCTGGAGGGGCACTGTTGCGAGTGCGAGAAGAGTGACGGCTAGTACATGACGCAGCGGCCGGTATCCGGCGACGGTGAACAGGGCAACGAGACTTGGGCCAGCCACGACGCCAAAGAAAACCGACAGGACGATAAGCGCCGTCGCTATGAGGGTGGCCAGGCTTCTCCTCCACCACAACACCGCGGTGCCGAGAATTCCCAGTACGATACTGGCGGCGACATAGGAAGAAGAGGTGTACGCCGGTGTCGGTTCTGGGTCGATGAACCAGAGCGTGACCATGATGGCGGCAATTGCCACGGCCGCGACATCGCTCCAGCGACGTCCTTCACGTCTCCCCAAGGGATCAGTAGGGCAGGTCAGGCTGAAAGCCACGACAGCAGCTCTTTCTCCCAGCTCGGGTTGGTCGTCTTCTCCAGGAAGGCCTTGTGGTCGAAGAGCAGGTAGACGGCAGTGCCGTCGGTGAACTCGATGATCACCGGCGCACCCCAGGCGCTGGAACCCCCGCCGACGAAGGCTCCGTAGAAGTCGTCGAACTGCCGGGTGATCCGGGATACGGAGTCCCGGGTGATCGTCAGGTCGGTGTTGTCGGTCCAGGTCGACAGGTGCAGTGCTTCCTCGTCGAGGACAGCTTCGCCGCGATGGGGGAAGAGAACCCTCTGGTTGAGGAGGGCCGTGGCGCGCCGGGCGGCTCCGTTCTCTCCGAGTTCGGAGCGGAGTGCGGCGAGGTAGGGTGAGCGTCGGACGGGGGCAGAGTTCGATGTGGCTGACATGTTTTCCAGTGTGCAGCGCACCAGGCGGGCGAACAATCGTCGTAAGGTATCGCTCGTCCATACCGAAGTATGAGGCCCGAGTGGGCAGTGCGGGCGGCGCTACCGCTCCGGAGGACTTAACCTGGGACTATGAGCGACAGCACAGACAGCACAGACATCATCGAACTCCTCGCCGGCATTAAGCCCGGAGAGCCAGTCGCACAACTGCGGCGCAACCGGTCGCAGGCCCGGACGAACGCTCAGCACAGTTTCCGGGTGCTGCTCGAGGCCGGCGACGGCGAGGGCGACGGTTCCGGCTTCACCGACACCGAGCGCTATGTGGTCGCCGCCTTCGTCGCCGGGCTGCACCAGGGCCAGGCCGCTAAGTTCTATGCCGACCTGCTCGGCGACGTGGTGGAGGACGCGGTCGTCAACGCGGTGGCGGAGTGCGTGGAGACCGGGCTCACCGTCGGGCCGTACGGCACCTACCGTGAGCCGGATCTGGCCGGGGAGTCCGTGCCCGGACCGGAGTTCAGCGTGGACCCGCGTGTGCGCGGCGTGCTCGGTGAGAAACTCGCCGCCGCCCTGGAGTTCGCCCACCTGCTGGTCTTCCATCCGCGCGACAGTCGACCGGAGCGCCTGGCACCCCTGGCCTGGTGGGGGTGGACGCCCACGCAGGTGGTGAGCCTGGCGCAGTTGATCTCCTTCCTCTGCTTCCAGATACGCGCCGCAGCGGGGCTGTCCGCCCTGAAGGCGGCGGACGCCGGATACTGGCCGCTCGCCGACGGTCCCGTCCGCCGCCGCGGGGAGGCACAGGAGCGAGCCCAGGAACCGGGCGGCCCCGCGCCGCTCACCGGCGGCGCTTTCGACGTCCACACCTACCCGGACCTGCACCGTCCCACCCGGTTCGTCAGCCACAGCCTGGGCTGGCAGCCGTGGGTGCCGCCGGTGGAGGAAGCCGAGCTCACCGAGCGGCAGCGCACCGCGCTGGTCGACCCGATGCGTGCGAAGTCGTCCTACTTCCGCCTCCTCGCCCGCGACCCGGACGCGCTGGAAGCGCGCACCCTGACCGACAAGGACATCTTCTACAACGTCACCGACGGTGCCGGACGTGCCGAGCGCGAGATCTCCGCGGCGGTGACCAGCCGCTACAACGGCTGCGTCTACTGCGCCTCGGTGCACACCGGGCGCGCCCTGCAGGAGTCCAGCGGCCGGGAGGACGACGTCCAGCGCCTCTGCGACGAGGCCGTCGGCCCCGACTCCCTGCCGGAGCTGGGATCCGAGGCGTGGAACGCCATCGCCGAGGCCTCCGTGGCGCTGACCAGCACTCCCGTGGACTTCGGTGTGGGCCACGTGGAACGACTGCGCGCCGCCGGGCTGGACGACGCCTCCATTATCGACGTGATCAACGGCGCGGCATTCTTCAACTGGGCGAACCGGTTGATGCTGTCGCTCGGGGAGCCAGAACTTCCGGCGCGCTTCCGGTAGGGCGTACCGTGGTCGCCATGACAGAGACAAAGCGTATTACCATCCCCGGCACCGATCTTGAGGTCACCCCGCTCAACCTCGGCGGCAACACCTTCGGATGGACCTCGGACACCGAGGAGTCCTTCGCGGTGCTCGATGCGTTTCTCGCCGCCGGCGGCAACTTCATCGACACCGCCGACATGTACTCGCAGTGGGGCGAGGGCCACTCCGGCGGCGAGTCGGAGACCGTGCTCGGCCAGTGGCTCGCCGAGCGCGGCAACCGCGACCAGGTCGTCCTGGCCACGAAGGTCGGCGCACTCCAGGGCGCCGAAGGCCTGGCGCACGACACGGTCGTGTCCAACCTCGACGACTCGCTGAAGCGGCTGCAGACCGAGGTCATCGACCTCTACTACTTCCACTACGACGACGAGTCCGTGGCGATCGCCGACCAGGTCCGCACCGCCGCGGCCCTGGTGGACTCCGGCAAGGTCCGTTACATCGGCCTGTCCAACTACTCCACTGAGCGCATGCGCGAGTTCTTCGAGACCGCCCGCGAGCTGGAGCTCGACCACGCCATCCCGCTGGCGATCCAGCCGCAGTACAGCCTGCTGTCGCGCGCAGGTTACGAAGACGGCTACATGCAGGTCGCCGAGGAGTACGGCGTGGGTGTGTTCAGCTACTTCTCCCTGGCGTCCGGCCTGCTGACCGGTAAGTACCGCAGCCGTGAGGATCTGGAGGGTGCTGCCCGCGAGGGACAGACCGGCGGTTACTTCGAGAAGGACGCCGACCCGTTCAGCGTGGTCGAGGCCGTGCTCACGGTCGCTGAGGCGCATTCCGTGGAGCCGGCATCGGTGGCGCTGGCGTGGCTGCTGGCCAAGGGCGTCACCGCCCCGATCGCTTCGGCGCGCACCCCGGAGCAGGTCGCCCCGCTGATCGCGGCGACGACCCTGGAGCTCACCGAGGACGAGGTCGCGACGCTGGACGCCGCGTCGAGTAGTTTCTGAGTAGAATCCGTGGCATGAACCACGGCGCAGGCAACGGAACGGATGACACGCACGGCCTCCCGGTGATCCGCCCGGAGGCCGCTGATGGTGGCGACGCTGGCGAGATCCGCTCGCTCACCGCGGCAGCTTTCGAGGGCATCGAGCACTCCGACGGGCGCGAGCCGGCCATCGTCGATGCCCTGCGCGCCGCCGATGCACTCACGTTGTCGCTGGTCGCGGTGCGTTCCGGCTGGGTGATCGGACATGTGGCGGTGTCGCCGGTGACGCTGGAGGCCGATACGTCAGGTGGCGCGGCAGGGGAGGACGCCGGGCGCTGGTTCGGAATCGGCCCGCTGTCGGTGTCCCCGGCGCACCAGGGGGAGGGGATCGGTGCAGCGCTGATGCGCAGCGCCCTGGAGTTCCTCGACACCACGCAGGACGCCACCGGTGCGGTCCTTCTCGGCGACCCCACCTACTACGACCGTTTCGGTTTCGCCGCCCGCGAGGGCCTGGTGATGGAGGGGCTGCCGCAGGAGAGCGCGCCCTACTTCCAGGCGCTGCGGCTCGACGGGGAAACGTCCTACCCGCGTGCGGTCGTGAGCTACCACCCCGCGTTCGGGGCGTAGTCGGAACGACAAGAACCATGGAGTCACGCCAATAATTGGTCATGGTGTACACCATGTACATGGTGTACATTAGTTGCCATGGATACGAAACCGGCTGTGCACTTCGGGACCGTCGCTCAAGGGCGACAGCATTTCAAGGAGCTCCTCGACTCCGCCGAGTTGGGTGTGCCCAATGTCGTCCGACGGGACCGGTTGCGCGCGGTCGTCGTCGATGGAGAGCGGCTGCGCCGCACGCTCATGGATGCCCGTCCGGCACATGCCCAGGCAGTCGCCGAGAATGACGGCTGGAGCATCATGCTCCCCGGGTTGCCGCTGGCCGCCGACGGCGACTCGTTTGATGGGGCCATCGCAGACATGGTCGATGCCATGCGTGACTACGCGATCGACTGGGTCGATCACCTCCGCTTCGCCGTCAACCACCGTGACAACTGGCAACTTGTCCAGCTGACGGACCTGTCCACGGATGAGCAGCTCGCTGAGTGGCTCACTGCATGAGCGGGCACTACCCGTCCCCCAACAGGAAAGACCACCGCACCTTCTGCATCACTGAACTCTGGTCGGAGGTGCGCAACGCCCGGGGGAGGACCAGCCACCATCTCACCTTCGAACTCTCGTTGCCGGACGGGCGGGTTCTGCGAACTCGAATCTCCCATCCGCCAGGACGAAAGACCTATGGTGATTCGATGTGGGGCCATATCCTGCGCGATCAGCTAGAGGTCACGCAGGAGGAGTTCTGGCGGTGTGTGAAGGACGGCATCCTTCCGGATCGTGGCCGTGCTGTCGCACCGGAAAACTCTGTGCCGGCCGGGGTTGTCGGTCAGCTGCTCGCCCACGGCGTGCCGGAGAATGAGATCCGCGGCATGAGTCGGGAGCAGGCCATCGCCAGGCTCAACGACATATGGTCGCAGTAGCGTCACCACGTACGCAGGGACTCCATGTCGTGGAGGACCTGGGAGGCTTCCGCCTTGTCCCCGGAGTCGTCGGCGAGCGCCGCGGCCTCCTGGCGAAGGTGCTGCCTGGCCTCATCGTCCGGGGGATAGGCATGTAGCGAAGTCATTGAAACAGCATCGCACAACAGATAAGACAACGTAAGGCCCTGTGCCTGCCATAGGTCGCAGACCCCCACCGACCCACCCCGCCCCGGCGGGCCTTCGTGCTGTAGGGCCCCGGCGGCGATACCATGTGATCGCTATGGATTCGACACACACGCGACGCCAGCCCGGTGCCAGTTCACAGGCCGGCCCCCGGACGGGCAGCAGGTACCGGGGCCACCGCAGGGATATTGACGGCCTGCGCGGTCTGGCGATCGCGCTCGTCGTCATCTTCCACGTCTTCGTTGGACGGGTCTCCTCCGGCGTGGACGTGTTCCTGCTGCTCGGCGGCATCTTCTTCTTCTCCCCGCAGATCCGCAATGCGCTGAACCCCGCCGGGCTCACCGTGGTGCAGTCCTTCCTGCGCATCTTCCGTCGCCTCTACCCGGCGCTGATTACGGTCGTCACCGTGGCTGTCATCGCCTCGGTGCTGATCTTCAACCGGGTGCGCTGGCCGGAGGTCGGGGAGGACGCCGGAGCTTCGCTGCTCTACATGCAGAACCTGCACCTGGCGAACCTCGGCCAGGAGTACACGGCGGTGAACCGCGAGGTCAGTGTGTTCCAGCACATCTGGTCGATGTCGGTGCAGATGCAGATCTACCTCGGCTCCCTGCTGGTCATCGCGGCGGTGGCGGCGATGTTCCAGCGCCACGTACGCTCCAGCTCGCAGGTGCTGCACTGGGGTCTGGTGGTGGCCACGGTGGCCAGCTTCGGTTACGCCACCTGGCTCGGCGGCCATGACCAGGGCGCGAACTACTACTCCCCGTTCTCCCGCTTCTGGGAGATCGGCCTGGGTGGCCTGTTCGGCATCTGGCTGCTGGGCCGCGCACTGCCGGCGGTGTGGGCACGCCTGCGCCTGGGCGCCGGCATCGTGGGCCTGGTGCTGATCATCGGCACCGGCCTGTTCTTGGACGGCGCCGCGCAGTTCCCCGGCCCCTGGACGCTCGTGCCGTTGGCCGGCGCGATGCTCGTGGTGCTCGCCGGCAACCCCGTCGTCGGGGAGGACGCTGCGAGCATGCAGGACGCCGCGACCTCGCAGGCCCCGGCGTCCGGCGTGACGGCGATGCTGTGTGCCGCGCCGTTCCAGTTCCTCGGCCGCATCGCCTACAGCCTGTACCTGTGGCACTGGCCGGCGTTGGTGCTGGTCACCTACCTCATGTCGCAGGGTGCCGAGGTCGCCGCCCCGGGCGGCGGCACCGGTTTCCTCAACGGCATCACCGCCACCCTCGGCAACGGGGAGGGTTTCCTCGTCGGCTCCGTGGTGGTGATCGTGTCGGTGCTGCTGGCGTGGGCGACCTACCGCTTCATCGAGACCCCGCTGCGCCAGCAGGCCAAGCCGGAACGCGCGACGGCGCTGTCGGCGTCCTACGTGCGCTCGTCCGTGGCGGGACGCCGCGGCACCGTCGGCGCGGTATGCGCGCTGGTGATGGTCGTCGCCACGGCCGCCGTGGTGTCCTTCGGGCCGGTGATCGATCACCGTAACCAGCTCGCCGCCGCCGTCGATTCCGATGACATCGACCCCGCCGAGTACCCCGGCCCCGCAGCCTTCCTCGCCGACGCCAACGCCCCAGACGATGTCCCCGTCGAACCCGACCCCGCCGTCGGGGAGGAAGAGATGCTGCCGCAGACGCAGAAGGACGGCTGCTTCTCCGGCTTCGCCGAATCCAATGTGATCTTCACCAAGCAGTTCAACTCCTCCGACGAGCCGTGTGTGTACGGCGACGTGGACTCCGACCGCACCATGTACCTCGCCGGCGGCTCGCACTCCGAGCACTACCTCACCGGCCTCGAGGAGGTCGCTGAGCAGCAGGGCTTCAAGATCGTGCCGCTGCTGAAGATGGGCTGCGTGCTGGGTATGAACCTGCCGCACCTCAGCGGCGACCCGTACCCGGAGTGCGCGGAGTGGAACGACAACGTGCAGCAGTTCATCTTCGACAACCCGCCGACCGACGGCGTGTTCATGCCCTCCACCAGGCCCACCATGATCGAGGGCGACGGCCCGGACGTGGTGCCGCCGGAGTACGTGGAGATGGTGCAGCGTCTCACCGACGCCGGCATCCACACCTGGGGCGTCCGCGACACCCCGTGGCACATGGCGGGCCCGGGCGTGCAGGGCAATGCGCGTCTGTGCGTCGCCGAGGGCGCCGAGGACGATACCGAGGACGCCGCCGGCGGTGACTGCGGCATCGCCGAGGAAGCCAGCCTGTCGCCGGTGAACCCCGCGCCGGAAGCCTACGAGGGCCTCGACATCACCAATATCGACCTCACCGCGGCGCTGTGCCGTGACGGGCGCTGCCCGGCGGTGGTCGGCAACGTGCTGGTCTACCGCGACGGACAGCACTTCACGTCCCTGTTCTCCTCCCTGCTGGCGCCCGAGATCAGCCGGCAGATGTACGACGCCGCCTGATCGCCGTGGCAGAAACTAGAACAAAAACGAAATCCACCGTCCGACGCATCGACATCGACGGCCTGCGCGGCCTGGCGATCGCGCTGGTGGTGGTCTTCCACGTCTTCGTCGGCCGGGTGTCCGCCGGCGTGGACGTGTTCCTGCTGCTCGGCGGGCTTTTCTTCTTCGCCCCGCAGATCCGCAACGCCCTGAACCCGGTCGGGCTCACGGTGGTGCAGTCCTTCCTGCGCATCCTGCGTCGCCTCTACCCGGCGCTGGTCACCGTGGTGACGGTGTCGCTCGTGGCCGCGCTGGTGGTCTACGCGCCGGTGCGCTGGTCGGATGCGGGGGAGGATGCCGCGGCGTCGTTGCTCTACGTGCAGAACCTGAACCTCACCGCGCAGGGCGACGACTACGCCGCGATCAGTGCGGACGTGAGCCTGTTCCAGCACATCTGGTCGATGTCGGTGCAGATGCAGGTCTACCTCGGCTCGCTGCTGGTCATCGCGCTGCTCGGGTCGATGTACCGCAGGTGGCCGAGGGTCGGGACGGCCCTGCTGCGCGTGCTGCTGGTCCTGGCCACGGTGGCCAGCTTCAGCTACGCCGTGTGGCTCGGCGGCGTGGACCAGGGCGCGAACTACTACTCGCCGCTGTCGCGCTTCTGGGAGATCGGCCTGGGCGGGCTGTTCGGCATGTTCGTGCTGGGCCGCACGCTGCCCGCGGTGTGGGCGCGCCTGCGCTGGCCGGCCGGGGTGCTCGGCCTGGTGCTGATCGTGGCCACCGGCCTGCTGCTCGACGGTGCCGCGCAGTTCCCCGGACCCCTCACGCTCGTGCCGCTCGCCGGCGCGATGCTCGTGGTGCTGGCGGGCAACCCCGTCGCCGAGCGGGACGCCGCGACCACGCAGGACGCCCCGACCTCGCAGTACGCAGCGTCCGGCGTGACGGCGCTGCTGCGCACCGCGCCGCTGCAGTTCCTCGGCCGCACCGCCTACGGCCTGTACCTGTGGCACTGGCCGCTGCTGACCCTGGCAACGTTTCTGGCCACCGACACCACGCAGGCCGCGGCGGAGGAGACCGGCGCCGAGGCGTCCGACGCGGGTCTGCAGGGCGTGACCGCCACCCTGGGTGCGGGTACCGGTGTGGCGGTCGGCGTCGGCGTGATCGCCGCGTCCGTGGTGTTGGCCTGGCTCACGCTGCGGTTCATCGAGGTGCCGCTGCAGCAGTCGGTGCGTCCGCCGCGCTCGATGGTGCTCGGCGACCACGACTACCTGCGTGCCGCCCTGCGCAGCCGCGGTAAGACGACCGCGGCGATGGTGATGGTCGCCGCCAGCGTCGCCGTACTGGCCTTCGGGCCGCTCGTCGCGCGCTACAACGAGGACCGGGCGACCACCCTGGCCACCGAACCGGTCGACCCGCGCGACTACCCCGGCCCCGCCGCCTACCTGGAGAATGCCCCGGTACCCGAGGATGTCGACATCATCCCGGACACCACCGAAGTCGAGCCGATGATGCCGCAGACCCAGGACGACGGCTGCTACTCCGGCTTCGACGAGACCGACCTCGTGCTGACCAAGGACTTCAACGAGTCCGACGAACCCTGCGCCTACGGCGACGTGGACTCGACGCGCACCATGTACCTGGCCGGCGGCTCACACTCCGAGCACTACCTGCCCGCCCTGGACCGCATCGCCGCCGAGCGTGGCATCCGGATCGTGCCGCTGGTGAAGATGGGCTGCGTGCTCGGCGAACCGCTGACCCGCGACACCGGCGAGGATTACCCGGAGTGCGCGCAGTGGCAGGTCACCGCCGAGCAGTACATCCTGGACAACCCGCCGACCGACGGGGTGTTCATGACCTCCACCCGGCCCAGCACCATCGCCGGCGACGGGCCCGACCAGGTGCCGCAGGGCTACGTGGACGTGGTCTCCCGCTTCACCGCCGCCGGCATCCACACCTGGGGCGTGCGCGACACCCCGTGGCTGATGGCGGAGGAGGGCACGCAGCTCAACGGGCGTCTCTGCGCCGCCGAGGACGGCGGGAAGGACGCCGGGGCCGGCGACACAGAGGACGCCGGGGCGTCCGACTGCGCCATCGCGCAGGACGAGGCGCTCGCCGCGTCCAACCCGGCCACGTCCGCCCTCGCCGGGCTGGACGTGACGCACCTCGACCTCACCGCCGCGGTGTGCCGCGACGGGCAGTGCCCGGCGGTGGTCGGCAATGTGCTGGTCTACCGCGACTCCCAGCACCTCAGCAACCGCTTCGCCGGGATGCTCGCCCCGGAGATCGCCCGGCAGATGTTCGGGGCCTGAGCGGGTCCTCCGGTGTGTCGTGGGAGGTAATGGACTGAGAGTCGTCTTAATATCGACGACGAGATGACGCCCGCCAATCCCGACCGCGCAACCCCGACCGCCCCAGCACCAGGCACAGCACAAGCCCCCGTGCTCGGCGGGCGGCGGTCGTCGCGGCGTACCCACCGCCGCGACATCGACGGGCTGCGTGGCCTGGCCATCGCCCTGGTGGTCGTCTTCCACGTCTTCGTGGGCCGGGTGTCCTCCGGGGTGGACGTCTTCCTGCTCATCGGCGGGATCTTCTTCTTCGCCCCGCAGATCCGCAATGCGCTGAACCCGGCCGGGCTGACCGTGGTGCAGTCGGTGGTGCGCATCGTGCGACGCCTCTACCCCGCACTGCTCACCGTGGTCGGCCTGGTCATGCTGCTTGCGCTGGCGGTCTACCCGGTGTCGCGGTGGACGCAGGCCGCGGGCGACGCGGCGTCCTCCCTGCTCTACGTCCAGAACCTGCACCTCGCCGCCGAAGGCAAGGAGTACTCGGCGATCAACCGGGACGTGAGCCTGTTCCAGCACATCTGGTCGATGTCCGTGCAGATGCAGATCTACCTCGGATCCCTGCTGGTCATCGTGGTGCTCGCGGCGGTATTGCGGCGTCGCCCGCGCACCGGCACCCGGCTGTTGCACCGCGCGCTGTCGGTGGCCACGGTCGCCAGTTTCGCTTATGCGGTGTGGCTGGGCGTGCACGATCAGGCGCTGAACTACTACTCGCCGCTGTCGCGCTTCTGGGAGATCGGGCTGGGCGGCCTCTTCGGCATCTGGATGGTCCACCGCAGCATCCCGTGGGTGTGGCGTTGGCTACGCTGGCCCGCCGGGGTGGTGGGCCTGGTGCTGATCGTGGCCACCGGCCTGCTGCTCGACGGCGCCGCCCAGTTCCCCGGCCCCTGGACGCTCGTGCCGCTCGCCGGCGCGATGCTCGTCATCGTGGCCGGCACGCCCGTCGCCGAGCCGGACGGCAACCGGGCGCGTGCAGCCGCGGAAGGACGCACCGTCGCATCGGTGGGGGTCACCCGCCTGCTCGACGGGCGCGTCTTCCAGTTCCTGGGGCGCACCTCCTACGGGCTGTACCTGTGGCACTGGCCGCTGCTCGTGCTGGCGACCTATATGTTCGCTGAGGCGGGTACGGCTGGCACAGGGGAGACCGGCGGGACCGGCGAGGCGGCGTCGGACGGTCTGGCCGGCATCACCGCCACGCTGGGTACCGGGCGCGGCGTCGCCGTGGGTACCGGCGTGGTGGTGGTCTCGCTGCTGCTGGCGTGGGCCACCCACAAGTTCGTGGAGACCCCACTGCGTCAGCACGGCAAACCGGCACGCTCCTGGATGTTGACCGACCGTCGCTACTGGGCATCGCTGCTGCGCTCCCGCGCGAAATTGGTCACCGTGACCGCCATCGTGCTGGTCAGCGCGGTCGTTCTGTCCTCCGAGCGTATCGTGCAGGATCGCGTCATCGGCCCCGCCGTCGCTGTCGGCGACGACACGAGCGGTGCCGACGGCGTCGGCGGCAGCGTTGCGTCCTACCCCGGGCCGCGCGCCTTTCTGGAGGACGGCACCGCCGTCCCCGACGACGTGCCGGTGCGTCCTGCGCCCGTCTGGGACAAGACCGTGATGCTGCCGGAGACCTCCCTCGACGGCTGCCTTGTGGGCATCGAGGGCGAGGACCTGGTGCTGACCAAGGAGAACAACACCTCCGACGAGCCCTGCGCCTACGGCGACGTGGACTCGACGCGCACCATGTACCTCGCCGGCGGCTCGCACTCCGAGCACTACCTGCCCGCCCTCGACGCCATCGGGCGCGAGCGTGGCATCAAGATCCTGCCGCTGGTCAAGGTCGGTTGTGTGCTCGGCGCACGGATCGAGCGGATGAACGGCGAGGACTACGACCAGTGCTACGCCTGGCAGGACAAGGTCGAGGAGTACATCCTCGACAACCCGCCCACCGACGGGGTGTTTCTGACCTCCACCCGCCCCACCGCGCGCAACGGTGCCGGGCCTGACCAGGTGCCCGACGGGTACGTGGACACCGTGCGCCGGTTCAGCGACGCCGGCATCCACACCTGGGCGGTGCGCGATAACCCGTGGCGTCAGGTAGACGGCACACTGGGCAACTCCATGCTCTGCGTCGCCGACGGCGGCTCGCCCGAGGACTGCGGCCCCTCGGCCGCCGAACTGCTGGAGACCAACCCCGCGCAGGACGCCTACCGTGGGCTCGACATCACCCACCTCGACCTCACCGCCGCCTACTGCCACGACGGGGTGTGCCCCGCGGTCGTCGGCAATGTGCTGGTCTACCGCGACGGCAACCACTTCACGCCCACCTGGTCGGCGATGATGGCCCCCGAGATCGAACAGCAGATGTACGACCCCGCCCCGGCCGACGAGCAACGCCGCGTGGTGGCGGACGCCGTGCGCGCCAGCGGCGACGCGGCGTCCGCTGGGTCCGGCGGTTCCGGCGGGGCTACTGCCCCGGCGCTGGCGCCGAAGGACATCTTCGTGCTGCCGCGGCCGGAACCTGAATCTGTGCCTGAGCCGGAGGTTGTGCCAGTTCCGGAACCTGCGCAGGAATGGGTGGATCCGGGCTGGGTGGATCCGGGGTACGTCGATCCAGGCTGGGTGGACCCGGGGTGGGTCGAACCGGGGTACGCTCCGCCTTACTGAAGCATTACCTTGCCCGACACCCCCGTGTAACGCTCCGGGGCCACGGCGTGTTCAGTAATCCGGGTCGGTGGGCGGTATGCTGTAGCGCGCCATGAACTCTTCCTCCTCGCAGCCAGGGACGTCCACCGCGTCCGCAGGGCGTCCCCGGGCCTCACACCGCCGGGACATCGACGGGCTCCGTGGACTGGCGATCGCACTGGTCGTCGTCTTCCACGTCTTCGTCGGACGGGTGTCGTCGGGTGTGGACGTGTTCCTCCTCGTCGGCGGCATCTTCTTCTTCGCCCCGCAGATCCGCAACGCGCTGAACCCCGCCGGCCTCACCGTCGTCCAGTCGTTCCTGCGCATCCTGCGGCGCCTGTACCCGGCCCTGATCACCGTCGTCGCCGCCACCCTGCTGCTCGCCGTGGTGGTCTACGCCGAGGTCAGGTGGGTCAACGCCGGCAACGACGCCTCCGCCTCGCTGCTCTACATCCAGAACTTCCACCTGGCCAGCGAAGGCCAGGAGTACACCGCCATCAACCGGGATGTGAGCCTCTACCAGCACATCTGGTCGATGTCGGTGCAGATGCAGATCTACCTCGGCTCATTACTGGTCATTGCTCTGCTGGCCACCTTGTTCCGCAAGAAGGCGAAATTCGGCACGAATCTGCTGCACCTGCTGCTGATCATCGGCACCGCCGCCAGCTTCGGCTACGCCACCTGGCTGGGCCAGCACGACCAGGCCGTGAACTACTACTCGCCGTTCTCCCGCTTCTGGGAGATCGGGCTGGGTGGCCTGTTCGGCATCTGGCTGCTGGGCATCGCCATCCCGCGCTCCCTGCGGTGGGTGCGCTGGCCGGCGGGCCTGGCGGGCCTCGCCCTGATCATCGCCACCGGGCTATTCCTCGACGGTGCCGCCCAGTTCCCCGGCCCCTGGACGCTGCTGCCGCTGGCCGGCGCGATGCTGGTCATCTTCGCCGGAAACCCGGAATCCGATCCTGCTGCGGCGGGGGAGAAGCTGCCCGCACCAGCCACCGGCGTGAGCCGTCTGCTGGACGGCCGCATCTTCCAGTTCCTGGGCCGCACGTCCTACAGCCTCTACCTGTGGCACTGGCCGCTGCTGACGCTGGCCACCTTCTGGTTCTCCACCTCGCAGGCCTCGCAGGCCGGCGGGCTGCGCGGCATCACCGCCACGCTCGGCCCGGTCAACGGTGCCCTCGTCGGCACCGGCGTGATCGCCCTGTCCCTGCTGCTGGCATGGCTCACTCACCGCTTCGTGGAGACCCCGCTGCGGCAGAAGAAGAAGCCGCACCACTCGTGGGTGCTCTTCGACCGCGGCTACTGGCGGGCGTCGCTGCGCTCGCGCGGCAAAGTCGTCGCCACCCTGGTGATCGTCCTGGTCACCGGCGCGGTGTTCGCCTTCGGGCCCATCGCGCAGGCGCGCATCGACAACCGCGCCCGCGAGCTCGGCGTGCAGGACGTGGATCCCGCCGAGTACCCCGGCCCCGATGCCTTCCTGAACGACGCCGACGTGCCGGACGGACTGCCCGTCCTGCCCGATCCGTCCGACGACGCACCGATGCTCGCCAACACCCTGAAGGACGGCTGCCTCGCCCACTTCGGCCACACCGACCTGGTGATGACCAAGTGGTTCAACGAGGAGGACGAGCCCTGCGCCTACGGCGACGTGGAGTCCGACCGCACGATGTACCTTGTCGGCGGCTCCCACTCCGAGCACTACCTGCCGGCCCTGGAACGCATCGCCAAGCAGCGCAACTTCAAGATCGTCCCGATCCTGAAGCTCGGCTGCGTGATCGGCATGGACATCCCCAAGTGGGATGGCTCGGACTACCCCGAGTGCCGCGAGTGGCAGCAGAAGGCCGAGGACTTCATCTTCGAGAACCCGCCGTCAGAGGGCATCTTCATGACGGTGACCCGCCCCACGACCATCGAGGGCGACGGGCCTGACCAGGTGCCGAATGAGTACGTGGAGATGGTGCGCAAGCTCTCCGACGCGGGCATCCACACCTGGGGCGTGCGCGATACCCCCTGGGTGCTGGACTCTCCCGGGGTGCAGGGCAACGCTCGACTGTGCGTGGCCGAGGACCGTGGTGACGGCGACTGTGGTGTCGACGAGGAAGAGTCGCTGGCACCGGTGAACCCGGCGCTGTCGGCCTATCGCGGGCTCGACCTGACCAACATCGACGTCACCGACGCGGTATGTCGTGATGGACGCTGCCCCGGGGTGGTCGGCAACGTGCTGGTCTACCGCGACGCGCAGCACTTCACGAACCTCTTCGCCGCGATGCTCGCCCCGGAGATCTCCCGGCAGATGTACGACCCCGAGGCGTTGGAAGAGACCCGCCGCGAGGAGGAGACGTCCCCCGGACCCGAGCCGTCGGACGGTGAGGTGCAGAAGGACGTCTTCCGCCTGCCGAAGCCCGGCGAGGAAGACGGCGCTGACGGTGCCGACGGCGACGGTGGTGCCGACGGCGGTGCGTCCGACCCCGTGCCGGACCCCGCGCCCGACCAAGGCTGGGTTGACCCCGGCTACGTCGATCCGGGTTGGGTCGATCCGGGGTACGTCGACCCCGGCTACGGCTACCAGGATCCGGGCTACGTGGACCCGGGGTACGGCTACGCGCCCCAGTGGTAACCGCCTGACCCCGCGCCACGTGCCCGATCCGTCCTTCCCGCGGCACGGAACCACCGGATCCGGCACGGGACGCGGGGTCGCCCGGTAGCGTGAGGGGAACGCGGGACGGCAGGGGGCCGTCCTACCCGGGGGAGGGGACCGCTCATGGCGGGAAACGACAAGAAATTCTGGACGACCACCGAGCTCATCGC
This sequence comes from Corynebacterium sp. AOP40-9SA-29, assembly GCF_052377405.1. Classification (NCBI taxonomy): domain Bacteria; kingdom Bacillati; phylum Actinomycetota; class Actinomycetes; order Mycobacteriales; family Corynebacteriaceae; genus Corynebacterium; species Corynebacterium sp. AOP40-9SA-29. The sequence continues at coordinate 615,540 of NZ_JBQSWR010000001.1, read as the reverse complement.
GTCCGGCAGGACGCCCGACTCGCTGCGCGGGGAATGCGCGCGCGGCGAGATCCACCGCATCGTCCGCGGCCTGTACAGCACTGAGGAACCCACCGACCTCGTCGTCCTCGCTGCCCTGGCCTGGGCGCGCGACGGCCTGGTCTACACCGGACGCACCGCCGCGTTCCTGCACTCCATGGTGCCCATGGCCTGGCCGGCGCAGGCGAGCGTGCCCCGCGGGAAGAGCCGGGACGGCGGGACGTTGCTGCAGCTCAGCACCGCACGCCGCGGCACCACCGAGTACCGCCGCAGCGTGCCCACGCTCAATGGGCTGGCCACCGCCGTCACCGTCGAGGGTGACGATATTACTGAGAAGATGCGCGGCTCCCTGCTGATGCGCAACTACGGCGGGTTCCGGGGAAACCGGCGACTGGCGCAGGATCTTGCCGCCCTGGAGCCGTCGCGCAGGGCGCGAGCGGCGGAGCTCGCCGGCAGCGTGATCACCGGCACCGCCAGCGAACTGGAGTACAAGGCCGTGTGCATCATCGTGGATGCCCTCGATCGCGTGGACGTGACTGTGCAGGTCAACGCGCAGATCCGCGGCTACTACTTCGACATCGTCATCCCGGAGGCGCGGGTGTGCATCGAGATCGATAGTCGTCAGTACCATGCGGCCGGCTCCGCACGACGCGAGGACTTCGTGGCCGACCGGTGGAAGGGCAATGCGGCGGTGCGGTGGGGCTGGACGCTGCTGCGCTACCCGGATGCGAGCGTGGACCACGCCGCCCGCGAGATCGGCGCGGAGGTGCTCGACACCGTGCTGTTCAACCTGGCCAACCCGCGCACACGCAAGTTACGGGTCGAGGAGATCCCCACGGACCGCAGGGTGCACGACTGGCACCGACGGTAGGACGCCGCGGTTGCCGTAGCCTGGTGCAATCCCGTAGCGGCCCCAAGCGTGTGCAACAAGCGTGTGCGATGAGGAGTGTGACATGAGCCAGGAAGAGATGGTGTGCCCGTTGGCGGGCACCGTCATCGAGATGTCGGAGGTTCCCGACCCGGTGTTCGCCCGCGAGGCGATGGGAGTCGGCTTCGGCATCACGGACACCCCGGGCGGCGAGGTCTGCTCCCCGGTCACCGGGACGGTGGTGATGGTCGCCAAGACCGGCCACGCGGTGGGGATCGCCACCGATTCCGGCCTGCAGTATCTGGTCCACTTGGGGCTGGACACCGTGGAGCTGGAGGGCCGCCCCTTCACCGTCGACGTCGCCAAGGGTGACACGGTGACCGCAGGTCAGAAGATCGCCACCATGGACATCGAGGCGATCACCGAGGCCGGCAAGTCCACCACGACCGTGGTGGTGGTGACGAACTCGAAGAAGATGGTCGACCACCTCGACGTGACCGTTGGCGAGGCAGGACGCGGCGACGTGGTCGCGCAGGTGTACCTCGCCGCTGACGAGGCCGCTGACGAGGCCGCCACGCAGGACGCACCGGCCGCCGCGCCTGCGGCGTCGGAGCGTCCTGCGGGTTTGGACGGTTTCGACCTCACCGCGTGGGAGATCCTGGACCATATCGGCGGCGCGGAGAACGTCCGCAGCGTCACGCACTGCATCACGCGGGTGCGCTTCTATCTGAAGGACGCCGACCTCGCCGACGACACTGCCGTCGCGGACCTCGACGGGGTCATCGACGTGGTGCGCGCCGGCGGGCAGTACCAGGTCGTCATCGGTGCCGACGTGGAGGACGTCTACGACGCCGTCGAGCGGCGGCTCGAGGCGTCCGGCGCAGGTGGCGCGGGCGCGGGAGGCGGGGGAGACACGGACGCCGGTGCGTCCGACGCGGAGCCGCGCGAACGCCCCACCACCGCGTTGGGGTGGGTGAAGTACGGGTTCTCCGAACTGATCGGCGTGATTACTGGGTCGATGATCCCGGTGATCGGGCTGCTCGCGGCGTCCGGCATCATCAAGGGCGTCCTGTCGCTGCTGCTGAACTTCGACCTGGTCGCCGAGGACTCGAACACCTACCAGATCATCAACGCGATGAGCGACGCGGTGTTCTTCTTCCTGCCGATCTTCGTCGGCTTCACCGCCGCACGCAGGCTGGGGGCGGACCCGATCATCGTCTCGATCATCGGCGGCGTGCTCTGCTATCCGAGCCTGGTGGACATGTCCGAGACCGAGGGCGACAGCGCGCTGCTGGGGATGTCGCTGAACTCCGACTTCTTCGGCATCCCCTTCCACGTGGCGAGCTACTCGTACTCGATCTTCCCGATGATCGTCGCCGCCTGGCTGGCGTCGGTACTCGAGCCGTGGCTGAAGCGGGTGATCCCGAACATGGTGCGCATGATCTTCGTGCCGTTGTTCGAGGTCGTGATCGTGTCCCTGGCGATCCTGCTGATCCTGGGGCCGGTGGTCATGTTCGTGTCCACGGGTATCGCGAACCTGATCCAGGGGCTCTACGATCTTTCGCCCACGGTGTCTGGCACGGTCATTGGCGCGCTGTACCAGTCGCTGGTGATCTTCGGGCTGCACTGGGCGGTGATCCCGCTGGTGGCGCAGGACATCGCGTCGAACGGGAACTCCTACCTCAACGCCATTATCTCCGTGACGATGGTCGCCCAGGGTGGCGCGGTGCTCGCGGTGTTCCTGCGCACCCGGATCGAGAAGATCAAGACCCTGTCCGGCCCGGCGGCGATCTCCGCGTTCTGCGGCATCACCGAGCCGGCGATGTACGGGGTGAACCTGAAGTACGGGCGCGTATTCATCATGGCGTCGGTCGGTGGTGCGGTCGGTGGACTGCTGACCGGCCTGTTCAACGTGAACATGTGGGGCTTCACCGGGTCGCTGATCGGCTTCACCTCCTTCGTCAACCCCGACGACGGGGTGGACGCCAGCTTCTGGGGCTACCTCATCGCCTCCGCCGTGGCACTTGCGGTGGCGTTCACCCTGACCTGGTTCTTCGGGTTCAAGGACTCCGACGTGGACAAGGGACGCGAGGTCGAGAAGGTCCGGTTGGGGAGCCGGGAGCCGAAGTAGGACGGCGCGGCGGGGTCAGCCCTCCACGACCCCGTCGCCGTCGCTGGCGTCCATGAGGTCTTGGACGGTGGCGAACTCGTCCAGGCCGAAGCGCTCCAGCATGCCGGTGGATCCGTCGGTCGGCCACACCTCGGTGCCGGCGACGGGCAGGAAGCCGAGGGAGTCGCCGTCGGGCAGGCAGAAGATCACCGTGTCCATCGCGGTGAGGTTCAGCAGTGCGTCGCCGAGCAGGTCGTGGGGGAACAGGGTCACGAGGATGACGTCGGACGGTCCGACGGCGCCGTCGTTCCCGTCGGCGGCCCCACCCACGCCGTCCTCATCTGAGTCGTCTTCGCCGGTGTCACCGGCGACGAGCGCGGGCAGGGTGCTGCGGATCTCCGGGGTGGAGCGGATGCCCTCGAGGTAGGCCTGCGCGAGGTTCTGCCGGTGGAGGCGCTGGTTGGTGTCCTCGTCCTGCAGGGAGCGCACGAACATACTCGCCCCTGTGGGGGACCCGCCGTGCGGCATGCCCTCGGGGCTGGTCTCCTGATCCACGGCCCATTCGGCGTAGCTGCGCATCGCCGGCTTTTCCTCGCCGGAGAGGAACTGCAGGTCACGGTTGGCGGCGTACTTCGCCTCGGAGAGTTTCTGCGCGCTGCCGGTCATCGGCGCGTTGATGCCGTAGTAGGTCCACTGCGGCGCGGTGGTGGGGTCATGGCGGAACACGACCTGCGCCACGGAGTTCGACACGGGGGTGGGCTCACTCATCGTGCTCACCTCCGGCGGGCTCGGCGAGCTGCAGCACGGCGACCATGAAGTCGCTCGCGTCAGTTCCCTCTGCGCCGTCGGTGAACGGCTGCAGCTCCCACGAGGAGAAGCGCTGGACGAGCCGCAGGCCGGCGGCGCTGACGTCCTGCGCGAACTCCTCGACGGAGCGCCCGCGCGACAGGCCGAAGCCGACGACGAGGCGTCCTGCCGGGGCCAGGCGGGACGCCAGGACGCCGAGCGCCTGGCGGTGCGCGGCGTCGGGGATGAACGCCAGGACGTTGCCGGCGGAGACGATGATGTCGAACGGGCCGGACGGCACCTCCTCGTCGGAGGCCAGGTCGCCGACCGCCCACTCGACGCCGGAGCCGGCATAGCGTTCGCGCGCGTACTCCACGAGCTGCGGGTCGATGTCGACGGCGGAGACGAGGTGGCCGCGGGCGGCCAGTGCAGCGGCGACGCGTCCGGTGCCCGAGCCGGCGTCGAGGACGCGGGCGTGGCGCGAGGCCATGGCGTCGACCAACCGGGCCTCACCGTCGATGTCCTTGCCCTCGTGCTCGAAGCCTTCCCACCGGGCGATGTAGCGCTGCGAGTGGGCGGGGTCCGCCCCGGTGACGGACGCCCAGGTGGTGGTCGCGTTACCCGCGGGGCCGGGCTCGGGCGAGGGTTCTGACGGTACTGGTGGTACTGACATGGGCTGGATCGGACTCATGCTCACCAGTATGCCAGTCGACCGGTGTGGTGGGGCCGCATGAGGTGGCCGGGTAGTTCTTTGGAAGTTCTTCAAACAACTCGAAAAGAACTCTGCAAGAACTTCTCGGCACCCAGGGGGCCGACAACGGACTAACGGTGCAGGTCAACCAGTTCTTCGGGAGTTCTTTTAAGTTCTTTCGAATTCTTTCGCGGGTTGTTTCTACCGCGCCGCGGCGAGGATCTCCTCGGCGGCGGGCAGGCAGGCATCCCGGTCGGCGGTGACCAGGCCGATGCGGGAACGGCGGTCGATGAGGTCCTCCACCGTCAGCGCGCCCTCGTGGGTCACGTGCCAGGCGAACTCGGCGCGCACGGTGTCGATGCCCGGGGCCACCGGCTCCAGCGGGCGCTCCACCGGGCAGGTACGCAGCACGGCCGGGGCCTCGTGGCCGAAGCGTTCCACCATCGAGGCGGGCAGTCCGGCGAGGTCACTGGGGTGAACGTAGCGCACGCCGGGGGATCCGGGCGCGCCGACCAGGGGGGTGGTGGCGGTCACGCACGGTCCCGGTGTGGACCCGGAGTCGCGCAGCATGCCGGCGACGAGGTCCATGGTCTGCTCCGCCATCAGCCGGTATTCGGTGAGCTTGCCGCCGGTCACGGTGACGAGGTTGGCGTCGTCCCCCTCGCCGGTGAGGATCACGTGGTCGCGCGAGAGGTCCGCGGTGGACCCACCGGAAGCATCAGAGGAGTCATCGTTGAACTGCACCAGCGGCCGCAGTCCGGCGAACGCACCGAGCACGTCGTCGGTGGTGAGGTCCACGGCGAGGGCCTGGTTGACCACGTCGAGGATCCAGCGCACGTCGGAGTCCGGCACCTCGGGCACGTCCGGGATGGTCTTCGTGCCCAGGTCCTCGTCGGTGATGCCCACGTAGCAGCGGCCGAGCTGCTCGGGCAGGATGAAGCAGAACCGGCTGCTGTGGCCGGGCACGGGCACGGTCAGCGCGCCGGTGGGGTTGCCGACGGCGGCGGCGTCGATGACCAGGTGCGTCCCGCGCGAGGGACGCACGGTGACCTGCGGGTCCAGGTGCCCGGCCCACACGCCGGTGGCGTTGACGACGGCCCCGGCGGAGACGCCGAACGTCGGGGCGTCCGGCGAGAGTTCATCGCGCAGGACGACCCGATCGCCGTGGGCCTCCACGGCGCGGCAGTGGGTCACCACGCGTGCCCCGTAGCCGGCGGCGGTGCGGACCAGGGCGGTGACCAGGCGGGCGTCGTCGACGAGTTGGCCATCGTGGTTGACATAGCCGAAGCGCAGGTCGGAGGTGTCGACGGCGGGGCACAGTTCGGCGACGGTGCGGGCGCTGACGGTGCGGGAGGCCGGAAGGGTGGACGCCGGGGTACCTGCGGCGACGCGCAGTGCGTCGCCGGCGAGGAAGCCGACGCGCGGGGTGGTCTTCTGCCCGCGGGTGTAGCGGTCCTGCACGGGCACGACCTGGGTCACGGCGTGGGTGAGGTGCGGGGCGGTGGTGCCCATGAGGATGCCGCGTTCCACGGCGGAGCGCCGGGCGATGCCCACATTGCCGGTGGCGAGGTAGCGCAGTCCGCCGTGGGCGAGTTTCGAGGACCAGCGTGAGGTGCCGAAGGCGATGTCGTGGGCGTCGACGAGCAGGACGTCCAGCCCGCGGGTCGCCGCGTCCAACGCCACACCGGCGCCGGTGACGCCGGCACCGATGACGACGAGGTCCACGTGGGTGCGTCCATCGCGCAGGCCGGTGACCTCACCGGTGCGGCGGGCGGCGTCGAGTCGGGTGGCGTCCGGCCGGAAGGTTGTCATGACCTGCAGTCTATCGGTGTGCGGGATTCCGCGTCGGGGACTCGGCAGAGCGGGTATCTTGTGTGGTCATGGACACGTTGCCGATCCCGCCGATGAAGTTCAACCTCTGGGGCACCGTCGATGAGGCGAAGCCGCTGGGCTCCTCGACGCGCTCCATGCTCGGCACCCTCATGGGCGTGCGGGAGGACGCCGCGACCGCCGCGCGTGATGTCGACCTCGACGCCGTCACGCTCAGCCCGGTACGGCTGCAGGACGCCGACCTGCAGGCCTTCGCCGATATCGTGGGCGCCGCCCACGTCTCCACCGACGATGCCCAGCGCGCGCCGCGCGCCCGCGGCAAGTCCTCCCTGGACCTGCTGGAATGGCGCGCCGGGGCGTCCCACGTGGTCTCCGCGCCGGACGCGGTGCTCGCGCCCGGCACCGAGGACGAGGTCCTCGCCGTCCTGCAGTTCTGCTCCCGCGAGGGGATTGCCGTGGTGCCCTTCGGCGGCGGCACGTCCGTCGTCGGCGGGCTGACCCCGGGCGACACCGACGGCTCGCGCCGTTTCCGCGCCGTGGTCAGCCTCGACCTGGTGCGCTTCGATCGTCTCTCCGAGGTGGACGCCGAATCCGGCCTGGCCACCCTGGGGGCGGGGCTGACCGGCCCGGCCGCCGAACTGCTGCTCGCCGACCACGGACTGCAGATCGGCCACTACCCGCAGTCCTTCCCCTATGCGACCATCGGCGGCTATGCGGTGACCCGCTCGTCCGGGCAGAACTCCGCCGGGTACGGACGCTTCGACGACATGGTCCGTGAACTCACCCTGGTCACCCCGGTTGGTGTGATGACCGTGGGCCACGCCTCCCCGGCCTCGGCCGCCGGACCCGACCTGCGCGAACTGGTGATGGGCTCGGAAGGGGTCTTCGGCGTGGTCACCCGCGTGCGGCTGCGCGTGCACCCGGTGCCGCAGGTCAAACGCTATGAGGCCTTCACCTTCCCCGACTTCGCCACCGGCGTGGCCGCGCTGCGGGCCGTGAAGCAGACCGGCACCGGGCCCACGGTGATCCGGCTGTCCGACGAGATCGAGTCCTCGATCAACCTGTCCTCCGGCGATAAGGCCGGCGAGTCCAGCTCCCCGCCCGGGTGCATGTGCATCACCATGTACGAGGGCACCGCGGAGCATACCGCCTCCCGGCACGCCGAGACCCGTGACCTGCTGCTGTCCAAGGGGGCGACCAGCGTGGGGGAGGAGCCCGCACGGCACTGGGAGCAGGGCCGGTTCAACGCCCCGGTGCTGCGCGACTCCCTGCTGGACGCCGGCGCGCTGTGCGAGACGCTGGAGACCTGCACCGACTGGTCCAATGTGCCCCGACTGAAGAAGGCCGTGGGCGAGGCGCTGGCCGGCGCGCTGAACGGCTCCGGCACCATGGCGCTGATCATGTGCCACGTCTCCCACGTCTACGCCGAGGGCTGCTCGTTGTACTTCACCGTGGTCGCCGCACAGAAGGGTGATCCGGTGGCACAGTGGCGCACGGCCAAGACCGCGGTGACCCGCGCACTGACCGAGAACGGCGGCACCGTCACCCACCACCACGCCGTGGGCGCCGACCACCGCCCCTTCATGGCCGCCGAGATCGGCGAACTGGGGGTCGCCGTGCTGCGCGCGGTGAAAGACCGCCTCGACCCCGACGGTGTGATGAACCCCGGCACGCTGATCGGAGGCGACGATGAGTGAACACCAGCGAGCCTACGAGGTCGGCCACGTTGACCTGCGGCGCATCGCCCTGCTGACCAACCCCCACGCCGGCAAGGGAGGAGCCGGGGCCGCCGCCGACATCGCCCGCGACCGCTTCGCCGACCACGGCATCGACGTGGTCAGCATTCAGGGAGCCTCACCCGAAGGAGCCCGCGAACTCGCCGCACGCATGGTCGCCGAGGAAGGGATCGACGCCCTCGTCGTCTGCGGCGGCGACGGGCTGATCAACCTCGCCCTGCAGGAACAGGCCGGCACGTCCACCCCGCTGGGCATCATCCCCGCCGGCACGGGCAACGACCACGCCCGCGAGTACGGCATCCCCACCCACCCGCGCCGGGCGGCAGACGTGATCGCCCGCGGCTTCTGCACCACCACCGACCTGGGCCGCATGCGCGACGACGCCGGCAACGAGCACTGGTTCGGCACCATCGCCTGCGCCGGCTTCGACTCCCTGGTCTCCGACCGCACCAACCGGATCCGCTGGCCGCGCGGACAGATGCGCTACAACGTGGCCATCGTCGCCGAGTTCCTCAACTTCCACTCCATCCCCACCCGCCTGGTGCTGGACCCCGGCACCGACGAGGAGCAGGTCATCGAGGAGAACATGACGCTGGTGGCGATGGGCAACACCCGCAGCTACGGCGGCGGCATGGTCATCTGCCCGGACGCCGACCACCACGACGGCATCCTCGACGTCACCGTGCTCGAACGCATGGGGCGGGTGAAGGCGGCGACGAAGTTCATGAAGATCTTCGACGGCAGCTTCGTGGAGGAACGCGGCGTGAACACCTACCGGGCGCGCCGGGTGCGCATCGAGATGACCGACCGTGGCGGCCAGCACATCAACGGCTACGCCGACGGCGACCGCTTCGCCCCGCTGCCGATGGAGGTCGAGGTGGTTCCGGGCGCGGGACGCTACCTGGTGCCGCGGCCGTAGGTGCGGGGTCGTGTGCTGCGCCGTGTGCCGCGGGTGTTCTGAAACCCCACGCATTGGTTGGCGATCGGAGGCTGGACCACCAATCGCGAGGGGTTTCAGGACATGGGGTGCAGGCTCGGTGTCGGGCTCAGTGCTCGGCGGGGATACCGGCGGCGAGCTTCGCGGCCTCGATGCCGTTGGTCCGCGTCGGTGTCGTCGGTGACGCAGCAGGGGAAGATATAGAGGACACGGCTTCTTCTGTCGCGTCGGTCGCGCCCGTCCCCTTCTTCCCGCTCGAGCCGGTCAGCCGGCGGATCACCTTCGCCGCGACCACGGGATGGTCGATCTGGGCGCGGGTCACGGGGCCGTTGAGCATGCTCGGGAGCTTCATAAGGGATGAGTCTATGCCGTCGGAGCTACTACGCTCTGGCGTATGAGCAATAAAGCACAGACATCAGACCGTCGTCTCGCCGTGGTGACCGGAGCGTCCGCCGGCATCGGGGAGGCCACCGCGGTGGCGCTGGCCACGGACGGGTGGGACGTGGTGCTCGCCGCGCGGCGTCCGGAGATGCTGGAGCAGGTCGCCGCACGCATCGCCGCGGACGCCCCGGAGGCGTCCACCCACGTGGCGACCGTGGACGTCACCGACCGGGAGAGCGTGGATGCCCTAGCGTCCACCGTGCATGAGCTCGGCGGGGCGGACCTACTGGTCAACAATGCCGGCGGTGCCCGTGGTCTCGACGCAGTCCTCGACGGGGATGTCGAGGACTGGCGCTGGATGTACGAGGCGAACGTGATCGGCACGCTGCAGGTCACCCAGGCGTTGTTCCCCGAGCTGCAGCGCACCGCCGCGCCGCAGGTGATCAACATTGTCTCCATCGCCGGACGCAACGCCTACCGCGGCGGGGCGGGTTACAACGCCGCGAAGTTCGGCGAGACCGCGCTGAGCGACGTGATGCGCATGGAGTTCGCCGAGAAGGGGGTGCGCGTCTGTCAGGTCGATCCGGGGCGCGTGGCGACGGACTTCAGCCTCAACCGGTTCAAGGGTGACACCGACCGTGCGCAGCAGGTCTACGAGGACGTGCTGAACCTCACCGCGCAGGACATCGCCGAGACCGTGCGGTGGGTGGCGGGACGTCCGGCGCACATGGACGTGGACACCATCATGATCCGGCCCACCGACCAGGCCTGATTCAGATCACATCAGCCCGCGGCGGTGACGCGGGCGGCCTCGCGGGCGGCGTCCGGCGGGGCGACACCGGCCTTCATGCCGGCGAGTTTGGCGTTGATGTTGTCCGCCACGGTGATCGGCGGGTAGCCGGCGCCCTCACCGCCACCCTCACCGCCACAGCCGGGGAGCGTCTCGATGAGCGCGTCGTGGTTGCCGTCGAAGAAGAAGGCGGCGGAACGTCGGCGGATGATGCGTCCGTCCACGACGGGCGGGTCTACCCGGTGCACGGTGGACATCCATCGGTCGTTGGTCCAGCGGGCCATCGCGTCGCCGAGGTTCACGATCAGTGCACCTTCGGCCGGTTCCACGGAGTGCCACGTGCCCGCCCGGTCGAGAACCTGCAGGCCAGGCACTCGATCGGCCCACAGTACGGTGAGGATGCCGAAGTCGGTGTGGGCTCCCATGCCGGTGAGCTCGCCGGCGAGCTCGATGTCGCCCTCGGGCAGGGTGTAGTGGTTCATCTTCAGCGCGTCGATGGAGTGGTCCACCATCTCGTCGAAGTAGCCGGACGGCAGGGCGAGGGCGTCGGTGAAAGCGGTGAGTAGGGCGCGGGACACGCGAGCGGCCTCGGCGAACCAGGTCTCCACCGCAGGACGGAAGGACGGCGCGATCGCCGTTGGCCAGGTGTTGTCCGGGTAGCTGGTTTCGGGGAGGTCGAGGCCGGGGAACCAGGAGCGTTCGGAGCCGACGGTGATCGCCTCGTAGAAGTCGTTCATCTGGTTGGCGGCGGCCACGCCGAGGCTCATACTCAGCGACTCGCTCTTCGGCGGGCTGTAGCCGCGATTCTCGCCGGTGCGGGTGTAGGCCTTCTTGGCGTCCAGCGGTTGGGCGAAGAAGTCGTCGAGCGCGCCGGCCAGGCCGTCCTCCACCTCGGACGGCACGCCGTGGCCGGTGATCTGCAGGAAGCCGACCTCGGAACAGGCCTTGTCGAGCTGGCGGGCGACCTCGGCGCGAGCGGCGTCTTGCGAGGTGCCGGCGTCGGTGAGATAGGGCGAAATGTCGATGACGGGGATGGTGCTCATGAGCTCTCCGTAATGTCGGTACTGATGAAGCGGGGGTCGAAGAGGTCGGTGGCGGCGATGTCCTCGGGCAGGCTGGAGCCGGAGGAGTTGAGCACGTCGACGAGCATGGCGGTGGAGTCGGCGGCCTTGTCCATGTCATAGCTGCCCCAGACACCGTCGTCGCCGGGGGCGATGATGTCCTCGTCGCGCAGGACTTCGGCGGAGGCGGCGGCCTGCTCGGCGGTGTAGGGGTTGTAGGCGTTGTCGCTGCTGACCCAGTCGATGATCAGCTGGTTGGTGGCCTCCGGGTCGGCGACGTAATCGGCCCCGGTCTGCTGCACCATGGGCACGAGTTTCTCCAGGCAGTCGGACATGTCGTCGAGGCGGTCGGGGCGCACGGTGAGGTTGGCGCCGTAGGTGTCGTAGCCGGTATTGCCTGCACTATCGCCGCCGGTCATGTCGCGCACGAGCTGGTAGTCGACGGGTTTCATCCAGGACTCGACCTCGTGCTCGTAGCGGTAGGGCTCGGAGTTGGCGAAGCCCTGCTGGGCGATGGACGGGTCGGAGACGAAGCGTGCGGGGGCGCCGTCGTAGCTGGTGTCGATCTGGTCCTCGTCGAGGAGGCCTTCGGCAACGAGCCAGCGGGGGAAGACCTGGTCAGCGGAGACGACCACGGTCTCGCCGGAGTCGCGGATGTCCTCGACACCGTCCCAGTCAGGGTGAGTCTCGGGGTCCCACATGAGGATCGAGGGGTTGGTTTTCAGCAGCGGAGTCAGGCCGATCACGCGTTGGGTGTCGGCGGCGGCGACCATCTGGTCCTGGTGGACGAGCCCGAGGTCGATGCTGGTGTCGGTGTACATCTGGTCGGGTACGGATTGGAAGCCGATGGACGCCCCGCCGGCACGCAGGGTGAGGTCCACGCCGGTGTCGCCGTCGTCGAAGACGAGGGAGCCGGTGGCGGACTTCGATGCAGCGTCGATGGAATAGTCGGCACCGAGCAGTCCGATGATGCCCGCCTGGTCGGACTGCGGCTGCCACTGCAGTTGCACGTCGATATTCTCCGGGCAGACGTCGTCGAGGCGGTATTCTTCGGCGGCGGGTTCGATGGTGATGTCGGCTCCGCCGGTGTCGTCCGAGCCGCAGGCGACGAGGCCGCCGGTCAGAGCGGCGGCGCCGAGGGCGGCGGCGATGGTGCGTGCTGTTCTCATGGTCTCTCCTCGTGGTGGTGACTGCATGTAGGAGCTAAGCGCGTAGCGCTCCACTGCGCTACCGCAGGACGCCGCCAGCGCGCGCCCGCCTCGCGGCGTCCTGCGCCGTGCGCGGCGCGAACGCGCAGGTTAAGGTGGTGGGAGCGGCAGGAGCGACGGACGTAGCGTCCTGCGTATTGAGACGCAGAATTAACCCAGGAAATGGTCCCGTAATACATGTAATCGGCGATGGTGCTGCCGAAGGAAGCGAGAAGTGCATGACGCAGGACGGTTCGGGAGGTCTGCTGGCGGAGTCCGTACGGCAGCGGTTGCGCGAGGAGATCATCACCGGGGCGTTGCCGCCGGGTACGTCGCTGAGCGTGCCGGGCATCGCATCGCGCTACGGGGTGTCGCGCAGTCCGGTGCGCGAGGCGGTGCAACAGCTCACGGTGGAGGGGGTGGCGGAGTACCGGCCGCGAGCCGGCGCGCGTGTGGCCGAGGTGGACGAGACGACCTTGGAACAGGTCTTTGACCTGCGTGAACTGCTGGACGGACGCGCCGCCGAGCAGGCCACGCGGCGGGTGAGTTCGGCGGATATCGCCGGGCTGCGCGAGCTGGTGGAGGAGCAGGCGGCGAACCTCGCCGACGGGCCGGACCCGGTGCGCGACTCGCGGCTGGACCTTGAATTCCACACCAGGATCCGCGAGGCGTCCGGCAACAGACCCTTGTGTGATGTGCTGACCAGGCTGGACGCCCAGGCCTTCCTGTATCGGACGGACGCCTGGTACTCCGGGCTGAACGCGACGGCGTCGCTGCAGGAACACCGCCGGATCGTCGATGCGCTGGAGGCGGGCGACGCCCACGGCGCGGCGGCCGCGGCGTCCTCCCATGCGGCTGCGGTGTTCGTCCGAATTATCCGCGATTGAGGCGGCCGTCACCTAGCCTCGTTATACTGGGACGGGTATTCCTTATGGATAATGTTTTATAATGCTGGCCAGCGGCAATAGGATGAAAACACCATGAATGCCAGACTTACACTCGAATCCCTTCGCTACGCCGACGCGGTAGCGGACGCAGGGTCGTTCAGCTCCGCCGCGCGTCGTTTCGGAGTCACTCAGCCGGCACTGTCCATCAGCATCGCCAAGCTCGAGGAGCACCTCGGCGGGCGTATCTTCCTGCGTAACCCGCGGGGCACGTCGCCGACGGCCTTCGGTGCGGCGTTGCTGCCGCGGATCAAGCAGATCATCGCGGACATCACCCGCATGGAGGTCGAGGCGGAGTCCTTCACCTCCAGCAGGTCGGGCACCGTGCGGGTCGGGATCTCCCCGAAGATCGACAAGGAGATCGTCGCGCAGCTCAAGGACGCCATCCACGGGCCGCACGCCCTGGCCGTGGGCCACGACGCGATGCTGCTCGAGGCCGAGCTCGACCCGCTGGAGGAGTTCCTGCAGGCCGGCAGCCTGGACAGGATCATCGTGCCCGCGCTGGGCTCGCTGCCGGGCTACAGCCACCGGCTCATCGACTCCGACTACCTCGTCCTGGTCGAAGAGCCCAATGAGGGCGACGGCGACGAGATCACCGTGGACGAACTCGCCGAACGCGAGCTGATCCTGTGCCGTCACGGTTGCGGCATCACCCGCATGGTCTCGGACATGTTCGCCGAGGCCGGACGCGAGATGAAGCGTGCCGAGATGGAGGTCACCCACTGCACCGCCCTGCCCGGTTGGGCGAACAAGGGCATGGGCTCGGTCGTGCTGCCGGAGCGCCACGTGCGTGAGGGCATGTCCTCGCGCCGTATCGTGCGCGAGGACGGCACCCAGGTCGAGATGTTCTACGAGCTGGTCTGGGACCCGGGTTCCGCCAGCGCGGTGTACCTGGAGTCGTTGGCGAAGTACCTCACCACGGTGTCCTCGTGGTCGCATAACGGCAAGTGATTACCCCATAAGCGCAACGGCTTCACCAGGGGAAATGCGCCAAACCTATAGTCGGAATACCGACACCGTGTGACGGCCCCGGTTGACGACCGGAGATGAGTCCGCCACCGACGCTTCAGGAGGTTTGGACCATTGACTGCCGTTGCCCCGTCCGAGGAGACGCACGCCCCTCATGCCCGGCCTGACCGTGGAGAACCACACGGCGGCCGGTCGAAGAAGGGTGGTCATGCATGGAGCATGCTGACCACAACCGACCACAAACAGCTCGGCATCATGTACATCGTGATGGCCTTCATCTTCTTCTTCATCGGCGGCCTCATGGCACTGCTGATCCGCGTGGAACTGTTCCACCCGGGCCTGCAGTTCCTGTCCAATGAGCAGTTCAACCAGCTGTTCACCATGCACGGCACGATCATGCTGCTGCTGTTCGGCAGCCCGCTGGTCTTCGGCTTCGCCAACTACGTGATGCCCCTGCAGATCGGTGCCCCCGATGTCGCCTTCCCCCGGCTCAACGCCCTCGGTTTCTGGCTGACCACGTGGGGCGGCATCATCATGCTGTCCGGCTTCCTGACCCCCGGCGGTGCCGCCGACTTCGGTTGGACGATGTACATGCCGCTGGCGGACGCGGTGAACTCGCCGGGTGTGGGCTCGCACCTGTGGGTCATCGGTGTCGGTGTCGGTGGCGTGGGCACGATCGCCTCGGCGATCAACATGATCACCACGATCCTGTGCCTGCGCGCACCGGGCATGACGATGTTCCGCATGCCGGTGTTCACCTGGAACATCCTGGTGATGTCCCTGCTGGTCCTGCTCATCTTCCCGCTGCTGACCGCCGCTGCCCTGGGTGTGCTCTACGACCGCATACTGGGAGGCCACATCTACGACTCCGCCAATGGCGGCGCGATTCTGTGGCAGCACCTGTTCTGGTTCTTCGGTCACCCCGAGGTCTACGTCCTGGCCCTGCCGTTCTTCGGCATCGTCTCGGAGATCTTCCCGGTGTTCTCCCGCAAGCCGATGTTCGGTTACGTCGGCCTGGTGTTCGCCACCCTGTCGATTGCCGCGCTGTCCCTGGCTGTGTGGGCGCACCACATGTTCGTCACCGGTGCCGTGCTGCTGCCGTTCTTCAGTTTCATGACCTTCCTGATCGCCGTGCCGACCGGCATGAAGTTCTTCAACTGGCTGGGCACGATGTGGAAGGGCCGGATCTCCTTCGAGACCCCGATGATCTTCGCCATCGGCTTCTTCGCCACCTTCCTGTTCGGTGGTCTGACCGGTGTCATGCTGGCGTCGCCGGCACTGGACTTCCAGCTCTCTGACTCCTACTTCGTGGTGGCTCACTTCCACTACACCCTGTTCGGCACTCTGGTGTTCGCCTCGTACGCTGGTGTGTACTTCTGGTTCCCGAAGATGACGGGTCGCATGCTCGACGAGCGTCTGGGCAAGATCCACTTCTGGCTGACCTTCGTGGGCTTCCACATGACGTTCCTGGTGCAGCACTGGCTGGGCAGCATGGGCATGCCGCGTCGTTACGCCGACTACCTGGACCAGGACGGGTTCACGCTGCTGAACCAGATCTCCACCATTGGTGCGCTGCTGCTCGGCGTCTCGGTCCTGCCGTTCGTGTGGAATGTGTTCAAGTCCTGGCGCTACGGTGAGATCGTGACCGTGGACGATCCGTGGGGCTACGGCAACTCCCTGGAATGGGCGACCTCGTGCCCGCCGCCGCGCCACAACTTCACTTCGATGCCGAAGATCCGTTCGGAGCGTCCGGCCTTCGAGCTGCACTACCCGCACATGGTGAAGACGGCCCGCGAGGAAGCGCACGTGGGACGCCACTTCTAGTCGGCTCCTGCTGACTGTTTGAACGTCTGACAGACAACGGCGGCGCCGGTGGTCAACTGAAACTGACCACTGGCGCCGCTGCTTCGTGCGTGGGGGAGGGTTCACTCAGGGAGTGGTACGTTGCCCCATTGCTCGAGGACTGCATCGTGCCACCAGTCATCATTCTCGAATAGATCAAAGTAGAGATTGAATGCCTCTATCGGGAAACCTTCGGCTTCGACCCTGGAAAGAAGTGCGAGAGCCCAGGTTGGGTACTCCATGGTTTCCGGTACGTCAGGAATTTCGCGTTCTTCCGGGCCGTCGATGTATCCCCGGTCGCGTAGGTCGTCGAATAGGTCCTGTTGGCCTTCTTCGGTGTCGTTATTGAACCGTGAAACCTCGTTTAGAAGGAAAGCTGCAGGGAAGCCCTCGGTCGCGACGAAATAGACAACGTACCCAAGCCATTCCGGATATGTTTCAACTTCCGGGGCAGTGCTGGAGCCGCTGCTGCTGAGGGAACCGAGGGAGCCGAGGCTTCCGGTGGAGTTGCCGGATCCGGGGAGCTCGGCGGCGACTGCGTTGGGGGCGACGACGAGGGCGGGTGCGATGACGGCTGCGGTGAGGCAGGCCTTGATGCGGAAAGAGAGGCTCATGGGGAGTCACTTTCATGCGGAAAACAAGAGTGGCCTGAGGGTAGCTCCACATAGGACGGCCGGATATTCCCGAGTACTGGTGCCACCAACTTTGGGGGCAGGGCGACAGAGTCGGAGGAGCGGAGCTCATGCAGCAACCCCGCAGGTAGGTTGACTCAACCTGCGGGGTTGCTCTCTGTCGACGATGGTGCCGCCGCGCTGTGCGTGGGGGAGGGTTAGTCGATGACGCCCGTTGTTCGCAAGGCTTCGAGAAATAGTGCCTGGTCCTCTGGGCTCATCTGGTCGAAGAACCGGATGGAGAAGGCGAAGTACTCGGGAGGGAAGTCGGAGGTTTCGAGCAACCCGAGTAGTTCATCTACCCATCCCGGGTAGACGGTTTCCGGAGTTTCGGTCTCCCCTGGAGCCTCGGTGTCGTCCGGGGTAGTACCGCTTCCGCTGCTGCCCAGGGAGCCGAGTGAGCTGAGCGAGCCGAGGCTTCCGGTGGAGTTGCCGGAGCCGGGAAGCTCGGCGGCGACGGCGTTGGGGGCGATGACGAGGGCGGGTGCGATGATGGCGGCGGTGAGGCAGACCTTGATGCGGCGTGAGAGGCTCATGGGGAGTCACTTTCTGGAGGGAAACTGAAGTGACCTGAGAGTAACGCCGCGAAAGCTGGCCGCCTATCCACTAGTTCTGGTGCCACCTTCTCTGGGGGCAGGCCCTATCGGATCAGGGGATCAGGTCGACGATCGTGCCGACGAGGCCGGCGTCGATGAGTCGGAGCACGAGATCCAGGGCACCCGGGGTGTTGGCGATGAACGCGAATATGGCGATCATGTCGGTGATGCTCACCCCGGCATTCTGCAGGGCGGTGAAAATGGTGATGATGTCCCCGACGCTCACGCCTGCGTCCAGCAGGGCGGTGACGACGGTGACTACGGTGCCGATCTGGCTGCTGGAGATGCTGCCCAGGTCGCCCAGGTCACCTATCTTTTCGGTGATGTCGCTCGGCAGTGAGGAGGTGGGGGCGGTGTCCTGAGTGTCGGCCACGGCGGTGGGCGCGAACACGAGGGCGGGGGTGACGACGACGGCGGCGAGACCCGCCTTGATGCGGCGGGAGACGGGAGGGAGGGTCATGGCCCCTACTTTCATGCGGTGAAGTGGACGGGTTCACAGACTAGCAGTGTCACCGAAGCGTCGTCCACGCTAAATACGCAGCGCACAGTCGTACGCCTAGCGCCTCGAGGCGGACAGTCCCGTCCCCACCACCCCGGCGCACACCAGGGCGCAGGCCGCGACGACGACCAGTGAGACCGCGTAGTCCTGTCCGCCGGTCACCGCGGCGAGCACCGTGGGCAGCAGGAACCCCGGGTAGGCCACTGAGTGGTAGATGCCGGTCATCGCGGCCAGTTCGTCCGGCCGTGCCAGCGCCTGTGCCAGCAGTAGTCCGGACACCAGGCAGATGCCAAAGGCCGTGCCCAGCACCACCGCGGTGACGAAGGCCAACGGCAGGCTCCCCGTCGCCGCCGTCACCGCGGCCAGCGCCATGCCCAGGAAGATCAGCAGCAGCCCGGTCGGCAGGGCACGGCCGCGAGTCACTCGGTTGAGCCAGCCGACGGCGGGCTGGACCGCTGAGCCGGTGCCCAGGGTGAGCACGGTCAGCACGGTAGCGAAGATGGTGGTGTTGTCGCCGAGCCGGTGCTCGAAGACGGTCGGCAGCACCGCGTAGGCCACGCCCGCCGCGGCGAAGACCCACGGTGCGGCGGGCACGATGATGCGCAGGAACGGACGCCGGGCGTCCGGCGACAGGCGCAGGTCGGCCCACCAGGGACGCGACGGGGCGTCCTGCGCGGACGCGTCGGACGCACCGGACGCGGCACGCGCCGGTACCGTCTCCGGGCAGCGCAGCGTGGGCGCCAGCGCGATCAGGCAGAGCAGCAGGTGCAGCACGTACGGTGTTTGCGCAGGCCACGGGCCCCACTGCGCCAGGCAGCCGGTCACCCCGGCACCAATGGCGAAGCCCAGGGTGATCGTCAACGAGGAGCGCTGCGCGCCGGCGGTGATCTTCGCGTCCGGGTCGTATTGGCGACCGGAGAGTTCCTTGATCCAGCTGGAGCCCACGGACATGCCCACGCCCACGCCGACACCGGCGAAGAGGCGTCCGATGCACAGGACGGTGAAGGACGTCATGCCGCAGGCCAGGATTACGCTGCCGAGGGCGGCGGCGGCCAGGCCGACGAGCATCACGCGGCGTCGGCCGTAGCGATCCGACAGCGCCGCGGCGACGAGCAGGCCCGGGATCAGGCCGAAGACGTACATGCCCAGCAGCAGGTTGACCTGCCAGGCGACGTAACCGCCGAGCGTCTCGTAGAGGTGCAGCAGCGGGGTGAAGTGATTGCCGCCCCACGCGAGGAGGAAGACGGCGGGGACGGGCAGCGTCCAGAAGCGGTTCGGGCTCACCGGGCCACCTCGTAACGGCCGTGCATCCCGGTGAGGTGCGCCTGGATGAGGTCCTCGAAGGCGCTCACGTCGCCGCGGGAGACCGCGTCTGTCAGGGCGGTGTGCTCGTCGATGACGGCGTCGAGATTGCCGACCATCGAGCGCACGGCCAGGAAGGTCAGCCGGGCCAGGCGCGGGGCCAGCAGCCCGGAGATCTCGGTGACCACGCGGTTGTCGTCGAAGTGGATGATGTGCGAGTGGAAGGCGAAGTCCAGGTCGGCGAAACGCTCGGGGTCGTCGGTGCTGTCGCGCTGCTCGGCGACGGTGTCGGCGAGCTGGCCGGCCAGGCGGGTGCGCGCGTCGGGGTCGTCGGCGGTGCGTCGCACGATGTCGGTCTCGAGCATGGAGCGCACGGTGAGCAGCTCACGGCGTTCACGTTCGGTGGGCACGGTCACGGTGGCGCCCTTCTTCGGGGCGATGCGGACCAGGCCCCAGGCCTGCAGGCGCAGCATGGACTCGCGCACGGGGGTGCGGCTCACACCGCAGCGGGCGGCGACGTCGACCTCGGTGAGGGTGGTCCCGGCCTCGAGGGTTCCTTCGACGATCTGGCACGCGAGGTCGTCGGC
This sequence comes from Corynebacterium sp. AOP40-9SA-29, assembly GCF_052377405.1. Classification (NCBI taxonomy): domain Bacteria; kingdom Bacillati; phylum Actinomycetota; class Actinomycetes; order Mycobacteriales; family Corynebacteriaceae; genus Corynebacterium; species Corynebacterium sp. AOP40-9SA-29. The sequence continues at coordinate 595,735 of NZ_JBQSWR010000001.1, read as the reverse complement.
GACGCGGCCGGCGATCGAACGTTCTGGTGTCGCCGGTATCCACGCCGGCGGGTTCTCGCGTCTGTAATGCATGCATCAAAGAATACAACGTATGGTTATGGTTTTGCGGAGGGGGTCGTGGTGCGGGGTGCGGGACGCGAAAAAGGGAGGTCACCGCGCTGCGCGGTGAACTCCCTTCGGGGTAGGACGTGCCGAGGTGGCTACTCGGCGGCGTCGGTGTCGCCCGAGTCGGTGTCGTCGTCGCCGAGGGAGCCGGTGACGGAACCGATCACGTCGCCGACGGTGGCGTCACCGTCATTGACCACGGAGATGATGTCGAGGATGGTCTGCAGCGACACGTCGCCGCCGAGCACGTCGCCCAGGATCGAGGCGACGGCCTTCCAGTCGGCGTCGGCCAGCGAGGAGGCGGCGTCCGAGGAGCTGATGTCGCCGGGCAGCGAACCCTCGGCAGAACCCTCGCTGGAGCCTTCGCCCTCACTGGAGCTGGAACCCTCGCCAGAACCCTCGCCTTCACCGCTGTCGTCGGAGAGTGCGGGTGCGGAGGAGTCGGCGGCGGGGGTTTCGACCTCGTCGGCGACGGCGATCGGGGCGGCGAGTGCCAGGGCGGGGGCAAGGGCGACGGCGGCAATGCCGGTGCGCGACAGGCGGGTGAAACGACGAGTGGAGATGCTCATGGTGGAACCTTCCGTGTGAGGGGTGGCTTATGTCTGCGAAGTGTAGGGCACGCTACCGATCGATGTCTAGGGGTTGTTTTTGTCCCTTATCTAATCCCCTGGCTAGTCCCCTGGAAGGACGCTTCGGCGGTGGCGGGCAAAACGTCGCAGGTCGGGTACCACGGGCGGTCGTCGCGTGCGAGGACGACGGCACCGTCGATGTCGCCGTAGGCGGCGATCACGCGGCGCGCGGGATCCCCGAAACCGTGGGGGAGACGCTCGCCGTAGCGTCCTACTATTTCGTCGCCGGCGGCGGCCACATCGGTGACGCCGCGTCCTATCTCGGCGACGCCGAGCAGCGTCGGGGCGTCCTGCGTGGCAGGCCGGTCAGCGTGCTCGATGAGTTCGAGGACGCAGTTCTCCGGGCCGGCGAAGTAGATCGAGCGGCTGGCCCAGTTCCCGCCGCGCTCGATGACGGTGGTGCCGTCGTCGTCGAGCAGGGGGTGGCCGGTGGCGGTGACGATGGAGCGCGCGGCGTCCTCGATGGTGGCGGTGGGGATCGCGAAGGCGAGGTGGTGGCCGCGTTCGCCTGCGTCGGACGCTCCGGCGGCGAAGTGCAGTGCGGTCCAGCCGAGCTGGACGGTGTCGCCGGTGCGCGTGGTGCCGAGGGTGGTCTCGAACCAGGAGGACCACCGCGCGGGGTCGTGGACCGGGAGGGTGATCTCGTGGAACTTCATGGGCCCGAGTGTAGGGGCGCGGGCACTGCCGCCGCCGTGACAGTTGATAACCGCTGTGAACTGCAGTGACGCATGATGTTGGCGTTCGCTGGCAATTCCCCCGTGGGTATCGCTATTTGCCGAGGGGCCCTTGTAGCGTCGCCGGCGGACAGGAGGATTCCCCGAATGAAGAAGCTGCAGAAGCCGAAGAACATGAAGAAGAGTCTCAGCGCCCTCGCCCTCAGTGCTGGCGTGGTGACGTCGCTGACCGTGGCGGTGGCCCCGAACGCCGCCGCCGATCCCGAGAGCTGCACGCCCTACGGCGACACCGCCGCACTGTCGTGCTCGGTGCACTCGGAGTCGATGGACCGCGACTTCAACGTGGTCGTGCGCCCCTCCCACACCGAGGGCAACCCGAAGGTCGCCCAGTTCATCGATGGTGCGGACTCCACCGACACCAACGCCTGGGTCACCGCCGGCGGTGCCCTGGAAGCCCTGGACGGCGAAGACGCCACGTTGGTCTTCCCCGCCATGGACCCGTGGAGCTGGGTGCAGGACTGGGACGGCGTGCCCGCCGCCCAGTTCGAGACCTTCATGAGCCAGGAACTGCCGGACTACCTGGAGTCCGAGTTCGGCGTGCCGAACGGCGGACGCGGCACCACCGGCGTGACGGGGTTGAGCTCCGGGGCGTACGGGGCGATGAATCTCGCCGCCAAGCACCCGGACATGTACTCCTCGGTGTACGCGCTCAGCGGGCTCTACGACCCGGGCATGCCCGTGCAGCGCGCCGTGGTCGACGGAACCTCCACGCTGAACAGCGGCAACGACGAGGCCCCGTGGGCCAATGAACAGGTCCGCGCGGAGAACAACCCCACGCTGAACATCGACAACCTGACCATGCCGGTCATCGTGAGTGCGTCGACCGGCATCACGAACTTCGCCGGCGACCTGGGCCCCGACCCCGTGGCCACGGTGGTGCGCGGCGGACCGTTCGAGGCCGGCTCGATGGTGATGACCGCGGAGTTCCAGGCCCGCGCCGCCCTAGCCGGACGCGACAACATCGAGTTCAACTACGACATCATCGGTGCCCACGCCTGGGACACCTGGCGCCGGGCGGCCTTCGAGCAGGGCAATATGTACACCTTCATGGACCGGATCTGAGCCGGATCTGAGTCTTCCGGTCGCGCGGGTGCCGCGGCGTTCGTAGGATCCCTGGGGTAACTCTCCTCCTCTCCTTCCCCTCAGGATCCTCACTGTGCCCCTCGCCATGCCCCTCACCATGAAGAAATCCCGCAGGACGTCCCTCTCCGCCCTGCTCGTATCGATCGCCGCGCTCGTCACCCTCGCGCCGCCCGTTGCGGCGGACCCTGCCGCCGATATGTCGGACGCCGCGGACGCTGCGGCGGCCGCGCCGCGCATCTCGCCGGACGGCTGCACGCGCATCGCGGCGTCCGACGCCTTGCGTTGCACCGCCCACTCCGAGGCCATGGACAGGGACATCCCTGTACTGGTCAGGCCGTCTCTGACGGAGGGGAGTAGGGAGGTCGCCACGTTCCTCGACGGGGCGAACAACAGCGGTTCCAACGGCTGGCTGAGCACCATCAAGGTGCACCGCGAACTCGCCGACGACGACGCCACCCTGGTCTTCCCCGTGATGGACCCGTGGACCTGGACGCAGGACTTCGACGACGTGGACGCCGTGCGCTACGAGACCTTCGTCGCCGAGGAACTGCCCGACTACCTGGAGGGCACCTTCGGCGTGCCGGACGGCGGACGCGGCAGCACCGGCGTGGCCGGGTTGAGCTCCGGGGCGTACGGGGCGATGAACCTGGCCTCGAAGTACCCGGGGCAGTACAACGCGGTGTGGGCGATGAGCGGGCTCTACGACCCCGGCATGCCCGCGCAGAAAGCGGTCGTGGACATCTCCGCGCGCGGACGCTCCGAACACCACGCTGTGCCGTGGGCGTCGGGCGACAGTGTGAAGGACAACAATCCCACGCTGCGCCTGGAGAACCTGACGATGCCGGTGATGATCAACGCCGCCAGCGGGGTGCCGAACTTGGGCAACCTCGGGCCCGACCCGTTGGCGGTGGTCTTCGAGGGTGGTCCGTTCGAGTTCGGCTCGATGGTGTTCACCCGCGAACTGGAGCTGCGCACCAGGCTGCGCGGCATGGACAACGTGCACTACCGCTACGACCTCCTCGGCGCGCACGACTGGGACACGTGGATCCGCGCGGCGCTGGACGACGACGGTGCGCGCCGCTTCATGGATGCGGTGCTGGGGGAGGACGGTGCGGGTTCTGGTGCCGGGAACGGTTCCGGGGACGGCTCGGCGGACGGCTCCGCCGCCGGGAGCGCCGGCGGCTCGAGCGTGTCGAGCGGGCCGGGGGCATCGTCGTAGGAGGGGCGGAGGTGAGGCCGCAGGGCGGTCGGGTTCCTCACTGTCCTGTCACTGTATGCAGAGACGGCGTCAGTGAAGTTCACTGACGCCGTCAGTGTATAGAGTGACGCTCTCACTGCATATAGAGACGCTGTCACTGTATAGAGTGACGCCCTCACTGTATGTAGTGACGCCGTCAGTGATGGTTATCGCAGTGTCACTGCAGTGCCGGAGGCGCAGACCATCATCATGCCGCCCTGGCCGAGGTTCTCGTAGTCCAGGTCGACGCCGATGATGGCGTGGGCGCCCAGCTCGGAGGCGCGCTGGACCATCTCGCCGAGTGCGGTTTCCCGTGCCCGAGTCACCTCGCCCTCGTAGCTCTTGCTCCGGCCGCCGACGAGGTTGCGGAAGCCAGCGCCGATGTCCTTGAACATGTTGATGCCGGCGATGGTCTCTCCGGAAACGACGCGAAGGTACTCGGCGACCTCGTGGCCTTCGATGCTGTTGGTTGTGGTGACGATCATGGGACGGCTCCTCGGGGTCGTGGGGGAGGGATATTGAATCCGGCTCTTCGAAGCCGGCGGTGCGCGTGGGTACAGCGAGGTCTCCAGCATGAGGTTACCGAGGTCGGTGAGGCGGCCATGGTGAAGGCGCGTGAGACGGGGGTGGCGTCGAGTGGCGGTTCCGCGGTGCCGCCGAACCGACACGTGGGCTGAACCGCAGATCGTGGACAGGTAATTAAGTGGCCTTGAGTTCCTCAGAAGCAGGTTCAACGACGAGATTAATCTCGAACTCGACCGGCGGGATGTAGTCAAGCGCGGAGCGAAGACACCGACGGTTGTACCGCGACTCAATCCAGTTCACCTCAGCTTGCTTCGCCTCGACCCAGGTGGACCACCTACACGGGCCGTAGAACCGAAGTCTTCAACATTGCCCACGCACGTTGAAGCCATCGCGTTGCCCCAGCGCACACCTGTACGGCCCACGATTGCCGCACCTTCAGCTCCTGACGCTCCGCGAACGTGGCGTTGCTGGTGAATTCACTGCCTCGGTCGGCATGGAACACAAGGTCATCGGGTCCTTTTTCACGCAGTGCGTGCGCCACGTGAAGAGCACACTCGAACAGGAACGTCCCCATTCGTGAGTCCATCGCCCAACCCAGGATCCGCCGCGAGTGCGCATCGGTGATCGCTGCGAGGCAAGACCATCCTTAACCGGTGCGAAGCTAGAAGATGTCCGATAGTCAGACAGCACTAAGCCGCACCGTGTCCCACTGCCGTGTGACTAGGTCAGGGCCTTTGTAGGGGTGCAGTCCATGGATGGTCGTCACCGGGGGTGTCCACTACTCGAGGGCAGGTGCACATTGTATATATTAAAATGTACTCCATTAGCTCGGTGCAGGTGACTAAACAGCTGGTTCGTTCTGTACGTCTATTCCATAGGCAAAGGCGACCGATTCGCCAATGAACTGGCCCAGTCGCACTGGGACGGCGTTTCCGATCAGCTGTTCCTGGTTCGTTCTGGCACCTTCAAACTTGAAGCCTTTAGGGAATGTTTGAACCCTAGCGCGCTCTTCGGTCGTCAAGGGCCTGGCTTCCGACACTGGAGCAGAATCGCCTTTGTGCCCAGGATAACCGGCCGGAATCGGCCGGTTCACGCCACGTATTGTGGGTGAAGGTTCGTCGACCGAGAATATGCCACGCCTCTGATAGCTGCGCGGATGCCTGTAGTAGTGGTCTACATCCAAATCCTCACCAAACCATTTACGTATGGTCGTGGGGGATTCATCTAGCTCCGTTTCCCAAAAGTCCAGAACTTTGTCAGACTTGTGAGGGTCTAGGGAGCCGAAAGCTATCAAACGCTTGCGAGTCTGGGGAACTCCACAGTACGCCGCATTCAGTACCTTCTTAACGATGTGGTAGCCACTTTCCTTCATCACCTCCAAAGCACGGTTGTACGCACCTGCGCCAGCTGCCCGTGCAACGTTCTCCATCACAAAGAACGGAGGCATGAAATGGGATACGATCTCAGCATACTTTTCAGTAAGATCAGCACGGTCTCCCTCCGTGCGTTTACCGGCCGACGAAAAATCCTGACACGGTGGCCCCCCAATGATGGCAGGGAAAGAACCGTCGGGGTTGCGGTGGCGCTCGAGCTTCTGGATGGTGAGATCCACATCGCCAAGGTCGAGAATTTCAGCTTCATGGCCAAGGTTATTGGCGTTATATGTATCAACCGCCGGCTTCCAGTTGTCATATCCCGCAATGATGTTAAACTTGGCGAACTGAAAGCCCAAGGACATACCGCCACAGCCCGAAAATAGATCGACCACGCCGGGGAGCGCTGAGAGTGGTTCGACACCTGACTCGAATCCGGGTGCCCCTGAAACATGTGCCCGAATGAGCTCCGAAGCCCAGACGTTCCCCCCATTTATGTCGTCCGATGTCGGCTCGGGGAGCTGGCCCCTTGCTCGCTTAGTACGGATTGTGTCGACGCTGACACCCAAAAAATCCGCCAACCGCTTGACATCGAAGAGTCCGGTTGCAGGGTCAGCGCCATCGAGTGGGGATTCTAGATTGGCCATGCTGGGGATCCTACCAGCCGGGGGCCGCAAACTGAAACGCTAGGGCGCCAGAAGAGGACCCCTAGCTATCCCACTCGTCTTCAGTGCGTAGTTTCTCCAGCGTGAAGCGCAGTGAAAGTGATGCGTCCAGCCTCCGCTCGGGCAACAGATATTCACTCGCCTCTGCGCTCAGGATCTCATCTATTTCATCGGCCTTTACCCGCGGGTAGAGGTACTCATCCGACATCATGATGTCGCGTGCCCCAGTGGTGAATGAACCAGCCTTATCGGTCTGCTTCCCGTAGCCAGTGTCCTCCTTGACTCGGTTGAAGTCCAGGTTTCGCTGTGTTGAGTAGTCCCACAGGGAGCGAATCAGCCAGATTAATGAACGAGCTGGCCTGGATATCTTCGTGGGCCGGCCGTTTTTAAGATCCCCGTGGGAATCTAGGTAGTCCTTACGTGTCGAGTTCAGGTAGAGCTCTACGAAGCTGAGTTCAGTCCAGATGAATGTGTCGAAAGCATGATCGTCCAACAATGGCTTTTGTCCTTGTGAACGCCATACCGCAACCATGATCAATGGGCGTTGCACCTCAATACCTTTGGCAATCAATGCTTCCGTAGCGCGGACGATTTTGGGGAGGTTTCGGATCATTGCAGCCTCGTCACGCCATTCAAAGTCGTTCGGCAATCCAAGCTCTTGTTGTAGCAAGGTCTGCATTTCGTAGCGACGAGTCGAGGTATATCCGTATGCAATTGAGAAAGCGATTTGTTCAATGGTCGGCGGACGTGACACGATCTCGCAGGCCTGCTCTTTACGCTGGCGGTGAGCAGTACCGGAGTTCGGGACAACGACGAGTTTTAATTCAAGCGGATGCAATGGCTCACGAGTTGTGTTGTCGAAGATGACAACATCGGAAGGCTGAATTGACTCCGCATTTGTGTACTGCCGATACGGTTCGAAGCCAGCTTCGAACTGGAAATACGCATTGCTCGGTTCAGTGTGAATGATATCTTGCCAGGGAATCTTCACATGCTCGGTCGTGGGATGTCCGTCCTCTCCCACCGTCGCACGGATTACCGAAACCGGCAGGCCCTTCTCCTTAGCCAGATACTGAGTTAGTGCCAGCGGAAAGGCGTTAGTGAATGTGTTCTTCCCGTAGCTCTTTTGCTTGGTGAAGTCCTTGTTCGCATTCTCAAGACCATATAGATACGTCATGATGACCCACCCTACATATCCTGTTCGGAATACCGGCGTGACACGCCGGCATGCCCCGCTCAAAATCGGTGCTTAGGGCCTTGACCTGCGAGCGCCCCGCGACGCTCGGGGATCAATACATGATGGACGTGCCTGTATACTCGACGGGGAACGTGGTCTCACGATTTCGGAAAATTCATCTGAGCGTCGAAGATGGCCCCCGAGAACATGAAGAAAGTGGCCCTGACCTGCCACCATTCATAGTGGCATAGCCGGAATCTGTAACAGGATAGAGATCACTCTCGAGGCGAAGAATGTCGACACCCTCATCGATATCACCACTGAGCGCTCCGTGTTCTCTAACGCCGGCACACTCCTGCTCGCCGACGACCAACGTCGAACTTGTCCGCACTGCGTGCCGCTGCCTGCCCGGATCCTAGAAGGGCGGAAACATCGCCTGGAATGATCTCGGTACGACCTCTCGCTGGTGGACTCCGTGTCCTGGGTGACTACGGAATCTCAATTCGTACTCCTGATGGCAGATCTCCAATCATGAACAACATCTACCCGCTCCATGTCTTCGTGAAGAAGGATGATGTCGAAGGTTCTGACTTCTTCTACCTCGGGGAAGCCCGCGCCCGAGATGCGCGTGACACGCATATCCCGGATAAAAACGGCAACGATGTCTCGATCGTCAACATGAAGCTCGCTCTCGGGACTCCCGTTGACCCGGCGCTGTACGGCTACTTGACCGCGCCCCTGGCTCGGTAGCCACAGGCGCCGGTAGTCAGGCCGCTACTTCAACTCCTCGTATGCGTCCCGAAGGGCCTCTGACGCGGGAGCATCCCGCCAGACCCTGTGAGTCGAGATGTTGGTGTACGCGGAATGCAGGTCAGTGATGCGCAGCAGCATCTCGCCTCGCAGCGCATCCCTCGCATTAGCGACCCATTCCGTCCGTTCCTCTGCTGTGAGCTCGTCCATGGCATCCTCGATTCGTAGTGGCGCTTGGTCTCGTCACTTTATCGCTGGCCACGGACATGGAATCGGCTCCGTTCGAACACCGCCCGCCCCAGCCCGACCTGACAGCTCCCGTTTACCTGCAGTCCGGGTTGCGTCAACCTCCGTGTCCTATCGTCACTCCCCGTGAAGCCTCCCTACTGTAGAGCGGCCCTGGCCGTCGTCCCCGTCCTGATGCTCGCCCCACTGCCCGTTGCCTGCGCGGCGGACTCCGACGCAGGCTCCGGCTCGGCCACGACGTCCAGCATCACCCCGGTGCCTACCGACGGCACCGCCGGCAGCGGCGACACCGACTCCACCGTGGTGATCAACGAAGTCGAATCGGACGGTGATTCTGAGGGCGACTGGGTCGAACTTGCCAACACCGACCCCAACAACCCCGTCGACGTCGCCGGCTGGACCGTCATCGACGACGATGACTCTCACGACCCCATCGTCCTGCCCGAGGACACCGAGATAGAGTCCGGCGGCTACCTCGTCGTCTTCACGGACGATTCCTTCGGCCTCGGCGGAACCGATTCCGTGACCCTCTCCGACTCCTCCGGCACGCTCATCGACGAGACCAGCTGGTCCGGCCACGCCGACACCACCTGGGGCCGCGTCCCCGACATGACCGGCGACTTCACCACCACCGGCGAAGCCACCAAGGGCCTGCGCAACGTCGCGTCCGACGAGACCGACGGCGCGCAGGCGGATACCGAGCCGTGGCCCTTCGACCCGCAGGACGTCGCCCCGGTCACCCTCACTGACGACCACGACGGCGAGTTCACCGAGGACTTCACCGACGAGGACATGTCCGGCGTCGACTTCGGTGCCGACGGCACCGCCTACGTCGTCAACAACGACGAGGGCGTCCTCTACGTCCTCACCCCGCAGGACGGCAACAGCTACCACGTGGACGCCCGCCACCAGCTGCGTTATCCGGACGGCACCGGCATGCCGGACGCCGAGGGCGTCACCGTCGGGTCGGACGGCGCGGTTTACGTCGCCACCGAACGCGATAACTCCGACGACACCAAGAACACCTCGCGTCCTTCCGTCCTGCGCTATGAGGTTGGGGAGGAGGACGAGGACGCCGAGCTCGCGGCCACCGACGAGTGGAACCTCGACGAGTTCACCGGCGACGTGGAGGCGAACGGCGGGCTGGAGACCATCGCCTGGATCTCCGACTCCCTCTTCGCCGTCGGCGTGGAGGACACCGGCGAGGTCCTCTTCGTGACCCTGGATGCCGGACAGGACGCCAGCCTCGAGCAGCGCTACGACTCACCCTTCGATGGGGTGATGGCCAGCGACTACGACGCCGACACCGGCGAGCTGACCATCCTGTGCGACGAGGCCTGCGACGGTGAGTCCCAGGTCCTGGTGGCCGGTGACGGTGAGGAGTTCTCGCCGAAGGACGACAGCATCAGCGCCCGCCCCGCCGGCACCGACAACCTGGCCAACGAGGGGTACGCCCGGTACGTCGGGCAGGACGGCACCGAACGCTTCCTCTGGGCAGACGACGGCGCCACCGACGGTGTCGGCCTGCGCGGCGCGGTGGGCTGAGGGGGAGAAATCACCGGGCCGCAATCATGGTGAAACACCCGGGGTGTTCCATGGTGGGCATGAGCGAACACCCCGAGCACCCCGAACACTACGACTACGTGGTCGTGGGCTGCGGCTCCATCGGCTCGATGGCCCTGTGGCAGCTCACCGAACGCGCTCCGGACGCCCGCATCCTCGGCCTCGAACGCTTCGGCCGCATCCACACCAAGGGCTCCTACTCCGGCGAGTCGCGCCTCTTCCGCGTGGCGCTGAAGGAGGGCGGCATCTACATCCCGCTGGTGCAGCGCGCCCGCGAGATGTGGCTGGAGCTCAACAAACGCACCGGACGCGACGTCTTCCTGCCCATCGGCGCGGTCAGCGTCGCCCCGGCGGACTTCGCCACCATGCGCCAGACCATGGAGGTCATCGCCGAACACGACCTCGAGCACGAGGTCCTCGACGCCACCGAACTCGCAGGACGCTACCCTGCGTTCGCCGCGCCGGCGCCCGGGGCGTCCCCCGACGTCGCCATCGTCGACCCCGCCGGCGGCGGGATCCGTCCCGAACTCGCCGTCGCCCTGTCCCAGCAGCTCGCGCTCGACGCCGGTGCCGAACTGCGCGACCACACACGCGTGCTCGCGATCGAGCCGGGGGAGGGGCCGGACGGCTCGACGTTCATCCGCCTCTCGCGGCAGGACGGCACCGTCGGTACCGTCATGGCGGACAAGGTCATCGTCGCCAACGGGTCCTGGGCAGCCGACCTGTACCCCGACCTCGCCGAGCACATCAGCGTGCAGGCGATCCCCCTGACCTGGTATCTGCCGTTGGAGATCACCGACTTCTTGCCGGAGAACCTGCCGATCTTCATGCGCGACGTCACCACTTCCACCGGTGAGGTCTGGCACTGCTACGGCGCGCCCAGCCTCGACGGCTACAGCGTGAAGATCTCCCACGGCGACTTCGCCGGCGGTGCGTCCACACCCGACGGAATCGAGGAACTGCGCACGGGCGTTCTGCCCGAGATCCTCACCACTCTCTTCGCCGAACGCACCTCCGCCTTCTTCGACGGCATGCTCGACGATCCTGTCCGGCTCACCATCCACCACGACGGTTTCACCGCCGACCACGTCCCGGTCCTCGGCCTCGCGCCCGGCAGCGACGGCGTCGTGACCGTGGCGACGGGGATGAGCGGCAACGGCATGAAGTTCGCCCCCGTCTACGGTCGCATCGCCGCCGACCTCGCCGTCGACGGGACCTCGCCGCTGCGTCCCGATTCCTTCGATTACCCCACCACCGCCCGCAGGTCAGCGGCGGATGTCACCTGAGTCATGCTCCAGGTTGAAAAATCGCCCGAAACTGCCCTGGGCCATGACTCAGGTGACATCGCGGGGTTTGCTGACGAAGGGCAGCGGGGAGGCTGCTACACCTGTGAGGCCAAACGGGTGACGTGTAGCGCGAGGTAGCTCTGCTCGTCGTCCGAGAGTGGGGTCCCCAGCCGCAACGACAGGACGGTGCTCAGTCGGTCAGCACAGTTCACCGCGTCCGGATGAGATTGGCTAAGTGTGTCCCTGAGTGGGAATCCGCCCTCATCCAGCTGCTTTCCGTCGTGTACCCGGACGAACAGGTAACGCATGTGCGTGATGAACCTGGCGGCGTTCACCGAGTGGCGATCGACCGTGATGCCGTACGCGGAATCCACGACATCAAACAGCTGGGAGAAGATCCCCGTCATCTGGTAGGTCGCGCTGAGGTCACCGGAGTGAAAACCTGCGTTGACGAGGTGCAATGCGATGGAGACTGCTTCGGCATCGGGGAGCGCCGATATATTTTTCTCTGCGAGGCGGAGATTCGCCCTCGCCAGAAGTGTCCGCGAGGTCGCGTACTCCTCGGGGTAGAGATGCCCGACCTCGGCGGTCAGCGGGTGCGCGTCGTGCATTGACTCAGGACGGCCCTGCTGACTGGTGGCCAGTTCCATCCGTTGAACCGCCATATGCAGGTGATCGGCCAAGGCCAGCACCGTGGGGGAGGGGATCTCAAGCGACTCGGTCAGCGAGCCGGCGAGTTCAACGAACCAGAGCGGGACATCGGCGGCAAGAGCGGCGACATGGTCAGGGTCCCGACTGTCCTCCGGGGAGAACACCTGTGAGATCTTCTGCTCATCGACCACGTCACCAGGTGCCGCGCCGAACCCCAGGCCACGACCCGTCAGCACCACCTCGGTGCTGTCTGTGTCGTCGCGTGCGGCCAGAACAACATTGTTGTTGAACACGCGGAGGATCCTCATGCCGCCAACCCTATGCTCTACTCGGCCAGTCCGGAGCCGGAGGTGAGCACCGCGCCGTTGCTCGCGATGACCTCCTTGTACCAGTCGAAGGAGCGCTTCCGGTACCGCTGGAGTGAACCTGAACCGTCGTCGTTGCGATCGACATAGATAAATCCGTAGCGCTTCGACATCTGGGCGGTCGACGCGGACACCAGGTCGATGCAGCCCCAGGCGGTGTATCCCATGACGTCCACGCCGTCGGACAACGCTTCTCCCACCTGGACGAGGTGGTCGTTGATGTAGGAGATGCGGTAGTCGTCCTCGACGGTCTTCCCGTCCTCGACATCGGGGGCGTCGACGAGCACGTCCTTCGCGCCGAGGCCGTTCTCCACGATGAACAGGGGACGCTGCCAGCGGTCCCAGTAGTCGTTGAGGATGATGCGGAGCCCCGCGGGGTCAATCTGCCATCCCCACTCACTCGACTCCAGGAGAGGGTTGGGAATACCGCCGACGATATTGCCCTCGCCGCTGACCTGCTTGCTCGGGTCGGCCGTCTCACACACCGACATGTAGTAGGAGAAGGAGACGAAGTCGACCGTGTTCTTCAGTGCTTCCCGGTCAGCGTCGGTGATGGACAGGTCGATGCCCTTCTCCTGCAGAAGGCGGCGGTAGTACCCCGGGTACTCGCCCCGGACATGGATGTCGCCGAAGATGTAGTCCATCTGGGACTCGTACTGTGCCTTGCGCTGGTCAGCGGGTGCGCAGGACAGCGCGTACCGCGGCACCGCAAGAATCATGCAACCGACCTGGTTGTCTGCCGAGATGTCCTTGGCAGCCTTGGTCGCCAGGGAAGACGCCACGAGTTCGTGGTGGACCGCCTGGTAGAGCTCTGCCTCGCTGATCTCACTACGAGGAACGTCGATACCCCCCGCCATGAAGGGCTGGTGCAGCACGGCATTGACCTCGTTGAAGGTCAGCCAGTAGCGGACCCTGCCCTTGTACCGGTTGAACACCGTCGTGGCGAAACGCAGGTAGAAGTCGATCATCTCCCGGTTGCGCCAGCCCCCGTGCTCCCGTGCCAGGGCCAGCGGGGTCTCGTAGTGGGACAGGGTGACCAGAGGCTCGATGCCGTACTTCTCCAGCTCGTCGAGGACCCGGTCGTAGAAAGCGAGTCCTTCCTCATTCGGCTCGTCCTCGTCTCCCCGGGGGAAGATTCGTGACCAGGCGATGGAGAAGCGGAACGTCTTGAACCCCATCTCGGCGAAGAGAGCGATGTCCTCGGCGTAGCGGTGGTAGAAGTCGATGGCGACCTGCTTCAGGTTGTCGTCGGTCGGACCGTCTTCAGGTGGTGTCTGAAGACCGTGGGGCATGACGTCCTGGATGGACAGGCCCTTGCCGCCCTCCGCGTAGGCGCCTTCGATCTGGTTCGCGGCCGTCGCGCCGCCCCACAGGAATCCGTTGGGGAATGCAGTCATGATCGTTCCTTTCTTAGAGAGTTCAGTAGAGATCAGTGTTCTTACTTCTCGACGTCGATGATGGTGTCGCCCTGGGCGATCTCGCCCGTGGCGACAGGGGTGACCGACGTCAGTTTCTTGGTGTTCGTGACGATCACCAGGGTGGTGGCCGGGTGCCCCGCCTTATCGACGGCCGCCAGGTCCACGGTGCCTAGGGCATCGCCCGCGGTGACGTGTTGACCGCGTTCCACCAGGGTGGTGAAACCTTCGCCGCCCATCTTCACGGTGTCGATTCCGATGTGGACGAGGAGCTCGACACCGTCGTCCCCGAGCAGACCGAGTGCATGGCCCGACTTCTGGACCGCGATGACCTTCCCGGAGATCGGCGAGGACACCGTCGTTAAGCCGTCGGTACGGTGCGGTTCGATTCCGATTCCTGACCCCATTGCGCCAGAGGAAAAGACCTTGTCGTCCACGGTCTCGAGTGCCACGACCGTCCCGGCGAGGGGGCTCTGGATGGTTGCCTGGCCGGGTGCCTCCGTTGACGTGGAGGCACTCGACGCAGGCTCGGACGCCGTGGAGGGCTTGCCCGTCGTTACGCCGAGTTTGCGTTCTGCCATGGGGACGACGAACCACGTGCCCACGAATCCGATCACGGTGGCGATGATGCAGGCGATCACCGTCAAGGTGAAGTCGCCGACATTGGTCATCGCGGGCAGCGACAGCACGGAGGGGAAGACGAAGGTGTCGTAACCGCTCTGCCCGATGCCGATGAAGATGCCGCCGATCGCGCCACCGGCAATGCCGACGTAGAACGGGTATTTCAACGGCATGTTCACACCGTAGATAATTGGCTCCGTGACTCCGGCGAGGAAGCCGGAGATCACGCCGGGGCCGGCGACCTTCTTGCGCTCCGGATCGCTTGAACGGATCCAGACCGCGGCTGCGGCCGCCGCCTGAGCCAGCACAGCGGCGACAGCCGGCCCCAGAATGGTGCTGTAGCCCATGACCGCCAGGTCGTTGATCGACAGCGGGATGAATCCCCAGTGGAGTCCGAAGAGTACGAACACCTGCCAGAGTCCGCCCATCACCGCACCGCCCAGCCACGGGACACTCTCCATGGTCCACGCCAGTCCTTCCGAGAGCCAGGTGCTGAGCTGCATGGTCACCGGACCAATCGTCAGCAGGACCACGGGGACCATGATGAAGACGACCAACAGGGGGGTGAGGAAGTTTCTCACTGCTCCCGGCAGTACCTTCTCCAGCCATCGTTGGAGGTATCCGGCGACCCAGACCGTCACGATCGCCGGAATCACGGAGGAGGTGTAGTTCATTGAGTTCAGCGGGATGCCGAACAGGTGGACCCCCTCAGCGTCCGAGAGCGCGACGATCTGCGGGAGGACAAGCGGAGCCACGACCGCCAGCGCGATGTACTGATTGACCTTGAACCTGCGTGCAGCGGTCAGCGCGAGGAACATGGGCAGGAAGTAGAAGACACCGTCGAACGTGGCATCCAGAATCAGATAGGTGTCGGAGGCCTCGTCGAGGAGCCCCGTCGTTTCCGCCAGAACCAGGAATGCCTTGCCCAGTCCCAGGCCGGCGAGGACCCAGAGCAGCGGACTGAACAGCGCCGAGATGAGGTCGATGAACTTGTTGAAGACGTTCTTGTCGGAGTCCCCGTCATCATCTGTCGAGGGGCCGTCGGCTTCGGCGTCGTCGCTGCCACCGGTGTCTCGAACACCCTTGGCGGCCATTCCGTCGAGGGCGATGACGGCTTCGTAAGCCATGGGCACGTCATTGCCCACGACCACCTGGTGCTGGCCACCGGAGTGAATCGCGGTGATGACCCCGGTCACCTCATTGGCGGCCGCGAGGTCGGCCTTGTCCTCGTTCTTCACCTTGAACCGCAAGCGGGTGGCGCAATGTGTCACGGTGCGGATGTTGTCGTTACCGCCTAAGGCGGTCACCACATCTCTCGCCAGCGGGGCGAAGTCCTGCTTCGTCGCCATCTCAAACCGTTCCTTCCGTCTCGCCGGGGCATCGGGTGCCACGGTTCGTCCTTCTGATACGCAGAAAGACCCGGCACTCCATCTGCTCAGCGAAGCGCTGAGAGTGGAGTCCCGGGTCTTGCCCCCGTTGCTGATTCCGGTTCACGGTGACGGGGTTACAATCCTGCGGCCCCCAGATCGAAGGGGGCGGACTTAGTGTCAAGTATCGACCACGGCAAAGAATTTGGCAAGGGAAAATATTCGACTGGCTACGGTCGGGTTCGTGCGCTGCAGCGGAAAGGCCTCACCCCTGCGCCGCGCGACGCCAGGTGCCGTCCAACGCCTCGTGGAGGCGTCCAGTGGTGGCGTCGTCGAAGAAGGTGGTGCGCAGCTGCTCGTTGAGCCCGCCCGGGGTCTCGTGGGAGCGGATCACCTCGGGCATCGGCGTCGCCGTGTCCACCAACGACGGTGCCAAGCTCGCCGCCATGCCACGGATGAACGGTTCGGCCACGTCCTGCGGCAGCCCGCGTCCCACGGTCCAGTCCACCAGCGAGGAGATGTACTGCAGCAGCCCGGTGCACGCGCCGGTGGTGGCGGAGAGCACGGCCATCTGCGACTCGTCCGGCACCACGAGCGCCCCGCCGATGCGGTCGAACAGTTCGACGGCGGCGGGGACGTCCGGGGTGACGGGCACCTCGATGCCGTGCTCGGCGACCGGCGGGAGCGGGATCGCGCGGGCGACCGGGACGTCGTCGCGTCCGACAGCGCGGCGCACTGCCTCGATGCTCACCCCGGCGAGCACGCTGACCACGGTCTGACCGTCTCGGAAGGGGGCCTCGGCCAGGGCCTCCTCGAGCTGGTCGGGACGCACGGCCACGACGACCACGTCGGACTGGCCGACGACCTCCGCGTTGGACGCTGCGACGCTGACCTGCGGGAACCGCTCGCGCAGCCGCGCGACGTTGGCGGAGCCCCGCGGGGAGAGGACGACGGGTGTGGGGTCGTCACCTGAGCCGTCACCGTCACCGGTGCCGCGCAGGAGCCCCTCGACCATCGAGACGGCGATGGACCCGACGCCGACGAAACCCACGGTGCCGAGCGTGCTGTTCATGGAGTTGTTCATGATGCTCACCGTGCCAGGAACTTGTCGTCAGTGCCACAATGGGCGCATGTCTTCGAGCCCCTCCAGAATCACCGTCATCGGTGCCGGCGTCACCGGCCTGTCCTGCGCGCATGAACTCGCCGACGCCGGCCACGAGGTCACGGTTATCGCCGATCACGGCCCCGGCGACACCGTCTCCGCTCTGGCTGGGGCGTTGTGGTTCCCGTACAGCACAGGCGTGTCGGACGAGGTGCTGGAGCGTTCACTGGTGCGTTTCGCCGAACTCGCCGCGCTCGGCGACGGTGCCGCCCAGGCAGAGGACGATCCCGACGCGATTGAGGACTTCGACGACGACGTCCCGCCGGTGCAGATGCGCACCGGCATCCTGCACGAGCGTCTCGACCCGCCGGACCGCTCCTGGGTCGCGCCGGTGGTGAAGGTGCTGGGTGAGGACGCCGTCCGCCCGGTCGAGGGAGGAGTGCAGGCCACCCTGCCGATGATCATGACCTCGGCCTACCTCGCCTGGCTGATGGACGCCTGCCGCATGGCCGGGATCACGTTCCAGTGGCGGAAGGTGGAGTCCCTGGACGAGTTGAAGGACGCGGCGGACGCTGTCGTCGTCGCCGGGGGTCTGCGTGGCGGCGAGCTGCTCGGCGGCGACGACTCGCTCACCCCGGTGCGCGGCCAGCTGATGCTGCTGGCCAACGGCGACGGCGGGGAGGACGGCCCGCGACTCACCGACTGGGTCGTGGATTCCGATGACCCGGACCAGCTCACGTACGTTTTCCCGCGTGAGGACGAGATCGTCGTCGGCGGGACGGCGCAGGCCGGCTCGTGGGACGAGACCCCGGACCAGGAGACCGCCGAGGCGATCCTGGCGCGCGCGGAGGCGCTGGTCCCGGAGCTGCGGGAGCTACCGATCCTGGGTCATGGCGTGGGGCTGCGTCCGGCGCGTCCGACGGTGCGTCTGGAGCGGGTGGACGGCCTGGCCGTGCCGGTCGTCGCCGCCTACGGGCACGGCGGCGCGGGCGTGACCTTGTCGTGGGGCACCGCCGAGCGCGTGGTGGAACTCATCGCCGAGTTGTAGTTATCCACAGACCCGGGGCGGGTGCTTTCGCCGACCCCGCACCATCAGCTTCAATGATGCGATGGGGGAGAACAACGGGGAAAACAAAGATGCTGCACAACGCCGCCGAGAATTCCGAGAAGCCAAGCAACGGCGCAGGACGTGGCTGGCGACGGCGCGGAGGCAGGGTCGCGTGCCGGACGGCCCGGGCCTGGAGCATTCGATCCGGGTGCTGCCGCGTCCGGTGCCGGAACGCAGGACGCAGGTGCTTGCGTCCGGCCGGGCTTCGCGCACGAACCTGACCTCGCGCTACCAGCACGTGACCAGGACGATCGTGGTCAGCACCGTGCCCGAGGACATGCCGGAGGAGTTCCGGGTGCGGGCGGAGGACTGCGGTGCCTTCGGGGTTGATGCCGTCACCCGCGCCCGTGCCCACGTATTGAACAGTGCTGCTGTCAGCGTGGTGGGTTTCTGGGCGGCCGCGGCGTTCCACGGACTGCCGTACTGGTGTGACGATGCCCCAGTCGTCCTGCTGCGCGATGCGTCGCCCAGCGGGGACGCGCGTTCCTGGGTCGCCGGGGCAACACCGCAGAGACCGGTGTTCCGGCGGCTGCGTCGAGGCACGCCGACGCTGCGTCCTGACCCGGAGTTCCCCGACCTGCAGGTCGTCGGTGTGGAGGTTGCCGCAGGTCAGTGCCTCTATTCGGTGTTGAACGGCACGCACACGTGGGATGTGCCGGACGTGCCCGGGCTCACCGTGCGGGAGGTGCGTGCCGTGCAATTCATCGATGCCTTCCACCAGTGCACCGGGCTCAACGCGAACGGTTTCCGCCGCGGAGCACGCTTTTACGTGAACAGTCGGTGGCTCGACCGGCTACTGCGGTTGGCGGACGCCGGGGCGCAGTCGCCGCGCGAGACGCTGCTGCGGCTCTTCGCCCGCGACGTCCTACCCACCGGGAACATGTGGACATCGCAGGTCACCGTGCTGCTGGACCCGAAAGGGCGGCCGTGGAAACACCTCGTTGCCGACCTGGCGTGCGAGGAACTGAAGATCGCCCTGTTCTACGACGGCTCGTACCACCGCGCGGAGGAGCGGCGCGGCATCGACTTCGACCAGGTTCACCGGCTGCGGGCGTTGGGCTGGGAGTTCGTGCGAGTGGGCGCGGCGTTGATGGCGGATGTGCCGCAGATGTTGGAGGACGTGGATGAGGCGGTGGGGCGGGCGGTTGCTGCCGCGGCCGGTGATGTCACCTGAGTCATGCCCCAGGTAGAAAAATGGCCGATTCTTTACCTGGGGCATGACTCAGGTGACATGCGCCCGGTAGTGCACCTACAGCCCCGGCCTGCCGCCCCGTCCTACAAGGCCGGGGTGAACCCGCCCGCCGCCGCCGAACGCACCATGCCCTCGTCCGCCATCCGGTTGACCTCGGCGTAGTCGGCGCCGGCCGGGGATTCGGCAGAGGAGTCCCACACCACCTCGCCGCCCACGTACACCTGCCGCAGGTGACGCAGCCCGCACGCGAGCACGTAGGTCGCCACCGGGTCCCACACGGGCCCGGTCGCCGGGTCGCGCGGATCCACCACGACCAGGTCGGCGAACTTGCCGACCTCCAGAGAACCCACTTTGTCGCCCACGCCCATGGAACGCGCGGAGCCGAGGGTGTGCAGGCGCAGGACGTCGTCCACCGCCATGATCGATGCGTCGGAATGTACCGCACGCTGGGTGAACAAGCCGGTGCGCATGTTCTCAAAGGGGTCGGAGGTGTCGGTGCAGGATTGGTCGTCGACACCCATGCCCACGGTCACGTCGCGCCCCAGAAGCGTCACGATGTCGGCGATGCCGGAGCCCAGGCGACCATTGGACATGGCCTGCCACACCACGGAGGTGCCGGACTCGACCACGCGCTCGACCATCTTCTCGGTGGGGTGCACGAAGTGGCCGAAGGCGAAGTCGTCGCCGAGCACGCCGGCGGCGTCGTACCAGTCGAACTTGGACTGCTGGATGTCGATCTGTTCGGCGGTCTCCACGAAGTGCGCCTGGTTGGTGATGCCCCACTTCTCCATGAGGGTCTTCTCGCGTTCGGCGGTGACCGCGTCGGACGCCCACTGCACTGCCCCGTACACCGAGCCGCCGAGGTCGAGGCCGGGCGCGACGCTGTCGAGGTGTGCCATGGCGACCCCGAAGGCGTCGAAGGCGTCCTGCTCGGGGAGTTGTTCATCGTCGACGCGCACGGAGGTGACGAAGCGGATGCCGGCGTCGGCGACACCGTCGATCTGGCGGGTCACGAAGTCCGGCTCGTGCACCTTCACGGCCTTCAGCGTGGAGGTGTCGTAGTCGAAGCGGCAGATCACGCGCGACTGGGTGAAGTTGTAGACCGACGTGATGCCGGACGCCAGGTGGTCCAGCCCGCCGGCACGGGAGAGCCAGTACATGGTCTCCGGGTCGGCGTTGGCGAGCATCGCACTGTTCTGCGTGACCCACTTGTACAGCGGTGATGAGTGCTCCACCCCGCGCATGCCGCCGGTGTAGATGTGGCTGTGCGCGGAGATGAAGCCGGGGGCGAGGAAGGCGCCGTCGAGGTCGACGACACGCACCGCGTCGGACGCTGCGTTGGACGCTGCGCTCGCCGCGTCCTCCGGCGGGGTGCCTTCGCCGAGGCCGCTGATGCGTCCGGCATCGTCGACGCTGAGCCATCCGCTGAACCAGCGGGGACTGTCGGGGTCGGCGCTGACGGGCAGGATGACGGCGTTGGTGAACAGTGTGGGCATGACGGGGTGGAACCTCCTGGTCCGGCTGGGTTGTGGTCAGTCGGCGGTGTGCAGGAATGCTCTCTTGTGCCGCGCGGTGGCGTCACAGTGACGCTTCCCCACGCGGCAACGGTCGTGCACCGCGGTACGGCTCTGAGTCTAGGGCGCGGGTGTTTCCGCGGTGTTGCTTCGGCGAGTCCGCTCCGGTGCGGGGGTGCGCGAGGCAGGCGAGTCGCTGCTCGCGGTGCGCGGTTCCCAGAACCCCACGCGATTGGTGGTTTCCGGAGCGCAGACCAACAACAGCGTGGGGTTTCAGGACCGGGCTGCCGGATGTGGACGGGGGTCAGCTGGTCCAGAACGGGTCATCACACCAGGTGTCAGGGAAACCCATTTCTGAAAGGTGGCGCCCAAAGAGTGGCTTGAATGAGTCAGAGACTAGGCCATGGACTTTGATACGCCAGGTGGTCCCCGGGGAGGCGGTTTCAAGCAATAGCCCCATTACACAAAGTGCGCCGTATAGCCGTTCACTTTGTCCCTCGGGGAGGGCGCTTAATTCAGGAACGGTACGGAGGGCTGCTGTGCCCGCCGGCGCAAACGAGCGGTTCCATAGCCGGGCATGGTGCGCGCTCGTGTTGCGGACGATGGTCATCTGTTCGAACCATCGGACGAGCGGATGGATCTTTCTGGCACGGGTTCTCTGGCTTCTGGACAATGCGGCGAGTTCGACATGTACCCCGAGCCGTTCGGCGATGTTCCACTGTATTTGCGCTGGCAGACCCTCGTAAAGACGCGAAACATCGGCGAAGTCCAGGAGTTCCGAGAGCGCCCAGATCGGAAGCTGCCCGCCATAATGAGTGTCGTGGTGCTTGACGGCATCGTTGCGGTGCCGAGCGCGGTTGATTCGACGGTTCACTGTCTGTAGCCAGGCTGCGTGATCGAAGGTCGGGCGGAAGTGCGTCGCGTCCTGGTATGCCATCGGCCCCAGCTCGCCGAGCGCTTCATTGAGTTGCGTTCGAAGCATAATCTCAACGCGTTCCACACCGTCGTGGACGAGTGTGCGGAGCTTTCGGTCGAACTCATAGAGGGCTACTACGTCATCGATCGTCGCTCCGGATGTGAAGATATCAAGGCGATGGCCATGCGAAAGCTGGCGAAATGGGTACCAGTAGCCGCTCAGACGGTAGTAACCGACATTGGCGAGCCACTGTGCAGCTAGTTCGCGGTTTAGCGTCATCCCCCGCTGTTCCAGCGTGGAAAGGTGCACCTCCAGTGGCCTGTACGGCTTGAGCGATCTCATCACTTGAATCTCCCCCAGACAGAGATCCAGCCCACACCAGCGAACTGGGCGGGCTGAACGGTTGACTACAGAGTACCTCAAGCCAGCTGCCCCGTCTACCCCTAAAAGTCTCCGCCACTATGACGACTCGTCCCGTGCGAGGCATGGTTCCCAGAACCCCACGCGATTGGTGGTTCTCGGAGGGCAGACCAACAACAGCGTGGGGTTTCAGGACCGGGCTATCTGGCGGGGCGGCTCATCCGGGCAGGACCTCGCGGACCCAGCCATCTTCACTGCCCGATTCGCCCCCTTCAGGCTCACTAGCCGCTCCGCCCACGCCACCCACGCCACCCACACCGCCCACGCCGCCCACGCCGCCCACACCACCGGCCCGCGTGTACCGCACGCGGCGGGACGGTCCGGCGTCGTCGGCGGTCCAGAACAGGTACTCGCGCGGCACCACGGCGAAACCGGCCCACGTGTCCGGCGGGTCGGAGGACAGGTCCTGGTGTGCGGCGTCGAACGAGGCCCACACGCGGCGCCGTTCCTCGACATCAGACACCGCCAGACCCTGGTCATTCAGCCAGGCCAGCAGCTGCAGGTACCGCGATCGCCGGGCGAAGGCCTCACGTGAGCCGGCGGCGGTGTCGGCCACCACGTCGCCGACCACGGTGACCTGCCGTCGCCGGTCGGGGGTCAGCACCGTCAGCGAGGCCTTCGGGCATTCTTCCACGTCCCGTACCTTCTGCGAGCGGGAGTCGGTGTGGAAGCGCACGCGCCCGTCGTCGCCGACTCCGGACACCATCACGGTGCGGGTGCGCGGGTAGCCGTCGGCGTCGACGGTGGCCAGCGTCATCAACGTCGGCGGCTCGGGAGGAGGCGCCAGGTGCTCGAGGAACAGACGCGCCGGGGTCATGAATGACCTCCCGGGAGGAAGGAGGCGATCTCCGGCAGGGCTGCCACGATCTCGGCGACGCGTGCCTCGAACAGGTCGCGTCCGGCCCCGGCGGTGGCCCCGGTGGGGTCGCCCACCACCCCGGACTCCGCCAGGTCGGTGGACAGCCACCCGAAGGTCACCGGACGCCCCGGTGTGCCGAAACCCACGTGGGAGCAGTCGGCCACACCGTCGGCGACCTGCGGGCCCAGCTCGGCGGCGGCGGACATGTCCACCAGCTCCGGGGCGACGTGCAGCATCATGGAGGTCTCCGCCCATCCGGCGTGCACCCCGATGCCGCGTTCGGTCTCCCCGGGCAGCGCGGGGCCGGACACCAGGAAGGTGTGCAGGTCGAAGCGTCGGCGCAGTTCGCGCAGGGCCACGCCGAGCAGCGCGGAGTTGCCGCCGTGGCAGTTCACGAACAGCAATCGCCGAGCCGGGGTGGCGGCGATGGAGCGTCCCAGGTCCACCACGGTCTGCAGGAACGTCTCGGGACGCAGCCACATGGTGCCGGGCAGCAGGGCGTGCTCGTCGGACTTGGTGTACGCCAGCGACGGCAGCAGCCACACGTCGGTGCCCGCGGTGGCGGCCTGGGCCACTGCCGCACCGGCCACGGCCTCGGCCATGGTCAGGTCGGTGGACAGCGGCAGGTGCGGGCCGTGGGGTTCGATCGCCCCGGTGGGCAGCACCAGCACACTGTCCTCGGACAGCGCGGAGCCCACCTCCGCGGTGGTCAGGTCGGCGAACCGCCGGGACGCGCCGATCACATCCACCTCCCGGGGTTGAGGATGCCGGTCGGGTCGGTACGCGCGGCCAGGGCGCGCACCCGCTCGGGCTCCAGGTCCACGTACCACTGGTGCGGGGAGTGCACGCCCACGCCCAGGGCCGTGAGTTCGGGTACCCCGGCCAGGATGCGGGCACGCAGCTCGTCGATCGTCTCGTGCTCACCGATCGGCCCGTTGAGCATGCCGAACATCATGTTGTTGCCGACCTCCAGGTGGAACAGGCCGCCGAAGACCGCCTCGACCTCCTCGAGCCGCTCCACGACCGCGTTGCCCTGGCACTCCAGGTGGAACCAGCGGCCGGGTTGCCGGCGTTGCAGCCACCAGGTGGGGTGGTTGTAGGAGATCGTGGACAGCCGCACGGACTGCGCCGCGCCCTCGCGCACGTCCTCGACGTGCCCACCGTAGGACGCCACGAGCGCCGTGACATCCCCCACCTCGTCGGCGTCGACGATGCCGCGCAGGCTGGCGCGCCCGCGCACCAGCGCCGGGTCGTCCGGCAGGGCGGCGACGACCTCGGGGCCATCGGCGGACATCAGGCGGGGACGCAGCCCGGCGTCCATCACCGCACGCGCGGCGTCGAAGGCCCCGCGGGTGGTGGGGAAGGACGCGTACAGGCAGCGCCAGTCCTGCAACGGTTCCACGCGCACGGTGGCGCGCACGATGACGCCGGCTACGCCGTAGGTGTGAACGAACGGCTGGGCCGCCTCGCCCTCCAGGTGGATGATCTCGGCGTCGGCGGTGGCGGGGACCACGTCCACGGCGGTGACGAAACCCTGGTGGTTGCGGCCGTGCACGATGGTGCCGGTGCCGGCCGAACCGCCGCCGAGGAACCCGCCGAGGGAGGACTGCACGGTGGAGGGGTACATCCACAGCTGGTGGTCGTGTTCCCAGGCGTACTGCTCGAGGGTGAGCATGCGCGCCCCGGCGTCGGCGGTGATCTCGCCGGTGGCGGGGTCGAGACCGTGGATCGTGGTCAGCGAGGTCATGTCCAGCACCAGGCCGCCGAAGCGGGGCAGCACCTGGCCGTAGTTGCCGGTGCCCTTGCCGCGGGTGGTGACCGGCACGCCGTGGCGCACCGCGGCGCGCACGATCTGCGGGACCTCCTCGACGTGGCGCGGGTAGCAGACCACGTCGGGGGTGCCGAGTTCACCGGCGGCGAGCTGGGCGGACAGCACCGGGCTCATGCCGGAGCCGTCGCGAGAGGCCCGCCCGATCGCGCGCGGCAGCTGGGTCACGCCGCGGGGGCCGAGGACGCCGATGAGGTCGTCGACCAGGGCGTCGACGTCGGCGGCGGTGAAGTCGGGGCGGGCGTCCTGCGTGGCGGTGGCGAAGACGTGGTCGACGTCGGTGTCCACGCGCACACCGAGTTGCTGGGCAGGGGCGGCGGGGGCAGGTGCAGCCGTCACAGCGCGACGCTCTCGTCGAGGAACTCGTTGGTGGCGAGCTCGTCGGTGGCCACGCCGTCCTTCACCGGGGTGTTCTGCTCGGCGAAGATGGGGGTCACGATGTCGAGGACCTCGCTGACGCGTGCCTCGTCGAAGGAGCCGAGCACACCGTCGGAACCGTTGGCGAGGAGCTCCTCGTCGCGCATCCGGGCGTGGCCGAACTCGGCGTTGCCGTCGCCGTAGACCCAGCCGGCGTTGAAGTCCTCGACGGCCTGCACGATCAGCTCGTTGGCCGCCGACGGGTCCTCCAGGTAGTCCTTCTCGCCGCGCTGCAGCACCGGGACCAGCTCGGACAGGCAGTCGGTGGTCGCCGAGTCAGCGGAGTCCTCGAGGTCCCCGCTCCGGGCGGCGAGTGCGGACTTGTAGGTGGGGAAGCCGGCGTCGTGGATGAGCTGGTAGTCCACCGGCTTCATCCAGCCCTGGACCTCGTTCTCGTAGTTGTAGGGCTCGGAGGAGGAGTAGCCCTGCTGGGCGTTGGCACCGTCGGCGGCGACGAAGGTGGACGGTGAGCCGTCGTAGCTCTCGTCGATCTGCGACTCGTCGAGGATGCCGGCACCGGTGAGGTACTTGATGTAGGACATGTCGGAGAAGGTCAGCACGGTGGCGTCCTCGTCCTTGAGGTCGGCGATCTCGTGGACGTCGGGGTAGGTCTCGGGGTCCCACATGATCATCTGCGGGCTCTTGTCCAGGGTGGACAGCACGCCGGTGGTGGGCATGGTGTCGGAGTTCTGGATGGACTGGTCGGTGTCGACGTAGCCGAGGAGGATGTCGGGGTCCTGGTACAGCTGGGAGGTCACGTTCTGGTTGCCGATGGCCGGCCCGCCGGAGCGGATCTCCAGGTCGACGCCGGTGTAGCCGTTGTCGCCGTCGAACAGGGGGCCGCTGACGACCTTGCCGTCGGCGTCGATGCTCACCGCGTCGCGTCCCTCCCCGTCGTAGTCGAGTTGTTCGTAGAGGTGGCCGTGCTCGGCCTCGGGGAACCAGTCGGTCTGCACGACCACGGTCTCCGGGCAGGCCGACGAGAGGTCGGTGGAGCCGATGTCGCCGTCGTAGTCGGACGCCGCGGCGCCGTTTCCGTCGCCGCAGGCGGCGAGGGCGAGGAGGGTGGCCAGGGAGGTGGACGTGGCGAGTACGGTTCGGACGGTACGGCGGGTGCTGTTCATGGTGTTCTCCGGGGTGGTGTGAAAGGTAAGAGGAAAGGGGATCAGGCGTTGTACCAGCGGCCGACGACGCGCCTGCCGATCCAGCCGAAGATCAGGAACACGACCACGCCCAGCAGGGAGGCGAGGATGATCGCGGCGAAGAGTTCGGGGGACTGCAGGCGGGAGCGGTAGTTGTCGAGCAGCACGCCGATGCCGGGCGTGCCCTGCTTGAAGAAGAAGTCGCCGACGATCGCGCCGACCACGGACAGTCCGGCGGAGGTGCGCAGGCCGACGAAGATGGACGGCATCGCCGCGGGCAGTTCCAACTTTCGCAGCACGGTCAGCCGGGAGGGCTTGTGCAGGGCGAAGAGGTCGCGCATGCCCGGGTCCACGGACTTCAGGCCGAACAGGGTGTTGGACACCAGGGGGAACAGGGCGATGAGCACGCACACGAAGACGCGGGCGGAGAAGCCGAAGCCGAACCAGAAGCCCACGAGCGGCACCAGGGCCAGCACGGGGATGCACTGCAGGAACACGGCGTAGGGGAACAGGGCGGCCTCGGCGCGCTTGGACTGGGACATCACGATCGCCCAGGTGATGCCGACGACCGCGGCGATGGCCAGGCCGGTCAGCGCCACGGTGGTGGTCTGCATGAGTCCCTGCCACATCTCCGGGGCGGAGGCACCGAGCAGCCCCTCGGTGATGACCTCGTGCGGCGGGGGCATGAGGAAGCGGCGGGACTCGTCGAGCAGCAAATAGCTCACGGCGTACCAGGCGGCGATGACCGCGCCGAACACCAGAACGGGCAGGACGATGCCAGCGAAGGGCATGCCGCGCCGCGTCCTGCGCGCCGGGGAGGACGTGCCGGACGCTGCGGCGGGTGCTGCGGTGCCGGACGTACGGGACGTGCCGGACGGCCCGGCGGCCGTCGCCGCGGCGGCGCCCGTGGCGTCCTGCGCGGTGGTCTTTTTGGCGGTTTTTTCGGTGGTCGGTGCGGTCATGAGTGGGCCTCCATCAGTGAAGTCGAGACGCGTTCGGTGAGGGCGGTGAACTCCGGGGAGAACCGCAGTTTCGGGTCGCGGGGGAAGGGGAAGGGGACGTCGACCTCGTCGACGACGGTGCCGGGGCGCCCGGACATCACCGACACGGTGGTGGACAGGAACACCGCCTCGGTGACGGAGTGGGTGATGAACAGGCCGCCGAAGCGCTTTTCCGCGAAGAGTTCGGTGAGTTCCACGCCGAGGCGTTCGCGGGTGATCTCGTCGAGGGCGGCGAAGGGTTCGTCGAACAGGAAGAGCTCCGGTTCGATGGTCAGGGCGCGGGCCAGCGAGACGCGCATGCGCATGCCGCCGGACAGTTGGTGGGGGAGGTGGTCCTCGAAGCCGTCGAGTCCGACAGTGGCCAGGGAGTCGGCGCAGCGGGCCTCGCGATCGGCCTTGGACAGGCCGTCGAGTTCGCCGAGGAGCATCACGTTCTCCTTCACGGTGCGCCACGGCAGCAGTGTGGCGTCCTGGAAGACGTAGGCGATGCGGTCGGTGGAGGTGCTCATCGTGCCCTCGGTGGAGGTCTCCAGGCCGGACGCCAGGCGCAGCAGCGTGGACTTGCCGCAGCCGGACGGGCCGACGACGCTGATGAACTCGCCCGGTGCGACGTCGAAGGACACGCCGTGCAGGGCTGTGGTGGCGCCGTCGGTGCCGGTGTTGAAGGTCATGCCGGTGTCGTTGAAGCTCACCAGCGGGGTGGTTGTGGGTGCAGTGGGTGCAGTGGGCGCAGTCGGTGCAGTGGTGGTCACGGTGTTCTCCGGAGGTGGGGGAAGGTTGTCGTGGATGTGGTACGGGCGACGAGGCGGCCGGCGGTGATGACGACGCGGTCGCTCGGCGCGGCGGCAATGAGGGAGGTGGCGGATGGCGCTGTGGTGGTGGGGTTGGCGGGATTCCGGACGCAGAGCAGGTCGGCGACCGCTCCGGTGGTGGGTCCGGCCGGTGGTAGGCCCATGACGTTTCTGGCGTCGCTGGTGACCAGGTCGAGGGCTTCGGTGGGGGTTTGGTGGGCGGCGGTGACGAGCAGTGCCGCGGTCTCCAGGGCGTCGCCGCGTCCGGTGGGGTTGAACGGGTCGGCGACGTTGTCGCCGCCGGCGGCGACGCGCACACCCTTCGCCCGCAGGACGGACAGCGGTGCGATCGCGCGTGAGGCGGCGTCCTGCAGGTAGAGGTTGGTGGCGGGCAGGGCGATGACCGGCATGTCCGCGGCGAGCAGCTCGTCGGTGGTGGCGGCGAGTTCTGCGAGGTCGGCGAGGTGGCAGCAGTGCCCGGCGGCGCGGTCGCGCCCGGCGGGCCAGCCGGTGACCCGTTCGGCGTAGCGGTGGATCGTGGCCGTGCGGTGGGTGCCGGTGTTGGTGCTGGTGTATTCGTCGATGTGCAGGTCGCAGCCGACGTGGTGGGCCTCGGCGGCGTCGACGAGTGCGTCGGTCTGCGCCAGCGGGTCCCCGGCGAGGTGCGGGGCACCGCCGACGAGGTCCGCCCCCGCCTCGAGCGCCCCGGCGACCAGGTCGCCGACGGCGGTGACCGGGGTGGACGGCGGGGTGAGCGCGACGATCTGCAGCGTCATCACGCCGGAGAGTTCCCAGCGCAGACGCTGCAGTGCCCGCACGCCGCGGAAGGCGTCCGATGTGGTGTCGGTGGTGCTGCCCGATGTGGTGTCGGGGTAGACGTCGACGTGGGTGCGCACGGCGGTGGTGCCGGCGGCGAGCATGCTCAGGGCGGTGTCGCGAGCCCGGGCGAGGATGTCGTCCTCGGTGAAGCCGGACGCCGCGGCCGCCCACGCCGCCACCGCGCCGGGCAGGTCGCCGACCGGCGGGTCGACGAGGTCCCAGGAACGGGACTTGTCCAGGTGGGCGTGCGGGTCGGCGGTGGCGGGCAGGACCGTGTAGCCACGTAGATCAACGTGACCCACCGGGACGGTGCCGTCCACGTGGGAGCGGATTTCGTGCACCAGCGGGCCGTCGAAGGTGATGTCGACGGGGGCGCCGTCGAGCAGCACGCCGGCGATACCGGCGGTCTGTGTCTTCTGTGTCTTCATCTTCGTCACGGTCATCTGGAGCCTCCTCTCTCTTCGTCAGGGTCGTGACCGCTGCGTGAGGGATGTCATCGCCGGCGCGCAGCAGTCGGGTGTGCCCCCGGCGTGCGGGGACAGGGGAACTGTCGGTCGGCGGTGTGCAGGAGTGCTCTCTTGTGTTCCGTTCCGAGGGGAGTACCTCGCCGGGCTGGGGCCAGGTGGGGGATCGGGACATCGGTCGTGCACCGCGGATATTCAGGATTTTTGTCGTGCACCAATGGAGATTATGGGGCGGGTGTTTCCCCGCTGTTTCTCCCCAGGATCACTTCGGTGACGCTTCGCACCCCTGCGGAGCCGCTGGGTACGGCCATGTTTCGGGCCGGTGAAAGGTTGTGTGAATTCCTGCGTTCTGCCCCGCCGGACGCTGCGCGTGGGGTCGGCGGTGCACTATGGTGGGCCGCGTACGCGCCGGGCTGGGGTACGTCACGACGGAGGTATCCCCGCATGATGACCGAGCTGAACGAGCTCACTGAATTGACCGTGGCCGCGCGGCGGTCCCTGACCCCGCGGGTCGACGAGTTCACCCTGGCGTTGCCCGACGGCGCGCCGTTGCCCGGTTGGACGCCCGGGTCGCACGTGGACGTCAGCGTCCCGGGCTCCGGGCTCACCCGCCAGTACTCCCTGTGCTCCCGGCCGTCCGACCCGTCGAGCTACACCGTCGCCGTCGACCGGCAGGACGTCACCAGCGGCGGCCGCGGCGGTTCGGCGGGCCTGCACCGCGACGCGGGCGTCGGTGCGTCCGTACTGGTCGGTGCGCCACGTAACCACTTCCCGCTGACCCGCGCGCTGAACTACGTCTTCATCGCCGGCGGTGTCGGTGTCACCCCGATGGTGTCGCTCGTCGCCGAGGCGCAGCGTACGGGCCGTCCGTGGCGCATGCTGTGCCTGGCGCGCACCGAGGCGGATATGCCGTACCTCGCGCACCTGCGTGACGAGTACGACGACTGCGACGAGTACGGCCCGGCAGGTTCCGGGCGCATCAACTTCCATGGCTCGGCGCAGGCCGGACGCCTCGACCTCGCGGTGGCGTTGGCCGGCCTGCCGCGTGGTACGGCCGTATACGTGTGCGGGCCCGGGCACCTGGCCGACGACGTCGCCACGGCGGTGGCCGACCAGCCGGCCGTCGACGTCTTCGCCGAGCAGTTCACCGCCCCCGACCTGTCGGACGGCACCGCGTCGTCCTTCGACGTCACCCTCGCCACCAGCGGCGAGACCGTCACCGTCGCGCCGGACGCCTCGCTGCTCGACACCCTCGAGGCCCACGGGACGCTGCTGGCGTCGTCCTGCCGCGAGGGGGTGTGCGGCACCTGCGAGGTGGGCGTGGTCTCCGGGGAGGTCGACCACCGCGACAACGTGCTGACCCCGGAGGAACGCTCCGAGAACGAGTCGATGATGGTGTGCGTCTCACGCTGCCGCTCCGGGCGTCTGGTGCTCGACCTGTGAGCGCCACGCTGCTGAGCGGTGCCCTGGCGGGGCCGGACGTCCTGGTGGTCGACGGCGTGGTCGCCGAAACCGCCGAAACCGCCGAAACCGCCGAGCCTGCCGATCGTGCCGCGCCGGCACCGGAGACAGTCGACGTCTCCGGCTGCCTGGTCACTCCGGGCCTGGTCAACGCCCACCACCACCTGCTGCAGTCGGCGTTCCGCACCCTGCCCGGCACCCGCAACGTGCCCATGGCCCGCTGGCTGCAGGTCATGGCCGCGGCCTACCGCGACTACGCCGTCGACCCCGACCTCACCCACCGGGCGGCCTCGGTGGGGCTGGCGGAGTCCCTGCTCTGCGGGGTGACCACCGTCGCCGACCACCACCTGACCTGGCCCGCCGGTGTCGACCCGGTCGAGATGGCGCTGGCCACCGCCCGCGCCGCCGACGACCTCGGCGCCCGGCTGTGCTTCGTGCGCGGCACCGCCGGGGACTCCCCGGACGCCGCCGCCGACTCCGTGCGCGCGATCCACCGCGCGTTCGGCGCGTCCGGTGCGTCCGGCGCGTCCGGTGCGTCCGGCGCCTACGGGGAAGGACGCCTGCAGCTCGCCGTCGGACCGTCCGGCGTGCACGCCGACGGCCCCGAGACCTTCGCCGCCCTCGCCGAGGTCGCCCGTGACCTCGGCCTGCCGCGGCGCACCCAGGCCAATGAACAGGTCGACGTCGCCGTCGCCGCGCAGAAGTACGGGCGCCGGCCCCTCGAGCTGCTCGCCGAGTGGGGCTGGCTGGAACCCGGCGTGACCGTGGCACACCTCTGCGACGTCACCGCCGACGAGATCGCCGCGGTCATCGCCTCCGGGGCGGCCGTGACCCACGCGCCCGGCTGCGACGTGCCCATGGGCTGGGGCGTCGCCCCCGTCGCCGAGCTGTTGGCCGGCGGGGTCGACGTCGGGCTCGGGACGTCCGGCGGCGGCAGCAACGACGGCGGCCACCTGCTCGCCGACGCCCGCCTCGCCGTCCAGGTCTCGGGGTTGGTCTCCGGACCGGACGGTGCGTCCGTCACCGCGTCCGACGCGGTCACCATGGCCACCGCGGGTTCCGCCGCCGGACTGGGGCGTCCCGAACTCGGCACGCTGGCCCCCGGCACACCCGCGGACCTGTGCGTCTGGGACATGGGCGACGTCGCCGACGCCGGCGTCCACGACCCGCAGGGCGGGCTGATCTGGGCCTCTCCCGGACGACGTCCCCGCGACGTGATGGTCGCCGGACGCTGGGTCGTGCGCGACGGCGTGCTGCTCACCGCCGACTCCCGCGGCCTCGCCACCGGCCTCACCGACACACTCACCAACCGATCCACCCGAAGGAGAACACCGTGAACGACTTCCACGTACCCGTCATCGACATCAGTGCATATACCGGAGAATCTGCGGAGGGGGAACGTGACGCGGTCGCCCGGCAGGTCGACGACGCCGCCCGCGACGTCGGTTTCATCCAGCTCACCGGCCACGGTATCGCCACCGACACCTGGGACGGGCTCGCCGATGCGCTCGACGCCTTCTTCCTGCGCGACCTGGAGACCAAGAAACGCGTGGTCACCCCGCCCGAGGTCAACCGCGGCTACTCGCCGCCGAAGTCCGAACGGTTGTCACTGTCCCTCGGCGTGGAGTCCGCCACCGGCATGAACGACTTCTTCGAGGCCTTCAACATCGGCGCGCAGGCCAGCGACTTCCCGTCCCTGGCGTTGCCGGAGGCGGACTACCCGCAGAACGTCTGGCCAGAAGAGACACAGGAGCCGCAGGACGCGATGGCGTCCTTCCGCGGCAACCTGGAACGCTGGTTCGCCGAGGCGCAACGCGTCGCCGAGACCCTCACCGTGATCTTCGAGGACGCCCTCGACGTGCCGCGCGGCACCATCACCGGTCTCGCCGACCACTCCATCGACGTGCTGCGCACCATCAACTACGCCCTCGACCCCGGCCAGACCGTGGAACTCGACGGGGAGCTGACCGGCATGGGCGAGCACACCGACTACGGCATCGTCACCGTGCTGTGGGCCGACCGCGTGGCCGGGCTGCAGGTCCTCGGCGAGGACGGCGGCTGGCACGACGTGCTCCCGGAGCCCGGTGCTCTGCTGGTCAACCTGGGGGACGTGACCGCCCGGCTCACCAACGACCGGTGGCGCTCCACGCTGCACCGGGTGCGTCCACCGGTGGTGGACGGGACGATCATGCGGCGACGTTCCGCGGCGTTCTTCCACGACGGCAACGTCGACGCCGTCGTCGGCCCCCTGCCCGGCATGGTCGACGACGACCATCCGGCACGCTATGAACCGATGACCGTCGGCGAGCACGTGGCGCGCAAACTCGGCGGCTCACGCTCCCTGGAGTCCAACTCCGCCGACACCTCGCGCGAGTCCGGGCGGGTGCTCGCGTCGCGCAGGTGAGCTGGTTCAGCCGGGGAGGACGTCGACCTGCCAGTCGGTGACGTTGGTGGTGCTGGCGGTGCTGGCGGTGCTGGCATTGGTACGGGTGTACCGCAGGCGGCGCGAGGGCCCCTCGTCGTCGCCCTCCCAGAACAGGTACTCGCGCGGCACCACCGCGAACACCGCCCAGGCGTCCGGCGGGTCCTGCTCTGCCAGGTCGGGGTGCGCGTGGTCGAACTCGGCCCACCGTCGGCGTCGCGCCGCACGCTCCTCCAACGCCAGGCCCCGGTCGTTCAACCAGGCCAGCAGCTGCAGGTAGCGCGGCTGGCCGGCGTACACCGCGCGCTCGGTCTCCTCGTCGGTGCGCACCACGTCGCCGACCACGGTGACCTGGCGTGAGGCGTCCTGCGTGAGCACCGTCAGCGACGCCTTCGGGCGCGCGTCAAGGTCACGCACCTTGCGCGACCTGGCGTCCGTGTGGAACAGGACGCCGCCGTCGGCGCGTACGCCGTTGACGTTCACCGTGCGGGTGCGCGGGTAGCCGTCCTCGCCCACCGTGGCGAGCGTCATGAGCGTGGGCGAGTCCTCGAGATGGTCGATGAAGGTGCGTACCGGGTCAGTCATCGCCGCCCCCGACAGCGCGGACGTCGTACTTGAGCTGCACCATCCCGTTGCCGAAGCTGCGTGACGAGCGCAACGACAGGTCCATCGCGAGATCCGGCAGCATCGCCAACCCGCCACCCACCGTGACCGGGCAGACCAGCATGTGGACCTGGTCGACGACGCCGAGGCGCAGCGCCTCGGCGGCCAACGTCGGACCGTCGACGGTGATGTCGCCGTCACCGTCCTTCAACGCCAGGACGTCCTGCGCGCGGAGCTCGCGTTCCAGGCGGGTGCGGCCCGTCCACACCTCGTCCAGGGTGGTGGAGAAGACGACCTTCTGCGCCGCGCACCACAGCCGCGCCCACTCCGCCGAACGCGGTGACTGCCCGGCGGCCGCCGGATCGGTCTCCCAGACGTGCATCATCTCGTACATCCGGCGGCCGTAGAGGTAGGTGGTGACGTCGGCGGTGTCGGCGTTGATCGCGGCGAGGACCTCCTCGTCCGGCACCGCCCAGTCGAAGTTGCCGTCCCGGTCGGCGACGAAACCGTCGACGGAGACGAGCATCGAGTAGATCAGTTGTCCCATGGCGGGTCTCCCTGGTGTCTCGCGGTGGTGTCTCGCGGTGGTGTCTCGCGTGACCCCGAGCGTACGGGAGGGCGTCACCGTAGGATGAGGCCATGAGTGACGAAGACAGCGGACGCAACGAAGCAGCCACCGTCGTCCCCTTCCGGCGGCGGGTGGAGACCCCGGATACGACCCCGGCGAAGCTCTGGCGCGACGCCCTCGGCGAGGAGATCCACCGCCAACGCACGGTGCGCAGAGACCGGCTCGTGGACACCGCCGGACGTGCGGGGATCTCACCCCAGTACCTCTCCGAACTGGAACGGGGGATGAAGGACCCGTCCTCGGAGGTGCTCGAGGCAGTGGCGGGGGCGCTGGGAAAGTCGTCCTTCGAACTGGTGCGTTCGGCGTCGGTGCCTACCGGTCCGGTTCTGCTCGCCGCGTGAGGACCCGGTCGACCACGCCGTAGTCGACGGCCGCCTCCGGGGTCAGGACGAGCTGGCGTTCGGTGTCCTGCCGCACCTGCTCGGGCGACTTCCCGCAGTGGCGGGCGAGGACGCTCTCCTGCAGGCGCCGGATCCGCTCCATCTCCTCTGCCTCGATGATCAGGTCGGGTATCGTCCCGCGTCCGCCCTCCGTCGCCGGGGACGACAGGACGACCCGGCCGTTGTGCAGGATGCTGCGGTACCCGTGGTCGCCGCCGGCGAGCAGCAGCGCGGAGGACGCGACGGCCTGGCCCACGCACGTGGTCTCCACGCGTGGACGGATGAACTGCATGCAGTCGTAGATCGCCATCGTCGCCGACTGCGACCCGCCGGGGGAGTTCACGTAGAGGGCCACCGGGGCGTCCGGGTTGTCGCTCTCCAGGTGCAGGAGCTGTGCGATCACGGTGTTGGACACCCCGTCGTCGACGGGCGTGCCGAGGTAGACGATCCGTTCGTCCAGCAGTCGGCTGTAGATGTCCACGGTCTTCTCGCCGTTCGGGGTCGGGGTGGTGACGTAGGGGATGGGGTAGCTGGACATCTCAGTTCGCCCCCAGTCCGAGCGTGGTGCGCCGGGTGGTGAGCGCCTCAGGGCCGGTGATCACGGCGAGGTCGTCGATGACGTGGTCCACGAAGCCGTAGTCCCTCGCCTCGTTGGCGGTGAACCAGCGGTCGCGGAGGGAGTCATGGTTGACCTTGTCGAGTGGCTGGCCGGTGTCGTCGGAAACGCACGTCAGGACGGTGTCGCGCGTGTGGCGCATATCGGCGGCCTGGATCTCGATGTCCTGTGCGGAACCGCCGATGCCACCGGATCCCTGGTGCAGCAGCACCTTGGCGTGCGGCAGGGCGAAGCGTTTCCCGGGCGTCCCCGCCGACAGCAGGAACTGCCCGGCACTGTAGGCCATGCCGATGTTCACGGTGGCGACGTCGTTGGGGATGCCGCGCATGGTGTCGCGGATCGCGAGCATCCCGGGCACGGAGCCGCCGGGGGAGTTGATCAGCAGGACGACGTCGGCTCTGGCGTCGCGTGCGGCGAGGAGCAGCAGGGAGGTGCACAGTCGGTTGCTGGTGTCCTGTTCGAGCGCGTCACCGAGGACGATGATGCGGCGTTCGAAAAGGTCGCGGTATATCTCCTGGTCGAGGGTTCGGGTGGGGTCTTGTGTGTCGCTCATGTGGACCACACTGCGCAGCGTTGCGGAGCCCGGCAAGGCTGCGCTGCCGACCGCGGATCCGCTGTCAGCGGAACGGCCGCTGACCTTGGGGATTCGCCGTCTCGATGGGAGCCATGCCCGCGTGCCGGATTCGGTGTTTTCGTGGCGGCGCAGACACGAATCCGGCACGCGGCGCGGGGTCAGGGGGGGGAGCCGGCGGCCGGGGTGCGAGCCACGCTGCGGCGTCGGTGATGTCGCTAGATCCTTGGCGTCGGCAGTGGAGGAGTACCCTGACTGGTGTAGCCACCCTTTTGCGAAGGGGCTGGAAGTGAACCGCAGGATTACTCGTCGTAGACGAGGCCTGCGGTTCGCGTCGTCTCTGGGGGACGGTCGAATGCTCGGCTGCTTCGTTGCTGCGGTGCCTGTGGTCGTGCCGCCGTCTCGGTGGGATCCATGCCCGCGTGCCGGATACGGTCTTTTCGTGGCGGCGCAGACACGAATCCGGCACGCGACGCGGGGTCAGGGGAGAAGGCGGGCGGCCGTAGCCGCAACCGCACTCCCTACCGGTCGAGGTAGCGTTCCCAGCCGGGGGTCAGCAGGTCGAAGACGGCGTCGGTGAGGGAGGGGGACTCGCCGGATTCGGCGTTGAGGAGCTGGACCTGCAGGACGAAGCGGCAGAAGGCGCGGATGGTGTCGTCCGGCTCGTCGAGGCCGAGGTCGGCGGTGATGGCGTCGGCGAGGGAGCCCTCGTGGCGCAGCCACATCCGCTGGGCGTACTCGCTGAGGGACGGTGAGTCGTCGATGAGTTTCACGAAGCGTTCGTGGGAGCCGGCCGGTGCGTCGCCGTGCCAGGCATCGTCGCGGTAGAACTGCCGCAAGGCGTCGGGGATCCTCGTGCCGTCCGGCCGGTCGGTGACCGCGGCGATGAGGTCCTCGCGCATCTCGTCGTCCTCGTCGACGGCGATGGCCTCCTTGCAGGGGAAGTGGGCGAAGACGGTGGTGGGGGAGACGTCGGCGGCGTCGGCGATCTCGCGGACGCTGACGTTGTCGAAGCCGCGGGCGAGGAAGAGTTCCAGGGCGGCGTCGGCGATGGCGCGTCGGGTGGCGGCCTTCTTGCGCTCGCGACGGGTGGGTGCGGTACCGCTGCTGTCTTCTGCCATGAGCACCACACTAGCGCCGGAAGTGTAATTGATACAACACTGGATTGACTTCGAAACTGTACCGAGTACAGTTTCGAACCATGACAACCAATGACACCGCGGCGACCTCCCGCTGGGCCTGGCCCATGCTCGTCACCGTCACCATGCTCAACGTGATCGGCATGACCATCGTGCTGCCGATCCTCCCCTTCGTCGTGCGCGACGCCATGCCGTCCTTCGGCACCCTGGCCCTGTGGGTCGGCCTGCTCGAGGCGGTGAACGCGTTGTGCGCCTTCCTCGCCGCCCCCGTCCTCGGCGGGATATCGGACCGGTGGGGACGCCGCCCCGTTATCGTGATCGGGGCCTTCGGCGCCGCCGCGGGATTCCTCATCTTCGCCCTCGGCGGATTCCTCGCCGGCTCACTCAGCGGGGCGATCTGGCTGTTGCTGCTCGGACGTGTGGTCCAGGGCGTCACCGCTGGTGACATGCCCGCTCTGTTCGCCTACGTCGCCGACATCACCCCGGCCGAGCAGCGCGCGAAGCGTTACGGCATGCTCGGTGCCCTCACCGGCATCGGCTTCATGATCGGGCCGGCCCTCGGCGGTCTGCTCGCCGCGCACAGCGTGGACCTGCCCGTCCTCGCCACCGCCGCGGTCGCGTTGACCGTCGGCGTGGTCACCCTCGTCGCCCTGCCCGAAAGTCACTCCCCGGAGAACAGGACGGACCGGCTCACCGTGGAGCAGATCCACCCGCTGCGCGTCTTCCGGCAGGCCTTCGCCCGTCCGTCGCTGCGTATGCTGCTGACCGGGCTGCTGCTCGTGGCGATCCCGTTCAGCTTCTTCGTCAACAACTACAGCGTGCTGGCGATGGACACGGTCGACTGGTCACCCACGCAGATCGGACTGCTGAACTCCTGCATCGGGGTGCTCGACATCGTGATCCAGGGTGTGCTGCTCGGCATCCTGCTCAAGCGGGTCGGTGAGCGCGGGGTGATCCTCGGCGGCATCGTGGTGCAGGCACTCGGTGTGCTGGCCCTGGCGCTGCTGGCGTCGGTGCTGCAGCAACCGTGGCTGCTGATCACCGGCACCCTGATGCTGGGCGCGGGCGAGGGCCCGATGACCGCCACGCTCAACGGCGTGCTCTCCACCTCCGTCGGCGACGACGAACAGGGTTGGCTCGCCGGGGTGACGCAGGGGATGCAGAACGCCGTCGGCGTGGTCGTCCCCCTGGCCGTCGGTGTGCTCTACGGCATCGGCGCCGGCGTTCCCTACTGGATCGCGCTGGTGCTGCTGTGCGCGGCGTTCGTGATCCTGTCGCGCGCCTCCTTCGCCAGCCCGTCCCGCGTGACCCCCGCTGCGCCCGCAGCGTCCTCGGACGCAGCGGAAGCGGGGACGCTGAGCGGGGCCGCAACTACCGCGTCGTGAGGGGTGAAAGGAATTCCCCGCCGCGCATGACCGTGGACACCTGGAGGGCGGTGTCGAGCACGACGAGGTCCGCGCGTCCGCCGACGTGCAGGCCGACGGTGGGGAAGCCGACGGCACGGGCGGGGTTGACCGAGGTCTGCCGGACGGCCTGCAGCAGCGCGGCGTCGGCGCTGCCGTCATCTGCAGCCCCGTGTTCCACGGCGAAGCGGAACAGCTGGTCCATCGTCGCGGTGCTGCCGGCGATGGTGTCGGTGCCGGCGACGTGCGCCACGCCGCCGGTCACGTCCACGCCGAGGGTGCCGAGACGGTAGGAGCCGTCCGGCATGCCCGCGGCGGCCATGGCGTCGGTGACCAGGGTGACCCGGTCCGGCCCGACGAGGTCGCAGACGCCGCGGTAGAGCGAGGGGTGCAGGTGGACGCCGTCGCCGATCATCTCCACGGTCACCCGCGGGTCCTCCACCAGGGCGGTGACGGGGCCGGGTTCGCGGTGGTGGACCGGGCGCATGGCGTTGAACAGGTGGGTTCCCACGCGCGCGCCGGCGTCGATGGCGGCGAGGGTCTGTTCGTAGGACGCATCGGTGTGGCCGACGGCGGCGACCGCGCCGGCGTCGACGGTGCGGCGCACCGCGTCCAACGCCCCGTCGAGCTCGGGGGCGAAGGTGACCATGCGCACGGTGCCGCGCGCGGCGTCGAGCACACGGGTGAGCTCGCCGCCGTCAGGCTGGTCGGGGTGGCCGGGATGCCTCAGGGCGGTCGGGTCGTGCGCGCCCTTCTTCGCCGGGGAGAGCCACGGCCCCTCGAGGTGGATGCCGCCGACGAGGCCGTCGCGGACGTGGGCCGACAGGACGTCGACCTCGCGCAGCAGCTCGTCGGGGTGCGCCGACACCAGCGACGCCATGATCGTGGTCGTGCCGTGGGCGGCGTGCATCGCCACGGCCGTGGCGGTCTCCTCGTCGGTGGCGACGGGGAACGCCCCGCCCCCGCCGCCGTGGACGTGCATGTCCACGAACCCGGGCACGACGGTGACCTCGCCGAGCGCCAGCACGTCCTGCGCCGTCGCGGCGTCCTGCACGTCCTGCGCTTTCTGTGGCGGCGCGCCGGCGCCGAGGGCGCTCACCGTGTCCCCGGTGACCTCGATCCAGCCGGGACGCAGGACCTCGTCGCCGGTGACCAGGACGTCGGCGGTGATGAGCGTGCTCACAGGCCCTGCCAGACGGGCTTGGCGGCGTAGGTCGCGCGGTAGTAGTCGGCGAGCTGCAGGCGTCCGGCCGCGGCCTCGTCCACCAGGACGGAGACGTGCGGGTGGTGCTGCAGGATCGTCGCCGGCCACAGGGCGCTCACCCCGCCCTCGGCGAGCTGGTGCACGGCCTCGGCCTTGTTCTGGCCGGTGGCCACGAGCACGATGTGGCGGGCCTCCATGATCGTGCCGAGCCCCTGGGTGAGGCACTGGGTGGGGACATTGGCCAGGTCGTCGTCGAAGAAGCGGGCGTTGTCGACACGGGTCTGGTGGGTCAGCGTCTTGATGCGCGTGCGCGAGGCCAGCGAGGAGCCCGGCTCGTTGAAGCCGATGTGGCCGTCGGTGCCGATGCCGAGGATCTGCAGGTCAACGCCACCGGCGGCGCGGATGGCGTCGTCGTAGGCGAGGCAGGCCGCGGGGATGTCTTCGGCCAGGC
This sequence comes from Corynebacterium sp. AOP40-9SA-29, assembly GCF_052377405.1. Lineage (NCBI taxonomy): Bacteria > Bacillati > Actinomycetota > Actinomycetes > Mycobacteriales > Corynebacteriaceae > Corynebacterium > Corynebacterium sp. AOP40-9SA-29. The sequence goes on along the minus strand of NZ_JBQSWR010000001.1, from coordinate 555,492 downwards.
CGTCGGGGCCCTGTACGGCGTCGTCGGCGAAGTCCACGCGGGAGGTGAACTCGCGCCGGATCACGGTGGCGTAGCGCTCCGGGTGCCCGGCGGCCAGACCCACGTACTCGTCGAGGGTGAAGGCGCGGGCGCGGGCGAAGGAGAGCTCGCCGGCATCGTGGCGGGCGACGAGGTCGTCGTAGACGGGCAGGGGGGACGACCCGGTGGCGAGCCCGAGGACGGCGTCCGGCTTGCGCTCCAGCAGCGTCGCGACGGCCCTGCCGGCCAGCGCGCCGGCGGCACCTGCGGCGTCCTGCGCGCTGCCGGGCAGGATGATGATCTCCATGGTGGGTTCTCCTACTTCTTGGTGACGGTGAACAGGGGACGCATCGTGGACACCGGGGCGGACGGCTCGGCGATCTCGTCGACGCTGGCGCCGCGGGCGTCCATCACGACGACCGGAACGACGGTGGGGTACCCGGCGGCCTCGACGGAGGCGACGTCGTAGGTGATCACCGGCTGGCCCTGGACCACACGGTCGCCCTTGGCGGCGTGGAGGGTGAACCCCTCGCCCTTGAGCTTCACCGTGTCCAGCCCGAGGTGGACGAGCACGGCGGTCTTGTCGTCGGTCATGATGGCGTAGGCGTGGGGCAGCAGCTGCATGAGCTTGCCGGACACCGGGGCGACGGCCTCGACGATGCCGTCGGTGCCGGCGGTGATTGTGGGCTCGATGGCCAGGCCCGGGCCGACGGTGCCGGCGGCGAAGGTCTTGTCCGGCACCTCCGACAGGGCGACGGTGCGGCCCTGGACCGGGGCGCGGACCAGCGTGGGGCCGGCGGGTTCGGCCTCTTCGGCCGCGGTCTCGGTCTCGACGACTGGAGCCGGTGCTGCGGCGGGCGCGGCGGCCGGCGCGGGGCCGGCGAGCGCGGCGTTGATCTCGTCCTTCAGGACGTCCGACTGGGTGCCGAACACGGCCTGTACGTTATTGCCGACCTCCAGGACGCCGGCGGCGCCGAGGGCGCTCAGCGCGCCCTTGTCCACCGCCGACTTGTCGGCGACCTCCATGCGCAGACGGGTGATGCAGGCGTCGACGCCGACCAGGTTGTCGCGTCCGCCGAATGCGGCGATGAGCCGCTCGGCACGCTGCGTGCCGGACGCTGCGCCGGACGTTTCAGCGTCCTGCGACTCCTGTGCGGCGAGGGACGCCTCGTACTCGTCGTCCGGCACGCGGCCGGGCAGACGCAGGTTCCAGCGGGTGATCGCGAAGCGGAACATCACGTAGTACAGCACCGCGAAGATCAGGCCCTGGGCCACCAACAGCAGGATATTGTGCGCCGCCGGTGCGCGACCGTAGAGCAGCAGGTCGATCAGGCCCGCGGAGAAGGAGAAGCCCAGGTGGATGTCCAGCAGGTGCGCCACCGCCAGGGACAGGCCGGTGAGCACGGCGTGGATCACGTACAGCGGGAACGCCAGGAACATGAACGCGAACTCCAGCGGCTCGGTCACGCCGGTGAGGAAGGCGGTGAGGCCGGCGGCGCCGAAGATGCCCACGGCCACCGTGCGCTGACGCGGCTTGGCGACGTGGATCATCGCCAGGGCCGCGGCGGGCAGACCGAACATCAGGACCGGGTAGAAACCGGAGGTCAGCAGGCCAGCGGTCTCGTCGCCGGCGGCGAAGCGGCTGAGCTCGCCGGTGACCAGGCCATTGGCACCCTCGTAGTCGCCGTAGATGAACCAGATGAAGGTGTTGAGGATGTGGTGCAGGCCCAGCGGGATGAGCATGCGGTTGGCGAAACCGTAGACGAACGCGCCCAGCGCGCCCGAGCCGGCGATGAACTGGCCGACGGAGGTCAGGCCGCTGTTGAACAGCGGGTACGCATAGGCCATCGCGAAGCTGACGAACAGCACCGTGAGGGACACGACGATCGGCACGAAGCGTCGTCCGCCGAAGAATCCCAGGTACGGGGGCAGTTCGATGTTGTGGTAGCGGTCGAACAGCCAGGCGGTGATCAGGCCGACGATGATGCCGCCGAAGACGCTGTAGTCGATCATCGCCTGGTCGCCCGCGGCGTCCTCCACGCCCTCCAGGACGACGGGGGACATGGAGTCGAAGACGGAGGTCATCACCAGGTAGCCGGCGACGGCGGCCAAGGCGGTGGAACCGTCGGCCTTCTTCGCGAAGCCGATGGCCACACCGACGGCGAAGAGGATGGCGAGGTTGCCGAAGATGCCGTCACCGGCGGCGCTCATCGAATCGAAGAACGGGCCGATGACGGGGATGTCGGTGCCGCCGAGCATGTCGTCCTGCCCGAGGCGCAGCAGGATGCCGGCGGCGGGGAGCAGGGCGATCGGCAGCATGAGGCTCTTGCCGAGCCTCTGGAGTTGGGCGAACCCGGGGATGCGCAGGCCGCCGCGCTTCTCGGCCGGGGTTTCGCCGGTGGGTGGTCGGGGAGTGAGGACGGGCATGGGATTCTCCTCGCGTGGGTGGGACCCAGGGTGGGCCAGTACCGCCCATATTGGACTAGACCAATTCATGGTGTCAAGGGTCACGTCGGCGGGTGGATTATTTGGGCTACACCCGCCCCCGGTACGGTGGTCGCATGAAGGTGCCCAAGTACTACCTGGTCAAGAGTCAGATCCTCGAGCTCATCGACGACCTTGACCCGGGCACCGCCGTCCCCACCGAACGCGAACTGGCCGAGCGTTTCGGCACGTCACGCACCACCGTGCGTCAGGCCATCGGCGAACTCGTCTCCGACGGACGCCTGGAACGCACCCAGGGCAGTGGCACCTTCGTGGCCTCCCCGAAGATGCTGCTGCTGCCGCAGGTGTCGTTCTCCAGCAACGCCGAGTCCGAGGGCTGGCGTCCCGGACGCGTGGTGCTCTCGGCGCGCTGCGAACAGGCATCCGACAGCGTGGCCGAGCACCTGCGGCTCGAGGACGGTGCACTGATCACCCGCTTCGAGGTGCTGCGCACCGTGGACGGTGAACCGCTCGCCCACGAGACCGTGCACCTGCCCGGCGACCTCACCGAACTGACCGACCGGTTGGAGGCGCAGGACTCGCTGTACCGCATGCTCGCCGAGGAGTACGAGATGGGGATCGTCGAGGTGGAGGACGTGGTGGAGACCGTGCCGTGCAATCCGGTGCGTGCCAACCTGCTCCGGGTGGCGACGGGACTGCCGCTGCTGCTGGTGCACCGTACCGGCTTCAGTGAGGACGGTTCGCGGGTGGAGTGGACGGAGTCGGCGTTCCGCGGCGACCGCTACCAGTTCGTGTCGCGGCGGCGGCTGGGTGATCGCTAGAAAGTGTTACCACTTTTCGACGGTGCCGTTTTCCGCGACCTGCGGTTTTGCGGTTCGGCGTCCCGGATAAGTGGTAACACTTTTGGGCCGCAGGCTAAGGCCTAAGGCGTCAGCCTTGGCGGCCCATTTTGTTGGAGCGCACCTTGGCCAGGATGCCCACGACCATGAGCAGCAGGCCGGCGATGAGGAACCGGTCGGGCAGCACGCTGAGTACACCGAGCAAGACGATGATCAGGCCGAGGATCTCGGCGACCCAGGCCAGCGCGTTCATTCGTCCGGCGGTCATGGTGGTCCTTCCAGCAGGCGGGGTCCGGCACAGACTGCCGGGGTGACTGGACCAGCGTAGCAAGGGAGGCTGCGCACACTTCATCACCTGCGCTTATGGTCGGGGTCGGGAACAACATCACCGACAGGCGCACCGACGGCGCGCTGGTGAGAATGTCTCCATGACTGGTTTCAAGGTTCTCCGTCGGGCAGTCGCACTGTCCCTTGCTGGGCTTCTCATCCTGTCCGGCACCGCCCACGCCGCCCCTGCTGTCCCCGCCTACTCCGACTACGCCGGGGGAGGACGCTACAGCGTCTCCGAGTCCGGCCAGTGGGCGCCGCCGCCGTTCGGCCCCGGCGGGGTGCCGGTGCTCCAGTTCGGCCACCGTGATTTCGTCCCGCGCTCGTCGGACCCGAACCAGAAGTTCCCCTTCGTCCTGATGACCGCCGGCGTGGGCGGCGACGGGCGGTACTTCGGGGAGAACTACGCGAAGAAGCTGGCGTCCCGCGGGTATGCGGTGCGTATCGGCTACGGTGCGGCGAATCTGACCTTCGTCACCCCGGAGGCGCACCTGAGCAGCCTCGGGCTGGAGATCACGCAGGGACGCGCCGGGGAGCTGGCGCGCCGGGCGGACTTCTCCCGCAGCGCGTTGGTCGGCTACTCCGCCGGTGCGGGGGCATCGATGTGGGCGTCGGCGACGCAGGGCGGGGTGGTCCCGGCCCTCGGCGCGCAGATCCCCGGGTTCCGCCTGGCGGGCGCGGTGGCGATGGGGCTGCCGGCGAACTACTACGCCGCGGAGCCGCTGGTGCCGGACAATCTGCCGTTCCTGATCATGTACGGCGAGAACGACGCCTACGGTCTGGGCGGGGTGTCGCACCAGGCGATGCACGCGCTCGCCGAGCACAAGCACCAGACCATCGTCGGGGTGCGCGGTACCGATCACCTGGGCCCGGTCACCACCGCACCGGTGGATTATCAGGGGCGGTTCTTCACGCTGATGACTGCCTGGTTGGACGGCAACCTGCGCGGCGACCAGGGTGTCCGTGAGGCTTTCCGGGTCCGGGATCGTGGCCTGGTGCGCGCGGACTACTACACGGTCTATGACCAGACGGCGCGGTCGCGACGCTAGATTCCGGCGCCTCGCCGGTTTGCGTCACACGCTCTAACAACTACAGTTAAGTATCTAAACTAGTTGTAGGAGCTCGAGTGACCTTTTCGCAGACGTTGTCCCTGGTGTTGTTGATCGTCGTCCTGTTGTTGGCGGTCTGGAAGAAGGTCAACATCGGCACGCTGTCCCTCGGGGCGGCTTTCGTGCTGGTGCTGGTCTCCGGCGCGGACGTGGACGAGATGTACGAGGCGTTCCCCGCCAGCCTCGTGGTGCTGATCATCGGGGTGTCCCTGATGTTCAGCCACCTGCAGCTCAGTGGTTCCATCCACTGGGTGATCGACGGGGCGTTCCGTGTCGTGGGCGACCGTAAGTCGCTGATCCCGTGGGTGGGGTTCCTGCTGGGCGGGTTCCTGTCCACGGTCGGCGTGTTCAGTACGGGGCCGATCGCCGTCCTCGTCCCGCTCGTCGCGTTCATTTCCGTGAGCTACCGGGGCACCTACCTGATCAATGAGCTGGGCGTCATCCTGGGCGCGGTCGCGCTCGGGATGTCCCCGCTGAACCCCACGGGTGCCACGATCAGCAGGCTCGCGTCGGACGCCGGGGTGACCTACTCCGAATGGGGCCTGTGGGCGGTCGCGGTCGTCGTGACCGCGGTCGCTCTCGCCGTCCTGCAGGTCGTCTTCGCCGCCCTGGGACGCAAGGGGAAGTTCCTCATCGAGCCGCAGGCCGCGCAGGTCGAGGAGGGCAAGGGTCCCGCGCAGGTGAAGAACAAGGTCTACGCCGTCAGTTCGCTGGTGGGCCTGGGTATCTTCATCGTCTGCGTGGTGGTGTTCGGTCTGGACGTGGGGCTTACGTCCATGGCGGTCGCCGCGGTGCTCCAACTGGTCTTCCGGCCGTCGCAGGGCGGGATGTTCGACCAGGTGCCGTGGAGCGCCGTCCTGCTGATCGGCGGTCTGCTCACGTACCTGGGGCTGCTGCAGTCGACCGGCACGATCGACGCGATTCAGGACGCCCTCGGTGGCGCGGCGGCCGGTGCGCTGCTGCTTCTGGTGCTGGCGTACCTCACCGCGCTGCTGTGCAATGTGGAGTCTTCGGCGCTGGGCGTGCTGAGCATGACGATGCCGCTGGTGTTCGGCTTCTTCGGCGATTCGCCGGCGATCTTCTGGGTCGTGGCCGCGGTCGCGATCCCCTCCGGGCTCATGGTCATGAACCCGATCCACATTGCCGGCACGCTGGTGGTGGGCAACGCCGAGGTGAAGCGGCAGAACGACGTCTTCCGGACGTTCTTGGTCACCGCCCTCTGCATGACGGCGGTGGTCCCGGGCGTGCTGTGCATCGTCCCGCTGGTCGCCGGGCTGTGACTCGTGCAGGATGAACACCATGGCAAATGAGATTCCCGTATCGGTGATGCGCGGTGGCACGAGTCGTGGCGTCTTCGTCCGGTTGCGTGACCTGCCGCGGGACGCCCGCGCCCGCGACGCCCTGTGCGTGGGCCTCACCGGCGGCCCGGATCCGCTGGCCGTCGACGGGCTGGGCGGCGGGGCGTCGTCGAATACGAAGGTCATGGCGGTCGGCGTGCCGGACGATCTGGCCGGCCTGCCGTGGCACGGTTCCTGCCCCGCCGACGTGGACCTCGTCAGCGTCTTCGCACAGCCCGCGGTCACCTCGACCACGGTGGAGTGGGCGGGAAACTGCGGCAACCTGAGTGCCGCGGTGAGCGCTTTCGCGCTGGACGAGGGGCTCGTCGAGCGGAGCGGCGACCGCACGACGCTGCGGGTCTGGAACGCCAACACCGGCGCGGTCTTCGTGCTGGACCACGCGCTGGAGGACGGGAGACTTCCGCGCGACGGCGACTACGAGATGTCCGGCGCCGGACGCCCCGGGCCCCGCATCGACCTGAGTTTCCTGGAGCCCGGCGGGGAGACGACCGGGTCGGTGCTCCCGCTGGGGTCCGTGACCGTGCTCGACAGCGGCGTGCGCGCCACCCTGGTGGACGTCACGAACCCGCTGGTCATCGTCGACGCCCACGAGGTCGGCGTGGACGTGACGCTCAGCCGGGACGAACTCAACTCCGACACCGGGATGCTGGAGCGCATCGAACACCTGCGGCAGGACGCCGCGAGGCGCATGGGGCTGCCCGAGAGTGCCGTCGTCCCGAAGGTCGCGTGCGTCGCACGCGGGACGCGCGGTGCCGACGATTCAGACGTGGTCGTGCGTGTGACCTCGATGGGCGTCGTCCATCATGCGATTCCGGCGACGGCGGCGCTCGCCCTCGGGTCGGCGGCGGCGATGCCGGGGACGGTGATGGACGCCGTCCTGCCGGACGGAACGCGGTCAGAGACGACCATCCGGCACCCGAAGGGGACGGTCACCGTCCTGGCGGAGACGTCCGACGGGGCGCTGGTGTCGGCCGGGATGGCGCGCACCGCGCGCACCATCATGACGGGGACGGCGTACCTGCCGGAGTAGGCGGATGCGCCGTCCGGCCTACTTCTTTACCGAGTACAGGCGCTTGTTCACGAACTCGTCCATGCCCAGCGGGCCGAGCTCGCGGCCGTAACCGGAGCGCTTCACCCCGCCGAAGGGCATCTCCTCGGTCTCCGGGGCGGGCTGGTTCACGCCGACCATGCCGGCCTCCAGGCCCTCGGCGAACTTCTCGGCGCGTCCCTCCTCGGTGGCGTAGACCGAGGAACCCAGACCGTACTGGGTGTCGTTGGCCAGGGTCAGCGCCTCCTCATCGGAGGACACCTTGTACACCTGTACCACCGGTCCGAAGAACTCCTCGTAGTAGATGTCGGAGCCGACCTCGATGTCGGTGATTACCGCCGGGGACACGAAGAACCCGTCGGCGTGCTCGCCACCGACACGCTCACCGCCGGTGCGCAGCGTCGCACCGGACTCCACGGCAGCGCCGATCTGCGAGACGATCTTGTCTGCGGCACCTTCCGAGGACATCGGGCCGAACGCGGTCAGCACGTCGTCGACCTTCGCCGGGTCGGACGGCTTCAGCGCGCCGATGATGTGCACTGCCTCGTCGACGAACTCGTCGTAGATGTCCTCGTGCACGATGATGCGCTTGTTGGAGTTGCAGGCCTGGCCGGTGTTCTCCAGGCGGATCTCCAGGGCGTTGCGCGCCGCGGCGCGGATGTCGTCGCTGGACAGGATCACGTAGGGGTCGGAACCGCCGAGCTCGAGGACGGCCTTCTTCAATGCCGCACCCGCCTGCGCGGCGATCGCGGCGCCGGCACGCTCCGAACCGGTCAACGAGACACCCTGCACGCGGGGGTCTTCGATGACCGTGGCGATCTGGTCATGGGTGGCGAAGATGTTGGCGTACACGCCTTCCGGCACGCCGGCCTCATCCATGATCTTCTGGATGGCCAGGGCGGACTCCGGCACGCTCTCGGCGTGCTTGAGCAGGATCGTATTGCCCAGCATCAGGTTCGGCGCGGCGAAACGGGCGACCTGGTAGTAGGGGTAGTTCCAGGGCATGATGCCCAGCAGCGTGCCGACGGGCCGACGCTGCACAACGCTGCGCGACTCGGCGGAGTCCTCGATCACGAGGTCCTCGGTGAGTTTCGCGGCGTGGGTGGCGTAGTAGCGGAAGATGTCGCCGCTGAACTCGGCCTCCCCGGGTGCCTCGGCGACGGGCTTGCCCATCTCACGGGTGATGATCGCCCCCAGTTCGTCCTGCCGTTCGGCGAAATGGTCGGCGACGCGGGTGACGATCTTTGCGCGCTCCTCGAGGGGCGTCTGCGCCCAGGACGCCGCGGCGGCGTGCGCGGAGTCCAGCGCGGAGCTGATCTCGGCGTCCGTGGCGTGGTTGTGCTCGGACAGGACGGTGCCGGTGGCGACGTCGATGCTGCGGTAGGGGTTGCTCATGGTGGATTCAGACATGATGTTCTCCTTCTGCTTGATCTGGCAGCGAGACTACCTGGTACGGAAAGGGGTCTGCAGTGGCTGCGATTGTGAAAGTGCCCTTGTCCAGGACGGTTCCAACGGGGGCATTGACGTCGGTGGAGACAAGCACACGTCCATCGACATGAGCGACCACCAGTGGGGACTCCGCGCCCGAGAGGTGGGGGAGCAACTCGTGCTCGATGGCATCGACGGAGACGTCAGCGACGAAAACGCCGGTGAATATGCCGTCATGGACTGCAGGCACGGACAGGGTCAGGGTGTATTCGTCTCCGCAGAGGAAGTCGACGTATGGCCCGACCACCGTGCTCTGACCACGCGATGCGGGCAGCGTGTACCAGTCGAAACCTCGGTAGCCTTCTTCTCCGGGTGCGGAGGCGGAGAGGTCCACGCCTCGACGCCGAATGCGCTCCGGTTGCAGAGCACCTCGCGGGGATTCGCGGACGAACCAGTCCACTGATTCTCGGCCGCTGTCAGGAGCGGCTGCCAGGCCTATTCCGGACAGCAGAGGGTGATTCTGCAGTTGTTCGGCGCATGCGTCGAAGAGCGCGGTGCCGAAATCATGATCCGGAACCCTTTCGGACACGGCGACGACAGCCTGCGTGATCGCGGTGAGCAGTTCGGCGAGCCGACCCGCTGCCGCCTGAGCGGCCTCCGGCGTTGTGACCCGTGGGCTGAGGGCCGGGGTCAGGTCTGTGAGTTGGCGAGCGATGTACTCCTCGACCTGGGTTCGGGCCTTGGCTCCGTCGCGATGGAGCACTGCATCGGCGAGGCCGTCGAACGCCTTCTGGTGCTTGTCGGTGCGTCCGGCCTGCAGTGTGCGGGCTTCCGCGGCGCGGACGGCCCAGGGGATCCATTCGATCTGAGAAGCGATGACCTCTCTCGTGAGTCGGGGGGATTGCGATGCGCGGGCGAGTTGAACTGCAACTTGTGCTGCAGCCTGGGCTGCCGGCAGAAGTGTCGGTTCGTGCGCCGACATCTCGTCGAACCGGGCTGCAGCTGCCGCAAGGTCACGGACCTCCTCGGCAGAAGCGCGCTCAGCGGCGAGGGCCGCGGCCTTGCCACTGATAGCGCTGACGTGGTGCGCGACCTCGGTGGCGTCGAACATGGACGCTGTGGGATCCACCATGACCAGCGTGGTGGATGCATCAGCGGAGACGAAGCTCCCGCCGGATCTACCGCGCCGGGTGACGATCAATCCATCGGCGCGCAGGGACGTGAGCGCTTCGCGAATGGTCATGGGTGCGACATCGAAAATCCGGGTCAGTGCGGTTTCGTTGGGTATCTGCTGCCCTTCGGTGAAGATGCCGAGGATGATCGCGTTGCGTAGGCACGTGGAGATCGCCGAACTGCGGGACACGCCCGGGACGGGACGCAGCACGGTGTGGGTGAGCGGATCGATGGGCCTTGTGGACGGAAACCTTGACACGCTTCCACATAGTAGTAGGGTGAAAGTAAATCTAACACCTAGAGGTTAGATGTTTTCCACGCCACACCTTCGAACACCACTCCCAGGAGGTCGTCATGACCACGGACACCACTCTCAAGAATTTCATCGGCGGGAGCTACGTTGCTGCTTCCGGTAACGACACCTTCGACCTTGTCAACCCCGTCAGCGGGGAGGTCAACGGCACATCGCCCATCTCCAACAGCGCCGATGTCGATAGCGCCTATGCCTCCGCGGCCGATGCCGCGAAGCAGTGGGGTCGGGCCACTCCCTCCCAGCGCCAGGAGGCAATTCTCGGGATCGCAGATGCGCTCGCCGCGAACAAGGACAAAATCGTCGAGGCACAGTCGCGGAACACCGGTCAGCCAAAGTATTTGGTGGCCACTGAAGAGGTCGATGTCTCTGTCGACCAGCTTCGATTCTTCGCCGGCGCGTCACGGATCCTCGATGGACGTGCATCGGGAGAGTACATGGAGGGGCTGAACTCCCAGATCCGACGCGAGCCAGTCGGCGTCGTCGGTCAGGTGACACCGTGGAACTACCCGCTCATGATGGCCGTCTGGAAGATCGCGCCTGCTCTGGCGGGTGGCAATACGATCGTTCTCAAGCCCAGCGACACTACGCCGGAGAGCACGCTCCTGTTGGCTGAAATCGCTGCTGAGTTCCTCCCGGCGGGCACGTTCAATGTTGTGCTCGGAAATGCGGAAACCGGGTCGCTGGTCGTCGGCCACAAGACGCCGGCACTTGTCTCGATCACCGGTTCCGTACGCGCCGGCGTGCAGGTTGCGACCTCTGCGGCGGCCAACCTGACCCAGGCGCACCTTGAACTTGGCGGTAAGGCCCCGGTCGTCGTCTTCGATGACGCGGACATTGCGGCCGCAGCGTCCACCACGGCGGAGGCAGGCCTTTTCAATGGAGGGCAGGACTGCACCGCAGCAACCCGCGTGATCGTCCACGAGTCGGTGCATGATGATTTCCTTGCTGCGCTCAAGAAGGAAGTTCAGGAGGTCAAGGTCGGCGAGCCCGATGAGGACGACATCCTCTACGGACCGTTGAATAACGCCAACCAGCTTGACCGGGTCGCCGGTTTCATTGATCGTCTGCCGTCCCACGCCACGGTTGTCACCGGTGGTAAGCGGATTGACCGGGCTGGCTTCTTCTTCGAGCCGACTGTTGTCGATGGTCTCAAGCAGGACGATGAGGCCATCCAGGACGAGATCTTCGGACCGGTGATCACTGTGCAGACGTTCAGCGATGAGGACGATGCTGTGGCGAAGGCCAATGGTGTCGAGTACGGACTCGCCTCCAGCGTGTGGACCAAGGATCATGCCCGTACCCTGAGGCTCTCCCGAGACCTTGAATTCGGAACCGTCTGGATCAACACGCACATCCCGCTGACTGGGGAGATGCCCCACGGTGGCTTCAAGAACTCCGGCTATGGCAAGGATCTGTCGATGTATGCCCTCGAGGAGTACACCCGGGTCAAGCACATCATGAGCACAATCGACTAGCACCGGATCACGAAAAGGAGATAGAGACATGTCAGGAACACACGGACAATTTGTCCTTGATACCCACAATGCCCTCTTCGATCGTGGTGAGGTCGGTGTGCTCGAGTCGGCCTTCGCCGATGATTTCGTGGAGCACTCACCGCTGATCGCAGGCGACCGTGATGGTCTGCGCACGATGGTGGAGGATGCAGGCGATGCCATCGGCTACGAGAACGCCAGGCTCCTGGAGGACGGAGACTTCGTCGTCCTCCATGGACGATTCTCGGGCCTTGATGAGACCGATCTCGTCGGGTTCGACATCTACCGCGTGGAGAATGGGAAACTCGCCGAGCATTGGGACTCACTTGTCCCAGTTGCGGAAGCGAATGCCAGTGGGCGCACGCAGCTCGACGGCCCCACCGAGGTGAATCGTTCGGAAGACGCGGAGGCCAATCGGGAACGAGCAGTGCAGTTCTTCACCGAGTCCTTGATCGGCGCTGACTACGAGGGGTTCCGTCGGTTCACCGAGGATGGAGTGTTCCGCCAGCACAGTCCGGACATTGCGGATGGCACGGATGCCGTCATCGACTTCCTCAGCGAGCTGAAGGCGAAGGGGGAAGGCCTGGTCTACGACCAGATCCACCGCACGGTGGCGGACGGCCAGTTCGTGTTCACCCACTCGGAGGGCTCCATCGCGGGAAGTCGGCACTCATATGCGGAACTCTGGCACTGGGAAAATGGAGTGCTCACCGAGATGTGGGATGCCATCGCCGAGGTGCCGAAGGATGAGGACGCCTTGCACGATCACGGGATCTTCTAATTGGAGTCCATGAAGTAGCGCATCGGCCCTGGGGTGTTCTCACCCCGGGGCCGCATGTCATCTGAGCCACCAGCCAGCACCGCAAGTTTCCTGGCGGCATCGGACCCGGGCGCGGCGGTGAAGATCACCAGGTGCAGCCCGGCACCGCCGCCACTGTTGACGTCCACGACGTCGCAGTCCAGCTCCACGGCTCCGACGTCCGGGTGCACCACGGTCTTGCGCTGATCGCCGTGGTCACCGACCTCGGCGGTATCCCACATCGTGGCGAAGGTGTCGCTGTGCGCGCGCAGGGTGGCGACCAGGGTCGTGAGGTCCGGGTCGGTGGGGTGCAGGGAGTGCACGCGGCGCAGGTCGGCAGTGAGCGAGGCACGGTAGGCATCGAGGTCGGGGTGGAGGACGCGGTCGCCGTCGCCGAGGAAATGGCGCCACACCAGGTTGTCGTTCATCGCCGGTTCGCCAGCACCTCTCCCGTCACCCGTCCCGTCACCCGTCCCATCCCCGGTCAGCGCGGCCCAGGGGGCGTTGTGGTCGAGCCGGGTCCAGGTGGCGTCGAAGACGCCGACGGGTGTGTCGTCCAACCGGTCGAGCAGCCTGCGCACGCTCGGGGTGATCGTCCGGGGCACCAGGGCGCGCACGTCCCCGGTGTGCCCGGCGACGCGTAGCGCCACTGCCGTCTCGTCGTCGGACGCTTGCAGCGCGCGTGCCAGGGCACGCACTACGTCCGCGGTGGGGCGGGCGCGTCCCTGCTCGATGCGTTTGACGTAGTCGGCGGAGACTCCGGCGAGCCAGGCGACCTCCTCGCGGCGCAGCCCGGGAGTGCGGGTGGAGTGGTCGCCGAAGGGGGAACCGACGTCGGAGGGTTGCAGTCGGCCCCGCCAGGCGCGCAGCAGTGCGCCGAGTTCGTCGGTGCTGTTCATGGAGTTCAGGGTACCGCGCGAGAGGCCGGTCGAAAGGGGGACGAACGGGGCCAGGCTGTTCCATCGCGCGGCGGGCAGTGTGGAGGAGGTACAGGGAACAGAGACACCAACACCCAAGGAGCACCATGTTTCTCATCACCGGGGCCACCGGCAACGTCGGCGGCGAGCTCGCCACCATCCTCGCCGGGCAGGGCCACGCCGTGCGCGCCTACGTGCGCAATCCTGCCCGGGCGTCGCACCTGCCGGAGGAGGTGGAACTTGCCGTCGGAGACCTGGACGACGCCGAGGCGCTGCGCGCCGCCTGCGAGGGTGTCGACACCGTCTTCTTCATGCAGGCCACACCATCGCCGGCCCAGGCGGAGACGCTGGTGGACGCGGCGACGGCGGCCGGGGTGACCCACGTCGTGGTGCTGTCCTCGATCGGTACGGTGCTGCACCCGATGCCGGTGATCGGGGCGGCGATCAATGCCCGCGACGAGGTCCTGCGCAGCTCGTCGTTGGAGGTCACCTACCTGCGTCCCAATACGCTGACCACGAATGCGCTGTGGTGGCGCGAAGCGATCACCGCCGGACGGCCCGTCCCCAATCCGACCGACGAGGGCCTGACCGGACCGGTCGACCCGTACGACATCGCCCGTGTCGCCGCGGTGGTGATGACCGACCCGACGCACCGCGGCCACGGCTACATTCTCAACGGTCCGGAGGCGTTGAGCACGCGTGAACAGGTGCGGATCCTCGCCGACGTGCTCGGACGCCAGATCGACGTCGCCGACTGCACCCCCGGCGAGCTCGCCGAGGCGTCCATCGCGGCCGGCACCCCCGGGCCGCAGGCCCGTGGCCTGCAGGACCTGCAGGAACTGTTCCGCGCAGGACGCTCCGGCGTGCTCACCGACGATGTCCGCAACGTCACCGGCGTCGCACCGCGCACCTTCCGTCGGTGGTGCGAGCTCCACCGCGACGACTTCGGTGTGTAGGCGGTCCGGGCACCGATGTCATCTGTGTCATTGCCCAGGCAGGAAAATGCCCGAAAAGCTGCTTGGGCAATGACTGAGATGACATGGCGCTGGCTCGTAGCTCTCCGCCTCTACGACTTGGATGCCTCTGCAGTACGGGTGACAGTGACGAGCAGGAGCTCGGCCCGCACGACCGGGTCGTCGAGATCGACCTCGCAGATCTGCGCGATGCGGTCCAGGCGGGTGCGGACCGTATGCCGGTGCACGCCCAGGGCGTCGGCGGTGGTGGCGACCTTGCCGCCGGCGCGGAGCCAGGCCAGCAAGGTGTCCGTCAGCTCGTTGCTGGTCTGGCCGCCGGATCCCTCGACGCGCAGGCGGTCGATGGTCTCGCTGGCACGTCGGTCCAGCGCGTCGCGTACCGCCGGTTGCTCCAGCCAGTCCGCACCCGCCCCGTACGGGCCCACGTGGCTGCCGGGTGTCAGGGTGCGGGCGGCAGTCTCGAGGCGTCGCACACGCTCCATGGTCACCTCGCCCCAGGCCACGGGTTCGCCCACGGCGACGCGGACGCGCGCGGCGGCCGGGCCGAAACCTCCGGCGATCTCGTCGATGCGGCGCGACCCACGGAACAGCAGCAACGCGGTGGTGGCGTCCAGCCCGGTGACGAACAGGTGGCGTCCCGCCCGCGCGGAACGCTCGTCGGCCTCCGCCAGGGCGGCGTCCAACTCGCGGGGTCGGTCGGCCGTGACCACGGTGGGGCGGACCCGCCCGTCGCTGTCGGACGCCTCGTCGAGGATGCCACCCACCGGCCTCGTGCCGTCCTCCCCGCGCACGCCCAGCAGCAGCTGGATGGCCAGGGTGTTCAACTCCGTGCGGCTGCGCCGCAGGTAGGCGGGGCGTTGCAGCAGGATGTCCGCCAGGCCGGCGGCGTGCTTGAGCACCGCCCGGTCGTGCGGGGAGAACGGGTGGGACGCCAGCACCGTGATCAGGTGGAAGCGTTCGCCCTGCGGCGTCATGCGCTGGGTCAGACGCCAGCTGTCGGAACCTGCGTCCGTCCCCACGTCCGCACCACTGTCGCGTTGCCGGCGCGCGGTCGCGACCGCGGACAACGCCCCGGCGTCCTGCCGGCCGTGCAGCCGACCGTCGTCGTCGGTGACCGCCACCGCGGCGTCCAGGTGGCGGGAGGTCGCGGCGAGCAGGGCGTCCAACCCGCCGTCGACGGCGGCGGTGCTCAGCTTCTCCTGCACGACGACCAGGCGTTCCTGCTCCCGGCGGCCGCGCCGGGCGCGCTCCTCGAGCACCGTGTTGAGGATCGAGATGAACGCGGTGTGGCGCGGCACCTCGATCACCGCGATGCCGTGCTCGCGCGCGGTCGTGACCAGGGAGGACGGCACGGTGGGGAAGAAGAGGCCGGTGCCGAAGCCGATGGCGGTGACCTGTGCTTCAGCGAGGCGTCGGACGTAGTCGGGGAAGGGGTCCTCCCGGCCCACGCGATCCGGGGTGAGGGCCACGCCGACGGTGAGCACCACGGCGCGAGGCTGCAGGAACTCGCGCGGGTCGGTCAGCTCGGTCGGCTGGATCACCGAAAACTCGGCTCCTGGTACACCCGTACCGGCAACGGGGCGCAGGTCGAGGTCACGTTGGGCGTGCAGCCAGGCCAGAGTCAGATCGTCGGACATGGCCATATTGTACATTCTGCAACGCAAAATTCGCCTGTATGGCCATGTCGTCCAGGTCACGTCGGCACGCATAATGGCGGCAACGGAAGAACGAGACAGACGAGACAGAAGAGAGAAGGAGCCTCCCCATGCAGGACCTCACCTACCGCCTCCCGCAGGAGCGCACGACCACCACCACCGCGCCCGGCCCGAAGAGCGAGGCGCTGGCCGCTCGCCGCGACGCCGTCGTCCCGCGCGCCGTCACCCCGAACCTGCCGCACTACGTCGTCGACGCCGACGGCGGCGTCCTGCTCGACGCGGACGGCAACTCCTTCGTCGACTTCGCCTCCGGCATCGCCGTGACCACCGTCGGTGCGTCCAACCCGGCCGTCGTCGAGGCCGTCAGTGACGCCGCGGCGCACTTCACCCACACCTGCTTCATGATCTCGCCCTACGAGTCCTACATCCGCGTCGCCGAGAAGCTCGCCGAGATCACCCCGGGCGACCACGACAAGCGCACGGTGCTGTTCAACTCCGGCTCCGAGGCCGTGGAGAACGCCGTGAAGATCGCCCGCAGCTACACCGGACGCAACGGCGTGGCCGTCTTCGACCGCGCTTACCACGGTCGTACCAACCTCACGATGGCCATGACCGCGAAGAATATGCCCTACAAGTCCGGCTTCGGGCCCTTCGCCTCCGAGGTCTACCGCGCGCCGGTGTCCTACCCGCTGCGCGACCACCTCACCGGCGCCGAGGCCGCCGAGCGCGCCATCACCGCGCTGGAGCAGCAGGTCGGCGCGTCCAACCTGGCCTGCGTGGTCATCGAGCCGATCCAGGGCGAGGGCGGGTTCATCGACCCGGCCGAGGGCTTCCTGCCCGCCATCGTCGAGTGGTGCCGCGCCAACGACGTCGTCTTCGTCGCCGACGAGATCCAGGCCGGCATGTGCCGCACCGGCGACTGGTTCGCCTCCGACCACGAGGACGTCGTCCCCGACCTGGTCACCATCGCCAAGGGCGTCGCCGGCGGCATGCCGCTGTCCGCGGTCGTCGGACGCTCCGAGATCATGGACGCCCCGCACCCCGGCGGGCTCGGCGGCACCTACGGCGGCAACCCCGTCGCCTGCGCCGCCGCGCTGGCCTCCATCGACCAGATGGAGGAGCTCGACCTCAACGGCCGCGCCCGCGAGATCGAGCAGATCGTGCGTGAGGTGCTCGAGCCGCTGGTCGGCGAGTCGGCCGGTGCCGGTCTGGCCGAGGTCCGCGGCCGCGGCGCGATGATCGCCCTGGAGTTCGTCGACGCCGACGGGCGTCCGGACGCCGCGACGACCAAGGCCATCGCCGAGGCGTGCAAGGCCCGCGGCGTCCTGATCCTGACCTGCGGGATGGACGGCAACGTCGTGCGCCTGCTGCCGCCGCTCGTCATCGGCGAGGACCTGCTGCGCGATGGGCTCGGCGTGCTCGCCGACGCGATCCGCAATAACGGTGTAGGCAAGTAGACGAGAAGAATACAGGAGGAACAACCATGAACAACCGCGTACTCCCGTCCGACCTGACGGACCTGCTCGCCACCCAGGCGAAGGATGCCGCAGCCACCTTCGACGTCGAGGACCCCGCCACCGGCGAGGTGCTCGTCACCGTGCCCGACCGCTCCGCCGACGACGCCGTCGACGCGCTGAGCGCCGCCGTCGAGGCGCAGAAGATCTGGGCGCGCGTCGCCCCGCAGCGTCGGGCGGACGTCCTGACCCGTGTCTTCGACATCGTCAACGAGCGCGCCGAGGACTTCGCCACCACCATGACCTTGGAGATGGGCAAGCCCCTCGCCGAGGCCCGCGGTGAGGTCACCTACGGCAACAGCTACTTCCGCTGGTTCGCCGGCGAGGCCGTGCGCATCCCCGGCCGGTTCACCCAGGCACCCGCCGGCAACGGCCACATCCTGGTGTCCAAGCACCCGGTCGGCCCCGTCCTGGCAATCACCCCGTGGAACTTCCCGCTGGCCATGGCCACCCGCAAGATCGCCCCGGCGCTCGCCGCGGGCTGCCCCGTGGTGGTCAAGCCCGCCAAGGAGACCCCGCTGACGATGATCCTCGTCGGCGAGGTCATCAAGCAGGCACTCGCCGAGGTCGCCAGTGACCTGGGCGATCTGTCCGGGCTGGTCACGATCGTGCCGTCCACCCACTCCGGGGCGATCTCCGAGACGCTGATGGCCGACGACCGGCTGCGCAAGGTCACCTTCACCGGCTCCACGCCGGTGGGTGCCACCCTGGTGCGCCAGTCCGCCGACCAGCTGCTGCGCACCTCCATGGAGCTCGGTGGCAATGCGCCGTTCGTCATCGCCGCCGACGCCGACCTGGACCTCGCGCTGACCGGCGCGATGGCCGCGAAGATGCGCAACGGCGGCGAGGCCTGCATCGCCGCGAACCGTTTCCTCGTCGACGCCTCCGTTGCCGAGGAGTTCACCCGCCGACTGACCGAGTCGATGTCGCAGGTCTCCATGGGCCACGGCATGGACGAGGGCACCACGCTGGGGCCGATGATCACCGCCAAGCAGCGCGACGGCATCGCCGCCCTGGTCGACGAGGCCGTCGCCGCCGGCGCGACCGTCACCACCGGCGGGCAGGTACCGGACGGCCCGGGGCACTTCTACCCGGCCACCGTCCTCACCGACGTCCCGGCGGATACGCGCATCATGCGCGAGGAGATCTTCGGCCCCGTTGCCACCGTCACCACGTTCTCCACCCTGGAGGAGGGCGTGGCGATGGCCAACGACACCGAGTTCGGCCTTGCCGCCTACGGTTTCGCCGCCTCGTTGGAGAACGCACAGTACCTGTCCACGAACCTCGAGGCCGGCATGGTCGGCATCAACCGTGGTGCGATCTCGGACGCCGCCGCCCCCTTCGGCGGAGTGAAGCAGTCCGGCTTCGGCCGCGAGGGCGGCACCGAGGGCATCGAGGAGTACCTCGAGGCCAAGTACGTCGCGCTGAACTAAGGCCCGGTCCCGTAGAGGGGCCTTCGTCGGGGACTATGAGTCCCCGAGCTTCTCCGCCAGGCTGGGAACCAGAATATTGGACACGGCCCTGATCGACAGGGGGCCCTGACCGGCCATCGCCCAGCCGATGTTGCCGGTGAACCCGGCGTCCTCTCCGTCGACGATCGCGTCGCGGCTGCCGTCGGCATTGTCCCTCCACTTGATCTGGATGACGCGGTCGTCCTGCGCAGCCGAGGTGCCCTGGAAGGTAGGGCTGTTGATGAAGTCGTCGAATTCGCTGTCATCGGTCTGGTTGACCATGATGATCACGTCGGTGTCCAGGTCATTCACCCGCTCGTTACTGACACTGCCCTTGACCTCGGCGAACTCCTCGCCGTGCGGATGATCGTCGAAGCCGAGGCTTGCGAAGTAGCGTTCCGAGAGGTGACCGGGGTAGTTCAAGATGGTCAGGCCAGTGGGTTCAGCGTAGTAGTTGACGAAAGAGACACTCTTGCCCTGGAATTCGGGGTGCTCCGAGCGGACGTCCTCGAGGTAGTCCTCGGTTTCGGTGATCTGTTCCTCTGCGCGGTCCGTGAGGTCCAGGGCCTCACCGATTGCGCGGATGTTGGCCTCCCAGTCCTTGGTCAGGCCTTTCTCTGACGGGGCGAGCACGGGCGCGATGTCGGACATCTGGTCGTAGGCCACGTCAGCGTCGCTGTCGTTGAGCATGATGATCAGGTCGGGGTCGGCCTGGGCGATGTCCTCGGCCGGCATGGGGTCGTCCGCGGTGGCGGCGAACGTGGACTCGATAGCGGTCGGAAGCGCATCGAGCGCCCATCCGCTGTTGACGTGGGACTCTGCAGCCATGACGGGAGCGACATCCAGGCTCGTCAGGAGCTCAATATCGTGGCCACCGCCGCCGAGGACGATGCGTTCGGGGCGCTCCTCAAGGACGGTCTCGCCCCAAGCTGTCTCCAGGGTCAACGGGTATTCCGTCGCACCCTCGGCGGCGGGGAGACGTTCGCTGGTTCCACCAGCGGAACCGTCGCCGTCTGCCCCGTTGTCGGCGTCGTCGGTGGCGTCGGTGGAGCAGCTGGACAGGACGAGGACGCTGGTCAGCAGTGCTCCGATCAGGGGCGCGGTCCTAGACCTGGGGGATGTCAAGAATGTCATTGGTTCTCTCACGTCAATAGGTGGGGTAGGTCAGGTAGATCAGATGGGAGGCGTCGCGCACGGTAGCGCCAATCAAGGTTAAGTCAGCGAAACCTTGCCAAAGTTCCGAACCTGCCAGTACCTTGACAAGCTGTGATGGATTTCTGGACTGATGGTGTGGCGGCGGGGCCGCCGGAGGTTCCGTCCGCGCGGCATGAGGGACGACTGAACCCCGGACATCATGTGCTGGTGTGGGTGTACGTCGGATCAATGACCACGAGATCGCCGTCGGGTAAGGAACTCCACCTGCATGCGGGGGAGGGGATGTGGCTTCCGGAGGGTGATCGTGTGCACTGGGAGATGAGGTCGGCACCGGGAACCGTCGCGCTGCCTTTGTGGGTGAGGTCCCAGGACGTTCCGAATGCGCCAGCGGAGGCCAGGAAAGTCACCATTCCAACACTGTGGCACGCATGGTTGATTCAGCATTTCTGCATCCAGGTCACGCCGCTCATCGGATGGGGACACACGCAGCGGGAGCTGTCGCGACTGGTGCTGGAGGCACTCCCGGACCTGGCCGCAGATCCTCCCGGGACGAATGCGATCGCCGGGTTACTCGTTGTCCCGGCGGTTCCGGGCGCACCTGGGGCGCGCGTCGTCGCCGAGGCGCTCATCGAGGATCCGTCCCTGTCCTACTCGGTGGAGGACTGGGCCTCGTGGGCGGCGACCAGCCCCAGGACGCTGCGGCGCGGTTTCCTCAGGGACACCGGCAGCACGTTGGAGCAGTGGAGACTTCGTTGCCGGATGATCAGCGCCGTGGGGTATCTCATCGCGGGAAGCGACGTCGACTTTGTCTACGGGCGGGTCGGATACACGACCCCCAGCGGTTTTCTCCGGGCATTCCGGAGATACTTCGGGGCTGGTCCAGGCCATGTACTCGCCATCGTTCACGCGTCCGGCCTGCTTCGACGGATGGTGGGGAACGGCGTCTCCGGCACCGCCCCGCCAGATCTGCAGGTCACCCAGTCGAAGTTCCACTCCAACCCTCACCACGTATTGCTCTGGATGTACCAGGGCAGCGGCTTTTTCGAGACCCGGGAAAAGACCGTCCCGCAGCCGAAGGGAACAGCAATCTTCGTTCCGGCCGGGACGGAACACCGCAGCAGCCTTGAGGCTGGTGCGATTCTCCTGCCCATCGCGTTTTTCGACGCGGCGGACGCCGACATTCGACACCCCATGTCCGCGACCTTCCCGCCGGCGTGGGACGACTACCTGCTGCACTGTTGTGTCACGGCGAAAGGATTTCTGCGGCCGGAGGATTGGGACCGGATGCACGTGCTGGACCTATTCCGGGAGCAGGCCGCGGCTGGGAAGGAGCGTGCCGTACCGATGCCGACCGACGCTGCAGCTCTCCGGGTTGCGACGGACTACCTCAGGACGCTGGGGACGCCGGCGGTGACGGGCGGTGGGTCTGCCGCCGTGTCCCGCGCGTTCAGGGCGGAGACGGGGATGACCTTCACGCGGTGGTCTTCGATGGCGAAGATGCGTCTTGCCCGGGACTCTCTTGCGAAGGGAAAGTCCTCGACCTCCATCGCACACCGGCTCGGATACTCATCCCTGTCCAGCTTCAGCAGAGCTTTCCAGGGGCATCACGGGGTATCGCCGCGTCAGTGGTCGCAGCGGGAGGGATACGCGGGGTAGAGGAGGCTCTCCGCGCGCGCTGCGACGGCCAAGCCAGTAGGAACGCTTCTGGACGACCACAAGTATTGATAATGGGTATTCCTTTTCCCCTGTGCACGGTGTTAGTTAGTAGAACTACCGACCGACATCGGGTCGGTGCCGCACCGGCAACGGTTCAACAACTTAAAAAAGGAGTCACCATGCCCACCCCTCCCATGTCCAAGCGCCTCTGGGCCGAGTTCCTCGGCACCTTCTGGCTCGTCTTCGGCGGCTGCGGTTCCGCCGTGCTCGCCGCGAAGGTCCTGTCCGACGAGTCGGGCAGCACCATCAACATGGGCATCGGCTTCGTCGGTGTCGCACTTGCCTTCGGCCTGACCGTGGTGACCGCGGCCTACGCCGTCGGCCACATCTCCGGCGGCCACTTCAACCCGGCCGTCACCCTGGGCTGCGCGGTCGCTAAGCGCGTCGAGTGGTCCGCCGTGGTGCCGTACTGGGTCACGCAGATCGTTGGCGCCACCGTCGCCGGCGGCGTCCTGTGGGTCATCGCCGATGGGAAGGACGGCTTCAGCGCCAGCGGTTCCGGGTTCGCGACGAACGGTTACGGCGAGTTCTCGCCGGACGGCTACTCGATGCTCGCGGTGCTCGTCACCGAGGTCGTGCTCACCGCCGTGTTCCTCTGGGTGATCCTCGGGGTGACCTCGAAGAAGGCCCCGGCCGGGTTCGCCCCGCTGGCGATCGGTCTCACACTCACGCTGATCCACCTGATCTCGATCCCGGTGTCCAACACCTCGGTGAACCCGGCCCGTTCGTTGGGTGTGGCGTGGTTCGCCGGCGGCGACGCGCTCGGCCAGGTGTGGCTGTTCATCCTCGCACCGCTGGTGGGTGCGGCGATCGCGGGCGTGAGTTACGCCTTCCTCACCGGCGACGAGGACGATGAGCACGCCGAGGAGGAAGCCCGCGTCGGCGCGGGTGCCTGATCAGCACTCTGAAGAGGGGCCAAGATCGAGCGTGGGATGTTTGAATCAACGGATTCAACCATCCCACGCTCGATTTCTGCCCCTCCCTTTGGACCTGACGGGGTACCAAGTTGGACCTGGGAGCGCTGAGTTCGCCGACTCAACGCTCCCAGGTCCAACTTGGTACCCCTATCGCCGTGTCCCCGCGGCGTGCAACAGCCTGCGCCCCGTCGGGCCGCCTGATAGCCTGCCGCCAGAAGCCGACCGACGCCACCAGGAAGGACGCCATGAGCGAGCGCTCCCGTCAACGAGACTCCCTGCTCTTCCCGTGGGCGCTCCTCGCCCTCTCCGTGCTCCTCCTGATGTCCGGACTCTCCTTCATGTTCCCCGTGCCGGCGCTGCTCGGGGCATGGGCGGTCTGGCGTGCGCGCAAGACGCCGGACGATCGACGCCCGGTGGTACTCGCCGTCCTGTCGTTCGCGGTGGCCGCGCTGATGTTTTTCGTGCTGATGGTCCTGACACCTATGGACTACGTCGACACGGAAGAGTTCCCGTCGACCGGCTGGGTGGAGCAGGAGTAGCGGGTCCGCCGAAAGCGGCGGCGAGGGGCCAAGATCGAGCGTGGGATGGTTGAATCGCCCGGTTCAGACATCCCACGCTCGATTTTGGCCCCTCGTCCGTGAGGGGTGGCGTCAGAGGTCGGCGGCGTCGCCGAGGTAACCGACCAGCGGGCGCGGTTCGTCGATGACGGAGAAGTCCGTGGCGTCGCCGGTGATGATGCGTGACCTCTCGCCGCCGACCGCGGTCGGTACCGCGCCGGCCAGCGTCACACGTCGGATCTTGCGGTGGTGGTCGCCGAAGTCCTTCACCCCGTAGTGCTGGGTGGCGTGGTTGTCCCAGAGCACCACGTCGCCGTCGTTCCAGTTCCAGCGGAAGGTGTTGTCCTCCTTGGTGATGCGGTCCTGGAAGGCGGAGAAGAGGTCCTGGAACTCGCGCGGCTTCAACCCGGTGAAACCCTTCACGAAGTGGCCCAACAGCAGGGAACGCTCGCCGGTCTCCGGGTGGACGTGGACGACCGGGTGCTCGGTCTCGAAGACGTTGCGGGTGAACTCGCGGCGGTGCTCGGAGTTGTCCTCGGACTGGTGGCCGGCGGCGTAGTCGTACTCGTTGGAGTGCGTGGCCCAGAGGTTGTCGGCGAGGATGCGCAGGGGTTCGGGCAGTGCCTTGTAGGCGGCGGTGGTGTTCGCCCAGATCGTCGCCCCGCCGTAGGGAGGCAGGTCGATGGCGCGCAGGATCGAGATCTTCGGGATGCGGTCGACGAAGGTCACGTCGGTGTGCCAGGAGTTTGCCGCGCCCTCGAGCGTGAGACGTTCCAGGCCGGTGGAGTGCACGGTGGGGTGCGCCTGGGTGGGCGTGCCGAGTCGTTGGGCGAAGGCGTACTGGGACTCGTCGGTGAGGTTCTGGTCCCGGAAGACCACGGCCTTGTGGGCGGCCAGGGCGGTGCGGATGAACTCGACCTCGTCGTCGGTGATGTCGCCGCCGAGCCGGATGCCGTCGACCCGGGCGCCGATGTTCTGGCCGAGGCGCGTGACGGACGGGGCGGGTGCGGCGTTCCGGACGGCTTCTGCGTTCTCGGTGGGTGCGGTGAGCGTACTGGTCATGGTGGTTCCTTCTTTTCGTGGTGGACTCGAATAGACTGCTCTGTCTATTCCGGTACGCTACGCAAGCGCCACCACGTGCGGCCAGCCTTCGCTTCACTGTGATCGGTAGTGCCACGCTCGATCTTTACCCCTCTACCCGGACATGAGGGGTACCAAGTTGGACCTGGGAGCGTTGAGTCGGCCAACTCAACGCTCCCAGGTCCAACTTGGTACCCCTGGCGCCGCGTCTCCGCCTCGCCGCGGTGCGCGCAACGGCCTGCGCCCCGTCGACCGGCCGGGCGGCTCAGTCGAAGGCCTCCGCCGCGTCGCGGGCCAGTTCGGCGAGGACGGCGGGGCTGTACGGTGCGCGTTCGCCGGGCACGTAGCGCACCGAGTGCAGGTCACCGCTGTACCGGTGGGAGCCGTGCGCCTCGTAGAGTCCCCAGTGCACCGGCCCGCCGCGGTTCACGCCCACGTCGATGCCGCTGAACGGTGCCATGCCCACGAACGCCCACAACCCCGCCAATGTGCCGGACGTGCCGGACGCGCCGCGCTCCGCCTCCAGCGTCCACGTCGTGCGGAAGTCGGGCAGCGCCGTCGAGCGCAGCAGGACGCTCCGGCGTCCCTCCCGCAGGACGCCGGCGGCTACCTCGTGCAGCCGCCCGTACTCGTTGACCGCCAGGCGCACCTCGCCGGACCCGCCGTCGACGTAGACCACGTAGCCGCCGCCCTGGTCGCCGTGGGCGAGCAGCACCCCGGCGTCCCCCGGCGTGTACGTCACGTCGATGACCACCTCGAAGGAGCGCAGCTGGGTCAGCGCCGAGGAGCGGTAGCGCTCGAGTTTCGGGGTGCCGGGCAGCAGCGTCACCGGGTCCGACAGGCGGGTCTCGGCGGGACGGCGCAGCGCCGCACGCGGGTCGCTGTGGTCGTTGAGCGGGAAGACCGTGTTCTCCCACGCGGCCTTCTCCCAGCGTGCGGCGAGGTCGCGCAGCACGTCCGGGTGTCCGGCGGCCACGTCGTAGAGCTCGTTGGGGTCGGACGCCACGTCGTAGAGTTCCCATTCACCGTCGTCGAAGGGGGTGCCGGGGCGGTGGTCGGCGACGATCTTCCAGCCGTCGGCGTAGTAGCCGCGGTTGCCGCCGAGTTCGGCGTACTGCTCCGGGTGGGTGGACGGGTGCGCGGCGTCGCGCAGCACCGGGGCGAAGCTCACGCCGTCCGGCGTCTTCGCCGGACGCCCGCCGCGGGTGCCCGGGTGGGGCACGCCGGCGAGGTCGAGGATGGTGGGTGTCAGGTCGGTGACGTACTGGTACTGGTCGCGGAGTGCGGCACCCTCGGAGCGTCCCAGGCCTCCCGGCCACGACACCAGCAGCGGCACCCGTACGCCGCCGGCGTAGGTCTGCCCCTTGTAGAACCGGAAGGGCGTGTTCGACGCGTGCCCCCAGCCCTCCGGGTAGTGCGCCATCGAGCGCGGCCCGCCGATGAAGGACGGGTCGACGTCCACGTCGCCGTCCCAGTCGGACGGCAGCCCGGCGACGTGGGCGAAGCGGCTGAAGTAGGAGCGTGTGCCCTCCGGCCCGCCCTCGGCGGTGCCGCCGTTGTCGGAGGTGAACACCACGATGGTGTTGTCGCGTTCGCCCAGCTCGTCGAGCAGGTCGAGGACGCGGCCGAGGCTCTGGTCCACCGAGTCGACCATCGCGGCGTAGACCTCCTGGTAGCGCGCGTAGATCGACCTGGTCTCCTCGTCGAGGGAGTCCCAGGCGGGGATCTCGCGGCCGAGCTTGCCCTCGCGTTCGGGCAGCGGCGTGCCGGCCGGGATCACGCCGAGCTCGACCTGCCGGGCGTGACGGTCCTGCCGGACGCGGTCCCAGCCCACGTCGTAGCGTCCGCGGTGGTTCCCGATGTCGGAGTCCTTCGCCCCCAGCGGGCCGTGCATGGCGGTGTGCGCGAAGTAGAGGAGGAAGGGTTTGTCCGCGTCCGAGGCGCGCAGCGCCTTGATCGAGCCCACCGCCTCCTCGGTGTAGTCGTCGGTGAGGTAGTAGCCGTCCGGGGTCTGCTCGTGCTGGACGACGGTGTTGTCGCGCACCAGCTGGTTGGGGTGGAAGAAGGAGTTCAGCGCCTCCATGGAGCCATAGTAGTGGTCGAAGCCGCGCTGGACCGGCCAGGACGACTGGTCCGCCGCGGCGTTCAGCAGGGCGTCGCGGGTGAGGTGCCACTTGCCCACGCCGAGGGTGGCGTAGCCGGCGTCGCGCAGGATCTCCGGGAGCGTGGCCACGTCGTCGCCGAGTTCCAGGCGGACGCCGGGGAAGCCGGGGTCGGAGTTGGCGACGTGGGCGAAGCCCGCCCGGTGCGGGTTCAGCCCGGTCAGCACCGCCGCGCGCGCCGGGGAGCACACCGGGGTGGTGTGGTAGTTGGTCAGCACGCGTCCCTCGTCGGCGAGGCGGTCGAGGTTCGGGGTGGGGATCTCGGAGCCGAAGGGGCCGATGTCGGAGTAGCCCATGTCGTCGACGAGCACGACGACCACGTTCGGTGCCCCGGGTGCGGCGCGGTTCTCCGCAGGCCAGGACGGTTCGGAGTCGGACAGGGTGCGTCCCACGCGGCCGTCGAAGTGCTCGTAGCCGCGGGCGTCGGCAGGGATGTGGTCGGGTGTTCCCATCACGCACCCACCGTCGCGGGCCGCACGCGGGCGTCGCCGATGGACGGCACGGCCGCCAGCAGCTCACGGGTGTAGTCGGCGTCCGGGTGGGCGAACACGGCGTCGGTGTCGCCGTACTCGACCAGCCGGCCGCGGCGCAGCACGGCGACGGTGTCGCTGACCTGCGAGACCACCGCCAGGTCGTGGCTGATGAACACCATGGCGAACCCGAGGCGACGCTGGGTCTCGCGCAGCAGCCCGATCACCTCGGCCTGCACGCTGACGTCCAGCGCACTGGTCGGTTCGTCGGCGATGACCAGCGTCGGGTCCAGTGCCAGGGCGCGGGCGATCGCCACGCGCTGACGTTGCCCGCCGGAGAGTTCGGCCGGGTGACGCTCGGCGGTCCCGGGCGGCAGGTGCACGGCGCGCAGCAGTTCCTCGACGCGGTCGCGCCGGGCGGCCCGCGTGCCGACCCGGTGGATGTCCAGGGGCTCGCGCACGCTCCACCCCACGCTGTGGCGCGGGTCCAGGGAGGACGCCGGGTCCTGCGGCACCACGGCGACGAGCGCGTCCGTGGTCACCGTGCCGCCGGTGGGGTGCTGGATCCCGGCGATCACACGCCCCAGGGTGGACTTGCCGGAACCGGACTCGCCGACCAACCCGAGCGTGGCCCCGGGGGCCACGGACAGCGTCACCGCGTCGAGCGCGGGGGAGGACGCCCGGGGGTCGTAGACCACGGTGACGTCCTGCACCGCCGCCGCCGGCGGCACTGCGCCGGACGTGCCGGACGTGCCGGACGCAACGGACGCCGATACCGTGCCGGCGTCGGGGCGTCCTGCGGCGAAGCGGGGGACCGCGGCGATGAGCGCGCGGGTGTAGGGCTCGCGCGGGGCGTCAATGATGCGGCGGGTGGGGCCCTGTTCCACGACCTCGCCGTGGCGCAGCACCACCACCCGGTCGGCGTGCTCGGCGACCACGCCCATGTCGTGGGTGATCAGCAGGACGCTCAGCCCGCGGGTCTCGCGCAGTCGGTCGAGCAGGGTGAGGATCCCGGCCTGCACGGTGACGTCCAGCGCGGTCGTCGGTTCGTCGGCGAGCAGGACGTCCGGCTCGCCGGCGAGCGCCAGGGCGATGGCCACGCGTTGACGCTGCCCGCCGGAGAGCTGGTGCGGGTAGGCGTCGAGCCGGGCGGCGGCGTCGGGGATCTCGACGGTCTCGAGCAGCTCCACGGCGCGGCGCCGCACGGCGGCCCGCTGCGTCCTGCCGTGTTTTCGGCCCTGTTCTCGGCCCAGTTTTCGGCCCTGCGTGTGCGCGGTGATCGCCTCGGCGAGCTGCCAGCCGACGGTGCGCACCGGGTTCAGCGCGGACTGCGGCTCCTGGAAGACCAGGCCCACCCTCGCGCCGCGCACGGCCAGCAGGTCGGACTCGTCGGCGTTGAGGATCTCGGTGCCGTCGAGCGTCACCGAGCCGGACGCCCGGGCGCCGGCGGGCAGCAGGCCCAGCACCGCACGCGCGGTCATCGACTTGCCCGAGCCGGACTCGCCGACCAGGGCGAGCAGTTCGCCACGGCCCAGGTCGAAGGACACCGAGACCACCGCCGGACGCGGGTGGGAGAAGGAGATGGACAGGTCACGGACGGAGAGGACGGGGGAGTTGTTCACGGTCGCCTTTCGGGACATTTCAGGACGTCAGGGGTTGCGGGTTGCGCCGGACAGCGCCCGGGAGATGAGCAGCAGGCCGAGGATGAGCACCACGACCACGGCCAACGGGCCGACGGCGAAGAAGGGCGCGTGGTAGGCGTAGGCCACGCCCTCCTGGATCAACGTGCCCAGCGACGGGGTCGGCGGGACTACACCCAGGCCGAGGAAACTCATCGCACCCTCGATGAACACGCCCACCGACATCGCCAACGCCAGCTGCACGACCAGCGGCTCCAGACTGTTCGGCAGCACGTGGTGGCGCAGGATCCACGTCTCCGAGGCGCCCGCGGTCCGGGCGGACTCCACGTAGCCACGCTCGCGCACGGACAGCGCCACCGAGCGGGCCAGACGCCCGAAGACCGGCACCTCCGCCAGGGCGACCACGATGAACACGGTGGTCAGCCCCGGGCCCAGCACCATCGTCAGCGCGATCGCCAGGATGATCGTGGGGAACGCCAGCACCAGGTCGAAGGAACGCTGCAGCACCGTGTCCGCCCAGGGGCGACGCCGGGCCCACTGCGCGCCGGCGAGGCCAGCCAGCGTGCCCGTCGCCGCGCCCAGCGGGACGGCGAACACGATGATCAGCAGGTTCACCCGGATGCCGTACAGGGTGCGCGAGAGGATGTCCTGGTTGGCGGTGTCCGTGCCGAACCAGTGCGCGGAGGACGGGCCGAGCAGGTTCGCGCCGGGGATCTGCTCGTCGGGGGCGTACGGGGCGATCAGCGGGGCGAGGAGCCCGGCGAGCACCACGGCGCCGGTCAGGAGCACGCCGACGAGTCCGCGGCCGTGCGTGAGCGCGCGCAGGAGGGGACGGTCGGTGCCGCCGGAGCGTCCGGAGCGTCCGGAGCGTCCGGCACGTCCGGTGCGGCGCGCGAGTGCCGGGTCGTCCGGCGTGAGGTCGGGGCGGTTGAGCGTGACAGTCATCGTGCGCCCTCCAGTCGGATGCGGGGGTCGAGGTTGGCGTGGATCAGGTCGGTGACCAGCTGGATCACCACGAACAGCACCACGGAGAGCAGCAGCAGGA
Source organism: Corynebacterium sp. AOP40-9SA-29 (assembly GCF_052377405.1). Taxonomy (NCBI): domain Bacteria; kingdom Bacillati; phylum Actinomycetota; class Actinomycetes; order Mycobacteriales; family Corynebacteriaceae; genus Corynebacterium; species Corynebacterium sp. AOP40-9SA-29. The sequence goes on along the minus strand of NZ_JBQSWR010000001.1, from coordinate 525,889 downwards.
CCTGCACCACCGGGTAGTCGCGCACGGCCACGGCCTGGTGGATGAGGTGGCCCAGGCCGGGCCAGGCGAACAGGGCCTCGATGATCACCGCGCCGCCGAGCAGCTGGCCGATCTGCAGGCCCAGCACGGTGATCGCCGGGGGTAGGGCGTTGGGCAGGACCTGCGTGAGCAGGATGCGCCGCCGCGGGATGCCCAGGGCGCGGGCGGTGGTGGCGTAGGGCTGGCCGAGTTCGGTGCGCACCGACTCGTCGAGGAAGCGGGTCAGTGCCGCCGCGGACGGCAACGCCAGGCACACGGCGGGCAGCAGGAGGTACTGGGCGGTGATGTCGGGGCGGTCGAGCAGCCCGTCGCGCGGCACGCCGCCGGCGGGCAGGACGACGAACACCACGCCGAAGACGATGATCGCCAGCGCGCCGGTGACGAACGTCGGCAGGGCCACGCCGAGGGTGGCGAAGGCGGTCGCGGCGGAGCGCGCCCACCGTCGGTCGACGAGTTCGGCGCCGACGCTGACCACCAGGGCGAGGACGACGGCCAGCAGGACGGCGGTGGCGGTCAGCAGCAGGGTGCGTCCTGCGGCCTCCCCGACGAGGGTGGCGATGTCGCCGCCGATGACCAGCGAGCGCCCCGGGTGCAGGGTCAGCAGGGAGCCGATCCAGGAGAAGTACTGGCTGACGGGGGAGGCGGTCAGCCCGAGGTCGTCGCGCAGGGCGGCGACTGCCTCCGGCGGGGCGTCGGACCCCGCGAGGGCCTCGGCCGGGTCGCCGGGGATCAGCCGGAGCAGGGCGAAGACCACCACGGACCCGGCGGCGACCACGGCGATGGCGGAGGGCAGGCGGCGCAGGAGGAAGGGCAGGACGGTCGGGCGGGTTCTGGTCGGGGCTGTGGTTGCGGTTGTCACGGTGGGGTTCCTCACGGGGTCAGGAGGTGAAGGTGGCGTCGGCGAAGACGGGTTCGGAGCGTTTGGTCCAGGTCACGCCCTTGAGGTTGGAGGCGGTGACCAGCGGGGCATCGGGCCGGATGAGTTCGACGAGGAAGGCCTCGTCGAGCAGGATGTCGTTGAGCCGGCGGTAGGCGGCCTGCGCCGCGGGGGAGGACGGGTCGCCGGCGAGCCAGGCGTCGGCGGCCGCGGCGGAGTAGGCGTCGCTGCGGAAGTTGGAGGTGTTGTGCTCGGAGTTGAAGGGGAAGGCGCTCACGGTCAGGGTGGCCGGGGTGTACTGCACGAAGTCGTGGCTGAGCAGCCACATGCCGTCGAAGCCGGCGTTGCGCAGTTTCTCGCCGTGCACGCCGGCCTCCAGGGGCTGCAGGTCCACGGTCACGCCGATCTCGGCGAGGTCGGCGCGGATGATCTGGGCGGTGTTCTGCTCGGTCGGGTCCGCCCCGCGGTAGGACAGGGTCGCACTCGGCAGCGGGCCGTCCTCCTCCTCGACCTGCCCGACGAGCTCGCGGGCACGGTCGAGGTCGCGCTGGTAGGTGTCGTTGCGCTCCTCGTCGTAGGCGGCGGAGTCGGCGGGCCACGGCAACGACTGGGTGTAGCCGCGGCCCTGGTAGACCTCGTCGAGGATGCGGTCACGGTCCACGGCGTAGGCCACGGCCTGGCGCACACGCCGGTCACGGAACGTCGGGGCCTGCACGTTCATGCCCGTGTAGTAGGTGGCCCCAGTGCCGGACTTCTCGGTGACGTCGAAGAGGTCGTTGTCCTCCAGGGCCTCGGCGTCGCGGGGTTCGACGGCGGGCAGGACGTCGAGCTGTCCGGAGCGCAGCTGGGCGAACTGCGTCTGGCTGTCGGGGACGACCACGACCTCGATGCCGTCGATCGCGGGCGCGCCGGTGCGGTATCCCTCGTAGGCACCGAGGCTGAGGTGGCTGCCGCGTTGCCAGTCGTCGAAGCTGAAGGGGCCGGTGCCGACGAAGGCGGTGCCGTCGTTGAAGCCGTCGATCGTGGAGTCCTCGATGACCGGCACGAACTCGAAGAGGTCGAAGACATTGTTCACCGCACGGGCGAACGTGAAGTCCACGGTGAGGGGGTCGGGGGTGTCGATGCGCTCGATCTGCTGGGCGGTGCGGGCGAGCTGTCCGGAGCGCGCCGGGTCGGAGTAGTTCTCGAAACTGGCCTTGACGTCGCCGGAGTCCAGGTCGGCGCCGTTGTGGAAGGTGACGTCGTCGCGCAGGTGCACGGTCACGTCCGTGCCGTCGTCGCTGACGTCCCAGGACTCGGCGAGGACGGGCTGCGGCTCGAGGTCACCGTCGTCGTTCTCCCCTGCGGCGTCTTGGGCGTCCGCGGCGTCGTACTTGGTGAGGGTCTCGAAGACGTTGCCGGTCACGGTGAGTTCGGCGATGCCGCCGCCGGAGTACAGCGTCTTCGGGCTGAGGTCGTTGGGCGTGCCGACGCGGGCGGTGCCGCCGTCGACGGGTTCGCCGTCGGCCGCGGCGAGGCGTTCGCCGACCGCGGAGGAGCAGCCGGCGAGCACGGCGAGGACGGTGACACCGGCGAGGAGCGTCAGGACGGGGGAGTGGCGGGTCACGGCGGGTGGCCTCATTTCATTCCGGTCAGAGCGGATCGGTTGCAGGCGGGACCTGCGGGAGGGGTGTACTGAGCCAGAAGTAGACCATGCTGTCTATGTGGGTTCACACCGTTCCATTCCCGGTGAACCGATCGGGCCCGCCGTCGCGGCGGTGCGTGCAGACGGCGAGGGGCCAAAATCGAGCGTGGGATGGTTGAATCGCCCGGTTCAGACATCCCACGCTCGATTTTGGCCCCTCTCCCTGAACCCGTAGGGGTATCAAGTTGGACCTGGGAGTGTTGAGTCGGCCAACTCAACGCTCCCAGGTCCAACTTGGTACCCCGGGCCCGGCGGTCGGCGCTTACCGCCGACCGAAGCGGCGTCGAAGCGGCGCCGAAGCGGCACGGAAGCAGGACGCCTCGCCGGGGGTGGCGCGCGCAGGTGCGCTCAGCGGCGGCGTCGGCGTCCGGCGGGGGTAGTTGCAGGGAAGTTCTCGGCCGGGAAATTGAGCTTTAACCCGCGAGAAACAGAAAACGTCGACACTGTTACCTATGACAACATCAGTGACACCTATACCGGCCACCGTCACGCCCGAGGTCTTCAACGCGGCACCCGCCGCCGCCCTCGTCGACCGGGTGGCGGAACTGTTCGCCAGCAGGACGCTCGCCGCGTCCGTCGTCGACGCCCGCCCGTTCGCCTCCGTCGACGCGCTCTGCGAGTCGGCGTCCGACCTGCTGCGCGCGCAGGACGACGCGGGCGTCCTGGAGTCCGTCAACGCCCACCCGCCGATCGGCGGCACCGTCGCCGCCGGCAGCCTGTCCGCCGCCGAACAGGCCACCGCACAGGACGGCGACAGCGAACTCCAGGCACTGCGCAATCTGCAGCCCACCTACCGGGAGAAGTTCGGCTGGAACTTCCTCATCCGCGCCGCCGGACGCGACAGCCGCCAGATCCTCGACAATCTCGTCGAGCGCCTGGCCCGGGAGCCGCAGGAGGAGTGGCCGACCGTGGTGGACAACCTCGACGCCATCAACCAGCTGCGCCTGCGCGGCTTCGTCACTGAAGCGGTCACCGAAGCAGCCACCGAGACCGAGAACACGAAGGAGGCCCAGGCATGAGCCTGTCCACCCACGTCCTGAACACCACCACCGGCCTGCCCGCCGCGGGCCTGGAGATCGCCCTGGTCACCGACCAGGGCGCGCCGGTGGAGTCGGGTGCGACCGACGCCGACGGCCGTCACCGGTTCAGCACCCCGCTGGAGCCGGGCACCTACCGCCTGCGTTTCGAGACCGGCGACTACCTGGACGCCGAGCAGACCGCCTCGTTGTACCCCTTCGTGGACATCACCTTCCACGTCACCGCGCAGCGCGGCGGGGCGGACGGGCACCTGCACGTCCCGCTGCTGCTGTCGCCGTTCGGCTACTCGACCTACCAGGGGAGTTGAGGCGTTAGATGAGCACCACCGACGAGTACATCCCCGGCACTATCGGTGCCGTCGCCCCGGATGGCACCCACCCGGTCGACCAGAAACCACCGTTGCTGCGCACGTTCATCCTGGGCCTGCAGCATGTGCTGGCAATGTACGCCGGGGCGATCGCCGTGCCGCTGATCGTCGGTGGTGCACTCGTCGCCGCCGGCGAGTTCGAGGCGGAGCACATGCACCACCTCATCGTCGCCGACCTCTTCGTCGCCGGCATCGCCTCGGTGATCCAGTCGTTGGGTTTCTGGCGTTTCGGCTCCCGGCTGCCGTTGATCCAGGGTGTGTCGTTCGTATCCGTGGCGCCGATGATCTCCATCGGGTCCGAGCACGGCATCACCGCGATCTACGGGTCGGTCATCGCCACGGGTGTGCTGATGATGCTCATCGCACCGTTCTTCGCCAAGGTGGTGCGGTACTTCCCGCCGCTGGTCATCGGCACGGTGATCACGGTGGTGGGGCTGTCCCTGCTGTCGGTGGCGGCGGGATGGCTGTTCAACCAGAACGGTCCGGCGAGCGAGCAGGGTACGGGGCAGAACTTCCTGCTGGCCCTGGGCACGCTGGTCGTGGTGGTGTGCATCCACCGTTTTGCCCCGGCGGCGTGGAAGTCGATGGCGGTGCTCGGCGGCATCGTGGTCGGCACGGTCGCGGGCGTGTTCGTCGGCGCCAGCGACTTCTCGGCGGTGGGCGAGGCCGACTGGGTGGGTGTGCCCATGCCGTTCCAGTTCGGTACCCCGACGTTCGACATCGCCTCGATCCTCACGATGCTGCTCGTCGGCCTGGTGATCATGACGGAGACCAGCGGTGACATCGTCGCCGTCGGCGACATCACCGGACGCCGCGCCACGCCGCTTAGCCTCGCCGACGGCCTGCGCGCCGACGGTCTGGCGACGCTGCTCGGCGGCGTCTTCAACACCTTCCCGTACTCGGCATTCGCGCAGAACGTCGGGCTGGTGTCGTTGTCGCGGGTGGCGAGCCGCTACGTGGTCACCGCCGCGGGCCTGATCCTCATCGTGCTGGGCCTGCTGCCGAAGGTCGGCGAGATCGCCACGGGCATCCCGTCGCCGGTGCTCGGCGGTGCGGGCGTGGCGTTGTTCGGCATGGTCGCGGCGTCCGGCATCAGGACGCTGGCCACGGTGACGTGGACGGAGACGCGCGCGCTGATCGTGGGCGTCTCCGTGGCGCTGGCGATGCTGCCGGCCGTGTTCGACGGCCTCTACGCAAACCTGCCGGACAGCCTGGAGATGATCCTGGACAGCGGCATCACCGTGGGCGCGGTCTCCGTGATCCTGCTGAACCTGCTGCTCAACCGGCAGGGCGGCGGCCACCTCGCCGAGGACACGCTCGAGGAGGAATTGCAGGACGAACTGCAGGACGCGCAGGACGCCCCGGCCGTGCCGTCCGGCCTGCGCGCGGTGCCCGCGCCCGCCTCGTCCAGCGAGGTCTGAGCGGTGAACGCGCGCCCCACCGTCGTGCTCGGTCACGTCGTGACGCCGACGGCGGAGGGCACCACGCTGGACGTAGCGTCCGGCGCGGTCGCGCACGCGGGCGGACGCATCCTCGACGTCGGCGCGGCCCGCGACGTCCTGCCGCGTCACCGCGGCGCGCTCGTCGAGGACCACGGCGATGCCCTGCTCATCCCCGGTTTCGTCGACGCCCACGTGCACTTCCCGCAGGTCGGCATGATCGCCTCGCCGGGACTGCAACTGCTCGAGTGGCTCGACAACTACACCTTCCCGGCGGAGGCCCGCTTCGCCGACGACGCCCATGCCGACGCCGTCGCGGACTTCTTCACCGACCAACTCGTCGACAACGGGGTGACCACCGCCTGCGTGTATGCCACCGTGCACCCGGGCAGCGCGGAGGCGCTGTTCCGTCACGCGGAGCGCAAGAACCTGCGCATCATCACCGGCAAGGTCTGCATGGACCGCAACGCCCCCGACGACCTGCTCGACACCCCCGATTCCGCCGTGGCGGACAGCGCGGCACTGCTGGAGCGCTGGCACGGCGTCGGACGCCTCGAGTACGCGATCACCCCGCGGTTCGCGCCGACGTCCTCGGACGCACAGCTCGCCGCGCTCGGCGAGCTCGCCGTGTCCTACCCGGACGTGGTGGTGCAGACGCACCTGTCGGAGAACACCGGCGAGATCGACTGGGTGCGCTCCCTGTTCCCCGACGCGCTCGATTACACCGACGTCTACGACCGGGCCGGGCTGGTGCGCCGGCGCGCGGTGTTCGGCCATGGCGTGCACCTGGGCGACCGCGAACTCACCCGGCTGGGGCAGGCGCAGGCCTCCGTGGCGCACTGCCCCACGTCGAACTTCTTCCTCGGCTCGGGCATATTCGGTGTGACCCGGGCGCAGTCCTTCGACGGCCTGCGCGTGGGGCTGGGCTCCGATGTTGGCGCGGGGACGAGCCTGTCGCCGCTGGTCACCCTGGGTTCGGCCTATGCGGCGTCCCGCATGCTGGACGCTCCGCTGGACGTTGCCGCGTTGCTGCGCCTGGCCACGCTGGGCGGGGCGGAGGCCCTGCGCGTGGAGGCGTCCGTGGGGTCCCTGGAGACCGGGAAGGACGCCGACCTCGTCGTCCTCGACCCCCGCGCGAGCGCCAATTCCGACGTCCTGCGCCGACGCGCCGAGGCAACCACCACCACCGAGGAGCTGCTCTTCGCCACGATGGTGCTCGGCGACGAGCGTGCGGTGGTTCGTACTATCGTCGCCGGGGTGTGAGGCTCGCGCGGGTTAGCGGGGTGCCAAACGGGTGAGTGTGAAGCCCCATCCCACGGTCGACTGATCGGTGACCTGGAGGCCCGCCTCGCTGAACAACTCCCGGTTCTGTGCATCCGTGCGCACCCCACTGCGGTACAGGGCGAAGTTCAGCAGATCATCTTCGTAGTCGTGGTCGTGCGCGAGTGTCTCGTTGAGGTCCTTGCCGAAGACGAGGATCTCATGCCCGCGGCGGGTGGCCTCGCGGAGCGTGTGGACGGCATCGGCGTCGGGGAGGGTGTTCAGTCCGCCGGCGAACAGCGTGGCGTCCACGGCAGTAGCCGGTGGTGTCAGGGGACTGCCGGCCTCGGCGACGATCCTCGGGTGCCCGGCGAGCGTGGGGTGCACCGTGATCGCCGCTTCGATCTCCGCCGGTGTGGCGAGCAGGTGCACCGTGAGGTTCGGGTGGTTCTCGGTGAGCCCCAGCGCGATGTCCGCTGCGGAACGTCCGGAGACACGGATGCTGCTCAGGGGTGCGAAGACGGGGTGCTGCGTCATCGGTGCGGTGGACCAGCCCGCCGTGTCCGACCACTGTTCGGTGCGTTGCCGGAGGAGCTCGGGATCGTCCTGGACGATGCTCTCAAAGTCGTCACCGAACCAGCGGGCGTAGTCCCCGGTCCCGGTCTGCACGGCGGCCAGCAGGGACAGGACGCCCGCCTCGCGGCGTCCTGCCACCCCGGTCAGCGAGAGATGGTCGATGGTGTGGTCAGCATCCATTTCGGCGCCGAGGCGGGTGAGGGTGTAGCCGTCGGCGTTGACGTCGACGAGGTCGAGCGCGGCGAGATAACGCAGCAGTTTCTCCAGGCCCGTCCGGTCGGCACCGGTCTCGGCGACGACATCGTCCAGCGTGGCGCGCCGGCCAGTGAGGATCCCGCCGAGGCCCAGGGTGACAGCCACCCGCACGGCGACTCCGGGGAAGATCTCGGTGAGTTCGTGGAATACCGCTGCGGTGTTTTCGGCGGCCCCGGAGATCTCGCCGGAGTCATCGACGACCGGCTCGGTGTAGCGCCAGTATCCGGCGACATCGACCTGCTCCTTGGCCAGGCCCTTTTCCCTGCGTAGCCAGCGACGGATCGGGGTGAGGGTCAGTGTCTCGCCGGCGACCCAGGCGAAGCAGATGCCGTCCCACCAGTCAGTACCGGTGATGGCGTCGTACAGCGCCGTGGATTTTCCGGCCTCGACGCCGTTGCGCGGCAGCCAGGTGACCGTGATCCCGTCGGGATGGTCAAGGTTCTGGACGTGGTCATCCTGATCCACCTCGATGAAGACTTGGCCCGTGGTGTCCGGGGACATTTCTTCGAGCCACCGCCCGATGGCGGGCAGTGCGGTCTCGTCACCGGCGATGAGCACCCAGTCGGCACCCTCGGGCTGGGTGGCACAGGACTTTGGCCCGGCGATCTGGATGTTTTCCCCCGGTTCGGTGGTGTAGGCCCAGGTGGTGGCGGGGCCGAAGCCGTGCTTCACGAAATCCACGTCGACTTCGCCGTGTTCCCCGGCATCGGGCCGCCAGGCGCGGATCGTATAGGACCGCACGCACAGACGCTTGTCCTCGGGCCAGTTCAACACCCCGTCTGCCTGGCTGGGGATCACTGTTGGTTCATCGGGGCCGAGATCGGGGTCGCGGAACATCATCTTGATGTGGTCGTCGAAGCCGTCGCAGGGGATCGCGTCGACGGGGAAGCCGTTGTCAGCGGTGTGTGCTTTGAGCTGCGGCCCACCCAACGTGACTCTGCGCATGCCTGGGGTCACGTCCTCGACGCGCAGGACGGTGAGGTTCCGCGTCGTGATCGGGTGGATGGTCAGCGGGCGCATGCTTTTGGCCACGGGGTGCTCCTGTGTGGTGGTCGGTTCTTCGCCGGAAGTGTTCAGCAGTGTTCAGCCTATGAGGTTAGCCGATGCTTAGGCAGTGAGGTGTGCAGGTCGCATTGCTGAACTCCTGTGAAGACGGCGGCTACGACGACGGGTACGCTGACTGCACATGGCGACACGTTCAGACAGCCTCATCACCCCGGTCTTCCGCGCGCAGTATCAGTCCGCGATGGCCGGCAAGGTCCCCTCACCGGTGCGCGTGAGCACCGTCGACGGGGAACTGTGGGTACGCGCGGTGCCGATGCCGGGCGCGGGTGTGATGAACAGCGTGCTGTCCACCGTGCACCTCGGCGACAGCGGCGTGACCGTCGTCGACCCGGGCTGGGCCGGCGGCAAGGCGCAGGACGCCGCGGCGAACGTCCTGCGCCCGCTGGACGCCTTCCTGCGCGAGCACGGCCGACGTCTTGAGGACGTCACCGACGTCGTCGTCACGCACGCGCACCCCGACCACGTCGGCGCGGCCGCGGAAATGCTGGGCGCCACCGGCGCGCGCTACCACCTCGGCGCGGTGGAGCAGCGCAGCGTCGACGCCGCGCGCACCGGCACCTCGCAGGACGACTACGCCGTCGAGCACCATGCGGTCGGCGCGCCGGACGGCGTGCTGGAGAGGTTCCCCTTCTCGGAGCGGGAGCGGCGGCTGCCGCCGTTCATCCCGCGGCAGCGTCCGGACGTCCTGCTGCAGGACGCTGACCTGCTGCCCGACCATGGGGTGACCGGGGAACTCGGCTGGCGGGCGGTGCTCACGCCCGGGCACACCCCTGGGCACCTGTGCTTCGCCGACGATGCCCGCGGGCTGCTGATCGCCGCTGACCAGGTGCTGCCCGAGATCTTCCCCGGCATCGGCCTGGGGGTGGGGTCGCTGGGCGGCAACCCGGTGAAGGACTACCTGGCGTCCGTGGAACGCCTGGCGGAGTTCGACGACTACACCGTGATCCCCGGGCACGGGTTCTGCTTCACCGGGCTGGCCGAGCGGCGCGCGGAGACCACCGCGCACATCATGGAACGTGCCGAGGAGGTGTCGCGCGTGCTCGAATGGAATCCGGGCATCAGCGTGTGGCGCCTGGCCGGACGGCTCACGTGGAGCGGCGGCTGGGACTCGCTGGCGGACTCGCCGATGGTGTGGTCGGCCGTCCGGCAGACGATGATGTACCGCGACCTGGTGCTGGAGAAGGCGTAGCTTTTCCTCGCTGTCCGCTACAGCGCTGCCTCGATGGCGGCGACGACCTCGGGAGCGTCCGGCACAGTGGCGGGGCGGAAGCGGGCGAGCACCGCGCCGTCCTTGCTGACGAGGAATTTCTCGAAGTTCCACTCGACGTCGCCGGCCTTCCCGTCGGCGTCGGGGGTCGTGGTGAGCTCGGCGAAGAGCGGGTGGGCGTCCGGCCCGTTGACGTCGAGTTTCTCGGTCATCGGGAAGGTGACGCCGTACGTCGCCGAGCAGAACTCCGCGATCTCCTCGGCGCTGCCCGGCTCCTGGCCGTTGAACTGGTTGCACGGTGCACCGACAACGGTCAGGCCGCGGCCCTGGTAGTCCTGTGCGAGTTTCTCCAGGGCGGTGTATTGCGGGGTCAGCCCGCACTTGGAGGCGACGTTGACGACGAGCAGCGGGCCGTCGAACGCGGCGAGGTCGAGCTCGCCGCCGTCGAGGGCGCGGACGGGGATGGTCTTGATGTTCGTGGAAGCCATGTCCGCGAGGGTACTGCCGATGCGCTGACGCCGTCACGCATTGTGACGGTCGAGCAGCGCCTTCGCCTGCGCCGCCACCAGCGCCCGGGCTTCGGGAGGTTGGATGACTTGGATGGCGTTCCCGAACTGCAACAGCTGGCGGACTCCGCCGATCTCGGAGTATGCGACCGAGATCCGAACGCTGCCGTTGCCGGAGTTGTCCCGCTCGGTCACCTCGGTCAACCTCGACCCCAGGATTCGGCGGGCGATGTCCAGTCGGCTTCGCTCGAGGTCTGCGGTGACGATGATCTGCTCCCTGGGTTGTTCCAGCGCCTCTGACATGTCCGTCACCACCGAATCGAGAGTCTGCCCGGGGCGTAGCCGTCGTGGTTCGTCGAGGACAGCCCACGACTCGAGCCTGCTCGTGGTGTAGAGGCGGGGAATGCTGTCGCGGTCAGCCACGAGGTACCAACGGCCACCTCTACCGAGTAGCCCGTAGGGGTCCACGATGCGATTCTCCGAGGTGTGCTCACCGCTTCGGCGGTACGCGATGGACAGTCGTCGAGCTTTGCGGACATCATCCGCGAGAGCCGAGACATCGCCGTGGTCTGGACGTTCCGTGAACCACGGGTGATTGTCGATGGTGACTACCTCGGACAAGGACAGGGGGCCGAGGCGGTCTCGGGTGCGGGCCGTCCCCAGTTTTCCGAGTGCCGTCGCCGCCAGTGCAGCCACCCCAAGTTCTGCTGCACGGTCGACATCGAGTCCGGTAACCCGGAGGAGGTCCTTCTCCCTCGTGGAGAGACCGGAGACCGGGAACCGACCGCCGGGGAGGAGGGTGACCCCGCCGTACCGTCCTGGCTCGGTGACGATCGGCGCACCTACGTCCTGGAGTGTGACGAGATCCCGGTGGATCGTCCGGGGCGAGACACCGAGGTCATCGGCAAGGCGAGCCACGGTGGTGCTTCCTGTCGACTTGAGGATGCTGATCAGGTCGAACAGCCGTTGGGGGCGGGACACTACTCATCCTTCCGCAGGGTGGTCGTGGACTGTATCGGGTGCAGGGACGAAACCCTGACATGTTCTGTCATGGTATCCGTTCATGCTGGGTTTCAGAGGCGAAGAGAACTGATGCCTCGTCAACTACGACCGAAAGGAAGCCACAATGGCAGAGCTCAACCCCTACACCTTCATTGTCTATGTCCGAGATGCCCAGGCATCGGCGATGTTCTACGGAGACCTCCTTGGCAAGACCCCGGTATTCGACTCGCCGCGGTTCATCGCTTTCGAGTTGTCCCCAGGCGTTCAGCTCGCTGTGTGGAGTGGATCCGATGTCTACGGCAGCACCTTGCCTTCGGAGTCGGCACTGCCTCGTACCAGTGAATTCTGTCTGTCGCTGGGTAGCGCCGCCGAGATCGACGCACGTTTCGTCGACTGGCGTGACCGTGGGATACAGGTGGTCGAGGAGCCCTACGATGATGTTTTCGGGCGGACATTTGTCGTGGCAGACCCGGACGGGAACCTTATTCGGGTCGCTCCGGTGGACTGATGGGAGGTGGACCGTCCCGGGACACTCAGAAGTTCTGCAGCAGGAAGTTCAGCACCGTGGCCACACCCTGGGAAACGAACCAGGACAAAAAGAACACGCCTTGCCGGTCCAGCACTGCGTGCCGGATGACCCGGTCGACGACGGCGGCGGTGAAGCACAGAACGTAGGTGACGGTGCAGCCGGTGCCACGAGTGCTGCCGGTGATCACGGGGCCGACCCCGCGCCACGTGCCGGATCCGGTGTTCCCGTGCCACGAATCGACCGGATTGTGTACGGCACGCGGGGTGGGTGGGGTGGTGCGCGCCGGAGCCGGCTCCGCGGCCCCGCGTCATCGGTCGCGGGCGCCCTACGTCGGGCCGAGCTCCAGGACCTCGACGCGTCCCATCCCTACCCAGCCGATGGAGTCGGAGACCATGCGCGGCTGGTGCACGTGGGCCAGGATCCACCGGTCGTAGCGTCGTGACTGCAGCTCGGCGAGGGTGGTCGGCAGGCACGGTTTGCGGCTGAACTCCCCGGTGAGGCTGGTGTGCAGCACTCCCAGGTGCACCTCGCTGTCTGTGCTGTCTGTGCCATCTGTGCCGTCCGCGCCGCTGCCGCCGTCCCCGGCGATAGGGAAGCGCTCGACGATCCGCCGCGGGTCGGGGTCGTCGGCCACGGAGATCGTGTGCACGGTCAGCGCGCCGACACGCATCTCGGACGGCCCGTCGGCGGGGGCGACGGTGAGCCCCTCGATGTGGGGCAGGCGTCGGGGAAGGTCGGCGGCGACGTCGTGGTTCCCCCAGGTCACCAGGACGGGGACGCCGGTGGCGACGGCGGCACGCAGGAACGTCTCGGCGTCGGCGACGACCTCGTCGGTGGCGTAGCCGCGGTCCACGAGGTCCCCGGCGAAGACCAGGAGGTCCGCGCCGCCGCGCTCGGCGTCCTGCAGCGCCGAAAGCGACGACAGCGACGAAAGCGACGAGAGTGCCCACCGGAGTCCGGGACCGGTAGGAAGTCCTAGGTGCAGGTCGGCCAGGGCCACGACGATCACGAGGCAACCTCCCCGGCGGGGCGCGGCGTGGTGCGTCGGGCCAGCCAGGTCTGCACGACCAGCAGGACGACGGTGGAGCTGAACACGCCAATCAGCGTCATCGCCATGGCCTCGGTGCGGTGGCCCTGGTCGAACTGGCCCATGATCCAGGGCGACAGCAGCGTCATGTCACTCGGCCGGATCAGCGAGGCCATGACCAGCTCCCGGATCCCGGTGAGGAAGGCGAGCAGCCACCCGGCCACGAGCCCCGGGATGAGTAGCGGCACGGTGATGCGTCGGAAGGCCAGCCAGGAGGACGCCCCGGCCACCGTCGCCGCCTCGAACACGGCGGGGGAGACCGCCTGGGCGGAGGTCTTGATGTTCTGCACCGCCATCGGCAGGAACAGCGCGGTGTAGCCCAGCACCAGGATCCAGGGGGTGTTGTACGGCGTCCACGGCAGCCACCGGGCGTTCCACAGGAAGATGAACCCGATGGCCAGCACGATGGCCGGCACCGTCTCCGGGGAGACGGCGAGGAAGTCCGTCACCCGCGACCGCAGCCGGCCGGACGTGGCGTCCTGCGTGCCTGTCGGCGTCCTGCGCAGGGCCGTCACCAGCGTGACGGCGAGGGCCAGCAGGACGGCGGACGTGGCGCCGACCGCGCCGAGGAGCGCGGACGTCGTCAGCGCCTCCCGCGCCTGGTCGCTGGCCAGCACGATGGCGAAGTAGTCCAGGGTGAGGTTGTCCGGGGTCGGTGGCCTGGAGCGCAGGATCGTCGTGGCGCCGAGGATGATCGACACGTACGGCACGACCACCGCCACGAGCGCCACCACCCCGATCCACGCCCAACCCAGGGCCAGGACGCTGCCGCGCAGCGTCAGGGAGACGGGACGTCCCGTCCGGCCGTCGGCGCGTGCGTCGCGGGAGAACCACTGCTGGACGCACCACACGCTGATCCCCAGGGTGAACAGCAGCGCCGCGCCGACGGAGGCGGAGGAGAAGTCGAGCGGGTCGATCGTCACGTCCCGGTGGATGCGGGACACGAGGACCGGGTAGCCGATGGCGTTGCCGAGGGTGACCGGGGTGCCGAACTCGCCCGCCGCACGGACGAAGAGGATCAGCGCGCCCAGCGACCACGGGCCCACGACCTGCGGCAATACGACCCGGGCGAGGATGTGCCCGCGCGATGCGCCGGTCACCGACGCCATCTCCACCGAGGAGGAGGGGATCGCGTCGAGGCAGGTCCGCAGCAGCAGGTAGAGGAAGGGGAAGAGCTCGCAGGACATGACCAGGGCCATGCCCCACACGGAGTTCACCGTGCCGCGGACCGCGCCGCCGACGACGGAGCCGAAGAGCATGTCGGCGACGCCGCCCAGCCGGGTGATGTCCATCCACGCCATCGCGGCGACGAAAGGAGGGGTCATGAACGGCACCATCACCAGCAGGTCGATCCACCGGTGCCGACGCAGATGCGTCCAGCTCGTGAGGAAGGCCAGCGGTGCGGCGAGGACCGTGGAGAACACGACGACCAGCACCGACAGCCACACGGTGTTGCCGAGGATCCTGGGCAGGTCGCCGTCGCCGAGGCTTCCGAGCGCAGACGGGGAGGCGCCGTAGCCGGTGACGGCGGTGAGCAGCACCATCGCCAGCGGCGCGGCGACGACGACCAGCAGGACGAGCAGGACGGCGGTGGGGCCCGCCGGCACCGTCCAGCGACGGGGACGGCGACGGGGACGGCGGCGGGGACGCGGCGCCGGAGCGTCCTGCCTGGCGTCCTGCCCGGACGGACGCCGCAGCAGGTCGGTCACGACAGGTACCGGGAGACGAACTCCTCCGAGACCGCGGAGGACTTCTCGGCGAGACCGTCGAGGTCGTCGGTGAGCAGCTCGGTGGAGTCGTAGTCGGTCGCGCCGTCGGCGTCGGTGTCGGCGTCGGCGGGGATCATGTGATTGTCGGCGCTGATGGCCTGGCCCTCCGGGGAGAACATGAAGTCCACGAACGCCTGGGCGGCGTCCTTGTTGCCGGACTGGTCGGAGACCAGGACCGGGCGCGGGGTGACGGTGGTGCCGGACTCCGGGAGGATGACGTCCAGCGGCTCACCCTTGTCCACGGCCGAGCGGGCGGAGTAGTCGACACCGCCGAAGACGACGGCCTTCGACCCCGAGGTGACGGCATCCAGCGCCGGGCCGTTCGCCCCCTGGACCTGCATGCCGTTGTCGAAGAGCTTGTCGAAGAGAGCCCAGGTGTCCTTCTCGCCCCACTTGTCGACCATGGCGGTGACCAGGTCGGCGGCGGTGCCGGACTCGCGCGGGTCGGGCATGATGACCTTGTCCTTGAAGGCGGCGTCGGTGAGGTCCTCCCAGTCGGACGGGGATTCGGCACCGCCCAGGGCCTCGGTGTTCACCACGAGGGCGAGGGCGGAACCGTCGCGTCCGGTGAAGTCGCCGGTGGACGAGGCCCAGCCTTCGCGCAGGTCACCGCTGGTCTCCGGGGTGTACTGCTCGAAGGCGCCGGTGTCGGCCTGCTTGAGCGCGGCGGACCAGGACGCGAGGTACACGAGGTCGGCCTGCGGGTTGTCGGCCTCGGCCGTGAGCTTCGCGGTGATCTTCCCGGTCTCGCCGGAGAAGACGTTCACGTCCACGTCCGTCCTGTCCTCGAATGCGGCGACGAGCTCGTCGGTGAGGCCCTGGGGGTTCGCGGAGTAGTAGGTCAGCGAGCCGGAGAGCCCCTCGGGGGCCGACCACTCCTCGACCTCCCCGGCGCCGCCGGCGCCGCCGGCACTGCCGGAACCGCTGCCGGACGCGCTGCCGGAGTCGTCGACGGAGCCGCAGGCGGTGAGCGCCGCGGTGACGCCCACGGTGGCGGAGAGGAGGAGAGCGGAGGTGCGGATGTTCACGGGGGTCCTTTTACTTGGAGTGGGTGTTCGGGTTCGGCGGGGTCAGCAGGCTGATGCCGGAACCGGGGAGGTGCTCGACGTCGTCGTAGACGAGCCACGGGCGGGATGCACCGTCGACGGCGCAACGCAGGTCGTAGCGTCCGCCGACGTAGTGGCAGGTCTCCACGCGGGCCTCGATCCGCGGCGTTCCGGGGCGGTCTGCGCCGGTGGCTGCGTCGGTGGCTGCGTCGGTGGCGATGCGGACCTGTTCCGGACGCAGCGACAGGTCACCGCGACGGTTCATGGTGCCGACGAAGTCGGCGACGAACTCGTCCGCCGGGTTCTCGTAGATCTCGGCGGGGCGGTCGAACTGGGCGACCTCGCCGTTATTGAGCACCAGGACGCGGTCGGCCATCGACATGGCCTCCTCCTGGTCGTGCGTGACGTACAGGACGGTCAGTCCGAGACGTCCGCTGAGCTCGGTGATCTCCCGGCGGATCTGGGTGCGCAGCACCGCGTCCAACGCGGACAACGGCTCGTCCATGAGCAGCAGCGAGGGACGGCTGATGATTGCCCGGGCGATGGCGACACGTTGCTGCTGGCCACCGGAGAGCTGCTGGGGACGCTGGTCCGCCTTGGCGGCCAGGCCCACGGTCTCCAGCGCCTCGGCGACTCGCGCCCGACGCTCCGCGGCGGAGACCCGGGACGCGCCGGGGACGCGCACGGTGAGCGGGAAACCCACGTTGTCGGCGACGCTCATGTGCGGCCACAGGGCGAGGTCCTGGAAGACCATCGACAGGCCGCGGCGGGAGGGGGAGAGGGTGCGAACCCGGGCGCCGGTGGCGTCGAAGACGTCGCGCTCATTTATGCGGATCCGGCCGGTCAGCGGTGTCTCCAGCCCCGCCACGCAGCGCAGCAGGGTCGACTTCCCGCAGCCGGAGGGGCCAAGCACGCTGATGAACTCGCCGCGCCCGATGCTGATGTCGGTGGGACGCAGCCCCGTGCCGTCGGCGAAGAGGCGCGACACGTTCTCGAGGGAGACCATGGGGGAAGCGTCTTGGAGGCCTGGCATTACACGCAGGTGCCGGTCGTCGGTGCGGACGGACGTCACGGGGCACCGTCGAGGATCAGCCCGGTCATGAAGGTGTCGCGGGACGAGGCTGGGGAGGAAGATTCCTTGTTCACGCGCGGGAATGTTACGAGCGCAAGGTGGACGCGACGTGAACCCACGGCCAACGTGGCACGGCGGTCTGAGGTACATCTGGAGAACTACGTCCCGCTCGGCGACGTCCTGCGGAACACCCAGAAGTTCTGCAGCAGGAAGTTCAGTACCGTGGCGACACCCTGGGACACGAACCAGGACCAGAAGAAGACGTTCGGCAGTTCAGGGACGAGGACGCCGACCAGATGGTCTACGAGCACCGCCGCACTGAAGCACAGCAGGTAGGAGACCGCGGCGCGAGTTTTCTCCGCCCGCGTCCGCTCACCGTTGAAGGTGACGTGGCTGTTCAGGTAGTAGGCGACGGTGCTGCCGACGATGTAGCTGCCCGCCCGGGCGAGAGGTTCAGGAAGCCCCAGCGCGTAGAGCAGGGCCTTGGTCGAGAAGTCGACGATGGCACCGACGACACCGACCATGCCGAAGCGCAGGATCTTCCGGAACAGAGCGGCCTCCGCTGAGGGTCTTGGGGAGTGGAGAGGACAACCGGTTCACGGTAGCAGCCGGTGATCACGGGCCGACCCCGCGCCACGTGCCGGATCCGGTGTTTCCGTGCCACGAATCGACCGGATCGTGTACGCGGCGCGGGGTGCGGCGGGAACGGCGGGCCCGACGCAGGCCTACCGCGTCAGTGCTCGGTCAGTACCGCATCAGTACAGCATCAGTACCGCGGTGCCTGGGCGAACCACGCCTCGCCCTCGCGGTGACGTCCCACGTTGCCGACCTCCTGGTGCTCGAAGGAGGTGAAGTCGGCGAAGAAGTCCGACCAGTTCTCGCGGGTGATGTCGGTGGCGATGCGGCTGCTCATCCGCGTCAGGCCCGCGTAGATGCCGGACAGTTGGTTGCCGGCCACGCCGTGCGAGGCGCGCGCACCGGTGGACAGGTGGAAGAGACGCGACACGTAGGACGCCCCGGCGCCGGTGCCGTCCCCGGCACCGTCGGCCGCGGCGCCGTCCTTCGCCTGGAACTGGAAGCCGTCGCCCAGGTACGGGCACTGGCCCAGCGGGTGGTTCTCGGCGGGGCCGAACCGGTCGGACCACAGGGCGATGTCGGGCAGGAACTCGCCGAGTTCGGGACGCAGCCCCAGGTCCACGGTGTACCCCGTCGCCGAGATCACGTAGTCGCCGACGTGCTCGGCACCCTTGTCGTCGGTGACCACGACCTCGCCGTCGCGGACCCCGGCGTCCGCCCAGCGGGTGTCGGTGGACAGGTGGAAGTTGTCGTGGGAGAAGGCGCGCCACACCGAGGGCTGCGTCGGCGGCTGCGGGAGACCACCGTTGAACAGGGAGAACTCCCACTTCTGCTCGTCGGTGAGGTCGTAGAAGTGCTCCTGCATGCCGGGGAACTCCATCCAGCGCAGCGAGTTCTGCCGCGGGATGTCCGCGCGGCGCACGTGCATCTCCACGCTCGCGGCACCGGCCTCCAGGGCGGCGGAGGCGTTGTCGAAGCCGCTGGCACCGCCGCCGAGCACGATCACGCGCTTGCCCCGCAGGGCGGTGAAGTCGATGTCGTCCTCGGTGTGGGCGCGCAGGTTCTCCGGCAGGGCGTCGACCAGCGGCGGCAGGAAGGTTCCGCCGCCACCAACGAGGCCCATGGCGAAGACGATGCGTCGGGTACGGTACTCGACCGGCGTCCCGTCCTGCGTGGCGGTGACGTGGAAGCACCCGTCGGCGTCCGGCCGGGTCACCCCGGTGATGCGGGTGCCGAAGTCGACGTCCGCACCGGTCACGCCGCGGTACCAGGTGAGGTACTCATTCCAGTCTTCACGCGGGGTGAGGTCGGTGGCTGCCCAGGCGTCCACGCCGTACTTGGCCTCGAACCAGCGTCCGGTGTGCAGCGAGGGGATGTCGAGTTCGATGCCCTTCATGTTCTTCGGGCTGCGCAGCGTGTGCATGCGGGCGTAGCGGGTCCAGCAGCCGACCTCCTGCTCGGGGCCGGCCTCGATGACCTTCACCCCGCCGATGCGGTGGCGCGACAGGGCGAACGCGGCGCCGAGTCCGGCCTGGCCGCCGCCGATGACCACCACGTTGTAGGCGTCCTCGGCGGGGGCGGGGACCCAGTCGTGGTTGTGGCCGATCAGCGCCATGTCGGCGCGGGCCTGCGCGGCGAGGGCGTCCAGGTTGGCCTGGGCGACGTCGGCGGGCAGGGGCTCCGGGCGGTGTCGCTCGGGCAGGGTGGTCTCGTTGCGGGGGATCACGCGGGTCATCGCGAGCTCGGCTCCGTTCTCGTCATCGGCGCCTGGAGGCAGGCGGTCGTCCGAAGGGGAATATTAGGGGTGCACTATTTCTGGCAGGTTTCGCACAGAATGCGGCGCGCGATGCGCCGCAGGAGAGGTTGTCTACCAGCGGCTTTCGATGTCGAGCTGGCCGTCGTCGGTGAGTTCGCCCCACACGCGCAGGCGGGAGATGCCGCCGTCGGGGTACACGTCGGCGCGTACGGCGACGATCGGGGTCGGCCCGGTGGTACCCTCGGCGGCGTCCGAGATGGCGAAGCGGTGGCGGGTGTCCGGCAGTACGCGGGTCTTGCCGACGAGTTCGAACTCGGAGCCGTCGGCGGTGATACCGGTGAGTTTCACGTCGCCGGGGGCGTTGAAGACGAAGTAGGACGTGTCGAATTCGATCCAGCGCACGCGGCCTTCCCCGGCGAGCTGCACGGTGACGGAGTCGTTGCCGGCGTCGCGACGTCGGGCGTTCTCCCAGCCACCGCCCATGTTGTGCGCGCGTCCCAGGGAGATGATCTGGTTGGGATGCGAGTAGAACATGTTCGTGCACTCGGTGACGCGTCCGCCGTTCTCCACGGCGGCCAGGTCGATGGTGCCGGTGATGAAGCGGGGGTCCGGGGCGGGCTGGCCGTGGACGCGCAGGCGGGCGATGCCGCCGTCCGGGATCATCTCCAGCTTCACGTGGGTGACGCGCCTGGCGGCGGCGTCGCCGGCGGGGAAGATCTCCACGTGGTGCTTGTGGTCGCCGGCGGCGTCCATCGGGGCGACGAGGGTGAACCACCGGTCGTCGGGCAGGGCGGCGAGCTCCTCGCCGGAGAGGTACTCATCGCAGGTCAGGCCGTGCACGGCGAAACGGGGCGGGTAGTTGCCCTTGAACCAGGCGGTGTCGACGACGACACCCTTGACCTGGCCGGGGACGCCGAGGCGCACGATGGCGGCATCGTTGGAGCCGATCTCGTCGTGGCGACGGCGCCGGGTCTCCCACCCGTCGTAGACTTTGCCCTTGTTGCCGAACTCATTCGGGTCGAAGGCGGGCTCGTGCGGCATGATGAGGTTCTCGCGCTCGGCGAAGGACTCGTCGGACGCCCACACCACCGAGCCGGCGAGGGCGCGGCTGGCGAGGTCGGGGTAGGAGAGGAAGTCGTGCTGCTCGTGCTGGTCGTTCTGCGCGTTCATCGGGGGTTCCTGATTCTTAAGCGGTCGGGCGGAGGGTGAAGGGGCGCACGGCGGCGGGGAAGACCACGTCGTCCTGCAGGTCGGACGCCGGGACGTGCGCGGTGGCGGGACGGACGTAGACCGGCTCGCCGCCGATCCAGGTGCGCGTGACCACGCCGGCCAGGGCGCGCTGGGCGTAGGCGGTGACCTTGTTGCGCTGGTGCAGTTCATCGGGCAGGACGACGAAGGCGTCGTCGGCGCTGACGGTGGCCACGTCGGCGCGGCGTCCCTCCTGGATCGCGCCGCGGTCGGCGAGCCCGGCCCATTCGGCGGGGGCCTGGCACATCCAGCCGATGACGTCGGCCAGGGCCAGTCCGCGCAGGCGCGCCTGGGACCACACGACCGGCAGGCCCAGCTGGACGGAGCCGATGCCGCCCCAGGCCTCGCCGAAGGAGCCGCCGGAACCGCGCCCGTCGGCGCCGCCGGCACCGAGGTCGTTGCCGGTGGCGGCGAGCGCGGAGAAGGCGGTGAGCTCGTTGTTCTCGTTGGCGGACGCCTGGGCGTCGGCGACCTCGGCGAACTTCTTGAGTTCGGCGGTGCAGGGGGAGTGGTCGGAGACGACGGTGGAGATCACGCCGTCCACCAGGCCCTTCCACAGGCGTTCGCGGTTGCCGGCGGTGCGGACCGGCGGGCAGCACTTGTACTGGGTCGCGCCGTTCTGGATCTCCTCGGAGAACAGGGCGAGGTAGTGCGGGCAGGTCTCGGCGGTGATGCGCACGCCGCGGTCGCGGGCGGCGGCGATCTGGTCGATCGAGCCGGAGTCCGACAGGTGCAGGATATGCGCGCGACAGCCGGTGGCCTCGGCGGCCCCGATGACGGTGGCGATGGCCTTGGCCTCGGCGGAGGACGGACGCGACGCCAGGAAGCTGTCGAAGGTCTCGTCGATGCCGCCGGCGGCGTCGGCCTTCGCCTCACCGGCGGCGATCTCGTCGGCGTCCTCGGCGTGGACGATGAGCAGGCCGTCGAACTCGGCGATCTCGGTCATCGCCTGGTGCAGCTGCGCGGTCGACAGGGGCTGGAACTCGTCGACGCCGGAGTGCAGCAGGAAGCACTTGAAGCCGAATACACCGCGGTCCCACAGGGCGCGGAGCTCGCCGGTGCCGATGTTCTCCGGCACCGCCCCGCCCCAGAAACCCACGTTGACCTTGGTCTTCGGCGCCGCGACGTCCTGCTTGGTGTCGAGGGCGTCCACGGTGACGGTGGAGGGGATCGAGTTCAGCGGCATGTCCAGCAGCGTGGTCACCCCGCCGGCCGCGGCGGCGCGGGTGACGGAGGCGAAGCCCTCCCACTCGGTGCGTCCGGGCTCGTTGACGTGCACGTGGGTGTCCACGAGGCCGGGGATGAGCACCTGGTCGTCGGGGACATTGACCACGGCGGCGTCGGTGTAGTTGTACTCGGCCGGCACCTCGGCGTCCCGGCCGTCGAGCACGGCGATGATTCGCTGGTCGGCGACCAGCACGGTGGCCGGTGCCTGCACCGGTGTGCGCTCGTCCTCGGGAAGGACCACGGCGTGTTCGGCGCGGTAGATCGTGGTGATGATGGTCATGGGGTTACTCCTTGAAGTCGGCCGCTCACCTGGAGGGTACGCAACTGCGCGTCGTCGAGTCCGGTGATCTCCAGTTCGGTATCGGTGACTGCGCCGCAGGCCCGGGCGCGCACCAGGTAGCCGGCCATCGCCTTGGCGGTGGCGGGTTCGTCCATCCAGCGGCTCGTGTCGCCGGCGACGTAGGCGCGCAGACGTTCCGCGCTGACCCGCCAGTCGGCGCGGAAGTAGGCGATGGTGGTCAGGTGCCGGGTGACGAGCTGGTTGGCGTGCAGGTCCCAGCCCTGCCGGACGCCGCGGCGCAGGTGGCGTCCCACCAGGTCGTGGTGGATGCGCCAGCCCTCGAGGATCTCGGTGGCGGTGCCGACGGGGACGCGGTTGGTGGAGCCGTCGGACAGTTCCACGCCGACGGCGGTGGTCGCGACCTGCAGAACGTCCTTGGCGTGGTCGGCGACCGGGTGCTCCATGGACTGCTCGGCGGCGTCCACGCCCAGCGACGCGGAGTAGTCGTAGGTGCCGTAGTGCAGGGACAGGACGCGGCCCGCGCCGGCGGCGATGAGGCGGGCGGGTTCGGCGGCACCGTCGGCGGCGAGGATCGCCTGCGGGGTCTCGACCTGCACCTCGAAGGGGATCTCGGGTACGTCGAGGGCGCGCTCCAGGGCCTGGAGCACTTCGACGAACACCTCGACCTGACGGTGGTGCTGCACCTTCGGCAGGGTCAGACGCAGCGCGCGGCGGTCGCGTTCGAGCACCCGGGCCAGCACACCGTCGCGGGCCAGGCCCTGCAGCACGATGGTCAGCGTGCGCAGACCACGATCGCGGACGGTGGGGTCGAAGGACTTGAAACGGATCCCGGCGAAGGCCGGTGCGCCGGCACCATCAGAACCACCACCGAGCCAGGACGCCAGGACGTCGGCGGCGCGCGCCGCCAGCGCGTCCTCGTCGGCGTCCCGGGCGTCCTGCGGGACGCCACGCTGGGTGAAACCGTCCTCGAAGTCGATGCGCAGGTCCTCGATCGGTTCGCGCTGCAGCTTGTCGAGGGTCAGTTCGCCGACGGTCTCGGCGTGCTCGGCGGAAACGCCGAGGTCGCGGGCCAGCGCGGCGGCACCGCCGTGCGCCGTGACGGCGTCCAGTGCGTCCTGCGCCCAACGCTGCGGCAGGTCAGTGCCCGGAGCAGCGTCGCCGACGATGAGGTGCGCGGGCACGTAGACGGTGTGCACGGGCTGGCGCCAGGTGACCGGGGTGGCCCAGGGGCCGGTGACCAGGGGGTCGACCTCGGCGAGGCGGTCGTCGGCGAGGGTGGTGATCCCGGTCAGGATGTCGGGATCGGCGGGCACGGGCACAGGTACTCCTAGCTCGGGGAGGTGCGGACGTCACAGGATGTTACGTCATCGTCCGGACCTCTGACGGGGATACCGGGAACGTGCCTGGTGAGCCGTCTCACAGGAGTTGTAACTGTAACGTACGTTCGGTACAGTTCCGGGTCGTAGATAGAACTAATGCAGGAGGTAAGGAAAAGTGAGCGACACGACCACGGCGACGGGACGGACGGTGGGACGTCCGTCCGGCGGCACCGGCGGCACCGGGAACGCCGCGGCCACCACACCCGCCCAGCGCTGGAGCTTCCTGGGCATCATCAGCCTGGGCCTGTTCCTCGTGGGTGCGGACAACTCCATCCTCTACACGGCCCTGCCGGTGCTGCGCGATGAACTGCACACCACCGCGCTGCAGGGACTGTGGATCATCAACGCCTACCCGCTGGTGCTCGTCGGGCTGCTGCTCGGCACCGGCACCCTGGGCGACAAGATCGGCCACCGGGTCATGTTCCTCACCGGTGTCAGCGTCTTCGGCCTGGGCTCCCTGCTCGCGGCCTTCTCCCCGAGCGCGTGGATGCTCATCGCCGCGCGCGCCGTCCTCGGCTTCGGTGCGGCCACGATGATGCCCGCCACCCTCGCCCTGATCCGGCAGACCTTCACCGACGTGCGCGAACGCAATACCGCCATCGGCATCTGGGGGTCGATCGCGGTCGTCGGCGCGGCATCCGGCCCGGTGCTCGGCGGATTCCTGCTCGAGCACTTCCACTGGGGCACCGTCTTCCTGATCAACGTGCCCGTGGTCGTGGTGATCCTCGTGGCCACCGCCGTGTACGCCCCGGCCAACCAGGCCGACCCGTCCCGGCACTGGGATGTGCTGTCCTCGGTGTGGGCGATGCTGACCATGGTCGGCGCCGTGATGGCGATCAAGGAGCTGGCGAACTCCGAGGGTGCCGGTGGACTCGTCCTGGCCTCCGCTGCGGTGGGCGTTGTGGGCGCGGTGCTGTTCGCGCACCGTCAGGGGCTGCTGCGCCGGCGTGGGATGCCCGCCCTGCTGGAGTTCGGCATCTTCCGTGACCGCATGTTCGCCGGCGGCACCCTGGCGGCGATGTTCGCCATGTTCGTGCTGGCCGGCACCGAACTGATGACCACGCAGCGCTTCCAGACCTCAGGCGGCTTCAGCCCCCTGGAGGCCGGGCTGCTGGTGGCCTCGGCGGCCGTCCCGGCGATCCCGGCGTCGATCCTCGGCGGCATGAACCTGCACCGGCTGGGCTTCCGCACGCTGATCAGCGGTGGTTTCGCCGCAGTGGCGCTCGGCGTGGCCGTGGTCGTGTGGGCCGTGCCGGACCAGCCGCTGTGGGCCGCGGTCATCGGGCTGGGCCTGGTCGGTGTCGGTTCCGGCTGCGTGATGTCGGTGTCGTCCTCGGCGATCATCGGGTCCGCCCCGGAGAGCAAGGCGGGCATGGCGTCCTCGGTGGAGGCGATCTCCTACGAGTTCGGCACGCTGCTGTCCGTGGCGATCCTCGGTAGCCTGATGCCGATGTTCTACTCGCTGCGCGCCCCGTCCGAGGTGGCCGGCGACGTGGACCACGGGGTCGACCACCCGGTGTTCGGCGCGGCGGCGTCCAGCGCCTATGACACCGGCTACCTGCTGGTGCTCGTGATCGCGGGTATCGTCGCTGTGGTCGCCGCCCTGGTGACGGCCTGGTGCTTCCGTGGAAACCCGAAGGAGGCGAAGTACTCTGCGCACGAGTAAGAAGGACGTGATCCTGCGCGCCGCCGTCGGGATCATCGAGTCCGACGGCCTGGACGCGGTCACCTACGAATCCCTCGCCGAGGCGTCCGGCATGTCGAAGTCAGGGCTGATCTACCACTTCCCCTCCCGCCACGAGCTGATGCTGGGGGTGCACCGGTTCCTCGCAGAACAGTGGGAGGACGAGCTGGTCGCCGTCGCCGGCGGCCCGGCGTCCGAGGTGTCGCAGGCCGACCGGCTGCGGGCGATGGTGCTGTCGCTGAGCCGCTCTGCGACCCGCGCTGACCTGCTGTTGCAGGTGGACTCGCGCACCCACCGCGACTTCGCGGAGGTGTGGCGCGATGTGGACCGGCGCTGGTTGCCGCCCGTCGACGGGGTGGACGGTGACGGTGGTATCAGTGAGCAGGACGCCGCCCTGGCGCGCGCGGCGTACCTGGTGCAGATCCTCGCCGACGGCCTGTGGCTGCATGACCACGTGCACGACGACGCCCTGACCGATGCCCAGCGCAAGGCCCTGACCGCCGCCATCCTGGAGCTCATCCCGTAGGTGGTGTGGTGGGGCGAGGGTGAGTGCGGGGGCGAGTGCGGCACCTTGAGCCCTCAGGTCGCTGACGGGGCTGGAAAATGACCTGAGGGCTCAAGGTGCGGCGCGCAGTAGCTGCCTCCGGCCTCTGGCACCCCTGCGAAGAAGCGTGATCGCCGTCGACAGGGCGAACGCGCCGCCGAGGTACATGAGGAGGGCCCAGGAGAAGACCTCCGGGGAGTCCGCGGTGGCGTTGGCGGAGAAGACCCCCACCGCCCCGATGATGATCCCGGCCGAGAACAGGATGACCTGCACCTTCGTGCTGGCGCGGGACAGTGTGAGCGTGACGAACGCAGCCAGGGGAGAGCACAGGGCGAGGACGATCCCGAGGATGAACAACCATCCGAGGGACAAGAGGTGGGCCACGATCGCAAGTGCGACTCCCGCGGCGAAGGATGCGAGTTCCGGGTAGAGATTCCTGCCTGGGCCGAAGGTCATGGTCGGCCTTGTTCCTGCGTTTGCGGTCACGGTAACTCCTTGGAGAGGGAAGAGTTCCCGGACACCACATCATGGTCTGGCCCCTCCTGCAACCCCGCTATCCCAGAACCTGCCATCCCAGAACCCGCTATCGCAGATCCCGCGGCACCTTGAGCCCTCAGGTCGCTGACGGGGGAGGAAAACGACCTGAGGGCTCAAGGTGCGGGAGGATTCGGGAGGGATTGGGAGGGATCGGGAGGGGAGGGGAGGGGTGTCTCTACCTCCGGCGCAGCAGGACGACTCGGTCCGGGTGCCCGCCGATCTCACCATTGAAGCCGATGACCGCGCGGTCCACGGTCTCATCGCGGACGAGTTCCCAGGCGTCGAGGTCGAAGCCCAGGGCATCGACGGCACCGGACTCCTCGGGCGCAGCGTCGGGCATCACGTGCGACAGGATGAACAGGTGGCCGCCGGGGGAGACCAGTTCACCGGCATTGACCAGCAAGGAGGAGCGCCGATCCTGCGAAGGGGCGTGCAGGTAACTGGCGGTGACCAGGTCGAAGCGTTCCCCGTCGGGGATCCCCAGCACGCCGGTGTCGGTGAAGCGCACACTGGCCGCACCGTCTGTACCATCCACACCGCTCAAACCAGCGGCGACAGCGGCGTCCCGCGAGCGCTGGGCCGCGGTGGATGACACCTCCACGCCCAGGGCGTCCCAACCCTGCCTCGCGAGCCAGATCGTGTCCGCGCCCTCGCCGCAGCCGATGTCCACGGCACGGCCACGCGTGTCCCCAAGTTCCTCGGTGAGCACCCTGACCAGGGCAGAATTCGGGCGTCCGGACCAGCGTGGCGGGGCCTGGGCGTAGGTCTCCTCCCAGAAGTCGTCGTCGGCGACGTCCGGCCAAGCGTCGTGGGAGGACGGCATCGTGAGCGCGTGCACGGCGTTGTCGGTGTCCTCGGTGACCAGCGTGGTGTTGAGCATGCCGGCGGTCATCGACGCCTGCCCGGTGGAGGCGGGCACGTTCAGCCGCGGGTCGATCACGTTGCCCGCGGCCCACACGCGCGGGTGGCTGGTGCGTCCGAACTCGTCGGTGGCGAGGAAGGATCCCATGCCGGGCAGCTCGGTGCGCTGCAGGTCGAGCGGGGCGAGGAAGGTGTCCCGCGGCCGGGCTTCCGGGTGCAGCCCGATGGCGTCGATCGCGTGGACCGAACCGTCCTGCGTACGCACGCCGGTGAGCGCACCGTCGGTGGAGAGCACCTCGGCGATCGGCGAGGTGACGATGGTGGCGCCGCGCGCCTCCAGGCGCTGGCGCGTGGCGTCGTCGAGGGCGTCCGCGACGTCCTGCGCGGTGACGAAGACGGTGAGTTCCGCGGTCCAGTTCCGCAGGAGCTGGGCGTACCCGAAGAGCATGGGGGAGGACGCCAGGACGCCGATGCGCTGGTCGCGGTGCTCCCACCCGTGGCAGTAGGGGCACTGGAAAACGCTGTCGCCCCAGTGCTCGGCGAGGCCCGGGATCTCCGGGAGGACGTCGTCGATGCCGGTGGCCACGAGGACGGCGCGGGCGTACTCCACGGTGCCGTCGGTGCAGGTCACCTTCAGGCCGCGGACGATCTCGGTGACCGACGCGATGTCGTTGGTGGTCATCGAGACGCCGTAGGACGCCAGCTCCGCGCGTCCCTTCTCCAGCAGGTCGAGCGGCGGCAGGCCGTCGTGGCCGAGGACGCCGTGCATGTTCGTGGCGAAGCGGTTGCGCGGGGCGCCGGAGTCGATGACGAGGACGTCGCGGCGGGCGCGTCCCAGCAGCTCGGCGGCGCTGAGACCGGCTGCGCCGCCGCCGATGATGATGATGTCGTGTGCTCTCATGACCACGATCTTGCTGCGCCGCCGGCGGGGCGGCAACACAGGTTGCCGGAACGGCACACGCGGGAATCAGTGCTGATGCGGAGCCGGGACGGAAGGATGCGTCGTACCGCTTACGAGGGCGATAAACTTATCATCCTTCGCTCGCGGCGATAAGTTTATCAACGGCCCCGGCGAGGGGAGGGCGTGTCAGCGCTTCTGCCGCCACACCGACGACGTCGTCACCGCCGCGATCGCGGTGGTCAGCGGCACCGCGGCGACCAGCGCCAAGGAACCGATCACCGAGCGCATCAGCTCGGTGGCCATGATGTCGGAGGTCAGGATGTGGCCAAGGTCGCGTCCGGACACGCTGAGCAGCACCAGCAGCGGCAGCGCGGCACCGGCGTAGGACAGCACCAGCGTGTACACGGTGGACGCCAGGTGGTCGCGTCCCACCCGCATCGCCGTGCCGAAGAGGCGCAGGTTCGAGGCCGTCGGGTCGAGCTGCCGCAGTTCGGCGATGGTGGAGGCCTGTGCCACGGTCACGTCGTTGAGCACACCCAGGGTGCCGATGATGAACCCGGCGAGCAGCAGTCCGCTGATCGACAGGCCGGGCAGGTACAGCATGATCTGCATGTTGTTTTCGTCGGCCAGCCCGCGCAGTTGGTTGGTGTCGATCGCCAGCCACGCCAGCGCGGTGCCCACCAGCATCGCCGCCAACGTCCCGCCGAGGGAGGACGCCGTCTTCCAGCTCATCCCGTGCACCAGGAACAATGCCAGGTACAGCACCGCCGAACACGCCGTGACCGCCAGCAGCACCGGGTCACCGCCGCGCGCGAGGGCGGGGAGCAGGAAGACCCCGAAGATCCCGAGCGTGACCCCGAGCCCCAGGATCGAGCGGAAGCCGCGCCACGCACCGACCACCACGATCGCCACCACGGTGAGCAGCAGCCAGATCCACACCGGGGTGGTGCGCTCGTAGTCCTGGAAACCGTAGGTGCGCGAGCCGTCCTCGGCGGTGCCGGTGGTCATCAGGATGTCCTGGCCCACGGGCAGATCGGCGGACCCCTCGGAGTCGGTGACGGCGAGCAGGGTGCGGCGTCCTTCCTCGGGGCCGGACGTGATGTCGACGATGACCTGGTCGCATGTCGTGGCGTCCGCACCGTTGGCGCTGGGATGCGCCGACGGTGGGGAGGTGTCGAAGGACCGCCCGATCGATGCCGAGTTGCACGCCCCGGTGGTCTCCAGGGCGACGGTGCCGGTCGACACCTCCTGCGCCAGGCCCGAGGTCTGGTGGAAGCTGTCGCCGGTCTCCGGCTCACCCCGCGGCCACTGCACCACCACGGCCACGGCGGTGGCGATGAAGCCGGCCACCAGCACGATGAACAGGATCGAGCGCGGCAGCGTCCACACGACCGCGCGCGGGTCGAGGTTGCGTGGGTGCATGCGTTCGCGCAGCGGACGGTCGTCGGACGGTCCGTGGCTGTGCACATGGCTGTGACCGTGCGCGCCGTGCGGCGCGTGCGGCGCCGCAGAGGCGTCGGACGCTACGTCGGACGCTGGGGCGTCCGGTGCGTCCTGCGCGTTTCTGCTCTTCCTCGCGGGGGCGGGGGCGTGGTGGCGTCCCAAGGTGTCGGCTGCTTTCTGTCGCGGGGATGGTGGGGTGTTCCGCACCTGAGGATAGCCGGGAGCGGGGCGGGTGGGTGCGAGGTTGCTAGACGACCTGGCGGGAGATAAAGCCCGCCATGCCCGGCACGGTGAAGGCCACGACACCATGGTCCGGGGCGAATATCAGGCCCTTGTGAATGAGGTTCACCCAGGTGGGCGTACTGAAATATAGGGAAGTATATCGGAACGGTAGTCGGGGATATAGCCTTCAAGACTTCGCTACATTCCGGTGCAGGACAGGGGCACGGAGAGCCGGACGGGGAGGGGTGGCCCGTTCTCGCGCTGGGCTGATATGACCCTGCCCACCGGAGACGCTAATCTGGGAGCATGTCCACAATCAGCCACGTCCCGGCCACAGCGGCCGACGGTGTCGGCGAGCCCGCTGCGCCCGCTGCGACTGCTGCGTCCGGCACGTCCGGCGCATCCAGCACTCCTGCCGCGCCAGCACGGGAGCGGTCCGTGTCCGCCGCGGACCGGTTCATGCTCCGGCTGCTGCGGGTCAAGGAGGTCGACCGGATCGACATGGAGGCCCTGGCCGGCGCGCACCGCGCGTTCCGCTGGGCCATCGTGTTCTCCGCGGTGCGCTGCACGATCACCTACCTGCTGGTGCCGATTCTCGTGCCCGTCATCAGTGCGGCGGGGATGGTCGCCACCCCACTCAGCATCACGTTGTGCGTGCTGGCCATGGTGAATGGGACGGTGAGCATGCGTCGGTTCTGGAAGACCGACCACAAGGGTAAATGGGTCTATACGTGGTTCATGGCGGCCATGTTCGTGATCCTCATCGGCACGGTCGTCTACGAGGTAATTGGGTTGGTGTCGTGATGTCACAGTCGCAGTCGAAGTCTTCTGACGCGGAGTACGCAGAGGATCTGGAGAATGCGGGGAACGTCGACAACGTTGACGGTGTTGACGGTGTTGAACTCTATGGCGACGAGTGGGAGGAGGACGAGCGCCAGGAGATCCCCGGTTCGTCCACCGCCGACGTGGTCACCCTGCTGTTCATGGCGGCGATGATCATTGCCACGGTCTTCTGTTTCGTCTTCCTTATGTGAGTGATGCCCCGGGGGACGGCGTCAGTCGTTGAGCAGCTCCCGGCACTGCTCGGCGGTGTTGGTCTCCAGGCACTCCGACCAGGCGATCTGCCCGTCGACCCAGGGGTGGCTCGGCGTCTGCCCCTGGTTGAGCTGCCACATGTAGTTGTCGCACATGATCGCGGTGCCGTCGGCGGCGACCGCGGTGCGTCCGATGTCGGCGCCGATGCACTGGTCACCGAGCTGCGGGCCGGTGACCTGGGGGACCTGGGGTACCTCCGGGACAGGGGCGGGAGCTGGCTGCGGTGCAGGTTCAGGATCCGGCGCGGGTTGGGGCGCCGGTTCGTCCACGACCCCGCCGGTCGTCGGGTTCGGCTGCGCGGTAGAGGTGGCACTCGTCGCACTCGTACTGGACGGGACGCTCGTGCTGGTCGCGCTGGTCATGGAGGACGTCACGGTCCGCGGAATGTCGTCGCCGGTGGAGCAGCCGGCGAGCGGGAGGGCGAGCAGGGCGAGGCCGGCGAGTGTGGTGCGTCCGGCACGAAGTCTGTGGCGCATATGAGAATCGTACATGTTCACCCTGATCCCGCGTCGCGTGCCGGATTCGGGTCTTCCGTGCCGCGAGATGCCCGGATCCTGTACGCGACGCGGGGTCGGCCGGAACAACCCCAACCCCGCCGAACCCAACCCCACCGGCCAACGAACCCCACTCACCCCAGCAGCGACTCGCCCCAGTACTCGTCTTCGGTCGTCCCGCCGGGCACGTGGAACACGGCGGAGCCGACGTGGGTGATCCATTCGTTCAGCCGGTCGCCGTCGGCGAGGCGGCGCTGCACCGGGATGAACGCGGTGTCCGGGTCGCGTTGGAAGCAGGTGAAGATCAGCCCGGTGTCGGAGAGGTCGATCAACGCGGCGTCCTGCAGGCCGGCGGGCCCGGCGGTGACGGGCAGGTCGTAGTTGTAGGCGCGGCGCAGCATGCGTTCGGCGTCGCCGTTGCGTGAGGTGGCCATCGCCACGTGGGAGTGGGCGTCGATCAGGGGCAGGCCGTCGTGGCCGATTTTGTTGATGTCGACGTCGCTGAACTCGTCGCCGCCGCTCAGCGGTGCGCCCTCGACGATGGTGCGTCCCATCGCGAGCTCACGGGTGCCGCGGTCCACGGATTCCCATTCGGGCATGTCGAAGGCCACGCGGCGCACGATCATGCAGGTCCCGCCGTCGTCGTTCCATACTTGAGCGTCGAACTCGGCGTCGGAGCGCGGGTTGACGGTGCCGTCCTTGAAGCCGAAGAGGTTGCGTGGGGTGCCGGGTTCGCCGTCGTGCACGGGCACGTCGAGGAAGCCGGTCTGGCTCCAGGACGGCCGGGCGTGGTCGGCACCGCCGCGCACGAGGACGCGCAGCGCGTGGGAGACGGTGGTGCGGTCGTCGCCGCAGATCTGCAGGACGACGTCGCGTCCGCCCCAGGTGTCGTCGAGGGCGTCGCCGGTGAAGTGGGGCAGGGGTTTCAGCCAGGACGGTGCCTTGTCGGCGATGCCGGCGGCCTCGTAGAGTCCGCGGCCGAAGCCGCAGGTCACGGTGAGGTTCCCGGGGTCGCTGGCGAGCTCGGGTTCGAGGTCGGCGAGCACGGGGTCGCCGGAGCACAGGCGTCGGGCGTCACCGGTCCAGATGCGCAGCAGGCGTTGCACGGTGGTGCGGTCGGCACCGTCGCGCAGGGTGAACGCGACGGTGGTGTTGTGCGCCTGCGGCGCGGTCGCCACGCCGGCCTGGTGCGTGCCGTCGAAGGGCACGGAGGACGGCCCGGCCGCGCCGGACGCCGCGGCGTCCTGCGTGCTGCCGGCGTCCTGCGCGCAGGACGTCGTGACGGCGGCGGACGCGCCGAGCACGCCGAGGGTGCCGAGGCCTCCGAGGAAGCCGCGGCGGGTGACGCGGTGGGAACTAGTGCCCGGCATGCTCATCGTGCTCAGCTGAATCGTCGGTGGCCCCGTCGCTGTCGCCGGTGCCGTAGTCCTCGTGGGCGGACTGCTGCACGCGCACGGGGATGTCGGCGATCTCGTAGGTGGTTCCGTCCTCGGCGGTGAGGGTGAGGGTGAGGGCGTCGCCGGCGGCGATCTCGTCGTTGTTCTCCATGATCATGATGTGGTTGCTGCCGGGCTCCATCGTGACGCTGCCGTTGGCGGGCACGGTGATGCCGTCGTCGGTCTCCTGCATGATGCCGTTGACGGTCTCGTGGAACTGGTAGACGCCCTCCAGGTCACCGGTGACGCGGGTGAGGTGGATGTCCTCGTCGGTGGTGTTGGTCAGCTCGCCGAAGACGGCGGTCATGGAGGTCTCGGTGTCCTTCGCGCCGACGTAGCCGTCGCTGAGGGTGAGCGCGTCAGCAGACTGCTCGGCCGACTGGTCCGTGGTCGTCGACGCTGCACCGTTGTCGTCGCCGTCGCTGTCATTTCCGCAGGCAGTGAGGCCGAGGGCGAGGACGGCGGCGAGGGAGGCGGCGGCGAGGCGTCGCGTCGTGGTGACGGTCATGGGAACACTCCTGGAAGGTGTGGAGGTAGTCGCTGTTGCGGGTCACACTACTAGTCGGTTCTATCGTCAGAAGAGTTCCGTATCGTCGTCGGGATCACGTCCGGGGGTGGGGTGGTGTGCCCGGTGACACCCCCACGCCGGGAGGGATCGGAACCGGAGGGGCTGCAGATCCGACAACTGCACCGTGACCTCAACTCTCCACGGAACTCCACCGGACTCTCCTCGCACGTCAGGACGTGCCCCGTCGCGCGCCGACGACCGCCAGGTGAACGGCCTGCTCAAGCGCCTGCACTTCTTCGCCGGGGTGCTCTGCGCCCCGTTGATCCTCATCGCCTCGGTGACGGGTCTGCTCTACGCGTTCGCCCCCACGGTGGAGCAGGTGATGAACCATTCGATGCTCACCGCCGAGGCACCGGAGGGTGCATCAGCGGGGAATCGGCTGCCGGTCAGCGACCTGGTGGACACCGCGCAGGCCGAGCACCCGGACCTGGCGTTGTCCGGGGTGCGCCTCGGCGATAACGACGAGACGACCCGCATCCTGTTCACCGACCCGGAGCTGCCCGAGTCCACGGTGCAGGCGGTGTTCCTCGACCCGTGGACCGGCGAGGTCACCGGCGACACCACCCAGTACGGCAGTGCCGGGTCGTTGCCGTTGCGACAGTGGATCGCCGAGGGCCACCGCACGGCGTGGCTGGGCGAGCCGGGCCGGCTGTACTCGGAGACCGCGGCGAGCTGGTTGGGTGTGCTGGCCGTCGGCGGTGTGGTGATGTGGTGGCGGCGCCAGAAGTCGGGCCGGGCGTCCACCGCGAGGCTGCGGGCCATGCTGCGCACGGGCGGTCGGGGACGCACGCGCACGATGCGCCTGCACGGGGCGACGGGCACGCTCGTGGCCGTGGGCATGGTGTTCCTCACGGTGACGGGTTTGACCTGGTCATCGGTGGCGGGCACCACGATCGGGGACGTGCGGGAGAAGTTGAGTTGGGGCACGCCGTCGGTGTCTGCGTCGTTGCCGGGAATGCAGGACGCACCGGACGCGCAGGACGCTGCCAGCGCCGCCGCCGCTTCCGGCGGGCACGCCGGCCACGCCGGGCACGGCGGCGCGGCCGGGGCGTCCTCCCCGGTGCGGGTCAGCGGCTTGAATCAGGGTTCGGTCGACCGCGTCGCGGCGACGGCGGTGGAGGAGCTGCGCACGCCGGTGACGATCACCCCGCCGAGTGCGGAGGGGCAGGCGTGGACGGCGACGGAGGATCGGGTGGCCTACCGGCTGACCAACGACGCCGTGGCGATCGACTGGGCCACCGGTGAGGTGACCGAGCGTCTGGACTTCGCCGACTGGCCGGTGGCGGCCATGGCGACCGGCTGGCTGATCCAGCTGCACATGGGCACGCTGTTCGGCCTGCCGAACCAGCTGGTGCTCGGTGCGTTGGCAGCGGCGATCATCGCGATGGTGTGCTGGGGCTACGCGATGTGGTGGCGGCGCAGGCCCGCCGGAGGCCTCGCCGGACCACCGCGCAGGAACGCAGGACGGACGGGCAGCACCGGCTGGGAGCGTCCGACCGCAGGGACCGTGGTGCTCGTCGTCGCGCTGGTGGCCTACGGGTTCATCGCCCCGCTGTTCGGGGTGACGTGCCTGGCGTTCGTGGCGGGCAGCGTGATCTGGGACAGAGTGAGCGCGGCGCGTGCGGCGCGCGCTCTCAGCACTCCACCACGTTGACGGCCAGGCCGCCGCGGCTGGTCTCCTTGTACTTGTCGTTCATGTCCGCACCGGTCTCACGCATGGTCTGGATGACCGCGTCGAGGGAGACGATGTGGGAGCCGTCGCCGGCCAGCGCGAGGCGGGCGGCGGTGACGGCGGTGGACGCGGCCACGGCGTTGCGTTCGATGCAGGGGATCTGCACCAGCCCGCCGATGGGGTCGCAGGTCAGGCCGAGGTGGTGTTCCACGGCGATCTCGGCGGCGTTCTCCACCTGGGCGGCGGTGCCGCCGCGTACGGCGCAGAAACCGGCGGCGGCCATCGCGCAGGCGGAGCCGACCTCGGCCTGGCAGCCGCCTTCGGCCCCGGAGATCGAGGCGTTGGCCTTGATCAGCGAGCCCACGGCGGCGGCGGTGAGCAGGAAGGTGCGCACGTCGCGCAGGGTGGCGTCCGGCGTGGTACGCCACATGTAATGCAGGACGGCGGGGATGATGCCCGCGGCCCCGTTGGTGGGGGCGGTGACCACGCGTCCGCCGCCGGCGTTCTCCTCGTTGACGGCCAGGGCGTAGACGTGCAGCCAGGCGTCGACGGCGGAGGCCGGGTCGTCCTCCAGGCGGCGGCGCATCGCCGCGGCGCGTCGGGGGACATGCAGGCGTCCGGGCAGGACGCCGTCGGTGTGCAGGCCGGCGTCCACGCAGGTGCGCATCGCCGCCCAGATGGCGTCGAGTCCGGCGGTGACCTCGTCGGGGTCGCGGCGGGCGCACTCGGCGGCCCAGGCGACGTCGGCGACGCTGCGCCCGTCGGTGCACAGGGCGAGGAGTTCGGCGGCGGTGCGGAAGCCCGGACCGGTGGGGGTGCCGGACGTTTCCTCGGCGGCCTGCTCGCCGACGCGCTCGATGAACCCACCGCCGACGGAGAGGTAGGTCTCCTCTAGAGCCGGTGCCTCCCCGTCCGTCCACGCCTGCAGGACCATGGTGTTGGGGTGGCGCAGGCCGGCGGACGGTGGGTTGAGGACCACGTCGTCACGGGTGAAGGGCACGTCCACGGAGCCGTCGACCAGCAGGTGGGAGTCGTTGTTCAGCCTGCCCCAGGCGCCGCGGACGGCGTCGGGGTCGCACGTCTCCGGCTGCGCGCCGGCGAGCCCGGCGACCGCGGCGTCCGGCGTCCCGTGCCCGTGTCCGGTCGCCGACAGCGAGCCGTAAAGCTGCACGCGTACCCGCGTGAGGCCCGGCAGGGCGGCGGCGCGGCGTGCGAAGTCCGCACCGGCGCGCATCGGACCCACGGTGTGGGACGACGACGGGCCGATGCCGATGGAGAACAGGTCGAGTGCGGAGACGTACACCGACGTGATCGACGTGGCTGACGTGATCGACGTAGCTGACATCGTCAGGACTCTACCGTGGTGGCCCCCACGGGCCGCGCCGCCTGGCGGGCCAGCAGGTCAGCCCTGGTTTCGGGGGTAGTGGCCACGGTGGCGGCGGCCAGGGCGAGGCCCTTGGCAGCCACGATCGCGGCCTCGTCGCCGGCGGGGGTGGCCGCGGCGGCGGCGAAACCGACGGTGTGCGGCGGGGCCTCGTGGCCGAGCAGGGAGATCATCGGGTGGATCGAGGGGACGACCTGGGAGACGTTGCCCATGTCGGTGGAGCCGCCGACGTTGCCGGGGTGCGCGGCGACGGTGCGTCCCAGGTCGACCAGGGCGGTGTTCCAGGCGTCGGCGAGCAGCGGCTCCTGCACCAGGCTGGCGTAACGCGGCTCGGTCGGCTCGCACTCCCACGAGCAGCCGGAGGCCAGGGCACCGGCCTCGAAGCAGTTCATCACCCGGCTCTTGGCGTCCTCCAGGATGTCCATGTCGAAGGCGCGGACCTCGGCGTCGACCTCGGTGTGGTCCGGGATGATGTTGGTGACGTGGCCGCCCTCGGTGAGCACCCCGGCCACGCGCACGGAGTCGGCGAGCTGCTGGCGCAGCAGGCCGATGCTGGTCAGAGCGATCGTCGCGGCGTCGAGGGCGTTGACGCCCTTCTGCGGTGCGGCCGCGGCGTGGGCGGGCGTGCCGGTGTAGGTGACCTTGAAGCGGTCGACGGCCTGGCTGGTGAAGTCGCTGCAGCGGGAGTCGGCACCGTCGCCAGCGTCCTGCCCGCCGTGGACCATCAGCGAGATTGTGGCGTCCTCCCAAGCCCCCTCGCGCAGCATGAGCACCTTGCCGCCGCCGTGCTCCTCGGCGGGCGTGCCGAGGAGTTTGACCCGGATACCGGCCTCGTCGGCGATCTCCGCCAGGCCCAGGGCCGCGCCGAGCCCGGCGGTGGCGATGATGTTGTGGCCGCAGGCGTGGCCGATGGACGGCAGGGCGTCGTACTCGGCGCAGACGGCGACGACGAACTCGCCGGAACCGTAGGTGGCCTCGATGGCGGTGTCGAGACCGTAGGCGCCGACGGTCACGTCGAAGCCGGCGTCGCGCAGTTCCGCGGCGACGAGGGCGGCGGAGTCGTGCTCGGCGAAGGCGAGCTCCGGGTTGGCGTGCAGCGTGTGGCTGATCTCCAGCAGACGGTCGCGGTGGGCGTCGATGCGTGCGGTGACGTTCTCGTTCATGGGTGCTCCTGAGCGGTACGGCGGTCGGGCGGCGTTATGGGGCTAAGGTAGTGAAGACGATCAATTCCGACGATAATGAGCAGGGAAATGACGGAAATCGACCTTAGCCCGCAGGAAATGGGCCTCAGTACCCTCGATGAACGTATTGTTCACGCGCTCCAGGTCGCCCCGCGCGCACCGTGGGCGGCGTTGGCGCCGGTGGTGGGCGCCGACCCGGTGACCCTGGCGCGTCGGTGGGCGCAGCTGCGCGCCGACGGCGTGGTGTACGTGACCGGCTACGGCGGTGATGCGGACGCGGTCATCGCCCTGATCGAGATCGAGTGCCGTCCGGAACGCACGCTCGACGTCGCCGATGCGCTGGTGGAGGAGCGCAGCGCGTTCACCATCGACTTCACCGCCGGCGCGCGCGACATCATGGTCACCCTGCAGACCCAGGGCACCATCGGCCTGGCGGACTGGACGCTGGACCGGGTGCGCCGTCTCGACGGGGTGCGGCGGGTGCGCACGCACCTGGTGTCGCAGATCGTCACCGATGCGCGCGAGTGGCAGCTGCGTGCACTGTCGAAGGACGAGGTCGCCGAGATCCACCGCAGGGTGCGTCCGGCGACCTCACCGACGATGCCGCGGCTGAGCGCCGCCGAACGCGCCGGCGTGCTGGACGCCCTGGCGGTGGACGGCCGGGCGTCCACCGCCGACATCGCCGCGGCGGCGGGTATCACCGCCCGCAAGGCGCGCGAGGCCGTCGCCGCGCTGACCTCGACCGACCGCTACATCATCCGCGTCGATGTCGCCCGCTCCCGCACGCCGTGGCCGGTGTCGGTGTGGTACTTCCTGCAGGTCTCCGCCGATAAGTTGGCGAAGGTTGGACCGCTGCTCAGCCGCATCGACGAGGTGCGCCTGGTGGTCACCGCGACCGGTGAGTACAACGTGATCATGGCGGCGTGGCTGCGGTCCCTGCTGGACGTCAACCGCCTGGAGGCGGTGCTGGAGGAGCGGCTGCCGGGGGTGCGCATCGTGGACCGGTCGGTGGTGTTGCGCTCGTTGAAGCATCTCGGCCACGTGCTCGACGCCGACGGTGACGCGACCGGGCGTACCGTCCCCGTCCCATAAGGTGATTACGTCCTGATCCTGCATTTGTTCCTCGATTAATGGTCATATCCTGCATTACGGGAGTATTCGGGGTCATGGCCGAGTACTTTCGCGCCATCCCCGCGCGCCGGGGACGGAGCGGCCGTCAAGGATGACGACCACGACCGCCCCGCCGCAGGAACTCACCACGAGAAGAGACCGAAGCCATGAGCGAGACACCACCGACACCACCGGTAGATACGACGACGACCGACACCGCGCAGGACGCCCCGGCGCCGCCGCGCATCATCGCCCCACGGCTGCGCGACCGCGGCCTGTGGCTGGTCGGCGGGCTGATCGTGGTCATCGCCGCGATCGCCCAGGCCATCGGCACCCTCGAGATCTCCCTCGGTATCGCCGCTCTGACCCTGTTGCCGATGATCTGGGCGCTGGCGATGGGGGTTGTGGTGTCGGTGCAGCGAGTACGCCCGCTGCCGGTCGACCTGCAGCATGTGGCGAATGTGATCATGGGCGTTGCGGTGCTCGTCCTCGTTGCCCGGTTGTCCTTCACCCTGGGCCCGAACATCCCCTTCCTGTTGGACGCCGGCCCGGCGTTGCTGCTGCAGGAGGTGGGCAACATCATCGGGCCGATCTGCCTGGCCCTGCCGCTGGCAGTGATGCTGCGCATGGGCTCGGCGACGGTCGGTGCCACGTTCTCGGTCGACCGCGAGGGTGCCTTCGCCATGGTCACGGAACGTTTCGGCACGAACTCGCAGCAGTACCGCGGCGTGCTGTCGATGTATATCTTCGGTTCGGTGTTCGGCGCGGTGATCATCAGCATGATCGCGTCGTTGGCGTCGTCGCTGGGCATCTTCGACTGGCGGGCGCTGGCGATGGGTGCGGGCGTGGGATCGGGTTCGATGATGGCCGCCGGTTCTGCCTCGGTGACCGCGGCACACCCGGAGTTCGCCGACCAGATCCTGGCGCTGAGTACCACGGCGAATCTCATCGCCTCGATCGCTGGGGTGTACCTGGGCATGTGGGTCGCCCTGCCGCTGGCGGACCGTTTCTACCGTTTCCTCACGCGACGCCAGGGCGATAAGGAGCCAGGCGGGACAGCCGGGACAGCCGGGAAATCGTCGAAGGCCCTGAAGACCTCCGAGTCGCTGGCCACCGCGGTGACGGATGCGCCGCTGGTGAGACTGCCTTTGTGGGTCTCGCTGGCGATCATCAGCGTCGCCGGGATTGTGGTGTCGGTGGTGGCCTCGGGGAGCTTCTCCTGGGACATGGTGCTGACCTTTGTGGCGATTGGCCTGTTGACCGCCGCGGGTATTGGGGTGGCGAAGCTGACGCGCGGCAAGCTGCCGGCAATCATCGTGGTCATCACGGTGGGCACGCTGCTCACCGTGCCGGCCTCCCCGGTGGCACCGTGGCTGTTGGAGGTGTCCTCCAGCGTGGACTTCCTGTCGGTGATCACCATGATGCTGGCGGTTGCGGGCCTGAGCATCGGCAAGGACATCCCGCTGCTGCGCCAGATCGGCTGGAAGATCATCCCGGTGGGCATCGTCGTGATCGTCTCGACCTACCTGGCCTCGACGCTGATCGCCGAGGGCGTGCTGCGCTTTATCGGGTAGGGGATGTCGCTGACAGATCCTCTGACAGATCACCTGTCACCTAAGTCATGCCCCAGGGTGAAAAAACGCCATTTTTCACCCTGGGGCATGACTCAGCTGACATCGGCGGTATGGCATTTGTTGGGTCTAGCGACCCGCGGAGATTTGCGCCACTCTTTGATGGCTTAGTCCCAGGAGACTGCCGATGTCGCGGTAGCTGGTGCCTCGTTCATGGAGCCGGGACACGGTCGACCTGAGGGTGCTGGTGAGGTTCTCCTGCGCCTCTCCTGCAGCACGCCGGGCGCTGTCGAGTGACTGGAGTTCGACCAATATTTCAGCGGGCCAGGCGATGTCCAGGGTGATCTCGTCCGCTCCTGCCCCTGTCATGATCTCGATGAGGTCGACGGCCATTCCCTCCACGTCGCGGAGGTGGGGAGCATACGTTACGCGGTCAAGGTCGGGGACATGGACCATCCAGCCGGTGCCATCCGGTGAAACGGTGGCGGTGTACTCGGTCATATTCTCCATCACCTGAAGTCTAGTCAGGTTAGACAATCAATGTCTATGGGAGATAGACGGATGGAGTTAGCCCTCAACCCCGCGCCGTGACCACCACGTGCGGGCGTGACTCGTGTCCGGGTGCGACTCCGAATCGCCGGTCGAGCTCGGCGACCTCGGGCAGCGGGTCGACCTCCACGGAGGTGAACCCGGCCTCGCGGAAGACCGCACCGAATTCGGCGGTGTCGGCGGCGGTGGCCAGCGGTAACGCGTCCAGGGTGGTGGGGGAGTAGGTGCGGGTGAAGGCGTCCTCCCCGTCCTCCGAAGGCACCTTCATCGACGGGTCGACACCGTGGGGGAACCAGGTGGCGTCCACTGCGACGACGACCCCGCCGGGGCGCAGCATCCGTCGCCACGCCCGTGCTGCGGCGACCGGGTCGGGCAGCGTCCACAGCACATAGCGGCTCACCACGGCATCAACGCTGGCAACGCCAGCAACGCCGTCAACCTCTCCGACCTGCGGGTCGTGGGCGTCGCCGACCTCGAACCGCGCACCACCGCCGGACGCCCCGGCCACCGCGATCATCCCCGCCGAGCTGTCCAGCCCGGTCACCCGGTGCCCGGCGGACGCCAGCAGGTTGGCGAGGTATCCGGACCCAGTGCCTACGTCCAACACGTCCAGCACGTCGGACGCACCACCACCCCGAGCGCCTCCCAGGCGTGACCCGAACACCGTCGACCACAGTTGCCGGTCCAACGGCGCGCGCGGCCCGCTGACCTGGTGGTCGTGGTAGTCGGCGGCGCGGCCAGACCAGTACGAGTCCAGGTGGGACTGCAGGGTTTGAAGAGTCTGCGGGGTGGAGACGCTCATGGCCGACCCACCAGTCCGCGGTCGGCGGCACGGTCGGTGCTGCGGGGGAAGATCAGGGTGATCTCGCCGTCGATGTCCACGCGTGTCACGCGCCGGCCGTAGACGGGTTCCAGGACGGCGGGGACGAGCACCTCGTCCGGCGTCCCCTCGGCGACGACAACGCCACGGTCCAGGACCACGAGGTGGGTGCAGTAGCGCGCGGCGAGATTGAGGTCGTGCAGCACGACCGCGCAGCCGGGCAGTCCGGCGACGAGTTCGAGGATCTCGTGCTGGTAGCGCACGTCGAGGTGGTTGGTGGGTTCGTCGAGCAGGATGTGGCGGGTCTGCTGGGCCAGCGCGCGGGCGATGAGGGCGCGTTGGCGTTCGCCACCGGAGAGTTCGGCGAGGTCGCGCCGGGCGAGGTCGGTCATGCCGACGGCGTCGAGGGCGCCGGTGACCACGGCGCGGTCATGGTCGCTGGTGCGCGGCAGGCGTCCCTGGTGCGGCAGTCGGCCGAGGATGACCAGGTCGGCGACGCTCATCGGCATGCCGGAGGACGTCGCGTCGCGTTCCTGGGCGACGACGGCGACCGCGCGCGCGACGTCCCTCTGTCGGCTCCCGTGTCGGCCGCCGTGCAGGTCCACGCCGTCGAGCAGGACGCGGCCAGTGCTCGGCGCCACCGAGCCGTAGAGTGCGCGCAGCAGGGTGGTCTTGCCGGAGCCGTTGGGCCCGACCAGGCCCACGGTGCCCTCGTCCGGCACGGTGAGGTCCACGCCGGCGAGGGCGCGGGTGGCGCCGAAGTCGACGTGCACGTTCTCGGCGGTGATCACGGGTTCTCCTGCAGGTAGGTGGTGAGTTTCTCCAGGCCGTCCACGGCCAGCGGGGTGGGCGGTTCGGCGTAGTTGAGCAGCATCGGCAGGATGTTCTGGGAGCGTCCGGCGGTGGTGCGGTCGATGCCGGGTATCTGGTTGACGGCGTCGAGCACCTGCTCCTCCCCACCGTCGGAGTGCAGGGCGAGGATCACGTCCGGGTTGCGCTCCACGATGTCCTCGGCGGTGACCTCGAAGACGCGGTCGGCCTGGTCGCCGTAGACGTTGGACGCCCCGGTGGAGGCGACGATCGGGGCGGCCATCGACCCGGCGCCGTAGGCGTAGGTCACGCCGCCGCCGACGGTGGGGTACAGCACGGCGACGCTGCGTCCTGCCGCGGCGTGGGAAGCCGACTGTTCCTCGACGGCGGCGAGGCGGGCGCGCAGGTCGGCGACGGTGGACGCCGCGGCGTCCTGCCGGTCGAAGACGGTGCCGTAGAGCCGGACCTGGTCCCACACGTCGTCCCAGGTGACGGGGCCGTCGATGGCGTCGCAGAAGGCGGGTTCCTCGATCAGCGGGATGTCGGAGCTGGCCAGGGTCTGCCGGTTGACCGTGTCGGTCTCCCCGAGCACGAGGTCGGGGGCGGCGGCGACGACCTCCTCGCGGGAGATCTGCAGGTGGCCGGACTCGTCGGTCTTGTCGGTGATCGAGGGGATGTCCGCCAGCGCCTGGTTGGTGGCGTCGTCGAAGTACTCCTCGGGGTACTGGCCAGCGCGGTTGCCCACCCGGTCGAGCACGCCGAGGTCGGCGAGGGTGGTCACGGCGGCGGGTTTGAGCAGGGTGACGTTGTCCGGCGGGCCGTCGAGGGTGACGGTGTCGCCGCAGTTCTCCACGGATATCGCGGCGTCCCCGGTACCGTCTGCACCGCCGCTGCCGCAGGACGCGAGCAGCAGGGAGGACGCCAGGACCAGCGTGGTGGTCACGGTGGGCGCAGTGGTTGCGGGACGTTTCATGGGGCGACTCCGTGGTGCATGCGGCGGACGAGGATGAGCAGGAAGGGGGCGCCGACGAGGGCGGTGATGATGCCGACGGGGATCTCCTGCGGGGCGAGCAGGGTGCGCGAGCCGATGTCGGCCCAGCACAGCAGGATGGCGCCGAGCAGTGCGCTGACCGGGATCACGGCGCGGTGGGCACCGCCGACGAGGCGTCGGGCGAGGTGCGGGACGACCAGACCGACGAAGCCGATGGATCCGGCCATCGCCACCACGGTTCCCACCAGCAGGCACGACAGCACGAGCAGCAGGATGCGCATGCGCTCGGGGTTCACGCCGAGGGTGAGGGCGGTGTCGTCACCGGCGGTGAGGGCGTCGAGGCGGGGCCCGAGGACGAGCAGCAGTGCGGTGACCACCAGCACGACCACCACCACGGCGGCCAGGGGGCCGGCCCAGGACGCCAGGCCGAGAGAGCCGAGCAGCCAGAACATCACGGAGCGCGAGGACTCGGCGGAGTCGGAGGCGAAGATCAGGAAGCTGGTCAGTGCGGACAGCGCATAGCCGATGGCGACGCCGGCCATGATCAGGCGGGTCGGGGTGATGCGCCCGCCGGAGCGGGCGACGCCGAAGACGATGAAGGACGCCACGACGGCGCCGAGGAAGGCGCTGGTCTGCAGGATGTAGTCGCCGACGCCGGCGCCCATCCCCGTCCCGACGCCGGTGAGGATGGCGGTCGCGGCGCCGACGGAGGCCCCGGAATTCACGCCGAGGACGTAGGGGTCGGCGAGGATGTTGCGCACGGTGGCCTGCAGGACGACTCCGGCGACGGCGAGGCCGGCACCGACGGCGGCCCCGAGGACGGCCCGCGGTGCGCGGATCGTCCAGATGACGGCGTCGTGCCGGGCGAGGTCCGTGCCGTCCTGTGCCTCCAGCCCGGTGCCGAGGAGGTGGTGGGCGAGGATGCGTGCGGAGTCGGCCGGGGAGACGGACACTGATCCAAAGCCGACGCTGAAGACGAGCGTGACCAGTAGCGCGACGGTGAGAGCCGCGGTCCAGGAGAGCGCGCGCCGACGTGCGGCGGCGTGGCCGAGCACGTCGCTGGCGGCGCGTCCGGCGGTATTGCTCCCGGGGGATTCTGTGGTGCTCACGGGGGATCACGCTACCGGCCGGGAAGCCTCATTCGCATATTCAAGGGACTGTTTGAATGAAGGTTTTACGTGCGGGAAACACGGTGGGTCAGAGTTCCCGGGAGTCCAGTTCTTCGCGGACGAAGTCGGCGAAGCCGGGCGCAGTGAAGCTCAGTTCCCCGAATCCGCTGGACTGGATGATGCCCTTGTCCATGAGGGACCTGCGGACCATGCTGATGTCGTTCGTGGTCCGTCCCATCCGATCGGCGATGTCCCTGCGTCGCATCCCCGTGTCTCCAAGGGAGGCCATGGCCAGCAGCATCTG
Organism: Corynebacterium sp. AOP40-9SA-29; assembly: GCF_052377405.1. Classification (NCBI taxonomy): domain Bacteria; kingdom Bacillati; phylum Actinomycetota; class Actinomycetes; order Mycobacteriales; family Corynebacteriaceae; genus Corynebacterium; species Corynebacterium sp. AOP40-9SA-29. The sequence goes on along the minus strand of NZ_JBQSWR010000001.1, from coordinate 481,298 downwards.
GGCCTCAGCGTCCGTGGCCTTCATCCACCGGGCGCGGAAGAAGTCGGCCTGTGCCGTGCGGTACTCGTCCATCGCCGTGTGGACATCCTCGGCGCTGATCCGTGAGTCAGGATCGGGGTAGTGGGCGGCCTTCCAGGACTCGTCCCCGAGCAGCTGGATGAAGTACGGATAGCCACGTGCCTCGTGAAGTGCCGTGGTAAGTGCGCCCTCGTCCCACTCGACACCACCGTCCGCCGCAGGGGCGATGAGGGCGGAGCGTGCGGCGACATCATCGAGGTCTTTGAGCCGCGGGTAACGGAAGCGTTCGGCGAAGCTGACCGCGTCGGTGATCACGTCCTGCGAGTGGCTCAGTCCGGCAGCAGCCGCGATCGCCGGGAGGTCGGGGTTCTCGGACTGCATGTGTTGCCACGCGTAGGCCAGGGCGCGGAGGCCCTCGACGTCGGCGGACTGGATTTCATCGACGAACAGGACGAGGCCGAGTGCTCCGTCGTCGACGGCGGACTGGGCGGCGCCGGAGATCACGTCCTGGAGCGCCCTGCCAGCACTGGCGGGCACACCTGAAGGCTCGCGCCCGGGGGAGGTGGACAGGCTGATTCCCCCGACGGTGACAGTCAGGTTGTGCAGCAGCTCGGCGAGTCGGCGCCGGCTGGTTTCCTTCCATCCGGCGGACAAGCGATTGAAGGACTCGATTAGAGAGGGGAGGAAGGCTCCGTCCCCGGCGGTGACCCACACCGTCTGAAAGCCGAGTTCGAGTGCCTCCGCCTGCAGGTAGCGCAGCAGGCTGGTCTTGCCGATCCCGCGTGGACCCACGGTCACGCTGATCTGGCCGGAGAGTCGGTGGAACTGACTCGTGTAGGCGAGCTGTTGCCGGAAATCCTCGATGTTCTTCCGTCGACCGGGGACGCTGGTGCTGACGGAACCGGGTGTGTATGGGCTCGGCTGCATGCCGACAGTCTACCGCGGTGCTCTTTATGACTCTTTATGACTCGCCAACTCATAAAGAGTCATAAAATCACCGGCTTATGGGTTCGATGGTCGCCTGTACCGCCGGAGCGTGGACGGCGACAACGGAATCGACGTCCGCCTCCGCCAGTGGCGTGGCCCGGACGACGTAGCGCATCAGGCCGAGGCCGATGAGCTGGCTGGCCACCGATGACGCCCTCAGGGCCGCGTCCGGACCGTCCAGTCGTGCGGCGATCCGCCCCGTCACCACGTCCTCGGCGAAGTTCAGTAGCGGGGGCTTGGTGGTAGCGGCAGTGCCACCGGCACCGCCGAGCGCGCTGCGCACCGCCGCGGTGAATACGTCGCGGTGCGGGTCCCAGGACTCACATAATGTGCGCACCAGCCGCGCACCGAGGTCCTCCAGTGGCCCGTCCAGTGCTGTCTCGATCCGGTCCACCGGGTCGAACGGCAGGGCCATCGTGGCCACGAGAAGCCGGGCCTTGTCCCCGAAGTGGTGGTTGATCAGGCTCGGGTCGACCCCGGCCTCCCGCGCGATGGACCGGACGGACGCGCCACGGAAACCGTGCGTGGCGAACTGCCGCCGGGCGGCATCGACGATGTCCCGGAGTGTCTGCTGCGTCCGCGCGGCGCCGCCACCACGGGGCCGGCCGCGACCGCGGCGTACCTCGGGGCGTCCTTCCTGGCGTCCTTCCCCGCTCATGCGGTGCGACGCCGCAGCGTGAGGGCGGCGAGCGCCACCGAGACCACCGTGAAACCGAGCACCACGGCGAGGTCCACGGTGAAGTCGGCATTCCAGCCCGACACGTGGGTCAGGCGGGTGAAGGAGTCGGCGGCGTAACTCAATGGCAGGACGTCGGAGACGCGGGTCAGCACCACGGCCATACTGTCGCGTGGGGCGAGCAGCCCGCAGAGCAGCAACTGCGGGATCACCACCAACGGCATGAACTGGACGGCCTGGAATTCCGTCCGGGCGAAGGCGGACGCCAGTAGTCCCAGCGACGTGCCCAGTAGGGCGTTGGCCACGGCGAATACGCCCAGCACCCACGGGGAGTCGACCTCCAGCCCGAGGAACAGGATGCCCACGGCGGAGGTTACTGTGGCCTGCACCAGCCCGGCCGCACCGAAGGCGACGGCGTACCCGGCGATGAACTCTCCACGACGCAGGCGGGTGGTCAGCAGGCGCTCCAGCGTGCCGGAGGTGCGCTCGCGGACCATGGTCACCGAGGTCAGCAGGAACATGAGGATGAAGGGGAACAGTCCGAGCATCTGCGGACCTACCTGCTGGAAGGTTGCCGGGCTGTCGTTGAAGACGTACTTGAACAGGCACAACAGTACCGACGGCAGGACGAGGATGAGGGCCAGCGTGCGCGGGTCGTGCAGGAGTTGCGCGGCCACACGGCGCGCGGTGGCGAGGGTGCGTGTCATGATGCTGCCCTTCCTGTGTCTTCGGCGAGTGTGAGGAAGGCCTCCTCGAGGTCGTCCTGCCCGGTGCGTCGGCGCAGTTCGTCCGGCGTGGCATCGGCGATCAGCTGGCCTTCGCGCAACAGCAGCACGCGGTCGCACCGGGCGGCCTCGTCCATGACATGACTGGAGACCAGCAGCGTTTTCCCCCGCCGGACGAGATCGGCAAACAGCGCCCAGAGGTCGCGGCGCAGGACGGGGTCCAGGCCCACGGTGGGTTCGTCGAGGAGGTACAGCTCGGCGTCGCTGAGCAGGGCGGCCGCCAGGGAGACGCGCGTGCGTTGACCGCCGGAGAGGCTGCCGGTCAGGTCGCCCTCCCGGCCGGTCAGCCCCACGCTGGCGACCGCCGCGTCCACGGCGTCCTGCCCGACCCCGCTGAGCCGGGCGAAGTAGCGGAGGTTCTGGGCCACGGTGAGGTCCGGGTACACGGAGCTGGCTTGGGTCACGTACGCCACGCGCGCGCGGTTCGTGGCGTTGCCCGCCGGTTGACCGAGCACGGTCACTGAACCTGATTGGATGATCTGGATTCCGGCGATGGACCTGATCAGGGTGGTTTTCCCGCAGCCGCTGGGGCCGAGGATGCCGGTGATGGTGCCGGCCGGGAGCGTGATGTCGAGGCCGGTGAGGACGCGGTGCTTTCCGCGGGTCACGTGGAGGTCGGTGACGGTGACGGCTGGTTTATTCACCATGTGTTTAATATATGCCACGCAATCACCCGCGGCAATGGTTCTTGCTGTGTCTTCTCGGTGTCTTCTCGGTGTCTTCTCGGCGTGTACTCCGCCGGGTTTCGCTACAGTACGGAGTCATGAGCGGGTCACAAGAGAGCAGCGACACCGGCGTTGCCCGCATGCGCGAACTCTCCGACGACTGGGCGGAGACGTTCCGTCTGCTCGGCGACCCCACCCGGCTGCGGTTGCTCACCGTCCTGCATTACGAGGGGCCCGGCACATTGAGCATGTCGGAGCTCGCGGAGCGCGCCGGGGTGCGTACGGCCACCGCCTCAGCGGCATTGCGGCTGCTCACCGCCGCCGGCATCGTGACGGCCACGCGGGACGGACGGATGATGCGCTACGCGCTCACCGATGAGCGCGTCCACCGGCTGCTGCACCACCTCGGCGGGACGCACGCGCATCACACGCACGCGCACCACACACACGAGGAAGACTGAGCACCTGTCGTGAGCTGGCTGCTGCTCCTCGCCGGTTTCGCCGTCCTCGTCGTAGGCGGGGAACTGCTGGTGCGCGGGGCTTCGGCACTGTCCGCGCGCCTGGGGATCTCCCCGATGGTCGTCGGGCTCACCGTCGTGGCGATCGGCAGCAGCCTGCCGGAGTTGGCCGTCGGCATCGACGCGGCGGTGCGTGGCAGTCCGGGTCTGGTGACCGGCAATATCGTGGGCACGAACATCGTCAACCTGCTGCTCGTGCTCGGATTGGCGGCGGCGATCCAGCCGATCATCACCGCTCGCCAGATGCTCCGCCTGGACCTGCCAGCCGTCGCTGCGGCCGCGGTCCTGCTGCTCGTGCTCTCCTTTGGCGGCTCGCTGACCTGGCCCGCCGGCGTCCTCCTGCTGCTCGTTGGGGTGGCGTACACCGCCTCGATCCTCTGGTATACGAAGCGGTCGCGCGCGCAGGAACTGTCGCGGCAGGCCGCCAAAATGGACGCAACCCGCGCCGCCCACGCAGAGACGCAGGACGCGCCGCCCGCCGGCTGGCGTCGCGGCGCGGTAGACGCCGTCCTGCTTCTCGGGGGTATCGCCCTGGTGATCCTCGGCGCGGACTGGCTGGTCACCGGTGCCGTCGATATCGCCTCAGAGCTCGGGGTGTCCGACGCCCTGATCGGCCTGACCATCGTGGCGATCGGTACCTCCGCCCCGGAACTGGTGACCACGGTGGTGGCCACGCTGCGCGGGCAGGCGTCCATGGCAGTCGGCAACCTCATCGGCTCCAGCGTGTACAACATCGTGTTCATCCTCGGCGCCACGGTGCTGGTCGCCCCGGACGGCATCCCGGTGCCGGACGAGGTGCTGCGCGTCGACATGGTTGTGCTGGTCGCGGTCTCGCTGCTGGTGGTCCTGATGTTCCGGACCGGCCGGAAGCTGAGCCGCTGGGAGGGGCTGCTGCTGGTGGTGTTCTATGCCATCTACCTGACCTACCTGGTGCTCGTGCGGGTGTGACCGGCACGGTCCGTCCTCCCCAGTCCTCACCCGTCTTCACCAGTCTTCGAGGACGCCGGTGATGTAATCCCTGATGACGGGGGCGTCGTGGGCCAAGGTATTCCACACAGCCGTGTAGTCGGTGCCTTCGTAGTGGTGTGCGAGCCGGTCCCGCATCCTTTTGATCTGTGACCAGGGGACGGAAGGGCGTGCGTCGATCGTTCGAGCGCTCAGCCGGGCGACGTTCTCACCGATCTTGATGATCACCGATTCGGCCGCCAGTCCGGGAATATTGCCGGGGTCGGCTTCGTACCAGTCGCGTCCGCGCGACACGATCTCGGCGCAAAGGTCACAGAGGCGGACGATCTCCTGAAGAGCGGCCATGTCCCTGCGCGGGGCCCGGCCGGTCATGTGGGAGTCGTTCATATGGGGGCTCACACCGCCCGAGCGGTGGTCAGGATGGGGTGGTCGGCAGCGAGTCCACCGTCGCTGACAACGTCGACCTCGACCCCCAGGAGGTCGGTGGCGGCCTCGGCGAAGGCCGCCACGCCGAGGAGTCCGGTGTCCTGCGGGAGGGTGACGAGGATGTCCAGGTCGCTGCCGGGTTGGTCCTCCTCCCGGGCGGCGGAACCGAAGACCCGGACGTTGCGGATGCCGAGCCGGTCGGCCAAGTACAGGAGGTCGTCGCGGTGGGTGGCCAGCGCCTCGTGGGGGAGCACCGTGGCGGCCCGGAGCCGTTCGACCATGGCGTCAGAAGGATCGCGGCGCCCGGTTTCGTAGGCCGCGATATTGGGTTGTGAGACACCGGAGCGCCGCGCGAGCTCGACCTGCGTCAGACCGGCCGAGGTGCGCAGTTCGCGGATGGTGTTCGTCATACCTCGAACATATCACGTGATATAACCCGGGTTCCGTATCCTCGAACGGGCAAAGCACTCTCGTACCGAGGAGGTCGAGCACCATGAGCACCATCACCACACGTGACGGGGTCACCCTGCACGTCGACGACAGTGGAGAGGCCGGTGACCTGGGACGCACCGTCGTGCTGATCCACGGCTGGCCGTTGTCCGCGGAGTCCTGGTCGGCGCAGACGGAGGTCCTGCGCAAGGAGGGCTACCGCGTGGTCGCCTACGATCGCCGCGGGTTCGGACGCTCCGGCAAGCCGGACACTCCGGAAGGTGCCTACGGCTACGACACCCTCGCCCGCGACCTCGAGGACGTGCTCACCGCCCTCGAGCTCACCGACGTGACCCTCGTCGGTTTCTCGATGGGTGGCGGCGAGGTCGCCCGCTACTTCAGCGTGGGTGACACCTCGCGGATCCGCAGTGTGGTCTTCGCCGCGGCGGTGCCGCCGTTCATGATGAGCGGCGACGACAATCCGGACGGACCGCTCACGCAGGACGCCGCGAAGGGTATGGAGGACGGCCTGCGCGCCGACCGCGACGCCTTCTTCGAGGACTTCACCACCGGTTTCTACTCCGTCGGCGACGACCTCAAGGTCAGCGAGGCGACCAGGAAGGACGCGGTGCGCCTGGCGCAGCAGAGCGATCAGGATGCCGCCCTGGGCTGCATGGAGGCGTTCGGCACCACCGACTTCCGCGATGACCTACCGAAGATCGAGGTCCCGGCGTTGATCATTCACGGGGACTCCGACGACATCGTGCCCTTCGAAGGGTCCGGCAAGCGCACCGCCGAGGCCGTCGCGCACAGCAGGACGACCGTGATTCAGGGCGCGCCTCACGGCCTGAACGACAGCCACACCGCGGAGTTCAACGCCTCATTGCTGGAGTTCCTCGCCGACTGAGCTACGCGAACTGCCGCTGCACCGACTCGACGAGCCAGCGGGTGTACTTCTCCATCGACCACCCCGAGCCCAGGACGAGCTGGCGGTGAGCCTCCGGGGACCACAGGAAGGACAACTCGTCTGCGAGCTCGTCGAGTTCCTGCTCATTGGCGCGCCAGGACACTAGCCCCCTGCTGATGAAGGAGGTCGCGAGGGCGCGGTAGTCGTCGCGCCGGCGGGCGAGCAGCGTGCTCACCGACTCGGCGATCTTGTCGTCGGAGTTGGCGGCGGAGAGCAGCTCGCCCCACAGCATGCTGGTGCGCGCGTTTGCCGCGGCAACGAAGGAGGCGACGGCCTCCAGGTACCTGCCCTGGTCGGGGACCGCGGCGATACCGGGTGCATCCTCGTTGTCTGCGGGGGAGTTCTGGCCTTCGGCACCGGCGTAGGCCTGTTGGAAGGCGGCGACCAGGAGTTCCCGCTTGCGGCCGACGGTCAGCACGGTGTCGATGGAGACTCTGGCCTCCCTGGCGATGTGCGTCAGGGTGGTTCCGGGGTAGCCGTTCGTGGCGTAGCAGCTCGCGGCGGCATCGAGGATGCGCCGACGGACCCTGGCTACGTGGTTGGTGCGGAGGGCCGAGCCGTAGCTGCGGATGCTGGGAGACATGTCGATTCACCTCAGTGGACAAGGCTTCGGGTGGCTACTTCAGGTGGAGATACATTCGACGCTAGCACCATCAAGGCCCTGACCTCACTACTCATCCTTTCCACTACCCCTGTGCGCAGCCACCCCACAGCACGCCGAGAGAAGCGTTTACTGGAGAGGGCACTTAAGGATCCCGACACCACAGGAGCTGACATGACAGACAACACCGAAAACACCGGCTGGACCGGAGGGCAGAACGCCTTCGGCGACTTCGCGCCCGGCATGGTGCACTACACCGACAAAGTCCTGTTCGACGAGGTCTGGGAGCGCGAGGGCCTGTCCAAGCGCGACCGCAGTCTGGTGACCATTTCTGCGCTGACCGCGCTGGGGAAGATGGACCAGCTGCAGTTCCACCTCGACTTCGCCCGGCAGAACGGCGTCACCGACGAGGAGCTCAAGGAGGCCCTGCTGCAGCTGTCGTTCTACGCGGGCTGGCCCAATGGCATGGGCGCGACGGGCGTGCTGAAGAACATCATCGAAGGGGACAGCTAGCTGTAGTTCCCCGCGTCCCCGTGGCCCCGTGTTTCCGCGGGGTTAAAATTCGGCGGCCCCGTCCCCGCCGACGGCCGTGCGCCGCTACCGTTGGGTGGGTACGCAGCACGCACTGACCCCGCGCAACCCCCGCACAAACACCTAGGACGCACCGTGGATCTCACCCCCCGGGAGCAGGACAAGCTCCTCATCTTCACCGCCGCCGAGGTCGCCCGCAGGCGCCGGGGCCGGGGGCTCACGCTCAACGTCCCGGAGGCGACGGCGCTGATCAGCGAGGCCGTCATCGAGGCCGCGCGCGACGGCCGGACCGTTGCCGAGGCGATGGAGATCGGCACGCAGGTGCTCGGCCACGCGGACGTGCAGGACGGGGTGCGCGAGCGCCTGTCGTTGATCCAGGTCGAGGCCACCTTCCCGGACGGGACGAAGCTGGTCAGCGTCCACGACCCGATCGGCCTGTGAGCGCGGGGATGCACTCAGCACAATCTGTCACGGTCCTCTACGCCGGCGCCGAGGCGCCGTCCCCGGCCGTCCTGCAGGACGCCACGGGCGTGCCGGTGGTCACCGGCCCGCGCGAGCTCGCGCGTCATGCCGAGCAGGCCAAGACGCAGGACGCTGCGCTGGTCGTCGTCCCCGCGGGGACGGGCCGGGCGCTGACGTCGGTGACGCAGGCGGCGCAGGCGTTGGCGTGGGAACGCCGCTCCGGCACGACGGTGGTGCTCGGACCGTCGTTGATCGACGGCACGCGGGCGATCGCCGAGATGCGCCGTCACCTGCGCGCCTCGGCCAAGGACCACGACGCGGTGCTGTTCACCGCGAACACGGTCGACCCCTTCGCCGATGCCGAGCTGCTGCGCCGGGTGCGTCTGGCCCAGCAGTTCTCCGAGGACCTGCTGGTGGAGGTCGCCTTCGAGGGCTCGTGGCCGTCGGTGGACACCGCCCGTGACCGGTTGCGGCTGCTCGGGGCGACCCGGGTGGCGCAGGTGCGCGCGGACCTGGGACAGGACGATGTGGCCACCCCGCTCTTCCGTCCCTCGTCGTTGGCCACGGCCGCATCACGGGCCGCGCACACCGCGCTGCACCAGTTGCTCGACCATCATGACGACGGCATCGCCGCCGGTCTGCTCGCGGATCACGCCACCGGGTTCGCCCACTCCCACGGCGACGAGGACGGTCACTCCCACGGCCACTCCCACTCGCACGGCCACCATCACCACCACTAGGAGACCCACATGTCCGGATCCGCCAGTTATGGCCTGGCCCCCGACCAGCCGGCCACCGTCGAGCTGAACGCAGGGCGCCGCACGACCACCCTGCGGGTGTCCAACACCGGCGACCGGGCGGTGCAGGTCGGCTCGCACTACCACTTCCTCGAGGTCAACCCGGCCCTCGAGTTCGACAGGGAGGCGGCCTGGGGCATGCACCTGGCCGTGCCGTCCGGCCTGGCGGTGCGTTTCGAGCCCGGCGACACCCGCGAAGTCGAGCTCGTCGACTTCGGCGGCCGGCGCGTCCTGCACGGTTTCGCCGGGCTCGTCGAGGGCCCGCTGGACGACCCGGCGGTGAAGGCCCGCGCCCTGGCGGACCTGCCGGGATTCCTCGCCACCAACGACGAGCTGGAGACACACCCATGAGCAGCATCGACCGGTCCCGCTACACCGAGATCTACGGCCCCACCACAGGCGACACCGTGACCCTGGCGGACACCTGCCTCACCGTGCGCATCGAACACGACCACCTGGCCGACGCCTACGGCGACGAGTCGGTCTACGGCGGCGGCAAGGCCGTGCGCGACGGGATGGCGCAGGACTCCACCGCCACGGCGGCGTCCGGCGCGCTCGACACCGTGATTACCGGCACCATCGTGCTGGACGCCGTCGCCGGGGTGGTCAAGGGCGACGTCGGCATCCGCGATGGCCGCATCGTGAAGATCGGCAAGGCCGGCAACCCGAACACCCAGGACGGGGTGGACCCGGAGCTGGTCATCGGCCCGGGCACCGAGGTCATCGCCGGTGAGCACCGCATCCTCACCGCCGGCGGGGTGGACACCCACATCCACTACATCACCCCGCAGCAGGCCGAGCACGGTCTGGCAGGCGGCATCACCACCTTCTTCGGCGGCGGCACCGGCCCGGCCGAGGGCACCCTGGGGACCACGTGCACGCCCGGGCCGTCCGGCGTGCAGTTCATGCTGCGTGCCGCCGAGGGGATGCCGGTCAACACCGGTTTCCTGGGCAAGGGGTCCGGCTCGTTGCCGGAGGCCCTGGCCGAGCAGATCCGCGGCGGGGCGGCGGGCCTGAAGATCCACGAGGACTGGGGCGCGACCCCGGCCACGATCCGCAACGCCATGGACGTCTGCGACGAGTTCGACGTGCAGCTCGCCATCCACACCGACACCCTCAACGAAGGCGGCTTCTTCGAGTCCACCGCGCGCGCCTTCAAGGGCCGCCCGGTGCACACCTTCCACTCCGAGGGTGCCGGCGGCGGGCACGCCCCGGATATCCTGCGCGTCACCGGCATGCCCAACGTGCTGCCGGCATCGACCAACCCCACGCTGCCCTACACGGTGAACTCGGTGGAGGAGCTGCTGGATATGGTGATGGTCTGCCACCACCTGTCCCACGACATCCCGGAGGACGTCGCCTTCGCCGACTCGCGTGTGCGCGCCGAGACCATCGCCGCGGAGACCGTGCTGCACGACCTCGGCATCATCAGCATTTTCAGTTCCGACTCGCAGGCCATGGGCCGGGTGGGGGAGTCGTGGATCCGCGCCTTCCAGACCGCCCACCACTGCCGCGAGCAGCTCGGCGCGCTGGCGGAGGACGTCGGCAGCGGCGCGGACAACGCCCGCGTCCTGCGCTACCTGGCGAAGATGACGATCAACCCGGCCATCGCCCAGGGCATCGGCCAGCATATCGGCAGCATCGAACCCGGAAAACTCGCCGACCTGGTGCTGTGGCCGGTGGACTCCTTCGCGGCGAAACCCCGCCTGGTGATGCGCCAGGGTCGTATCGCCTATGCGCAGATGGGTGACCCGAACGCCTCCTTGGCGACCCCGCAGCCGGTGATCTACCGCGAGCAGTTCGCCAACTACGGCACCGCCCTGCAGGCCACCCGGGTGACGTTCATGTCCGCCGCCGCCATCGAGGCCGGCGTGCCCGAACAGCTCGGCCTGACCTCCACCGTCCTGCCCGTCGCGGGCACCCGCGATATCGGCAAGAAGGACATGGTGCGCAATGACCGACTCGCCGAGATCGCCGTGGACCCGGACACCTACGAGGTCACCGTGGACGGCGAGCCCGCCACGATCGCCCCGGCGACCGAGCTGCCGCTGGCGCAGCGGTTCTTCCTGTTCTGATGCTCCCGTTCCTGCAGGCGTTGACCTACGCCGACTCCGCCTATCCGTCGGGGCGCTACACCCTGTCCCACGGGCTGGAGGGCCTGGTGCAGGCCGGACGGGTTCGCGGGACGTCCCAGGTCACCGATGTTTTGCTCGACCACCTGCGCCACACCGCCGCGCCTGGCGACGGGGTCGCCACCGCGGTGGCGGCGATGACGGACGACCTGCCCACCCTGGTCACCGTCGACCACGAGCTCTCGGCGACGAAGGTCACCGGCGAGCTGCGCCGGGCGTCCACCCGCGTGGGACGCCAGCTGCTGCTGGTCACCGGCCAGGTCGAGGAGCAGCTCGGCGGGACGCAGCCGGACGTCCTGCGCGCCTACGCCGCGGCCGTCGCGGCGAAGGAGGCACCCGGCAACCAGGCCGTCGCCGCAGGGGTGGTACACGCGTCCCACGGCATGGACGCGGTCACCGCGGTGGCCACCGAACTCACCGGCCTCGCCGTCGGCTGGGCCGGTGCCGCCCTGCGCCTGCGCCAGTGCGACCACGTCGGTGCGCAGGTCGCGATCACCGCCGCGCACCCGGTGATCGCCGAGCTCAGCGCACGCTGCGCCGACACCGCCGCCGGGCTGCTGGCGTCCGGCGACTGGCGGCTGCTGGGACGCGCGAGCCCCGGCAGCGACCTCGCCTCCGCCGCGCACGAGTCCGCCCCCGCCCGACTGTTCATGAGTTAGAGGAGACCCACATGAGTACACCCGACCCCGTTACCGGATCCGGTTCACCGCTGCGTATCGGCATCGGCGGCCCCGTTGGTTCCGGCAAGACCGCCCTGATCGAAGCGCTCGTGCCACGGTTCGTGGCGGCGGGGCGCAACGTCGGGGTGATCACCAACGACATCTACACCCAGGAGGACGCGATGCACGTCCGCCGGGAGCTCGAGGGCGTGATTTCACCGGACGTCGTCGTCGGGGTGGAGACCGGCTCCTGCCCGCATACTGCGGTGCGCGACGACCCGACGATGAACCTCATGACCGCCGCTGACCTGCTCGACGAGCACCCGGAGATCGACACCCTGTTCTTCGAGTCCGGCGGCGACAACCTCACGCTCACCTTCTCCCCGGCGCTGGTGGATGTGTTCGTGTTCGTGCTCGACACCGCCGAGGGGCAGAAAATGCCGAAGAAGCGTGGCCCGGGCATCACCGAGTCCGATATCCTGGTGATCAACAAGACCGACATCGCCCAGTACGTGCGCTGCGATCTGACGGTGATGAACGCCGACGCCGTCGACGTGCGCGACGGCAACCCCGTGGTGCTCACCGACTGCTTCTCCGGGCAGGGCGTGGAGGAACTCCAGCAGAAGCTCGAGGGCTTCAGGGCGTGAACAGGTCGCTGGATCCGGCGGACCTGACCCCGCCGGTGCCGCACGAGGTGGCGGCGGTCGCCGGGGAGGCCAGCTCCGGCGGCGTGATGCCGGTGGGACGCCCGGGCAAAGTCGGCGTGCTCGATGTCAGCCTCGGCGTGCGCGACGGTATGACCGGCGTGACCTCCCGGTTCGTCAAGGCGCCGATGCAGATCACCCGCCCGCTCTACATCGACCCGCGCGACCCCGGCGAGGCATTCCTCTACGTTCGTACCACCGGTGGTGGGCTGGCGCAGAACGACCGGATCCGTCAGATCGTCCGGCTCGAAGCCGGTGCCCGTGCCACGGTGACGACGCAGGCAGGCACCCCGGTGCACCGGATGAACGCTGGCATGGCCTCGCAGTGGGTCAGCCTGCATGTCGCCGACGGTGCGGTGTGCGAGTACCTGCCGGGCCAGACGATCCTCTTCGGCGGCTCGCGCCTGCTGCAGGTCACCGACGCCGACGTGGCGCCCGGGGGCACACTGCTGGCCGCGGAGGTGATGCTCACCGGACGCCTGGCGCGTGGCGAACGCGACGGTTTCGACGTCCTCGCCCAGGGGTTCCGGGTGACGCGGGACGCCCGGCCGCTGCTCTCTGACACCTTGTGCACCACCGGCGCGACCGCGCGCTCGGAGATGCTGCTGTCACGCTGGCCGGTGTGGGGCACGGTGCTGGTGGTCCCGGCACAGGGGGAGGACGTTGCGGGCCTGCTCGCGCAGATCCGCGCCGAGCTGCCGGCGGCCAGCGAGGAACTCACCGCCGCGGCGTCCACCATGGTCGGCGATGCCGGCATCACCGTGCGCGTGGCGGGGGAGGATCCCGTCAGCGTGCGTGCGCTGGTGGAGCGGGTGCACAGTCTGGCGCGGGAGCGGCTGCTGGGGCGTCCGGCCGTGGACCTGCGCAGAATGTAGCGCACAATGTAAAGGATCATGTACATTGTGACGTGTCAGTTATTCACGGAAGGTCCCGGAGGGGTCATGGAGACGGGCAATATGGTCCGCCGCTACCGACGGTGGGAGGAACTCTCCCAGGCGGAGCTCGCCGAGCGCGTCGGAGTGTCGCGGCAGACCGTGGCGAATATCGAGAAGGGGAACTACTCCCCGTCGGTACACCTCGCGCTCGACATCTGCCGGGAGCTCGGGAAGACCGTCGAGCAGATCTTCGGTCAGGAACAGGAGCAGTCATGAGCTACGGCGACACCGTCGTCCGGCGCGCCGAAGACGCCGTCGACGACGAGTACCAGGCACAGGTCACGCACAAGGCCTCGACGGTGGGGTTGCAGTACTGCCTGTGGTCGACGATGGCGGTGGCCGCCCTGCTGGCGTGGGTACTGCCCGGGGCGTTGTCCCTGTGGTCCTTCGCGGTGCTGGTCGTCCCGGGTGCGGCCGCCGCGCTCGGCGCCGGACGGTGGATGCGCCGCCATGCCCCGCGCCCGCGCTACACCGGCCCGACGGCGTCGGACTGGGCCGTCATCCTCCCCGTCGCGGCAGTGATGCTCGCGGGGATCCTGGTCCACGCCTTGGACGGCAATCCGGCTGCGGCGGCGGGGATGGTCACCGGCGGCGTCATCGCCGGCGTCGCCACCCCATGGGCCACCCGACGTCGCGCCCAGCGCGGGCGGCAACGGGACGAGCGTCGCCTCGACGCCGACCTGGAGGACTGAACACACCCGCCAGCGCCTCCAGCAGCGCGTCGACCTGGGCGCCGGTGTGCGTGGCCATCACGGTGACCCGCAGGATCGCCTCGCCACGCGGGACGGTGGGGTAGCGGATCGCCGGCACGTGGAAACCCGCCTGCCGCAGCTCCGCCGCAACGGCCATGGCCGCCCGTTCGTCGCCGACCGGCACCGGCACGATCGGTGTCCCCGGATGTCCGACGAGGCCGAGCCCGTCGGTGAGGCGTCGGACGTTGTCCTGCAGCCGCGGCACGAGTGACTCGTCGGCACGCACCAGGCGCACCGCCGCCAGCGCGGCGGCGACCGTCGGGACGGGGGAGGACGTCGAGTAGATGAACGGGCGGGCCTGGTTACGCAGCAGGTCGCAGGTGTCGCGGTCGGCGCAGATGAAGCCGCCCTCCGCGCCGAGCGCCTTGCTCAGCGTGCCGACCAGCACGTCCGGAGCGTCCTGCGCCCCCGGTGCGGCCCAGCCGCGCCCGTCGCCGACGGTGCCGATGCCGTGGGCGTCGTCGACCATGACCGCGCACCCGTTGTCGTGGGCCAGGGAGACGATCTCGGCCACGGGTGCCAGGGTGCCGCCCATCGAGAACACCCCGTCGGTGACGACGAGTCCGTGTTCGGTGGTGCGCCGCTCCAGCAGCCGGGCCAGGGCATCGGTGTCGCGGTGCGGGTAGACCTGCAGCCGGGCGCCGTTGGTGCGCGCGGCACGGCAGCCGTCGATGATGCTGGCGTGGTTGTGGGCGTCGGAGAACACCGTCACCGAAGCGTCCGCCAGCACCGTGAGTGCGGCGAGGTTCGCGGCGAACCCCGTGTTCAGCAGCACGCAGTCCGGGTAGCCGAGCCAGTCGGCGAGCTCCTCCTCGAGTGCGCGGTGCACGGGTGTGGATCCGGTGGTGAGCCGGGACCCGCCTGAGCCGGTGCCGTAGGTGAACGTGGCCTCGACCGCGGCCTCCACCACGGCGGGGTGGTGGGACAGGCCGAGGTAGTTGCTGGAGGAGAAGAGCAGCCGCGCGCCACCGTCGGTCTCGATCACGGGGTGCTGTCCGGTGGCGATGTCGGTGGTGTGGCGGCCGAGCCCGGCGTCGCGCCAGACCTGCAGGCGGGTGGCGGTGGGCAGGTGCGGTGCGCTCACGGTTGTCCCTTCATTGAACGGTGTATAGCCTGGTGTGATGACTATCCTAGAACACTCCCCGGAGGTGTGGGACGCCACCCGCGTGGCCGACGCCGACCGTCGGCACGTGTGGCACCCCTACGCCCCACGTCACGGCGCGACCGGGAACCTCGTGGTCGAGTCCGCGTCCGGCACACGCCTGCGGCTGGCCGACGGGCACCGTGAGGTCATCGACGGCATGAGCTCCTGGTGGGCGGCGTGCCACGGTCACGGTCACCCGGCGTTGCGGGAGGCTGCGCACGAGCAGGTCGACCGGATGAGCCACGTGATGTTCGGCGGGCTCACCCACCGCCCGGCCGCGGAACTGGCCGAACGCCTCCTCGGCCTGATCAATAGCCCGGACCTGAACGGCGACCCGCTGACCTCGGTGTTCTTCTCCGATTCCGGCTCGGTGTCGGTGGAGGTCGCGCTTAAGGCCGCGCTGCAGTACCAGCGGGGTGTGGGTCATCCGGAGCGCACCCGCTTCCTGACCTGGCGCGGCGGCTACCACGGCGACACGCAGGGGCCGATGGGGGTGTGCGACCCCGACGGCGGCATGCACTCGCTATGGACCGGGGTGCTCACTCCACAGGTCTTCGTGCCTGCCCCGCCACCGCGCGGCAGCACCCCGGAGGTGCTGGAGCGCTACCTCGCCGAACTGCGCGCGGCGGTGGAGCACAACGACGTGGCCGCGGTCATCGTGGAACCGGTGGTGCAGGGCGCCGGCGGCATGCGCTTCCACGACCATGCCCTGGTCACCGGGTTGCGTGAGGTCTGCGACGAGACCGGCGCACTGCTCATCCTCGACGAGATCGCCACCGGCTTCGGACGCACCGGCGACGTGCTCGTCGGCGCCGCCGCCGGGGTCACGCCCGACATCCTCTGCCTGGGAAAGGCCCTGACCGGCGGGTTCATGAGTTTCGCCGCCACGGTGACCACCGACCGTGTCGCCGCGGCCGTGGACTCGCCGGACGGCGGCGGGGCCCTGATGCACGGGCCCACGTTCATGGGCAACCCGCTGGCCTGCGCGGTGTCCCTGGCCGCACTGGACCTGGTGGAATCCGGCTACTGGCGTCCCCGCGTGGCCCGCACCGAACAGCTGCTGCGCGAGGGCCTGGAACCCCTGCGCGGGCACCCCGGCGTGGCGGACGTGCGGGTCCTCGGCGCGATCGGCGTGGTCGAGACCATTGACCCGCTGGTCTCCCCGGCGGTCACCGCGGTGCTGGTGGAGTGCGGCGTGTGGCTGCGTCCCTTCGGCCGGCTGCTCTACACCATGCCGCCGTTCACCTGCACCGACGAGGAGATCGTGCGCATCACCGACGCGATGGTCGCGGCGGTGGACGCATGATCCTGCTCGTCACCGGCACCGGCACGGACGTGGGCAAGACCATCGCCACCGCCGCCCTGGCCGCCCGGGCGGAGGCGGACGGCCTGCACGTCACCGTGGTCAAACCCGTGCAGACCGGCGAGGCGCCCGGCAACGGCGACCTGCGTACGGTCACCGCCCTCACCGGCGTCACCGACACCCACTGCTTCACCTACTGCCCCGAACCCCTGGCACCGGTCGCCGCCGCGCGGCGCGCGGGTGTCGTCCTGCCCGGTCTGCAGGAGACGGCCCGCCGGATACTGGCGCTGGACGCACCGGACCGTCTCGTGCTCGTCGAGGGCGCCGGCGGTGTACTCGTCGACCTCGGCGGATTCACCGTCGCCGACCTCGCCCGGCGCACCGACGCCCCGGTGGTCGTGGTGACCACCACCGGCCTGGGCAGCCTCAACCACCACGACCTCACCCTCGAGGCCCTGGCACACCGGGGCGTGGCCTGCGCCGGCGTCATCGGCGGCTCGGTACCGGACGCGCCGGACGCCGCGACGTCCACCACACTCGACGTCTTGCGCGGCGGTCCCCGCTGGCTGGGCGACATCCCGGCCGGCGCGGGAACCCTCGACACCGCGGCGTTCCGCGCCGCGGCGGCGCGGTGGATCGCTCTGCCGCAACCGTAACCTCGCCGAAACCCCACGGGGAGGGTGCCGGAAAAACGGCGACCGTAGCGTCCTGCTCTATGACACAGACAGTGACCACACCGACCACCACCGCGGAGGTGCCCGCCGCCCAGCCGGCACAGACCCCGTCGAGCCCCGTCGGCACCGAAGACTTCTCGCTGCGCTTCGCCCCGCGGCACTACCGAAAGTGGACGCCGGCCGCCGTCGCGGCCAGTGCCCTCGGCGGCATCGCCTACCTCGCGGACTTCTCCATCGGCGCGGCCATCGGCGTGGAGCACGGCACCACCAACGCCGTCGGCGGCATCCTCATCGCCGCCGTGCTGATCTTCGTGTCCAGTGCCCCGCTGGCCTACTACGCCGCGCGCTACAACGTGGACCTCGACCTGATCACCCGCGGCTCCGGCTTCGGCTACAAGGGCTCGATCATCACCAACCTCATCTTCGTGTCCTTCACCTTCATCCTCTTCGCCACCGAGGGCGCGATCATGGCCCAGGGGCTCAAGGTCGGCCTCGGCATCCCGCTGTGGGCCGGCTACGCGGTCAGTTCGCTGATGATCATTCCGCTGGTCATCTTCGGTATGAAGCTGCTGTCCAAGCTGCATTCCTGGACCAACCCGCTGTGGCTGGTGATGATGTTCGTGCCGCTGGTGGTGCTCATCGTGCAGGAGCCCTCGTCGGTGGGCACCTTCCTGGAGTACACCGGTGAGAACGACTCGCCGGTGTCCTTCGCGGCGATGATGCTCGCCGCCGCCGTCTGTCTGTCACTGACCGCGCAGATCGCCGAGAACATCGACTACCTGCGGTTCATGCCGCCGAAGACGGACGCCAACCGCCGCTCCTGGTGGGCCGCGGTGATCTGTGGCGGGCCCGGCTGGGTGGTGCTCGGTGCGACGAAGCAGATCATCGGCGTCTTCCTCGCCGTCTACATGATCTCGGTGGTGGGGCAGGGCTCCGACATCGCCGTGGAGCCGGTGAACCAGTTCATGACCGAGTACCGCCAGATGATGCCCGGCTGGCTCGCCGTGACCCTCGCGGTGGTGCTGGTGGTCATCTCCCAGATCAAGATCAACACCACCAACGCCTACTGCGGCTCCCTGGCCTGGACGAACATCTACTCGCGCACCACCAAGCGCTACCCGGGCCGGGTGTGGTTCGTGGTGCTCAACGTGTCGATCTCCCTAGCGTTGATGGAGTTCGACATGTTCAGCGTGCTCAGCTTCGTGCTGAGTTTCTACTCCAACCTCGCCATCGCCTGGATCTTCACCGTGGCCGCCGACATCGTGGTCAACAAGTACCTGCTGGGGATCTCGCCGAAGCGTCCGGAATTCCGCCGCGGCATGCTCTTCGACTACAACCCGGTGGGCATCGTCTCGGTGCTGTTGTCCGGCGGGGTGTCGATCGCCATGTTCTTCGGTGCCTTCGGCGACACCATCGCCCCGTTCTCCCCGCTGTTCGCCGCGGTCATCGCCGTGGTCACGACCCCGCTCATGGCCATCGTCACGAAGGGGCGCTGGTACCTGCGCCGCGACTCCGACGGCATCGACCTGCCCATGACCGACGCCGACGGCAACCCCTCGGACGCCCGTCTGACCTGCGCGGTCACCGGCGAGTCCTGTGAGCGCCCGGACATGCTCGCCTCCGCGGTGCCCGGCCCGGACGGACGCACGCAGTACATCTCCTCGCTGGCGCTCACCCTGGACGCTTCCGGTGAACACGTCCTACCCTTGGAGCATGAGCCTGGCACAGACCGTCCGTGACGCCCGACGTATCGAGGTCTTCACCGGTGCCGGCATGAGCGCCGACTCCGGGCTGGACACCTTCCGCGACGCCACCACCGGGCTGTGGAGTCACGTCGATCCGCAGGCCATGGCCAGCGTGGACTCCTGGTCGCGCGACCCGGACCCCATGTGGGCGTGGTACCTGTGGCGGGCGGCGAAGGCCCGCGCCGCCGCCCCGAACGCCGGTCACCGGGCGGTGGCAGCCTGGCAGGACGCCCCGGGCGTGCACGTGCACGTCACCACCCAGAACATCGACGACCTGCACGAACGCGCCGGCAGCCGGGACGTCTCCCACCTGCACGGCAGCCTCTTCGACTTCCGCTGCGCCGGCTGTGGTGCCCCGGCACCCGAGCCGGAACTGCCGTCGCTTCGGGAAACCGACACCCGCCTGCGCCCGCCGCACTGCGCCACCTGCGGCGACCTCGTGCGACCCGGCGTCGTCTGGTTCGGCGAGGCACTGCCGCAGGACACCTTCGCCGCCGCCGAGGCATCCATGGAGACCTGTGACCTGCTGGTCATCGTCGGTACCAGCGGGGTGGTTTATCCCGCGGCCGGCCTGCCGCACATCGCCGCGGCGCGCGGCGTACCCGTCGTCGAGATCAGCCCGGAGGACACCGACCTGACGCCGTTGGCCACCCGGTCGCTGCGTACCACCGCGGCGGTCGGGCTGCCTGACCTGGCGGACTTGCTTAGCTGAAGCGCACCTCGTCGATGCTGATCGCCTGCTCCGGTGCCGCCTGGCCACGGGCGATCTCCACGTAGTGCCCGGCGTGGGTGATCAGGCCGGCGCGCTCCTCGTCGGTGAGCTCGCGGCGCACCTTCGCCGGCAGCCCGGCGGCGAGCACGCCGTCCGGTACGTCTTGGCCCTCCAAGACGGTCGCCCCGGCGCCGACGAGGGTGCCCGCTCCCACCGTGGACCCGCTGAGCAGGGAGGAGGACATGCCGATCAGGGTTCCGTTACCCACGCTGGCACCGTGCACCAGCGCCTGGTGGCCCACGGTGACGTCGTCGCCGAGCACGTTGGAGACCCCGGTGTCCACGTGCAGCACGGAGTTGTCCTGGATATTCGTGCGCTCCCCGATACGGATCGACCCCACGTCGCCGCGGATGACCACGCCGTAGAACACCGAGGAGTCCGCGCCGATCTCCACGTCGCCGATGATCACCGCCGTCGGTGCGATGTAGGCGGAGGCGTGGATGCGCGGCACGCGGCCGTTGAAGGGGAGGATCAGTGGTGAGTTCATGTTCCCCACTGTAATCAGTCGATCAGCCCCACGATGCGTAACCAGCCCAGCACCATCTGGCGCGAGGGTTCGACCAGTCCCGGGCCCTCCTGCGCGGTCGCCCTGCGCAGTTCGTCGACGTCCACACCCTGTTCCTGCAGGTCACCATGGTGGCCGATGAGCCAGCGCTCGAAGGTGTCCGGGTCGATCTCCGGATGGAACTGCAGGCCGAGGGCGTGGTTGGAGCGGAAGGCCTGCACCGGGGTGTTCTCGTCGTGGGCGAGGCGCTCCACGCCGGCGGCCGCGGCCGCGCGGCCAACGGGGAGTTCGATGCGGTCGCCGTGCCAGTGCAGGACGGGACGTCCTTCCAGGGCACGCAACGGGCCGGACGCCCCGGCGTCGGTGAGCGTCACCGGCGACCAGCCGATCTGCATCGGTACGCCCGCCGGGGCGGGCACGACCTGCCCGCCGAGCGCCAGTGCGAGCAGCTGCGCGCCGAGGCAGATGCCCAGCACGGGCCGTCCGGCGGCGTGACGGGCGCGGATGAGTTCGATCTCGTCGGCGAGGTACGGGTAGTCGGGGTCCTCGGCGTTCACCGGCCCGCCCATGACGACCAGCAGGTCGGCCTCCAGCGGGCCCGGCGGGAAGTCCACGCCGGCGTCCACGTGGCGGGGCTGCAGCAGTTCCTCCCACGTGCCGGCGTCCTCGAAGGAGACGTGCCGCAGGACCACGGTGCTCAGGGTGTCGTCTGTCGTGCCTGTCATGACCCCCAGGATACGTGCATCATGGGGTCCATGGCCTACCTTCTGATCGTGCACCACAGTCCGACCGAGAAGCTGCGCACCATCGCCGACACCGTGCTCGACGCCGCACGCGCGGCGGCGCGCGAAGCGTCCGGCGAACTCGATGAAGCGTTAGAAGTGCGCGAGCGTGAGGCGTTGGAACCCGACGCCGGTGAACTCCACGACGCCGCCGCGGTGATCCTGGGCACCAGCGCGAACTTCGGCTACATTTCCGGCGCGCTGAAGCACTACCTCGACTCCACGTACCTGGAGAACCAGGGCCGCGAGAAGCCCTTCTCCTACTGGATCCGCGGCGGCTACGACACCACCGGTGCCGAGAATGCGCTGGAGAAAATTGCCACCGGCTTCGGCTGGACCACGGCCGCCGACCCGGTGACCTTCACCGGCGACGTGGAGCCGCATCTCGACGCGCTACGCGCCCTCGCCGAGAACACGGTGGGTGCCTACTTGCTGTCCGCCAGCAGGTAGGACGCACCGGCGACGCCGGCGGTGACGGTGAGCACGGCCGGCCAGGAGCCCATCTTCTTGGCCAGCGGGTGCGACAGACCGAAGCCGGCGACGTAGGCGGTGCTCAGCCCGGCGGTCAGTGCGGGGCCGCCCTTGGCCAGCCAGGTACGTCCTGCGTACACGCCTGCCGCGGCGAGCAGCACGCCGCCGAGCGGGCGGATGCCGGTCTCGCGCGCGCTGACCCAGCCCCCGATCAGGCCGAGGGTGGTGACGGCGGCGGTGTTGACGTCCTTGGCGTTTTTCAGTGTCATGTCCATGGCCGCCAGGCTACCCTGGGGACACCACCGCGACGTAAGGAAGGACCACCGTGACACAGCTACCGCACACGCTGCTGACCAGACTGTGGGGCATCGACCTACCGGTCATCGGCGCGCCCATGGCCGGGCGTGCCGGTGGTGAACTGGCCGCCGCCGTGAGCCGGGCCGGCGGGCTCGGCATGATCGGGGTGGGGGCCTCGACGTCGCCGGAATGGATCCTGGAGCAGTCCGAGATCGCCGGGGAGGGCGGAAACTTCGGCATCGGCCTGATGGTGTGGGCGCTGACCGACGAGATCTTCGACGCCGCGGTCGAGGCCAACCCCACCGTGATCTCCCTGGCCTTCGGCGACCCGTCGCCGTGGGTGCCGCGGGCGCATGCCGCGGGGATCAGCGTGGTCGCGCCGGTCAACGACATGCCGCAGGTGCGCCAGGCTCTGGAATCCGAGGTGGACGTGCTCTGCGTGCAGGGCACCGACGCCGGCGGGCATACCGGACGCATCGGCACGATGCCCCTGATGCAGCAGGTCCTGAACCACACCGCCTCGCATGCCCCGGGCGTGCCCGTCGCCGTCGCCGGCGGAATCGGCACCGGACGTGGCCTGGCGGCCGTGCTTGCCGCGGGGGCGGACGCCGCCTGGATCGGCACGGCGCTGCTGGCGTCCCCCGAGTCGATGGGCTCGACGGAGCTCAAGGCGGCCGCCGTGGCGGCCTCGGCGCGCAATACCGTGCTGACCGGCATCTACGACCGCGCCGAGCAGGTCGGCTGGGACACCACCACCTGGCCCACCCGCACCGTGCGCAATGACTTCGTCGACCGCTACGCCGATGACCGGACGGTGGACGATGCCGAACTCGTCGCCGCCCGCGCCCCGGGCGGACGCTACGCCGACGACCAGAAGCTCCACGCCGGGCAGGGCGTGGGCCTGGTCCGGCAGCAGGAACCGGCGGGCGAGGTCATCGCCCGCATGGCGCAGGAGGCCTACGACCTGCTGAAACGGTTCTAGCCTGTTTTAGCCTGGCAGGTCGGCGACCATCGCGGCAACGGTGGCGCGCGCGGCGTCTTCGGTGACACGTCCGGCCATCAGCAGCGAGCCGAGGCCGTGGCCGAGGGCCATCGCCGTGTCCACGATGCTGCCGGCGGTGTCTTCCCCGAGTTCCGGAATGGCGGTCAGGCAGGCGTCGGTGAACTCCGTGCCCGTGGCTGCGAGGTGACGACGGTAGGCCGAGGCCGCCGGCTCGGTGCCGGTGACGGCCATGAGCTCCATCGACACGCTGATGCGGTGGAAGGCGCAGGTCTCCTCGTCGACGGGCAGGGTGGCGGCGAAGTAGCCCTCGATGACCGCGCGTAGGGAGTCATCGGGGTGGCGTTGCTCGCGCCACCGCAGGATGCTGCGGTCGGAGAGACGCTGTAGAGAGGCGGCGACCAGCGTGTTCTTGTCGGTGCCGTAGTACTGCACCAGGCGCAGGGACACGTTGGCCTCGGCGGCCACGGTGCGCATGCTCACCGCCGTGATCCCCTCCCGGCCGATGAGCCGGTCCACGGCGTCGAAGATCTGGTCCCGGCGGGTCATCGTACGCATGTACCAGATCGTATCCTGTGACTGGTGGGACGGGAGAGCAGGGTTGGTGTAGGGTGGATGATGTCATGACTGCTGCACCTGAGCACGCGCCCTGCCTCGACGTCGACCTGACGGCCACACCGTGGCTGTACCCCGGACCCTGGCCCACCGCCTCCGGGACGCTGACCGCCGAGGGATACTTCCCCGGTGAGGTCGGCATGGTCGGCATCGCCGACGACCTGGAACTCACCCCCGTGGTGGCGGTGGGGTCGAATGCCTCGCCGGGGGTGATGCTCACGAAGTTGGAGTCGCACGGGGTCTCGCCGATGGTGCCGTTCATCCGGGCGTGCGTGCCGGACACCACCACCGCCTTCACCGCGCACGTGAGCCCGCGCGGTTACATCGCCGCCGCGCCGTACCGGCAGCCCGGGGCGCAGACCACGATGTGGGTGAGTTTCCTCGACGAGGAACAGCTGGCATGCGTGGATGAGACGGAGTCGCCGAACTACGACCGGATCCACGTGGCGGATACGGTGATGCTCGACAGTGGGGAGGAGCTCGAGGGCTACGACATTTACCGCAGCTGTTGGGGGCTGATCCCGGACGTGCAGCACCACACCGGCCGCGACGTCGAACCCGTGCCTTTCGTGCACCGCGAGGCGCAGTGCCGGGTGTTCCGTCACGTCCGTGAAGACTTGGTGGGCGGGGTCCCCTCGCTGCCGGACGGGGACAGTGAGTCCGTGGTCCGGATGATGTGGGAGGACCGGAACCTGGCGGGGCGTGTCTCTGAGGAGTTGCACGACATCGCCATGGCCGATGGATTCTCGGTGTAGTTCTCCTATTCTTTCCTCGTGTCTGGACGGCTGGCCTCTGCACCTTTGTTGGTGCGGGGGTTAGTTCTCGTCGGGAGGTTCCTCGGTGGTGGTGTCTCCGGCATCGTCTGTGTCGTCGAAGGTGGGGGCCGGGCCGGTGTCCTTGACGTCCGGACCATAGACCTGGGCCAACGGGCCGGTCGCGTGCGTGGTGTAGCGCACCCCGCCCGGGCCTTGCCAGTGGATCGTGAACCCGCCATCGGGGGAGGAACACCGCCAGCTCCCCTCGGTTTTCAGCCGGTGGTGCGGGCGGCACAGCTTCTGCCCATTGCTCGGGTGCGTCGCCCCGTCGCTGGTGGGGTCGGTGTGCGGGGAGTTGATGATGTGGTCGTTGTCGCAGAGTGTGGCCGGCACGTCACAGTACGGGAACCGGCAGGTCGCGTCCCGGCCCTCCATGTACGTGCGGTGGCCCAGTAGGAACGGGTAGCCCGGCGACTCGGGGTAGTCCTGCGGGTCAATGGGGATTTCCTTGACCTTCTTCGGGTCGCAGGCTCCTTCGAAGCGTTCGGCGGTGGCCGGGTTGATCCACCCGACCCCGGCGACGTAGCCCGCCCCGGTGCCGTGCACCCCATCGATCGTCGCGCGGTAGAGGTGCACCCGGATTTCCATCGAGATCGGGTTGTCGCCGAGCTGTTCGAGCATGACCTGTGCTTTGAGTTGGGAGCGGGTCGGTAGCTCGGAGCGTTCTTCTTCGGGGAGGTTTTCTTGAAGGCGGCGGGCGTCGGCGAGCATGACGCGGGCTTTCTTGTCGAGTTCGTCGTCGATGGCGGTCAGGGTGACGATGTCGCCGCCGGTGAGGATCATCTTGTTGCCGCGGCGCTTCAGGGTGACGGTGTCTTCCTGGGCCAGGGCGGTGTTGTCGGCCAGCACCGGGGCGGCATCCAGTATCGCCGCGCGCACGCGGTCGCGGAGTTCTTGCAGGGTGACCAGTCGGGTGGTTTCGCGTAGCCACGGGGTGACGTGGGTGTTGACTGCGGCATCGAGGCAGGCGGTGATCTCGTCGTGGCGACCCTTGGGCACGGTGGATAGTTGGGCGTTGATCATCCGGCGGATCAGGGCGAGGTGGTCGGCGGCGAGGATGCCGGTGGTGACGACGGCGCAGAAGAGTTCGAGGTTGCGTGCGGCGAGTTCGCCTGCGTGTGCGAAGCGGGTGGCGTCGTGTTGGGAGCGTCCGCGTAGGGCCAGTGCTGAGCTGAGACGTTCGCTGGCCGGTAGTTGGCGCAGGTGGATGATCAGGCCCATTTCGACGATGTTGATATGGCGCTGTAGAGCGTCGATATCGACTGTGGGTGGTTCGTCAGTGGTGGTCATGTCCCCGGTTCCCCCTTTTCCGTTTGTACGGTGAAGTGTACACTGGGGTCCGGACACCAGTCAATAGAATGTTCGAATAGGATGGTGGATGATGGGCAGGATCGACATAGCCAGGGTCTATGACGTGCAGGGGGACGCGCCGCGTTTCCTGGTCGATCGGCTCTGGCCGCGCGGGGTGTCGAAGGACAGTCTCGGGCTCACCGGCTGGCCGAAGGAACTCACCCCGTCGACGCAGCTGCGCAAGGACTTTCACGACGGCACGCTGGGCTGGGAGGAGTTCAGTGAGGCCTATCGTGCCGAACTCGATGAAGCCGATAGTGAGGACATAGAAGCCGCCGTCGCTTCCATCGGCGAGGCGGCGGCGCAGGGCGACGTCGTGCTCCTCTTCGCCGGCAAGGACACCGAGCACACCCACGCCGCGGTCCTGCGCGACTGGCTGGAGGAAAAGCTCAGCGCGACGGCAGGCGAGTGAGCAGGTCCGCCGCCACACTGACCGCGATCTCCGCCGGGCGGCTCCCACCCAGGTCAGGCAGCCCCACGGGGCACTTGATCCGCGCGATCGACTCCGGGGCGTGACCGGCCTCGGCGAGCTTCGAACGGAACCTGGCCCACTTCGCCGAGGAACCGATCAGGCCCACGGACCCCAGGTCATCGCGGGCGAGTGCGGCATCGCACAGGTGCAGGTCTTCGGCATGGTCGTGGGTCATCACCAGCACATGCGCACCGGCGGGCAGCTCGTCGACCACCGCCTCGCCGAGCACCGCCAGGCGCGTGACCACTGTCGCCGGAGCGTCCTGCGTCACGGCCTCGGCCTCGCTCAGCTGTGCGGGGCGCGAGTCGCACAACCACAGGTCCAGGTCATGGCGCGACAGGATCCGCGCCAACTCCAGGCCCACGTGCCCGCATCCGAACACGGCCACGCACGGCGGCACATCCAGCATCTCCAGCAGCACCGTCACCTCGCCGCCGCAGCACTGGCGCCCGTGGTCGTAGGGAACCTTGTCGTTCAGGGCGAAGTCCATTGTCTCCGGGGAGGACGCACCGGCGGTCAGCATCTCGCGGGCGCGCCGCACCGCCCCGGCCTCCAGGTTCCCGCCGCCGACGGAGCCGGACGTGGCGTCGGCGGTGACCAGCATCTTCGCGCCCGCCTCCCGCGGGGCGTGGCCGCGACGGGCCACGACCGTCACCAGGACCGATGGCACGCGGCGGGCACGCAGGTCCGCGGCGTCCGACAGCCAGCTCATACCCGAACCCGGGACCGGGCCCGCTCGACCGCCCAGTACACCGCCTCCGGCGTCGCCGGGGACGGCAGTTCCACCTGCTCGGACAGGCCCGCGCCGAAGGCGGCAACCGCCTGGCGTAACGCCTCGCGCACGCTGAAGGCCAGCATGAATGGTGGCTCACCCACCGCTTTGGAGCCGTACACCGCACCGGACTCGTGCGCCTTGTCCAACAGTTCCACCCGGAAGTCGCCGGGCAGCTCCGAGAGCGAGGGCAGTTTGTACGTGGAGGCCCCGGCCGTGGCCAGGCGTCCGGTGCCGCGGTCACCCGGGCGCTCACCGGTGTCCCAGCGCAGGTCCTCCAGGGTCAGCCAGCCCAGGCCCTGCACGAACCCGCCCTCGATCTGGCCCAGGTCGATCAGTGGTGAGAGGGAGTCGCCCACGTCGTGGACGATGTCGACCCGGCGCACCTCGTAGGAGCCGTCGAAGCGGCTGACCTCGACCTCGGCGGCGGCGACCCCGTAGGCGAAGTACTTGAACGGCTCGCCCTGCATCACCGAGGCATCCCAGTGCAGGCCCTCGGTGCGGTAGAAGCCGCTGGCGGAGAGCTGCACGCGCTGCATGTACGCCGTGGACACCAGGGACTGCCAGGTCACGGACTCTTCGCTGCCGAGGGCGGTGACCAGGCCGCGGCTGAAGCGCACGTCGTCGGCGCTGACCCCCAGCACGGAGGCGGCGACGACGCGCAGGCGCGCCACGATCTGCTCGCAGGCGTCCTTCACCGCACCGCCGTTGAGGTCCGCCCCGGAACTCGCCGCGGTGGCGGAGGTGTTCGGCACCTTGTCGGTGCGGGTGGGGGACTGGCGCACCAGCGTCATCGGCACGCCCAGCGTGGTCGCGGTGACCTGCATCATCTTGGTGTGCAGGCCCTGGCCCATCTCCGTGCCGCCGTGGTTGACCAGAACGGATCCGTCCTTGTACACCAGTACCAACGCCCCGCCCTGGTTGAAGGCGGTGAGGTTGAAGGAGATGCCGAACTTCACCGGCGTCATCGCCAGCGCCCGCCGGCGCGAGGGGTGCGTGGCATTGAACGAGGCGATCTCGGCCTCGCGGGCCTCCACGTCACCGTGTTCGAGCACCTGCTCCCACGCGGCGACGGCGCGCTCGGGGTGGCGCACCGGCATGGCGTAGGGCGTGGACTGCCCGGCGGAGTAGAAGTTGCGTCGGCGCACCTCACGGGCCGGCAGGCCCAGCACCTGGGCGATACGTCCCAGGATGTCCTCGATCACGAGCATGCCCTGCGGCCCGCCGAAACCGCGGAAGGCGGTCTGCGAGGTGCGGTGGCACTGCGCGATGCGCCCGTGCACGGCGATGTGCGGGATCCAGTAGGCGTTGTCCACGTGGCACACCGCGCGCGCCAGCACCGGCTCGGACAGGTCCAGTGACCAGCCGCCGTCCGCGGTGAGGGTGGTGTCCAGCCCGGTGATCAGGCCCTCGTCGGTGAAACCGACGCTCCAGGTGGAGTGGAAGCCGTGGCGTTTGCCGGTCATGGTCATGTCCTGGGTACGGGTCAGCCGTACCCGCACCGGACGCCCGGTCAGCGTGGCACCCAGGGCGGCGACCGCGGCGTAGCCGTGCGGCTGCATCTCCTTGCCGCCGAACCCGCCGCCCATGCGCAGCGACTGCACGGTGACCTCGTGCGCGGGCACACCGAGGACGTGGGACACGATGTCCTGGGTCTCGGTGGGGTGCTGGGTGGAGCAGTGGATGAGCAGCTGGCCGTTCTCGTCGAGCAGTGCCAACGAGGCCTGGGTCTCCAGGTAGAAGTGCTCCTGCCCGCCGAACTCGAAGGTGCCCTCGAGCACGTGCTCCGCCTCGGCCAGGGCCGCGGCGGCGTCGCCGCGCAGCATGGTCGGTTGTGCGCCGTGGAAACTGCCGGCCTCGATGGCGTCGGTGAGGCTGAGCACGGCGGGCAGTTCCTCGTACACCACCTCCACCGCGGCCGCGCCGAGCCGGGCGGCCTCGTGCGATTCGCCGAGCACCCAGCACACCGCGTGGCCGTGGAACATGACCTCGCCGCCGGACGCCTCGGGGAACAGCGGCTCGTCGTGTTTGGTGCCTGCGTCGTTGACGCCGGGCACGTCGGCGGAGGTGAGCACGCGCACCACGCCGTCGAGCGCCAGGGCGGCCGTGGCGTCCAGCGAGACGATGCGCGCGTGCGCGTGCGGCGACTGCACCGGCTCGGCGTGCAGGACGCCGGGGTACCGGTTGACCAGGTCGTCGGTGTACAGGGCGGTGCCGGTGACGTGCAGGGACGCCGACTCGTGCGGGTGCGACTCGCCGACTACCGGGTCGGCGGGGCGCTGCGAGAGGAAACTCATCGCGATACCTCCCCGGTTTCTTCGTAAAAGCGTTCCAGGGAGGTCGCCAGCATCGCCGAACGGTAGTCCGCGCTCGCCCGGTGATCGGACATCGGCGTGCCTTCGGCGCGCAGGACGTCCGACGCGGCGACGACGGTCTCCGCAGTCCACGGCGCGCCGATCAGCGCATTCTCCGTCGCCAGCGCGCGCAGCGGGGTGGCGGCCACCCCGCCCAGGCCGATGCGGGCGCGCGTCACCGTGCCGTCCTCCACGGTGAGCGCGAAGGCGATGGCGACCGAGGAGATGTCGTCGAAGCGTCGTTTCGCGATCTTGTGGAAGGCCGTCAGCGGGGCCAGCGGCAGCGGGATTCTTACGCGCGTGATGAGCTCACCGGGCCGGCGCACGGACTGGCGGTAGCCGGTGAAGTAGTCCGCCAACGCCACCTCACGCACGCCGTCCGCACTGGTCAGGACCAGGGAGGCGTCGAGGGCGAGCAGGGCGGGTGCGGCGTCGCCGATGGGGGAGCCGGTGCCGAGGTTGCCGCCGAGGGTGGCGCTGTTGCGGATCAGGCGGGAGGCGAACTGCGGCAGCAGCTGGCCGAGCAGCGGCACCTCGCCGCCGATCTCGCGTTCGATCTCGGTGAGCGTCTGCGCCGCGCCGATGTCCAGGTGGGTATCGGTGCGCAGGATGCCGCGCATCTCCGGCACCCGGTCCACGGCGATGATGTCCGCCGGACGCTCCCCGCGCAGGTTCACGCCCACGCCGTGGTCGGTGGAACCGGCGACGACGATGGTCGACGGATTCTCGGCGAGGATCCGGCAGGCCTGCTCCAGGGACTCCGGACGCCGGAAGCGCGAGGCGCCAGCCGCGCCGCCGGTGAGGTCCGTGCGCGTCGCGCAGGGCGCGGGGGTCTCGCGGCGGTGCGCGAGAGGATCAGGGGAGTCAGGCGTGCCGAGCGCGAGGGCGGCATCGCGGATCGGACGGTAGCCGGTGCAGCGGCACAGGTTGCCGGACAGCGAGTGCAGGTCGAAGGGCTTCTCGGCCTCCGGGCGGTAGTATTCCGCGGTCATCGAGCAGATGAAGCCGGGCGTGCAGTAGCCGCACTGCGAGCCGCCGCGCACCGCCATCTCGTGTTGGACGGGGTGCAGGTCACCGGCGGTGCCGATGCCCTCGGCGGTGACGACCTCCTGCCCGTCGAGGGCTGCGGCGGGCAGCAGGCAGGCGTTCACCGGCGTCCAGCGGGTGGTGGCCCCGTCGGTAGCTGTATCCGGGCGGGCGACCATCACCGCGCAGGCGCCGCACTCGCCCTCGGCGCAGCCCTCCTTGCAGCCGGTCAGGCCGTTGTCGCGAAGCAGGTCGAGGAGGTTGACGTGGGGGTCGGTGCCGTGGAGTGTCGCTCCATTCACCGTCACCGAGATTTGGGCTGAAGTCTGTGCTGAAGTCACTGGTGGATCTCCTGGTGACTCGCGGTGGGCAGGTCGCCTGGGTCCGGACGCCCCGTCACGGGGCCGTATAGCAACCGGCTGTCCACCTGTTATCGCTCAGATTATTGCACCGGGAGATTTCGCGCAGGTTTCACGGATTCTCCGGCCACGGATGTTTCGGGTAGCGCCCCCGCATCTCGGCGCGGACCTGCGCGTACGCCCCGGACCAGAAGCCGCCCGGATCGTCGGTCACCGCCACGGGGCGTCCGGCCGGCGAGAGCAGTTCGAAGCGCACGCGACGTCCGGCGACCTCGGGGGAGTCGTGCAGGCCGAAGCAGTCCTGCAACCTGGTCGACACCACCGGCGGGGTGTCGGGGGAGTCGTCGACCTGCGGGTAGGTCAGCCGGACGGTGCGCCCGGACGGCAGGGGCAGCGCGGTTGGCGCGTAGGTGTCGATAGGACGGTCCCAGGGGATCAGCCCGCGCAGCAGCCCGGCGAGGTCCGGGCGCCTTCCTGCGGCCAGGTCCGGGACCACGAAGTCGAGGAGCTCGCTCTCCCCGCCGCGCACGTCCGGGTAACCGTCGACCCCATTGACATGCAGGTACTGGATGCGTTGGCGCAGACTGCGCGCATTGTCCGACCAGGTCAGCACGTCCATACCGTGGGACGCCAGGGCACGTCGCACCGCCGCAGTACGGGCGTCCTCGGAAAGGTCCGCGGTGGCCACCGGGGTGGACGACAACTCGATCGCCCCGAGGGCGCGCACCCGCCGGGCCTGCAGCTTCCCGGTGGGGCCACCGGGGGTCCAGGTGCAGGTCAGCTCGTCGGTGAGCAGCGGGGAGGCGGCCTGGAGGGCGAGTTCGCGCGACAACGGCACCGCCGTATGCACCAGCGCCTCGGTACTGCCGGTATTGCCGGTGTTGCGTCCAAGGTCGGCGATGGCGATCCAGGCAGAGGAGTGCGCCTTCGCATCGCGCCACACCACCCCGGTGCCGGACGCGGTGAGGTAGCGGTTGGAGTCGCCCACCCGGTGCGCCACCAGGCCCGGAAATGCGCAGGCCACGGTGTACGACACCGCGTCCTCGCCGCGTAGATCGGGGGAGGACGTCCCGGCGTCCAGCAGGCGTTCGAGCCGGCGCGCCCCCTGGGAGCCACGCGCCTGACGTACCGCCGCCGGCAGGTCGCTCACGCGCGACCCCTCGTCGACGGCGTGCAGCACCGCGGCGACGGTGCGCACGTCGACCCGCCGGGACGCCACCGTCGCGCCGCGCGCGAGCCGCGGGTCCGTCGGCACGGCGGCGAGGCGGCGTCCGACGTCGGTCACCCGGCCGTCGGCGTCCACCGCGCCCAGGGAGTGCAACGTGGCCTCGGCGGCGTCGGCGGCGGGGCCCGGGAAGGCGTCCGGCAACGGCAGGTCCGCGCCACGCGGCGAACCCCAGCACGCCACGTCCAGCATCGCCGAGGTCAGGTCGCTCGTCGTCACCGCCGGCGGGGCGAATGCGGGGGCCTTCGCGAACTGTTCGGCGGTGATACAGCGGTATACCGTGCCGGGCCCCTCGCGTCCGGCACGTCCGCCGCGCTGCGTGCAGGACGCTTGGCTCGCCACCTCCGTCACCAGCACGGACATGTCGCGGGAGGTGTCGCGTCGGGCGGTGCGCGCCAGGCAGGAGTCCACCACGACCCGCACGCCGGGCACCGTCAGGGAGGACTCGGCGACGTCCGTGGCCACGACCACGCGCCGGGTGTTCCCGCCACCGCGCACCACGGCCGCCTGCTCGGCGGTGGACAACCGGCCGTGCAGGGCGAACGTCTCAACACTCTCACCGGCCAGCCTGTCGGCCAGGGTGGTGGTGTCGCGGATCGTCGGCACGAAGACCAGCACGTCGCCGTGCGTCTCGGCCAGCGCCCGACGCACCGTGGCCAGCACCACGTCCTGCACGGCGGTGCGCGAGCGACGGTCCCGGTTCACCATCGAGGCGGCGGAGTCGGCGTAGCGCACGTCGAGGGCGTGGATGGGGGAGGGGACGTCCACCACCGGTGCCGGCGGGTCGGCGAGCAGCCCGGCGAAGCGGGCGCCGTCCACCGTCGCCGACATCGCCACGACCACCAGGTCATCGCGCAGTTCGCGCAGCTGGGCCAGCATCGCGAACACCAGGTCGGACTCCAGCGCGCGCTCGTGCACCTCGTCGACGACGACCGCCGCCACCCCGTCGAGGTCCGGGTCGCGCAGCATCCGGCGCAGCAGCACCCCCGGCGTCACCATCTCGATCAGGGTGGACGCCCCGGCCTTCCTGTCACCGCGCACCGTGTAGCCGACCTCGTCGCCGAGCCGGACGCCGCGGAGTTCGGCGACACGCGTCGCCGCCGCGCGGGCCGCCACCCGCCGTGGCTGGGTCACTATGACTTTGGCTGCTCGCCCCTGCGCCGTCTGCATCCCCTGCACCGCCTCGGCGACGTACTGCGGCGCCAACGTGGTCTTACCGGTGCCCGGCGGGGCCTGGACCACGGCGGTGCCGCGGGTGCGTACCGCGTGGATCAGGGCGTCGCGTCCGGCGGCGAAGGGGAGGTCGGTCACCTCACCACCGTAACCCCTCGCGCAGTCCGTCCTGCAGGGTCACCGCCAGGTACGGCACCGCGACGGCGAGGTAGCAGACCGCGGTCGTCGCCGCGATGGTCAGCCACGTCCACGCATCCTCGGGGGCCTGGCCAGCTTGCAGCCTATTCAGTCCGATGGTCGCCTGCGCCAGCGCGCACAGCAGCAGCGCGACCTGAACGAGAATGATGTAGCCGCGGGCCGACGGGGCGCGGAGGTTATCGTCCTGCCACTCCGGGCGCACCAGGTGCGGACGCGAGCGCGTGGCGAGCAGGCACACCAGGATAATCTGCCCGACGATCGGGATGAAGCCGTACAGCAGGCATACCCCGGGGTAGCCCGCGTCGTGCAGTCGGCGCCAGGTCAGCGCCAGCGCCGGGATCACCAGCAGAAGCTGGGCGAGGGAGGCGATGGTGGAGTAGGCCTCTTGCGGAACTACCCCGACGCTATAGCGCAGCAGCCGGTAGAACATCATGACC
This sequence comes from Corynebacterium sp. AOP40-9SA-29, assembly GCF_052377405.1. Lineage (NCBI taxonomy): Bacteria > Bacillati > Actinomycetota > Actinomycetes > Mycobacteriales > Corynebacteriaceae > Corynebacterium > Corynebacterium sp. AOP40-9SA-29. Next base: position 447,799 of record NZ_JBQSWR010000001.1, on the reverse strand, counting down.
AGGACGTACGTCAGCGCCATCCACCAGAAACCCCTCCGGGAGGTCAGCCCGCTGAAGCGGTTCCAGCGCACGAAGAAGTCTGCGAGGGCCTGCAGGTAGGTGTGAGGGTGAGACCGGTGGGGGAGAGGTTCTCGGGTTATTTCTCGAGTTTTATCTTGGAGAGAGGAAGTCGAGGATGTCACGGTCGCCCATGTTAGGTCACGACCCCCGGCCCACGGCAGGGTTTCCACAGGAGGGCTACAGTGGCCACCTATGGGACTGAAGGAGAAAGCGGTCTCCGTCGCCGGCAGGATCACCGACGCGGTACGCATAGGAAACGGACTTGACCAGCGAGATCTCGCCCCGGTGGGGTGGTTCGCCCACGAGCAGGCGGTGCAACGCCTGAAGGACAGCTTCGACGCCGTCCCACCCGGCAGCCGGGTACGGCTGGCGAAGAAGACGTCCAACCTGTTCCGGGGACGCTCTAGCGACGCCGTCGGGCTGGACGTCTCGGGCCTGCACGGCGTGATCGCCGTGGACCCGGTGACGTGCACCGCCGACGTGCAGGGCATGTGCACCTACGAGGACCTCGTCGACGTGCTGCTGCCCTATGGGCTCGCGCCGACGGTGGTGCCGCAGCTCAAGACCATCACCCTCGGCGGGGCGGTCACCGGCATGGGCGTGGAGTCCACGTCCTTCCGCAACGGGCTGCCGCACGAGGCCGTCCTGGAGATGGACGTGCTTACCGGCACCGGTGAGATCCTCACCTGCTCACCCACGCAGAACACCGACCTGTATCGCGGCTTCCCCAACTCCTACGGGTCCCTGGGCTACAGCGTGCGGCTCACGGTGCGGTGCGAGCGGGTGGAACCCTACGTGGACCTGCGGCACGTGCGCTTCGACGACGTGACGTCGCTGACCGAGGCGCTCGACCGCATCGTGATCGACAAGGAATACGACGGCGAGCGCGTCGACTACCTCGACGGCGTGGTCTTCAGCCTTCAGGAGAGCTACCTGGTGCTGGGCCGCGCCACCGATGAACCGGGTCCGACCAGCGACTACACCCGCGAGCGCAGCTACTACCGTTCGTTGCAGCACCCGGCCGGCGTGCTGCGCGACAAGCTGACCGTGCGCGACTACCTGTGGCGCTGGGACATCGACTGGTTCTGGTGCAACCGGGCCTTCGGTGTGCAGAACCCCACGGTCCGCACCCTGTGGCCCCGCGACCTGCTGCGCTCCAGCTTCTACTGGAAGATCATCGGCTGGGACCGTCGTTTCGACCTGGCCGACCGTATCGAGGCACACAATGGGCGTCCGCCGCGCGAGCGGGTGGTGCAGGACATCGAGGTCACCCCGGACAACCTGCCGGAGTTCCTGACCTGGTTCTTCACCACCTGCGAGATTCAGCCGGTGTGGCTGTGCCCGATCCGTCTGTCGGATTCGGACTCCTGGCCGCTGTACCCCCTGTCACCGGGGGAGACGTGGGTGAACGTGGGTTTCTGGAGCTCGGTGCCGGCCGACCAGATGGGGCAGGACGCCCCGGAGGGCGCCTTCAACCGCGAGATCGAGCGCGTGGTCTCGAACCTGGGCGGGCACAAGTCGCTGTACTCCGAGGCGTTCTACACCGAGGAGAAGTTCGCCGAGCTCTACGGCGGTGAGCGTCCTGAGGAGCTCAAGGCGGTCTTCGACCCCGACGGGCGGTTCCCGGGACTGTACGAGAAGACCGTGCGCGGCGTGTGAGCGGCACCGACCGCCGGCGCGACAAGACGACAAAGATGACACAGACGACAAAGATGACACAGAAGAAAACACAGAGGAGAGAAATGAACAGGGGTTTCACACCGCTGACCGTGGGAGAGATCGTCGATAAGGTCATCACGCCGCCGGCACCGTTCCGGGTGACCGCCTTCGACGGGTCGACCGCCGGGCCGGCGGACGCGGAGCTGGTGCTGGAGATCACCTCGCCGGACGCGTTGGCCTATATCGTCACCGCCCCCGGCGACCTGGGCCTGGCACGCGCTTACATCACCGGCAGCCTGCGCATCAGCGGGGACGAGCCGGGACACCCGTACCTCGTCTTCGACCACCTCCAGCACCTCTACGATCAGATTCGTCGCCCCTCGGCGAAGGAACTGCTGGACATTGGCCGCTCCCTCAAGGCCATGGGTGCGATCAAGTTGCAGCCCGCCCCGGAGCAGGAGACGCTGCCCGGCTGGAAGCGCGCCATGCTGGAGGGCCTATCCCGGCACTCCCCGGAGCGGGACAAGGAGGTCGTGAGCCGCCACTACGACGTGGGCAACGACTTCTACGAGCTCTTCCTCGGCGACTCCATGGCCTACACCTGCGCCTACTACCCGGAGTTCGAGGGCGAGGACCAGGTCACCGGCCCCGACGGTGGCTGGGGTTACGCCCAGTGGGAGAAGGGTGCGGTGGCGAATGGGCCGCTGACCCAGGCTCAGGACAATAAGCACCGACTGGTCTTCGACAAGCTGCGGCTCAACCCGGGCGACCGGCTGCTGGACGTGGGCTGCGGCTGGGGCGGCATGGTGCGCCATGCCGCGCGCAATGGTGTGAAGGCCGTGGGAGTGACCCTGTCGCGCGAGCAGTATGAGTGGGGCAAGGCAAAGATCGAGGAGGAGGGCCTGCAGGACCTCGCCGAGGTCCGCTGCATGGACTACCGCGACGTGCCGGAGTCCGACTTCGATGCGGTCAGCGCGATCGGCATCCTGGAGCACATCGGTGTGCCGAACTACGAGGACTACTTCTCACGCCTGTACGCCAAGCTGCGCCCGGGCGGCCGGATGCTCAACCACTGCATCACCCGTCCGCACAACCGGAAGACCAAGACCGGCCAGTTCATCGATCGCTATATCTTCCCCGACGGCGAGCTCACTGGCTCCGGACGGATCATCACGATCATGCAGGACACCGGTTTCGACGTGGTCCACGAGGAGAACCTGCGCCCGCACTACCAGCGCACCCTGCACGACTGGTGCGAGCTGTTGGCCTTGAACTGGGACGACGCCGTCCACCTCGTCGGCGAGGAGACGGCCCGACTCTTCGGCCTGTACATGGCAGGTTCGGAGTGGGGCTTCGAGCACAACGTGATCCAGCTCCACCAGGTTCTGGCGGTGCGCCCGGATGAGTCGGGGCACACCGGGGTGCCGGTCCGCCAGTGGTGGAGGTCCTGACGGTAACCTCGTCACGATGAGAACGATCACGAGAGGTGCGGTCCGGGCGGGTGCTGCGGTGGTGCTGTGCACGCCGCTGCTGCTGGGGGCCTGCACCATCGGAGACCCGGAGCCCGACGACGACGCCCCAGGCGGGTCTGTGGGCACCGAACTGCCGCCGGACAAGCCCGTGCCCGAGTCCGACGCCGCCGGCGAGGAGGACGGGGCAGAGGATGGCGACGAAGACGCCGTGCCGGACGACGAGGATCCGAACCAGCCGGATGTGGACCCCGTGGAGACCGATCCGGGCTCCCCGGGTGCCCGTGGCCTGGCCATCGGTGACTGCGTGGCGGACATGGGGCAGCTCGAGGGCACCGGTGACATCGACCTGGTCGACTGCGCCGAGCCCCACGCCGGTGAGGTGTTCGCCCAGGCGGACATCGCCGGCAAGACCCTCTTCCCCGGCAACGAGCAGCTCGGCGAGGAGGCCGGCGGCATCTGCGGTGGCGATGCATTCACCACCTACGTCGGGCTCGACTACGCCTCGTCAGGATTGGACGTGGTCACCATGATGCCGTCGAAGGAGAGCTGGGCGCAGGAAGACAGGACGGTGACCTGCGTGGTCACCGACCCGAACCTGGACGAGATCGACGGCAGCCTGGAGCAGAGCTGGCGCTAGCGGGGACGAGGGAACAGAACCCGGGTGCTGCAGATTTCGCACCTCATAAGCATCTGACTCTTGCATAAGGCCAGGTCAGATTTAAAGAGGCTTCTAATGAGGTGCGAAATCTGCTGCGGGCAGGGTGCTGCCGGGGACACCCCGTCCAGGGAAGCGCCCCTACCGCTCCAGCAGGGTCACCAGCTTCTGGCGGTTGGAGTCCACCAGGTGCGCGACGGTGAGCTCCCACGCCTGCGCGGACGGCAGCCGCAGGCGCCGCTCGACGTCCTCGAGGAGGGCGTCCACCAGGGCGGGGACGGCAGGGGCGGTCGTAGTGTCCTGCGCGGGGATCATGGTCACCGCCTCCGGTGAGCCCCACACCGCCGGGTCGGCGATGAAGAGGTGGCCCTGCGCCGCGGCGTAGCCGAGGGCGGCGTCGCGCAGGTCGGAGAGCTGGTCGTCGGTGATCTCACCGGCCGTCCAGGCGTCCTCCACCAGCGGGACGCGGTCGACGGGCTGGTGGGCGTCCACGATGCCCTCGATGAGTTGCGTGGGCAGGGTGACCAGGGCGCGGGAGGCGGCGGAGTAGACGTCCGCGGCGTCGAGGTAGGGCCGTCCGACCACGATGGTGCGGGCCAGCTCGCGGCTGGCGGTCATGAAGGACAGCAGGGTGGTCAGCTGCTCCACCGGGGCGGAGTTGAAGCTGCGGACGTCGCGCACGGCCGGCGAGGACGCCGGGCGGGTGGCGAACAACGGGGAGAAGGATGGCGTGTACATGACCCCATGCTGGACGCCCGGTGTTTCCGTGTAGTTACCGTTCCGGGAAGAACTCGGACGCCAGGGCGTCCAACGCCTGGACGACGACGTCGGTCTCCGCCTCGTCGGTGACCGTGATGCGCACGCCCTCACCGTCGAAGCAGCGCACCGCCACGCCGAATTCGCCCATAGCCTTCTCGAAGGCGGCGGCACGCTCGTGCAGGTCCAGCCACACGAAGTTGCCCTGGGAGGGGATCCGCCAGGCCTCGGGGATGTGCTCCAGCACGCGCGTACGCTGGGTCACCGTCTCCTCCGTGCGCTGGAGCAGCTCGTCCTTGGCGGCGATGCTCGCCACCGCGGCGGCCTGGGCGACGGCGCTGACGCTGAAGGGGATGCAGACCTTGTTGACCGCCTCGATGAACTCCGGGCGGCCCACCAGGTAGCCCACCCGCAGGCCGGCCAGCCCGTAGGCCTTGGAGAACGTCCGCGCGATCGCCAGGTTCGGGAAGTCCGCGAGCAGGCCCAGGCCGTCGGGGAAGTCGTCCTCGCGCACGTACTCGATGTACGCCTCGTCCAGCAGCACCTGGACGTCCTCCGGCACCGCGCGCAGGAACGTGATGAGCTCCTCGCGTGACACCGTGGTGCCGGAGGGGTTGTTCGGGTTGCACACGATGACCAGGCGGGTGTGCTCGTTGATCGCCGCGGCCATCGCCGGCAGGTCATTGCCGTGCTCGGCGGTGAGCGGCACCTCGACCGGCGTCGCGCCGGCGACGCGCACCAGGATCGGGTACGCCTCGAAGCTGCGCCACGGGTAGACGACCTCGTCCCCGACGTCGCCGCCGCGGCACGTCGCCAGCACGGCCTGCTCGATGAGGGAGGACGACCCGGCGCCGACGGCGACGTTGTCGGCGTCCAGCAGCAGGGAGGACGGCCCGGCGAGCCACTCGGAGATGGTGGTGCGCAGCTCGTGGGAGACGATGTCCGGGTACCTGTTGGCCGTGGCCAGTGCCTCGGCGGCGGCCCTGGTCACGCCAGGTAGCGGCCCCTGGGAGGACTCGTTGCTCGAGAGCTTCACGGGGTGTCCGTGGAGGCTGCCGGGGACGTACGTGGGGAGGGAGGTGAGGTCGGCGCGGATCATGCGGTCAAGAATAGTCTCCGGCAGGTTTTGATCTGGTGCGGGGGGCTGATGTATGGTTCGAGTCGTCCGTCACGCACGTGGCGGCATGGAGGCGTGCCAGAGCGGCCGAATGGGACTCACTGCTAATGAGTTGTCTGCTTAACGGCGGACCGGAGGTTCAAATCCTCTCGCCTCCGCCACTTCAGTTTCCTCAGGCTTTTCGTGAGGACGTGTCGTTAGCCGTCCGGTTCTTGTGGTGAGTTACCGGACATTCAGGGCGTGGTCCCGCTATATGGGGTGTGTGGTGTACCCCGGGATCGCGTGACACGTCCCGTCTGGTGGTGTGCCGAGGAATCTGGAGTCGCTGGAAACAGCGTCGCGCCCGTAGCTCAACGGATAGAGCATCTGACTACGGATCAGAAGGTTGGGGGTTCGAATCCCTCCGGGCGCACGCTTTTCTTGGGTGAGCCCCCGCTCACGGTGTTCTTCACCGTCGGCGGGGGCTCACTCGTTTCCGCCATAAGAGTCGTGACGTGCTGATACGGTCGGCTCATGACCTTCACCACGCTCATCACCGGCGCGAGCTCAGGCCTCGGTGCCGAACTCGCCCGCCAGTCCGCCGCCGCCGGCCACGACCTCGCGCTCTGCGCCCGCCGCACGGAGCGGCTGGACGCCCTCGCCGCGGAGATCGCGGCGTCCTGCCCTGCGGTCACCGTGCGCACCTACGCGCTGGACGTCACCGACCCCGACGCGGTGCGCTCGGTCTTTCAACGTGCGGACGCCGAGGCGGCGCTGGACCGCGTGGTGGTCAATGCGGGGCTGGGCAAGGGGCGCAAGGTCGGCTCCGGCAAGCCGGAGGCCAACCGCGAGACCGCCACCACCAACGTGCTCGGCGCGCTGGCGCAGGCGGAGGCGGGTATGGAGATCTTCCGGGCCCGCGGTGCCGGGCACCTGGTGCTGGTGTCCTCGGTGACGGCGCTGCGCGGCAACCGCAAGGCGATGACCACCTACGGGGCCACCAAGGCCTTCGTGGCGAGCCTGGGGGAGGGGCTGCAGTCGGAGCTGCTGGTGTCGGGGGCTGGTGGTATTGACGTGACCGTGCTGCTGCCCGGCTACATCCGCTCGGAGATGAACGAGAAGGTCGAGCAGAAGACCCGGTTCATGGTCGACACCGAGACCGGGGTCCGCTCGATGATGGCGGCGATCGAGGCGCGGAAGCGACGGGCGCTGGTGCCCGGGTGGCCGTGGCGGCTCATCGGCCCGCTGCTGAAGGTGCTGCCGTTGAAGGTCGTTTCGAAGCTGGTGTGATCGGCGATCTACCAGGCGCTTTGCTGCTTTCCGGGGTGGCGTGTAGGCTATGGTCTCGTTGCAGAGATGCAACGGCGCGCCCGTAGCTCAACGGATAGAGCATCTGACTACGGATCAGAAGGTTGGGGGTTCGAATCCCTCCGGGCGCACCATTTCAACGGCCCCGTCATCCTCCCGGATGGCGGGGTTTCGTGCTGCGCGGGGCAACCCCCGCTTCGCGTGCCGGATTCGTCCCGTCGGTGGCAGGGGGTCGGACGGAGCGCGGGGTTCGCGGGGTTCGCGGGGGTCGCCGAGGAGGCTGAAGCGTGGAGGGCTCGGCGGCGGGTTATACGACAAAAAGTGTGTCTGCTTCGGGCGTGTCATGACCAGCGTTCAGCCCTTCTCGACCTGCAGGGGACCAGGTCGTACGGCTAGATGAGGAAGTGGCGACGCGGACCTGCGGCGACTCCATGGGGTGATGGACGGCTGCGACAACGTCGCTCACGCAGGCGAAACCCGTGCCGAGAGCCGGTTCCGAGCCCCGGGCCCCGAGAGGGCGGATGCCGCCTCCTGGGGTCGGCATGGCGCGGGCTACGGCGCCACTACGAGGCTGTGCAAGTGTCAAGCACCGCGTCGCAATAGCTCCCGAAGAGCTATTCGAGCCTCATTTCCCTATCCTGACCTGTAGCGGAGTGCCGATCCTGGACACGCATTCTGTCGTTTAACCCTCGGCGGCGGCCCCGCGAGGCCGTGCCGGTGTCAAGCATCCCGGCTCAATAGCTTCCGGAGAACTATTCGAGCCTCATTTACCTGCCTTGACCTGCTCTGAAGCGGCGATCGCGAGCACACATTTTGACCATTAACCCGCCGGTCGGCTGCTGCGTTTTGTGAGATGATGAAGCAACTCGCGACGTTCGCCCCTGCCTGTCTGGCTGCGTCGCTCCACTCCAGGAAAGAAGGGAGGCGCCGTGATAAACGCCATCGACGTCGGTCAGTACATCCACTCGAAGAAGGGGTGGGTGGATGCTTGGCGTCTTCAGAAGCTTACGTACTACGCCCAGGCATGGTCGCTCGCCTGGACGGGGCGTCGACTTGTCGACGACTTCCAGGCGTGGCCGGATGGACCTGTGGCTCCCCGGCTCTGGCAAGCGAACAAGTACGGTCGCGACGTGGGGGACAGCGGTGATCTCCCGGGGGCGCGCCCGGAGAACCTGACTCCGGAGCAGAGGGCGATTGTGGACTCGGTGCTCGACTTCTACGGTGAGATGCCGAAACAGGAGATCATCGACCGTACCCACCGTGAGGCACCGTGGCGCACGGCCCGCGGTGAACTGGAACTCGACCAGAAGTGCTGGAACACCATCGACGTGGATGAGATGAAGCGCTTCTACTCCGTTCAGCGGTTTGCAGGCACGGACGTTCCCGCTCCCCCGGGCCGGACGATGGAGGACCCGGGCTCGGCGGCCTCCGGAGACCAGCAGTACGCCGCGATGATGAGAAACAGCGTCCGATGGTCCGAGACCCTGGAACTCCTCGCTGACCGGTGATCCCGTGGGATTGCCTCGGCTCGGAGGCGGTCATCATGGTTGACGCGAGTGCCCACTGAGGGTGACCCCGCGTCGCGTGCCGGATTCGTCCCGTCGGTGGCAGGGGGTCGGACGGGGCGCGGGGTTCGCGGGAGTCGCGGGGTTCGCAACAGGATGGGCCCGCCGGAACCTCACCGCCCCAACGTCACCGCCGGAACTTCGCCGCGGTGTGGATGAAGGAGCCGATCATGTCCGGCCAGCGCGCCACGTCCTGCGGGGAGTACGCCGTGGCTATCTGGGAGCCCGGCAGTAGCGAGTGCAGTTCCTCGGCCACCGCCACCGGGTGGGCGGGGTCACCGATCCACGCCAGGATCAGGGTGGGGATCCGTCGTTCCCCCAGGGCGGCGATACGCTCCCGGGAGGGCAGGTCGTTGCCCGCCGCCCCGCGGAATACCGTGGGCAGCAGTTCCTCCGCCACGTCCGGCATGGTGAACGGCACCTCGGTGCTCCGCGCCGGCGGCGCGGGCTCGGCACGGGTCGTCTCGGCGAAGGCGGCCAGGCCGTGCTCCTCGACGAACTGTGCGGAACGCTCGTACATGCCCGCCCGGTCACCGCGCAGTTCCCAGGCCGTCGGCGGGATGCACAACGTCATGGACGCGTAGTCGCGCCCGGCCGCCGCGGAGGTCAGGATCGTCGCCGCCCCCATGGACTGGCCGACCACGTGCACCGGCGCGTCCGGCGAGAACTCGGTCGCCACGTCCTCGAGGTCGCGGGCCAGGGAGGTCCACCGGTAGGCCGCCGGGTGCTCGGGCCCTGGCGACTGGCCGTGGCCGCGGGCGTCGTAGCGCAGCACGCGCAGTGCGTCCTGACCTGCGGTGAGGTCGAGGCCGAGGGCCACGTCGCGGGCGCGGCTGGAGGTCAGCCCGTGCAGCTGGACGACCGGGGTGCCGTCCACGGGACCCCAGATGTCGTGAGCGAGGGAGGTGAGGGCGTCTGTCTTGTCAGGTGTGCGACTCATGCAGGAAATCCGTGTGTAATCCCACGGCCCTATCGTCCGTGGGTATGAGACTGACAACTGTAGCCCGTATGGACCTCGCCGCCGGACAGGTGCACGTCTTCGACCAGACTGTGTCTGTTGTGCCTGCTGCGTCTGCTGTCGCGCAGGACGGCCACGCCCCGTCCTTCGACCAGGCGCGCCACGCCGCCGCGGGCTCGCGCCCGGGCAGCTGGATGGCCGTGGCTTTCGCCGTCCCGCCGGTCGGACGCGGACGCCTCGCCGCCGCGTGGGGCAGGGTCGTGGCCCGTCACGGCACGCTGCGCACCGTGCTCACGCAGGACGCCGGACGCATCCGCGTGCAGGACGTGCAGGTCACGGGCGGCCGCTGGCGCCGTGCGGGCGATGGGATGCAGGACCCGCGCGCCGTGCTGCGTGGGGTCTTCGACGAGGCGTGCGAGCCTTTCGCCGCCCCGTCGCACCGGCTCAGCGTGGTCGATCACGGCGACGGCACGTGCACCGCCGTCATCGGCCTGGACCACAGTCACACCGACGCCTGGTCGCTGCTGGTGCTGGTGCGCGACATGCTCGCCGCGCTGGAAGACGCCCCACTCCCGCCCGTCCCCTCCTTCGGCGAGCACGTCCGCGAGCTTGAGGGCCGCGACGCCGCCCCGGCGCATGTGCGTGAGCGGTGGCGCAGGATCATGGAGGAGGGCGACGGCGACATGCCGGTATTCCCCCTCGACCTGGGCGACGTCTCCGAACCCCGCGACGAGGTCGTCGAGGTGCTCGACGTGCTGGACGCCGCGGGCGTGGCGCGTCTGGAACGCGCCGCCGAGGCCCGAGACATCCGGCTGCTGCCGCTGGCGGTGAGCGTGCTCACCCAGGTCAACCGGGATATGGGGGCGGGGCGGCTGCGCGCGGTGTTCCCCGTGCACTCCCGGCGCGGACCGGCCGACGACCCGGCGCGGTGGGCGGATTCGGTGGGCTGGTTCATCACCAACTCCGTGCTGGACTGCGACTCGGTCGACCCGTCCGCGTGCGCCACCGCGGTGCGCGAGGCGATCACCCTGGGGTCCTACCCGTTGGAGCCGTTGCTGCGCCCGTGGGGCGGGATGCCGAACACGCCGGGCATGTTCGCCCTCTCATGGTTGGACAACCGCCGGTTGCCGGTACAGGTGCCGGACGCCGCACACCCGCAGCACGTCTCGGCGTGGATCCGCACCGACGGGGTGATGGCGTGGTTCGTCCTCAACGACGACGGCATGCACCTGCGGGTGCGCTACCCCGGCACGCCGGAGGCGGTGGCGACGGTGGGGCAGTGGGCGCGGCGGGTGGCCGACGGGCTGCGCGAGCTGAGCTCAGACGACCCCGTTCTCGTAGGCGAAGACCACGACCTGAGCCCGGTCGCGTAACTGCAGTTTCTGCAGCACCTTGCGCACGTGGGTCTTCACCGTCTCCTCCGAGATGAACAGCACCTCGGCGATCTCGGCGTTGGAGCGTCCCGTGGCGATCTGTTCGACGGTCTCGCGTTCCCGCGGGGTCAGCGAGGCCAGTTCGGTGGACGCCCGGCGCGGGGCGGCGCGCGGGGAACGCGCCACGGCGTCGGCGATGAGGCGTCGGGTGACGGTGGGGGCGAGCAGCGCCTCGCCGGTGACGGACAGGCGCACGGCGCGGGCGAGTTCGTCGGCCGGGGCGTCCTTCAGAAGGAACCCGGAGCAGCCGATGCGCAGCGCCTCGTAGACGTAGTCGTCGAGGTCGAAGGTGGTGAGCATGATGATCCGTGGGGCGGGGTCCAACCCGGAGGACAGGATGCGCCGGGCTGCCTCGAGCCCGTCCATCACCGGCATGCGCACGTCCATGAACACCACGTCCGGGTGCAGGCGGGTGGCCTGTTCCACGGCCTGGGCACCGTCGGCGGCGTCGCCGAGCACGGTGATGCCCTCGCGCGAGTTCAGTAGCGCGGCGAAGCCCTGGCGCACCATCGCCTGGTCGTCGACCACGAGCACGGTGGTGGGTGCCGGGTTGTCGGTCATGGGGGTCACGTTACCGGGTGGGTGCGGGCACGGCAGCGGTGACGGTGAAGCCGCCGTCGGCGGCGGGCAGGGCGGTGAACGTGCCACCCACGGCGCGTACCCGGGCGGACATGCCCTGGATACCGGCCCCGCCGCTGTGCTCCGGGGGGACGATGGCATCCGGCGCGGCCGGGCCGTTGTCCACCGTCAGGGTGACCCAGACTTGATCCCCGCCGTCACCATCCAGCTCCAGCCCCACCAGCACCGCGGAACCCGGCGCGTGGCGTGAGGCATTGGACAGCGACTCCTGCAGCACCCGGTGCAGCACCACGCCGGTGGTGTCGTCGAGGCGGGCGGACACCGCCGTGACGTCCTGCGGGGACCAGGACACGTCCACCCCGGCGCGCCGGGCGGCCTGCAGCGTGGGGCCGATCTGGTCGGTGCCCACCGGGGTGGTGGCGCCGTCCTCGGCGTCGCTGCGCAGCACCCCGAGCAGTTCGCGCACCTGGTTGAGGGCCTCGCGGGCGGTGTCGGAGAGGGAGTCGAACTCCGCGTGGATCGCCGGGGTCACGCCCTGCAGGCGGTAGGGGGCGGACTGCGACTGCACCACGATCATCGACATCTGGTGGGCGACGACGTCGTGCAGGTCGCGCACCAGACGGTTGCGTTCCTCGGCCATCACCCGCATCTCCGACTGCTCGCTGGTGCGGGTCTCCTCCAGGCGCAGGTCCCGGCGGGAGGCCAGCAGCCAGCGCACCAGCAGGAACAGCACCGTCCACACGGTCACGCCCACGAGCCAGCCGACGCGAACCTCCTCCGGGTTCGTCAGCATCAGGACCCCGGTGGCGGCCACGGCGAGGATCACCGCGTTGCGTGGGGCGCGCACCACCACGACCGCCAGGGTGAACGCCAGCGCCAGGTGGAAGGGCACCGGCCAGCTGAGCATGTAGGTCTCCTCGGTGCGCAGCGGGGCGCTGATGAGGCAGGCCAGCACGACCGCCAGCCAGGACGGCATCGGGTGCCACAGGCTGGTCAGCACCGGCAGCGTACCGACGGCGGCGAGCAGCGGCACGATCGCGGCATTGAGTCCGTGGGTGACGAAGTAGGTCGGCCAGGCCACCGTGAACAGGACCGCGGTGAACAGCGCCACGAGCAGCAGCACCTGCGGGGGCACGCCGGCACGCGAGGCGGGGCCGGACACGGCGCGGACCGTCGTGCCGGTGGCACGTGCGATTGCACCGCGAAACGGTCGGGTGGGCTGCTCACTGCGTCTCATGCCTGTGACGCTAGTCGGCGGTGCGGCCACCCGGATCCCCCTGGAGAGTGAGATCCACAATCACCCTGCGGAGGGATCCGCGCGGGGAAGGACGCTGCCTAGCGTTCCGGGACATGTCACGTCGTAGAAAAGTTGCCGCCACCACCGTCCTGATGTCCGCCGCCGTCGTGCTCCTCACGGGAGCCACCGCCACCCCGACCGCTGGGTCCACGGTGGTGACCCCGCAGCCCGTGGGCGCGGTGGCCGCCGCCGAGACGCTCGCCGCGGGCGAGCCCGGGACGTCCTACTTCCCCGCCGCGCTCGTCGCGGAGCTCGGCTACCAGCCCGGGACGCAGGAAACCCCCCAAGAAGGAGACGGTTCCGCCACGAACCCCACCGGCGACTGTTCCTCGCCGGTGCCGTTGCCGGAGTCCTTCGAGCCGGCGTGCATGACCCACGACCTGGGCTATGACCTGTTGCGCGTGGCCCACCACACCGGCGAGACCATCCCGGAGCACACCCGCGCCGCACTCGACCGGCAGATGGCCGCGCAGATGGCGGCGTCCTGCGACGGGGCAACCGGGTGCCGGGCTGCGGCGGGTATCGCCTACGCCGGCGTGGCAGTCAACACCGTGCGCCAGCACAACGGCGCACCGGTGGAGGAGTGGTTCCCGTGGTGAGCCGAGGCAGGAGATTGCCGAGGTTGCTCACCGCGGCGGTGGTGCTGGCGGCGTTGTCGCAGTCGGTGGCCCCGGCCGCGGCGGCGACGTGGTGGGCCTTCGACCGTGGGCCGCTGGCCCAGCACCCGCGCGACGTGCTCACCGAGCCCGCCGCGTCCGGCGCGGTGCGTGTCTACGGCGACCACCCGGGGCAGGACGCCACGGCCGCCGCGCGCGACACCGTCGACGAGCTCGTTGCCGCCGGTGGGCTGGAGCGCAGCATTGTGCTGGTCACCCTGCCCACCGGTTCCGGGTGGGTGGACCCCGAGCAGGTCGAGGCGGTGGAGGACTGGGCCGGTGGGGACGTGGCGAGCATCGCGGTGCGTTATGCGCGCACCCCCTCGGCCGTGGCGTACCTGATGCGTCCGGAATTGGCCGAGGCGTCGGCGACGGCGCTCTTGCGCGAGGTCACCGAGCGCGTGGCGGAGCTGGACGCCGCGCGGCGCCCCGCGGTGGTGGTGCAGGGGCAGAGCCTCGGCGTCGGCGCGGGGCTGGCGGCAGTACGGCAGTTGGCGCAGGACGGCGCGGCCGCGCCGGACGCCCAGTTGTGGCAGGGCCGTCCCGGTACCGTCGCCGCTCCGGCGGAGGACCGGTGCACCGTCGATCAGATCAACGATGATGACCCGGTGGCCGCCCTCGGCCCCGGCCTGCTGCTCGACCCCGTCGCCGCGGTCGGGGTGCTGGCGGACCTGCCCGGCTCGGCGTCGTCGACGGCCGGCACCCGGCACAGTTATCGTCCGGTGCTGCCGCCGCAGGGATGCGTGGGGGATCAGTCGGCGGATGCATCCCCGAATGCGTCGCCGAACAATTCGCTAAGGAAGGCGAGCTGGTCGGCGACGACGGTCTCGAAGTCTGCTCCGGAGTAGATGTCGAAGTGGCCGGCGTCGTACTCCTTGACCACGCCGTGCGGCGCGCGGGACACATGGCGACGGCTCGCCGCCACCGGAGCCACGGTGTCCTCCCGGCACAGGCAGAACAGGGCGGGCACGGGCAACTTCCGGGCGTACCCGCCGGGGCGGGAGGTGAGGATGCCGGGCACGATCCGGGCGGCCACTTCATTGCGGAAGGTGGAGTCCGGTGGCACGAGGCCGAGGTAGCCATCGATCACGTCGTCGGCGGTCATCAGGGCGGTGTCGCCGGCACCGCCGGCCGTCGCCACCATCACCGGATCACGGCCCAGCAGGGACGCGGCGATATCGCGCACCGCCCGCAGCGTCAGCTTCGCCGAGACCAGCGGCGGGATGCGCAGCACCGAGGCCACCCCGTCGGTGAACGGGCACTGCGCGATCACGGCGTCCACTGTTCTCTTTGTGCCTGCCGCGCCCGACTCCGCCGTGGCCCCGACGTGGATCGCGTGCCCACCAGAGAAGGACGTCCCCCACGCGACCACGGGGGACGCGCCGGGCAGGGTGCGGGCGAAGGCCACCGCCGCCGCCCAGTCCTCACGCTGACGCCGCACACTGAGCAGCTGACGAGGCGTGCCATCGCTGGCACCGAAATACCGGTAGTCGAACACCAGGCAGCGGTAGCCGTGCGCCACGAAACGCTGCGCGAAGGCGTCCAATCCCATGTCCCGGACCGCGCCGAGACCGTGGGCCATCACCAGCGTCGCGCGTGGTGGTGTGTCTGGTGCGGAGTCTGGCGCAGTATCTGGTTCATAGAGCCAGGCCGCGCAGGTCACCTGGCCGGACAGGAAGGTCACGTCGGTGCGTTGGTCCATGAAACAAGGGTGCACGGGCCCGGCCGGATCCGCAACGGTGTTCTACACTCAATAACGGACAAGAGGACCGTGTGAGGAGAGCTAATGACTAACAGCGACGGCTGGGGCAGCGGCCCCGGCGATCGGGACCAGACTCCGCAGTGGGGACAGTCCGCCGGTGGGCAACCTGACTGGGGACAGTCGCCCCAGCAGTTTCAGCAGTACCAGGATCAGCAGCCTCAAGAACTCCAGCACCAGCAGGGTTCGGGGGCCGGGCGCATTCTGCTGGTCGTCATCCCCCTGTTGATCATCGTCCTCGTCGCTGCGTTGCTGGTGTGGAAGTGGGATGACCTCTTCGGCAGTGGCGATGACGGCAACAACTCGGCACAGTCACCGACCATCAATCAGCAGACCACGCAGCCGGAGGAGACCACGGAGTCAGCAGCCTCTTCGCCGGAGGAAACGACGGACTCCTCAGTCCCGTCAACGACGGAGAACCAGAGCCGCCCGGACCGCGCCGATCTTCCCAACGGTTCCGAACCGGTCAACGCCGCCGCCCGCGCCAACGAGCCCACCGGCGACTTCAACTCCGTGTACAAGTCCCCGCCGTCGGGCAATAACTACACCAGCGACGAGTTCGCCGAGGCCGTCCGTGATGCTTTCGTGGAGGCCTACCTCGAGGACCGGGAGACCGACCAGTCACTCGAGGTGACCAGCCCGGCCAACGGCATCACCTACCAGATGCGCTGCACCGACCAAGGGAGCTACGTGCACTGCTCCGGCGGCAATAACGCGAATGTCTACATTGCTTAGCCGCACTAGCCGCACTAGCCGCGTCAGCCGCTTCCGCTTGCTGGCCGCGGCCGTGCCGGTGACCGCGGCCTTGGCGCTCGGCGGCTGCGTGATCGGCGAGGTCGACCGTGACGGGGATCCGGCAGGGCAGACGGCACAGGAGAGCAGCGTCGTAGAGTCGCCCGATCCGACGACGGGCTCGACGGCCCCGACGGCGTCTGCCACCTCTGACCCGGCTGCGCCCTCCACCTCATCCTCACCGCAGCCAGGCTCCCTCGACGTCCCAGAGGTCTCCGGCAGCGCCGGGGTGGCCCTGCTCGACGACGGTGCCCTGCGCACCGGCGGCTCCCTGGCAGACCTCGCCGACGCCGCCTGGTCGACCAGCAAGGTGCCCGTCGCCATCGCCGCACTCACCAACGCTGGTGGCGATGGTCAGAATGATCTTGACGGGCTGATGCGCCAGGCGATCACGGTCTCCGACAACGACGCCGCCGAGGCGCTCTGGGCGTCCCTCGGCGATGAGGCGGCCGCAGCCGCCGCCACGCAGGACGTCCTACGCCAGGGCGGCGACACCACGACCACCGTCCCGGCGCAGAAACTCCGCGCGGAGTTCAGCACCTTCGGCCAGACGACCTGGACGCTGGGCGACCAGGCCAGGTTCGCCGCCGGACTGCGCTGCGTCGCCGGCTCCGCCCCGGTACTCGAGGCAATGGGGGAGGTCGCCGCCGGCCAGGACTACGGCCTCGGCCGGCTCGACGGAGCCCGCTTCAAGGGCGGCTGGGGCCCCGGTGAGGACGGCAGCTACCTCGTCCGCCAGTTCGGGCTCATTCCCGCGCAGGACGGCACGATGGTGCCCGTCGCCGTCGCCGCCACCGCGCCTGACGGCAGCTACGCCTCCGCCCAGGTGGTGCTCGACGAGGTCGCCGAGTCCCTGCGCGAGACCATCGCCGGTGCTCACGGTGTGCCCGCCGAGGGTGGTTGCTGACCGGCTGCCGCCGGTTTGTGGCCAGTCTGTGGCCGGTACGTGGCCGGTACGTGAATCGACAGGAAACCGACAGCTGGCGGACTGCGGTAATTGCCGATCCGTCGGCTAATGTCGGTTGCTGTGGTACCCAGGTCAAGGAACGCAACGAGAGCATCCGGAACGCATCACCGCGCGTCATCCGGCAGCACAGGTGGCGATGTCGGGAGGAAGGCTAACCAGTTCAGCCTTTGGATCGTCGGCGCCCTCCTGCTCTGCGTCCTGAGCGTGGCGGTGTTCCTCAACGGGTTCGCCGGAGATGACGGTGACGAGGCCGAGCGCGACCGCCGTGCGTTGGAGCAGGACGTCGCGGCGTCCTCCGAACCGACGGCGCAGCAGGAGGCCGACGACATCCGCGTGGAACTCGCCTCTATCGTCGACGACATTTCCGCCGAGTTCGGCGTGACCGCCGGGGCGACGATGCGCGCCGGTGGCGGCATCGTGCACGTCGGTGACCTGCAGGACGGCCCGGGGTTGTCTTCGATCAAGGTGCCGGTGTCCATCGCCGCGGTGCAGGCAGCCCTGCAGGAGGGCACGCCCGTGGAGGACCTGGCCGAGGATATCGAGGCTGCGATCACGGTCTCTGACAATGACGCCGCTCTGCGGCTGTGGCAGTCCCTCGGCGACGACGACGAGGCCGCCACCGCGCTCGGCGCGGTGCTGGCCCAGGGTGGCGACCCCACGGACACGAACGTGGACCGCGACAGCGACGACTACGAGGGCTTCGGCGACATCGGCTGGACCCTGGACAACCAGACCATCTTCGCCAACCAGATGGCGTGCGTGCTTGGCTCCGAGCAGACCATCGACGCGATGGGCCGGCTCGCCGAGGAGCACGCCGGTGGGCTCGGCCAGTTGGAGAACGCCCACGTCAAGGGCGGGTGGGGTGATACTGCTGAGGGCAGTTTCATCCTGCGCGAGTTCGGTCTCGTCGGACCCGCCGGCGCCCAGGTCCCCGTCGCCATCGGGGTCATCCCCGAGGACGGCAGCGAGGAGACTTCCCGTGCCGCCGTCGCCGAGCTGGCCCGGCGTATCGCCCCACTGGTGGAGGAGTCCTCCGCCACCGGCGGTGCGGCTGAGTGCCAGGTCGGGCAGAGCTAGGGGACCAGGCTAGGGGGCTAGAGAATCCCGATCTGCGCGCCGAGGCTCTCGGCATAGTGCAGCTGCTCGATCCAGCCCGGATCGCCGGGGCGCACCCGGATGAACGGGCGGTTGGACGGGGCCTCGCGGGTGCGTCCGGCGCGTGCCTCGTAGCGCAGCCGGGCGTCGTACCCGTCACCGGTGAGCTGGCTCAAGTCCCCGTCGGGGTCGCCGAGGGAAGCGCGGGCGGCGCTGAGCAACTCCACCGCCTCGTCGAGGGCGGTGACCAGGGCGTCCCGGTTGTTCTCGCACATCGCCTGCACCAGCGGTGGGGCGGTGCCGGCCACGCGGGTGCCGTCGCGGAAACTCGTCGCTGCCAAGGACAATGCCAGCGCCCCGCCCCGGTCGGCGGTCACCGCCAACGCCTCGGCGAGCACGTGTGGCAGGTGGGAGACCCGGGCCACCGCGTTGTCGTGGTTCGTGGTGCGCGCCGGCACCACCGCCGCGCCAGTGGCAGTGGCGGTCTCGACGACCCGTCGCCACGTGGTCACCCAACCATCATCCTCGCCAGCATTGTCGGGGGCGTTGTCGTGGGTGACAACCCAGACAGCGTCGTCGAAGAGGCCGGTCGTCGTGGCGTCCCACCCGGAGTCGGCGGTGCCGGCCATCGGGTGGCCGCCCACGTAGCGGCCAGCCAGCCCGTGGGCGCGCACCAGCTCCAGGACCTCCGCCTTCACGCTGACCACGTCCGTCAGCCCGCAGTCCGGGGCGTGGACGGCGACCTCCTCCAACAGCGACGGCAGTGCCGGCACCGGCACGCCCAGCACGATCAGGGCGTCCTGCGCGGCGGCGCGGCGCAGCGTGGCGACGAGGTCGGCGGAGACGTCGAAACCGTCGGACGCCGCGGCGTCCACCGTGGCCTGTGACCGGTTCCAGCCGAACGCGGGGCGTCCTGCGCCCTGCAGGTCACGCAGCAGGCTGCCGCCGATCAGGCCCAGCCCCAGCACACAGACCGGGAAGGGGTCGGCGGGGGCGGGGGACGCTGCTGTGTAGTTCACCTTTCAAGTGTGGCACAGGGCGACTACGGTTAGCGAGCATGAGTGGATTCGTCGTCGCAGCCGAACTCGCCGAGGGTGACGCCGGCGGCGCGTCCTGGCACCTGCGCATCCTGGAACGAGATGTCCCCGACGGGCTGCGGCCCCTACTGACCGAACTCGGACGCCTGCGCGCAGCCGGCGTGCTGTTCGCCATGGTCTGCGTGGAGGACGACTGGTGCGCCCTGGTGCGCCCCGGCCCGCGTGGCCCCCAATTGCTGCTCAGCGACGCCTCCGTGGTCGTCGAGGACGACGACGAGCCCGGCATCGGCCTGGCACGTGACATCCTCGACGAACTCGACGTGGACGGGCCCACCGACGACGACATCGATGACGCCGATGACCCCGATGCCCCCTGGCCCGAGGGCGACTTCGACATCCTCGCCGACCTCGGGGTGAGTGACCAGGTGTTCTCCGTGATCCTCGACGACGGGGAGATGCTCGCCACCGAACAACTCATGCGGCTGGCAGAGGAACTCGGCTTCGACGATGACCTCGCTGACATCCTCGACAAACTCGGGTACAGCGGGTGGGAGTGACCGGTTCGGGTCTGCCGGCCACCCTGCGCGACAGCCGGGACGACGCCCTGATGCGCCGCGCCCTCGCCGTCGCCGCCACCACGCCCGATGGTGACGTACCCGTCGGTGCCATTGTCGTTGACCCCGAGGGGCGTGAACTCGCCGCGGCGACGAATCGTCGCGAAGCCGACGCTGACCCCACCGCCCACGCCGAGGTCCTCGCCCTGCGCGCCGCCGCGGTCGCCCACGGCGATGCCTGGCGGCTGCAGGACTGCACCCTCGTGGTCACCCTGGAGCCCTGCGCGATGTGCGCTGGTGCCGCCGTCGGTGCCCGGGTGGGACGCATCCTCTTCGGCGCCCATGAACCACGCACCGGTGCGTGCGGGTCCGTGGTGGACGTGGCACGCGACTCTCCGCTGCACACCGTCGCCGTGCGCGGCGGGGTGCGCACCACCGACTGCGAGGAACTTCTCTCCGGGTTCTTTCGCGACCGGCGCTAGTTCTCTATCCTGGGGCGGGTCAGATGCAGTACCCCTTTCCAGAATTTTCACGGAGGTTGAACACCATGGATCTCGGAGGACTCGGCGACAAGGCCAAGAAGGCCGTGAACGACAACCGCGACCAGGTCGAGGATAAGGCCGGCGAGGCCATCGACAAGGTCACGGACGGAGACAAGGCGGACAAGGCCAAGAGCTCCCTGAAGGACGGGCTGGACAAGCTCTCCGATAAGTGACTGGCCTGCCGTCCCGAGGATTCGTTCGCGGGTTCGTTCACGGGCATTTTGCTCGCGCGGGGCGGTTGCTGCTAACTTAGTCGGCGGTGGCGTGTCCGAGCGGCCGAAGGAACTCGCCTCGAAAGCGAGCGTCGTGTAACAGCGACCGGGGGTTCAAATCCCTCCGCCACCGCCACAGAGAAACCCTCCCGGGAGACCGGGAGGGTTTCTCGCATTGCGGGGTGGGACGGGCTGGGCTGAGCGCTGTGGCGGTACGGGGGATGGAGCACATTTCGCACCTCATAAGCAGCCTGTGCGAATCTGACCTGGCCTTATGTGATGATCATCCTCTTATGGGGTGCGAATGTTGTCGGTTCACGCCGTGCGCTTAGCCCAGCTTCGCCTTGAGCGGGGTGTAGATCTCATCCACGGTGCCGCTGGTGAGCGAGGCCCGCAGGTTCTCGTCCATCAGCGCCCGGGACACCTTGGCCAGCAGCTTCAGGTGGGTGGTGCCTGCCTGCGCTTCGGGGATGAGCATGGCGACGGCGGCGGTGACCGGTGTTTCATCGGTCGGCCAGTCCACCGGGGTGTCGAACCTGACCACCAGCAGGGCAGGTTCGGTGACTGCCGCGTGCTTGGTGTGGGGGATGGCGATGCCGTCCATCAGGGCAGTCGTCATCTGTGCCTCGCGGGCCTTCAGCCCGTCCAGCACACCGGCGGCGTCCGTGGCGTAGCCACGCTCGGCAGAGAGTTCGGCGACCTTCGTGAGGGCATCCTCCTGGGAGGAAGCATGGGCATCGATCCGCACGTTCTCCCGGGTGAACATCTCGACCAGGGTGGCGGTGGACGTGGCGGCACCTGAGGTGGACGCGGCGGATGCCGTGGGCTCAGTGGTTGCAGTGGCTGTGGCAGGCTCGGTGGCCGTGGCGGACGTCTCCTCCGCCGTCTTCTGCTCCTTCTTCTTCGCCTGGTTGAGGCGGTAGAGGCCATAGAGGACGCCGGAAATCAGCGAACCGATGAGGATCGCAGCGATCCAGCCGAACGGGTTGCCCACGATCGGCAGGACGAGGAAGCCACCGTGCGGGGCGGGAGAGGTGACGCCCCACATCAGGGTGAGGATCGCCGAGATCGACGAGCCGAGCATGATCAGCGGGATGGCAACCAGGGGGTTGCGTGCGGCGAAGGGGATCGCACCTTCGGTGATGTGGGTGGAACCCAGCAGGTAGTTGACGTAGCCGGCCTTGCGCTCGCCGGGCTCGAAGCCCTTCGGGAACAGCGTGACGGCGATGGCGGTGATGATCGGCGGGGCGATACACGCGGCAGACACGGCGGCCATGAACTCCATGTTGCCCTCGGCGAGCAGGGCGACACCGGTGACGTACACGGCCTTGTTGACGGGGCCGCCCATGTCGAAGCCGGCCATGCAGCCGATGATGATGCCGAGCACGATCGGGTTCGCACCCTGGAAGTCGGACAGGAAGTTCTGCAGGCCCACGGAGATGGACTCCATCGGTGCGGCGATCACGAAGGTGATACCGCCGAACACCAGTGTGCCGATGACCGGCAGCAGGAAGATGGCCTTCAACCCACCAAGTGCCTTGGGGAGCTTGTCGAAGAGTTTGCCCAGGTAGAGCATTCCGTAGCCGGCGAGGAAGCCGGTGACGATGCCACCCAGGAAGCCGGTGCCCATGTCCGCGGCGAGCAGACCGGTGATCAGGCCGACGGTGAGTCCGGGTCGGTTGGAGATGGAGAAGGCGATGAACGCGGAGAGCACCGGGACCATCAGGCCCAGGCCGGTGGAGCCCACGGTGTTGAGCATTTCGGCGAAGCGGTTGTATTCGCTCGAGGTGGGGTCGGCGGAGTAGATGCCGAACAGGAAGGACGCGGCGAGCAGCACGCCGCCGCCGACGACGAACGGCAGCATGTAGGACACGCCGTTCATCAGGTGCTTGTAGATCGCTCGGCCGGCCTTGCGCCAGCCGTGGTCGGCGGAGGTGTCGATCGCGGCGACGTTGAGGAAGTCGTTCTCGTCCTCGGGCTCATCGCTTGAAGAAGACGCAGCGGAGGCTGCTCCGGCACCGTCTGCGGCGCGGGCCAGGACGCGGTCGATGAGCTCATCGGGGTGATGGATGCCCTCCTTGACCCCGACGTCCACGACGACCTTGCCGGCGAAGCGGCGGGCGTTGACCTCCTTGTCGGCGGCGATGATCACGCCGGTGGCGCGTTTGATCTCCTCGGTGGTCAGTTCGTTCTCCAATCCGACCTGTCCGTGGGTTTCCACGCGGATCTCGATGCCGCGGTCGGCGGCGGCTTTCTTCAGGGCGTCCTCCGCCATGAAGGTGTGGGCGACCCCGGTGGGGCAGCCGGTGGCGGCGACAATGAACGTGCCGGACTCATCAGCCATGATTCTTCCTCTCTCAGGTGTTCGGTGTGGTGGTGTTGGTGGTGTCGGTGGTTGGGACGAGCGGCACCGAAGGTTCGGTGAGCACCACGTCGCGGGCGGTGGGGGTGGTGTCCAGGTCGGTGACGGTTATTCGGTCACTGAAGTCCGGACGCACGGGGAACAGGGTGGAGGCGTGGGCGACGGCGCTGGACGCCCAGAGCACCGCGTTGTGCAGCCGCGTTGCAGGGGCACCCTCCACGGCCATGAAGCCGGCGAGCAGGGCATCTCCCGCGCCGACGGAGTTGACGAAAGGGATGTCGCGTCCGGTGGCGTGCAGCGTATGGTCACCGTCGACGTAGAGGGCGCCATCGGCTCCGAGGCTGGCCAGCACCGCCTCGGCACCGTCCTGTCGCACTTGGTGTGCGGCCTCGACGACCTCGCCGACGGTGCCAATATCGCGCCTGACGAGCTCAGAGAGTTCGTGGACGTTCGGCTTGATCAGCGACGGGCGGGACGCCAGCGCGGCGGTCAGTGGTTCGCCGGAGCTGTCGACCACGACCTCGGTCCCGGCGGGGGAGGCACGTCGCAACTCGGTGACGAGTTGAGCCAGATCGGCCGGGGTCATGGTCGGCGGGAGACTGCCGCAGACCAGGACCGCCCGTGCCTGGCGGGTCGCTGTCACCGACTCGTCGGTGAGCTGGCGGAGTTGGTCGTCGGTGAGTGCCACGCCGGGCTCGTTGATCTTGGTGGAGTGCCCCGGGGTGACCAGCGTGATGTTGGTCCGGACTTCCTGGTCGGTGTCGACCCGGGTGAACTGCATACCTGCCCCGGTGAGGGCATTTTCCATGAACTGTCCGGTCTGTCCGCCACCGGGGAAGACCGCCACGGTGGGCACGCCCGCCCGGTGCAGGGCCCAGGAGACGTTGACGCCTTTGCCGGAGGCTTCCCGGGTGGACGGGTTCGCGCGGTTGACCACGTCGAGCTCGAAGCTGTCGGCGGACACGGTCCAGTCGACGGCGGGGGAGGGGGTGACGGTGACGATCATACGAACTCCATTTCGGTGTCGGTGTCTGTGAACGGTTCGCGCAGGGTGGCGTCCAGTTCGGTGCCGGTGATGATCACGTCCAGGTCGTCGACGTGGGCATAGGTCATCAGCGAACGTTGGGAGAACTTGGTGTGGTCGGCGAGAAGCACCACGCGTTCGCCGTGTTCGATCAGTGCGCTCTTGATCGCTGCCTCGGCCTCGTCGGGGGTCGCCAGCCCCCGCTCGATGGAGATCGAGTTGGTTCCGACGAAGGAGACGTCGAAGTGCATCCGGTCGATGGCATTGAGTGCGAGAGGGCCGACCTGGGTGGTGGTGTTCGGGCGGACCAGGCCACCAAACGTGGAGATCCGGATGTGCCGGTGATTGGCGAGCGCACCAGCGATCGAAAGGGCGGTGGTGTACACGTTCAGGGGGCGGTCGGGGAGGCACCGGACGAGCTCCAGGGTGGTGGAGCCGGCGTCGATGGCGATCGCCCCGCCGTCCGGCACTCGGTCGAGTGCGGCACGGGCAATCCGAGTCTTCTCTGCGAGGTTGTCGGCGCGGGTGGTGACATCCGGTTCGAAAGTCATCGGGGTGACCGGCAAGGCCCCGCCGTGGACCCGGTGCAGCTGGCCCCGTTCTTCCAGGTGGATCAGGTCCTTGCGGATCGTCTCCACCGACGTGCCCAGGTCCTCGGCCACGGCCGCGGCGGTCAGGCGACCGTAGGTCTGCAGCTCGTGAAGCAGGTGGCGTTGGCGTTCAGATGCCAACAGGGGGCTTTCCTTCATGTCCGCACCTCCGTGGTTTCTCGCATGAACCAACTGTAGATCGTTGGATTAAGTTGCACAAGAGTGGAGATGGTTGCGAATAAGTGGAACTACTGGCAAAGTCGGTGACATGATCATCAACGCCACTGACCTCCTCGGGCAGCCGCGCGCCACCGGCGCGGCCGCCGATCCCACGTCCCCCACTGCGGTCACCGCCTTCAACGTGATCACCCTCGAGCACGCCGAGGCCATCACCGCTGCAGCGGAAGCAGAGAACCTCCCCGTCATCCTGCAGCTTTCCCAGAACGCCATCGCCTTCCACCGGCGTCCGGAGGCTATCGCCGCGGCGATGGTCGCCGTCGCCGAGACGTCCTCCGCGCAGGTCGTCCTGCACCTCGACCACGTCACCGACGTTGACCTTGCGCTGCGCACCAAGGAGCTTGGTTTCTCCTCGGTGATGTACGACGGTGCCGAACTGGACTACGCCGACAACGTCGCCACCACCCGCCGCGTCGCCGACTGGGCGCACGCCAACGGGATCTGGGTGGAGGCCGAGCTCGGCGAAATCGGCGGCAAGGACGGTGCCCACGCCCCGGGTGTGCGCACCGATCCGGCCGAGGCCGCGCAGTTCGCGACCGACACCGGCGTCGACTCCCTCGCTGTGGCCGTCGGTTCCTCCCACGCCATGACCACCCGCTCTGCCAGCGTTGATATCGACCTGGTGGAAAGAATCGCTGCCAGCGTCGACGTCCCGCTGGTCCTGCACGGTTCCTCCGGGGTGCCGGACGGTGACCTCGCCGCCGCGGCGAAGGCCGGGATGCGCAAGATCAACATCGGCACCGCGCTGAACATTGCCTTCACCGGTGCCGTGCGCGACTGGCTCGCCGGCAACGAGGGAGTGGACCCGCGCAAGTACATTGCGCCGGGCCGTGAGTCGATGACCGAGACCTGCCGCCACTTCATGGGAGTGCTGCGATGAAGGGCGTGATCTTCGACCTCGACGGGACGCTGATCAACTCCGAGCCCCTCTGGGAGCAGGTAGAGACCACCGTCGCCGCCTCCGGCGGGGTGGAGTGGACGCAGCAGGACGCATTCTCCTGCTTCGGGCGTCCCCTCGCGGTCACCGCGCAGACCATCATCGACCGCGGACTCGATCTCACGGTGGACGAGGCCATCACCGCGATGACCGACGAACTCGGCGAGATCTACCGCGTCGAGGTTCCCTGGCTTCCCGGGGCCCAGGAACTGCTCGCCGCATTGCGGCAGGGGGATGTCGCCACGGCATTGGGCACGCAGAGTGTGCGACCGCTCGCCGCGATCGTCGCCGCGGCGGCACCGGACGGCACGCTGACCGAACTGGTCACCGGCGATGAGTTGACCAACGGCAAACCCGACCCGGAGGTCTTTCTCACTGCCGCCGAGCGGTTGGGGCTTGCCCCGGGCGACGTGGTCGTGGTGGAGGATTCGCCGACTGGTGTGGCCGCCGGCGTCGCTGCTGGGGTCCCGGTGCTCGCCGTTCCGCCGACCGAGGAGGTCTACCGGATGTACGCCGGGACCGCTGGGGTGAACGTGGCGCGCTCACTCACCCAGGTGAATCCCGAGCTCCTGGCCCGGATCCACGGTGGGGAGACGGTGGACCTCTGGTAGGAGGGGTCCTTGCCCGGAGAGGTTCCGTCCACAGGTCGACGGGTTAGGATTGGCGTTCGCACTGTGCTCCTACGTGGAAGGCGGGCCTCTCCGTGGCTCTACTCTTGTTCCGGCTCGGCCGGTGGTCCTACCTGAGACGGTGGCTCGTCATCGGGATCTGGGCGGTCCTGCTCGCCGCCGTTGGCGGCGGGTCGCTGGTCATCCAGAAGGGCTACAACGACGTCTTCAGCATCGACGGGGTGCCGTCACAGCACGCCACCCGCATGCTGATGGACGAGTTCCCGGGTACCGACAACCCGGCCATGGCCTCGGACGTGAACCTGGTCTTCCAGGCCCCGGAGGGCGAGAGCCTCGCCGACGAGAAGTACATGGGTGTGCTCGACGAGGTCGTCGACACCGTGCGCACCACCGTCGACGACTTCGGCGACGACTCGTCCTTCGGTAACCCGGTCACCTACAACGACGAGCAGACCGACCTGGTCATCAACACCTCGACGGAGATGGGGCTCTCGCGTGAGGTCGCCGAGGCGGACGCGGCCAACGTCGCCACGCTCAGCCCGGACGGGCGCACCGGCACCACGTCCTTCTCCTTCGACGTGGACCTGCCGGCGGACGTGACCACCGCCGACAAGGACGCCGTCAATAGCGCCCTCGACATCGCCCGCGATGCCGGGCTGAAGGCCGAGGCCGGTGGTGCCGGTTTCGGCGACCCGATCGTGATCGAACCGATCAGCGAGGCCGTCGGCCTGCTGGCCGCATTTATCATCCTGTTCATCACCTTCGGCTCGCTCATCGCCGCGGGCATGCCGCTGATCAGCGCGATCGTGGGCGTGGGCCTCGGCGCGCTCGGCATCACCGGCGCCACCGCCTTCGTGCCGCTGAACAACATCACCCCGGTGCTCGGCATCATGCTGGGCCTGGCCGTGGCCATCGACTACGCCCTGTTCATCATGAGCCGCTACCGCGACGAACTACGTCACGGCAGATCGCGGGCGGACGCCACGGGCCTGGCGGTGGGTACGGCCGGTTCGGCGGTGGTCTTCGCCGGCCTGACAGTGATCATCGCACTGGTCGGCCTGCGCGTGGCGAACATCGAGTTCCTCTCCTACATGGGTTATGCCGCGGCGGCGACGGTGCTGCTGTCCGTCTTCGTGGCGCTCACCCTGGTCCCCGCACTCTTCGGCGCCTTCGGCGACCGCGTCTTCCGGAAGGACGCCGCGACGGGTGCGCGCGTGCGCGAGGGCATGAGTATCGAGGAGGCGGACGCGGCCGTCGCCGCGTCGTTGGCGTCCGGCTCGCGCGGGAAGCGCGGGAAGCGCGGGAAACGTGGGGGACGCAGCAAGCGCGGGAAACACGGCCAGCACGAGAAGCCGACGCACGCAGCGTCCGGCACGAAGTCCGGCAAGCCGCTCGGCACGCGCTGGGTGGAGCTGGTGCACCGCGCGCCCGGCGGGTTCCTGCTGCTGGTGGTCGTGTCGCTGGTGCTGCTGACCCTGCCGGCGATGAACCTGCAGCTGTCCCTGCCGTCGGACAAGACCTCCACGCTGGACACCACCCAGCGCCAGTCCGCCGAGATGCTGGAGGAGGGTTTCGGTGCCGGGCGTAACTCCCCGTTCCTCGTCATCGTCAACACCGACAATGTGGACCCGAGCTCCTCGGCCCTGTCGCCTCTGGTGAGGGGTGGGGTCGAGCCTGCCCAGGCCGCGTTCGTCACGGTGAAGGACCGGTTGGCCAATAACGTCGGGGTGAAGCACTCCCAGCTCATCGCCGCCTCCGAGGACGGCTCGACCGCGCAGATCCTCGTCACCCCGGAGACCGGGCCCACCGACGAGCGCACCGCCCAGCTGATCCAGCAGCTCCGCGCCCAGCAGGAGGTCCTGGAGAACGAGACCGGCGTGGACATGGGCATCACCGGGCTCGTGCCGATCCAGCAGGACGTCACCGACCGCCTGGCCGACGCCATGCCGATCTACCTGGCGTTGGTCGTGGGGCTGGCGCTGGTGCTGCTGCTGATGGTCTTCCGCTCGCTGATGGTGCCGGTGATGGCGGCCGCAGGCTTCCTGCTGTCCGTCGGCGCGGCGTTCGGCGTGACCGTCCTGTTCTGGCAGGAGGGACTGTGGGGCCTGATCAGTTCGCCGGGCCCGCTGATCAGCTTCATGCCGATCTTCCTCATCGGCGTGACCTTCGGCCTGGCGATGGACTACCAGGTGTTCATCGTGTCCCGGATGAGGGAACGGTTCACGCTGCACAGCCACGAGGCGGCGAAGACCAGCAAATACAACGCCGTGGAGGACTCGGTGATCGGCGGCTTCGGCCTCGGCGCGAAGGTGGTGACCGCGGCGGCGCTGATCATGATCTGCGTCTTCGCCTCGTTCATCGCCCAGCCGTTGCCGTTCATCCAGATCTTCGGCTTCGCCCTGGGTGTCGGTGTCCTGTTCGACGCCTTCTTCATTCGCATGACCCTGATCCCCGCACTGATGTTCCTGTGCGGGCGCGCGACCTGGTACATGCCGCGCTGGCTGGACCGCATCCTGCCGTCGGTGGACGTCGAGGGCGCGAAGCTGGAGGAGGCCTACGCCTCCGGCAAGGTCGAGCGCATGGAGGACTGAGCAGGCGACGTCCTGATCTTGTGGGGGTTCTGCTGGACCTGGATGCCGGTAACTCTGCCCGCCTCACCGCCGGCCTCACCGGTCTCCAGGACCACGATGCGGGTCATGTCCGGTGAGGCCGCGTGGAATACCGGCCCGGCCACTGTGTCGACCACGGAGACCTGGGGCATTCCGTACTTGCCGACCAGCCCGGCGAGGAACCGGGAGACCCGGTCGTGTCCGCGTACGGCATTGCGTGCTGCCGAAGTCAGCCCGCCGGAGTCCGTCCACAGGACGCAGCCCTCGGAGAGTTCGTCGACGAGGGTGCCCAGGTCGCCGTCGTTGAGGGCGGCGGCCAAAACGTCGAGGCGGTGGCGCTGTACGACGTGGGGGACCGGCACGTCGCCGGCGGACAGCGACACCCGCGCCCGACGCAGCCGCTGCCGCGTCGCCGACGGGGTCGTGCCGGTGACCGCCGCGATGTCATGGTGGGACATGCCCGCGACCTCGGCGAGGACCACGATCACCCGGTCCACCGGACGCAAGGTCTGCAGCATCCGGAGGAACGCCAGGTCGACACCCTCGCCGAGCACGGCGTGCTCGGCCGGGTCGTCCTGCACGGAGATCTCGGGCAGCCACGGCCCCACGTAGCTCTCGCGACGCTTCGCGGCGGACGTCGCGGCGTCCAGCGCCAGGCGCGCGACGACGACCGTCAGCCACGCCGGGACGTCCTGCGGTTCCTGCCCGGTGCCCGTCACGCGGTCCAGGCGCAGCCACGCCTCGGAGACGGCGTCCTCGGCGTCCTGCCAGGTGCCGAGCACCGTGTGGGCGAGGCCGAGCAGGCGGGGACGTTCGTGGGCCCAGACGTGTGAGTCCGTCATTTCTGCGAGAGTACGCCCAGGCGGTTCCACATGTTGATCGCGGCGATCTCGCTGATCAGCGCGCCGGTGGTCTTCTCGCCGAACTCCGCGAGGACGCGTTCCTGCAGGTCGACGTCGAAGTCGGCGTCCTCGCTGAGGCGGGTACCAGCGGTGGTGAAGGCCAGGACCAGGGCGTCGGACGCGCTGAACGGGGTGCCGGTGGCGTCCGGCGTCCAGTCGCGGATCGCGTCCACCCAGGCCTGGCCGAAGTCGTGCTTGAGCGCCTCGTCGGAGTGCATGCCGATGCAGTAGGAGCAGTTGTTCAGGAAGGAGGCACGCAACTCCACGAGCAGCCGCGTGCGACGGTCCAGGCCGCTGCGCGCGGCGAGTTCGAATGCCCCGGCGGCGGCGTAGGTGCGCTTGCGGGTCTTCATCAGGTCGATGTGGGTCATGGTCGTACTCCTGCGGTCCGGTTGAGAACGGGGGACACAGGAGAGACGACGTTGCCCGGGTTAGCGTGACAACGCGCAGGTCAGGGCTGGCGGTGCGGAGCAGAGAGGGATTAGGATTAAATCCTGTTCAACGAGGAGGTCATGATGCGCAAGCGAGCAGTTGAATCCTGGCTCCGTGAGGAGGTCGGCAGCGTCTACGACGAGTTGCGGGAGGATCCTTCTCGTGTGGTCACGGCGGCCGAAGTGCGCTCGGGTCTGGCCCAGCGCCATGAGATGCGTATTCGGCGCGGCTCGGACTGACTCAGTGGTCGGTGGCGCGATCCGCACAGGTCAGGGCTGGCGGCCGCGCAGCTCCGGGGGAGTGTCGGCGTAGTAGCGGCCGAGGAACTCGTCGCGGTACTCCTCGAAGCGTCCGTCTTCGATGGAGCGCCGGATGTTGTTCGTCAGCGTCACCATGAAGTGGATGTTGTGCAGCGTGCACAAGGTGCCCGCCAGGAACTCCTTCGCCCGCAGCAGGTGGTGGATGTAGGCGCGCGTGTAGTTCTCGCACACGTAGCCGCCGATACCGGCGTCGATCGGGATGAAGTCGTGGCGGTGGCGTCCTGCCATGAGGTTCAGGCGTCCGTCCAGCGTGTACACCCCGCCGCGGCGGGCCAGGCGGGTCGGCGCCACGCAGTCGAAGGTGTCCGCACCTGCGGCGATGGCGGTGAACAGGTCGTCCGGCTCGGAGATCCCCAGCATGTGGCGGGGCTTTTCCTCCGGCAATTCATCGCACACCCAGCCGGTGATGGTGCCCAGGTTTTCCTTCTCCAGTGCACCGCCGATGCCGAAGCCGCCGAAGCCGCGGCGTCCTGCGTCCTCCGCCTCCCGCGACAGGTCCACGAGGCCGCGTGCGGCCTTGCGACGCAGGTCCTCGTACTGCGCGCCCTGCACCACGCCCCACAACGACTGCAGCGGACGGTGGCTGCGCTCACGGGTGAGTCGGTCGTGCTCGAGCAGGCAGCGTCGCGCCCACCGGTGCGTGCGATCCACCGACTGCTCCTGGTAGAGGCGGGTGTCGACCAGGGTGGTCAGCTCGTCAAATGCGAACATGATGTCCGCGCCGAGGCCGTGCTGGATCTGCATCGACTTCTCCGGGGTGAACCGGTGCTTCGAGCCGTCGATGATGCTGCGGAAATCCACACCGTCCTCGTCGACCAGGGCCATGCGCTCTTTCTTCGCCGCACGGATATCGCCTTCAGTGAGGTTGGCGACGTCCATCGCCAGTACCTTCTTGAAGCCCACGCCCAGGCTCATGACCTGGAATCCACCCGAGTCGGTGTACGTCGGGCCGTGCCAATTCTCGAAGGCAGCTACGCCGCCGGCGGTGTCCACGATGTCCTCGCCGGGCTGCAGGTAGAGGTGGTAGGCGTTCGACAGTACGGCCTCCGCGCCGGTGGAACGGACCTGCTCGGGCGTGAGCGTCTTCACCGTCGCCTTCGTGCCGACGGGAATGAACGCTGGGGTGTGGATGTCCCCGTGCGGAGTGTGGATCACGCCGGTACGCCCGTGCGCCGGGGCCCCGTCCACGGTGCCGACGCGGCTGCCGAGCTCGAAGGTGGTGTCCGGTGCCGCGTGGTCGGGCGCAGGGGAGTCAGTCATGGTGAAAGAGTCTATCCGCCGGGTCCGCAGATGCAGGTCTCGGCTACGCCGTGCCGTGACCTCGCAATGCAGCCAGCTTCGCCGCCATGACGGGCGGGAGGTCACGGCTGGCGTCGCCGGGTGCGGGATCGTAGTTCTCGAAAGCGTCGGCGAGTTCGTCGGCGTGGTTGGTGATGTCGGCCAGTGTGCGTTCTGTCATGGGGATGCCTCCTCAGGTCCTGCTTTCACTCTAGCCGGAAACCTGTGTGCCAACCTGTGTGCCGTTGCCAGAACCGGTGACTACGCTCGGTCCACGGAGAACCAATTTTCGACCCTTTTCTAGGAGACGCCTCAATGACCACCGCACGACAGATCGTCCTCGCCAGCCGTCCCACCGGCGCGCCGACCGCGGAGAACTTCCGCTTCGAGGAGGTCACGTTGCCGCAGGTGAAGGACGGGGAGCTGGAACTCAAGGTGCAGTACCTCTCCCTCGACCCTTATATGCGCGGACGGATGAGCGCAGCGAAGTCCTATGCCGCGCCGGTCCCCATCGACGGGGTGATGCAGGGTGAGACCGTCGCCGAGGTGACCGTCTCACACCACCCGGACTTCGAGGTCGGCGACCTCGTCCAGGCGCACACCGGCTGGTGCACCCACGCGGTGCTGCCCGCCACGCACGTGCGCACCCTGCAGACCCACGGCGCCCCCGCCACCGCCGCCCTCGGCGTGCTGGGCATGCCCGGGTTCACCGCCTACTCCGGCATGAAGGTCATCGGCCAGCCGAAGAAGGGCGAGACCGTGGCCGTCGCCGCGGCGTCCGGCCCCGTCGGCTCGATGGTCGGCCAGCTCGCGCAGCTCGCCGGTGCCCGCGCCGTTGGCATCGCCGGCGGTCCGGAGAAGTGCGCGTTCGTGAAGGACGACCTCGGGTTCGATGCCGTGGTCGACCACCGCGACCCCGACTTCGCCAACAAGCTCGCCGAGGCCTGCCCGGACGGTGTGGACGTGTACTACGAGAACGTCGGCGGCGCGGTGTGGGACGCCGTCCTGCCGCTGCTCAACAAGTTCGCCCGCGTGCCGGTGTGCGGCCTGGTCGCCCAGTACAACAACGCCGGTGGTGGTGACACCGACCGGCTGCCCGTGGCGATGAGCACCGTGCTGTCCCAGAGCCTGCTGATCCGTGGGTTCATCCAGACCGAGTTCGCCGAGGAGTACTACCCGGAGTTCCTCGCCGAGATCGGACCGAAGGTCGCCGACGGCACCATCAACTACCGTGAGCAGGTCGTCGAGGGCTTCGATAATATGCCCGACGCCTTCGCCGGCATGCTCGAGGGGAAGAACTTCGGCAAGCTCGTGATCAAGGTCGACTGACATGTGTCAGCCGCCGCGGCCCCCGAACACCGCGTAGAGCAACGGCACCGCGGAGACCAGCATCATCGTGGTGCCGACGACCCCCGCCGCGCCGTCGGCCCCGCGCAGTACCGCGCCGCCGACGACCAGGCCCACGAAGACGATCGCGGCGACGATCCGCACCGCGGCGCGTTCCAGGCGCTTGAGCTGTCGTTCCACCTGAGGGGTGTTCACCGACAGGTTGCCGCTCTCGATCATGGTGATCGCGTCGTCGAGCCGTCGGGGCAGACGCCCCAGCACCCGGGCGGTGGCCAGCCCCGTCGTCACCGCACGACGCGCCATGTCCTTCGCCGAGGCGCCGGCACGCTCGCGCACCAGGCGGGCGGCGAAGGGCTCCACCGACTCCCAGATATTGAACTTCGGGTCCAGCGTGGAGCACAGTCCGGACAGCATCGACACCGCCCGCATGATCAGCAGGAAGTTCTCCGGCAGCTGGAAGGGCAGTGAGCGGATCACGTCGCGGAAGCGCTTGGCGAAGTCCTCGAACTCGCGCGGGTCCACGTACTGCAGGTCCATCACGCCCATCCCGCCGAAGCGGGCGAAGAGTTCGGTGACGGCGACCTCGAGTTCGTCGGTGTCGGCCGTGGGCAGCAGGACGCCGAGACGTTTCATCGCCGCGACCATGCCGGCCCCGTCCTGCACGCCGACGGCGACGACGAGGTCCTGCAGGCGCGCCTTCAGGTCCTCGTCGACGGTGCCGGTCATGCCGAAGTCGATGAAGGTCAGGCTGAAATCCCCGCCTCCGCGCGGCGTGACGAAGATATTGCCTGGGTGCGGGTCGGCGTGGAAGTGGCCGGTGTCGAAGAGCTGGGTGAACATCGATTCGGCCAGCCGGTCGGCCACCTCGGACGGGTCGATGTCGGCGGCGCGCAGCGCACGCACGTCGCTGATCTTGACCGCCGAGACGTCCTGCAGCGTCAGGACGCGGCGGGCGGTGCGTTCCCAGACGACCGCCGGTGCGTCCTGCGCGGGGCTCGCGAGGTTGCTGAACTCCGCGCCGAAGGTCTCGGCCTCGGCGCCCTCGTGCAGGTAGTCGATCTCCTCGGCGCTGGTGTGGGCGAACTCCTCGACCAAGGCCGGGACGTCCGCGCGCGCGGCGATGAAGCGGATGCGCGACAACCACCCGGCGATGCGCCGCAACGCGGCGAGGTCGACGTCCACGATCTCGCCGATGCCCGGGCGCTGCACCTTCACGACCACGTCGGTGAAGCCGACGTCCGTGGCGTCCTGCGGGGTCAGTTGCGCCTTATACGCCTGACCCAGGGAGGCGGCGGCCAGCGGGACGGAGTCGAACGCGGCGAAGGCGCGGGACAACGGCATGCCGAGCTCGGACTCCGCCAGGGCGCGGATCTGCGCGAAGTCCTCGGCCGGCACCTTGTCCTGCAGGCCGGAGAGTTCATCGGTGACCGCGGTGGGCAGCACGTCGATGCGGGTCGACATGAACTGGCCGACCTTGATCATCAGCCCGCCGAGGTCGGTGGCCAGCGCGCTGAACCGGGCGGCGGCGCGGACGATGCGTTGCTCCTGGTTGCGCTGGCTGAACCTGCGCAACCCCAGACGCGGTAGCACCAGCTCGAACCACCACATCACCACCATCAGCCGCAGGCCGAAGGTGGTGATGCGGCGGTAGCGGCGGCGCAGGTCAGGCGTCTGCGGCACCGTCGGCTTCTTCGGTTTCTTCGGCGGCTGCAGTGTCTTCGGCGAGGATGCCGTAGATCCGGCGGCGCGCCTCGTCCAGCAATGCCGTCGCCCGACGCCGCTGGTCCTCGCTCCCGCCGATACCGACCTGGTGGACGGCCTGGCCCAACTTCACGCCGGCCTTCGGCAGCTCACCGCGGCCCTCGAACAGGCGGGACAGCCCGTCCCACGGGGCGACGGCATCCGCATCGGAACTGTCGGCGGCCGCGGCCTCGTCGCGTCCTTCCTGGGTCAAGGTGAACGTGCGGCGCCCGTCGGTCTCCGCCACGGTGGCCTGCCCGTCGTCGACGAGCAACTGCAGTTCCGGGTAGATCTCGGCGGCACCGGGTGCCTCGGACGAGTCGTCCTGCGCGGCGATCTCGCGGACGATCTGCCCGCCGTGACGCGGTCCGTCGGCGAGCACGCCCAGCACCAGGGCGTGGACGCTGACCCGCGGGCGCTCCGAACGGGAGGGGCCAGTGGGCCGCGATTGTCGTGATTCGCGGGGGTCCTGCAGCGGGAACGGGAGGTACCCGCGCATGGTGTCGAGCATGGTCCACAGCGCGTCCGGGTCCGGTGCGCCGTCGAATCGATTGTGGTGGGTGTATCCCATGTCAGCGCCTCCAAGCGCCTGGTGACGAATAGGTGGACGCCACCAACGCTACCCGCGGTGCCCTGGCCCCGGCATGGGCTCGCAGCAACCCCACAGGCTGGTCGCACCGACCTGTGGGGTTGCGACCTGCCCGCGATATCCTGGGGATCATGAACGCCCCTGCCACCAATGGCCGCTACGCCCCCAGCCCCAGCGGCGACCTGCACCTCGGCAACCTGCGCACCGCGGTGCTCGCAGAAGCGTGGGCACGCACCACCGGCCGTGGGTTCGTCCTGCGCATCGACGACATCGACTCGTCCCGGTCCTCGGAGATCTCCGCCGACCGGCAGCTCGAGGACCTCGAGGCCGTGGGCGTGACCTGGGACGGGGCGGTGGCGCGCCAGTCGGAGTCGGTGGACCGCTACGCCGTCGCCTTGGAACGCCTGCAGGACGAGGGCCTGGTTTACGAGTGCTACTGCTCGCGCAAGGACATCCGCGAGGCTGCCCGCGCCCCGCACGCGGTCCCCGGCCATTACCCGGGAACATGCCGTGACCTGCAGGACGACGAGCGCGCAGGACGCCGCGATGCCCTTGCCGCCGAGGGCCGGGTGCCCTCCTTGCGGCTGCGCGCGCAGGTCGGGCAGTGGACGGTGCGCGAGGCCTTCGCCGTCGACGGCGGCGCCTACACCGGCGACGTCGACGACATGGTGCTGCGCCGTGGCGGGGTCGGGCAGGACGCCGGCTTCGCCTACAACCTCGCGGTCGTCGTGGACGACACCCTCGCCGGTATCGACCAGGTGGTCCGTGGTGACGACCTGCTCAGTTCCGCGCCGCGCCAGGGGTACCTGGCGCACCTGCTGGACCTGCCGGAGGTGGAGTACGTGCACGTGCCGCTGGTGCTGGGGCCCTCGGGTGAACGGCTGGCCAAGCGTGATGGTGCGGTCACGCTGCGCGAGATGCCGGGCGACACGCTCGAGGAGAAGGGCCGGGCGGCCCGGGAGTGGATCGAGACGTCGATCGGATCGGCTGCATTGGACGATCCGCGGTTGCTGTCACATGAGGCGGCGGTGTGGGGTAGCTGACAGGGGCGGTGACATTAGGTAACTCTTTACGCCGTGCATACACAGGGATAGTGTGAGGACATGCGCTCATACACTCCACGTGTGGACAAGGATGAGTCGTTGGTGGCGGCTTTCAGTGATGAGAGGCACTCAGCAAGATTCCGGGTGTTCAGCCCCGCCGAGATCGCCGACGATAGGTTTGTCTCCTGGGGAGAGCTGGCGGGCAGAGCAGGATATGTCCTGCATCCCGGCTCCACATGGCGGGAGATGTCGGACCGAATTGGGCCAGAAGAGTCCTCGAAATACCACCCGGCCAGTGGTGGCTGTGACGAAATCAGCCTGGAAACTCTCCTGCATATCCTGACCGGGGCGCTG
The DNA here is from genome assembly GCF_052377405.1 of Corynebacterium sp. AOP40-9SA-29. NCBI lineage: Bacteria > Bacillati > Actinomycetota > Actinomycetes > Mycobacteriales > Corynebacteriaceae > Corynebacterium > Corynebacterium sp. AOP40-9SA-29. The sequence continues at coordinate 410,954 of NZ_JBQSWR010000001.1, read as the reverse complement.
CCGGATTTGCGTGCGTCCACGGAGGTCACCTTCGCCATGTGGCCGGGTTATGCGGGGGAGGTAGAGAACGTCGAGTCGGTCCGGGTTTTCGATTTCACGGCACCGCTGCCCTTTGGCCGTTTCGGGGGATTGGCAGTTGTACAGGCTCCGCTGGACTGGCTGCTCACCTTCGGCTCCGATCGGCCTGGACGGCCCCACATGCCGATCTACGTGTGGCCGCCGGACGGGGCCTGCCTGATCAGTTGTCCCATCTACTCCAACTCCCTGTTCATCAGCGCAGATGAGGAACTTGCCTGGAAACTCGAGGAATCCGCTCTGGACGTGGTCCGGGTGGACAGCCACAGTCCGCTGAATTGCCGCGACGACCTGGACTGACCCCGACGGCGCGGAGTCTCAGCGCACCGATCGTCCCCGGAACACCGGGGTGACCTTCTTCGCCGCGGCCTTCTGCGCGACCTGGGTGTTCTTTGCCACGAGCAGGCGGAACTGTCGGGCGCGTTCCAGCCAGAAGGTGGCTCGCGGGCCGCGGGTCCAGGTCTCGTCGACGAGTTTCTTGGCGTAGGCCACGGAGTCCGGTGATCGCGTGGCGACGAGTTCGGCCAGCGCCTCGGCGTCGGCGACGGGATCCTCGGAGATCTCGCTGGCCAGTCCGTAGTCGACGGCGGCGGTGCCGTCGAAAACCTCGCCGGTCATGGTGAGGCGCTTGAGCACGTCCGCCGGAAGCTGTTGTTTGAGGGTCTGCATGCCGGACATGTCGGGGATCAGCCCCCACTTGGCCTCGAGGATGCTCCACTGCGCGTCGGCGGTGGTGATGCGCCAGTCGGCGGCCATCGCGAGCTGCAGTCCGCCGCCGAAGCAGTGGCCGTGCACGGCGGCGATGACCGGCACGGGCAGACGCCGGAACCCCCAGCACGCTTCCTGGAACTGGTTGGTGCCGCGCCACGGCCGGGGCAGGAAGGACGCGACGAGCGCCGGCGGTTTCGCCATCGCCGAGGCGAAGTCGAGGCCGGCGCTGAAGGCGCGTCCCTCCCCGGAGATCACCACGGCGCGGATCGTACGGTCGGTCCGGATGCGCCGGGTGATGGCCACCAGTTCGTCGAGGACGCCCAGGGCCAGCGAGTTCAGCTTGTCCGGGCGATTCAGGCGGACGTGGGCGATCCGGGCGGGGCCGTCGGTGACGGTGAGGGTGGGGAGGTCGGTCATGGTGCCAACGCTAGAGGACGCGCCGCGCCGGCGTGGCTGGTTCAGGGAGGGTGGTTCAGCCGGTTCAGCTCCGGACCTGGTCCACCGCGGCGAAGGTGTCGTCCAGTTCGTCGAGGGACCAGGGCACCGACGTCACCGTCGGCTGGCTCAGCGCCATCGCCGAGGTGGCGTCCGGCAGGTAGGCGGACCCGTTCTCGACGGCGGTGAGCTGATCCCAGCCCTCGAGGTCGGAGGGGTCAATCCCGATCGCCCACATCGCCAGGAAGTCCGTGTTCAGCAGGCTGATGTTCTCTTCGGCGATGAAGGCGCGTGCACCGTCGTTGCTGGCGGCCAGGATGTCCTCGGGCAGGCTCATGCCCAGGTCGGTGAGGAATTCGTTGGCGGGGTCCTTGTCGTCGGTGACCACGGCGAGGCCCTGCTCGCTGATCTGGCCGAAGGCGGCGGAGGCGCCGTCGAGTCCGGGGTGGGCGTCCTTCGTCTCGTCGAATCGCTCGTCGACCTCCTTGACCAGATCCGCGGCCTCGTCGGACTTGTCGAGGATCTCCCCGGCCAGCTCGGTGACGGTGCGCCAGTCGTCGGACTGGGTGTTGTCGCCGACGACGGCGACGGTGGGAGCGATGGCGTTGAGCTTGTCGTAGGTCGCCTGGTCGGGGACGTAGCTGACGAAGATGACGTCCGGTTCCGCCGCGGCGATCTCCTCGCTCTGGTCGGCCCTGCCCTCCGCGCTCGCGGTGTAGGTCTCGACCGTGCCGGAGTCGCCGGTGGCCCAGGGCCTGTCGTCGTAGCCGTCCATGCGGTACTCGATGTCGACGGGGTCCCCGAGGGCGCTGAAGGCATCCGTCCAGGCAGGGGAGAAGCTCACCACCGTCTCCGGGGTGGTGGGAACGTCGGTGGTGCCCATGGAGTGGGTGACGGACACGGTGTCCGGGGCGTCGTCGGATCCGGAGGAGTCGTCGCTGTCGGAACAGGAGGTCAGGGCTGCAGCGAGACAGAGGACGGCAGCGGCGGCGCAGCGGCGTCGAACAACGGGGGAGGCGTTCATGAGAGCGAAGCCTATACTAACTTTCGCTGACGGGGAATGTTCACGGGGAATGTTTTCGGGGGAACACGTGACGGCCCCCACATGCCATGGTGTTGTGACCGTGTTCAGTATTCACTAAGTTAATGGCACTATGGGAACGTTGGAGGAGAACCGGAGCCTCCCGGTGTACCGGGCGGGGGAGTTGAGTTTCGGCGTCCGAGCGTTCGGGCGAGACGAGGTCCTCGACCACGACACCTCCTGGGGTGAGCACGCCCACCCCACCCACGAGCTGCTGTGGCACGACGCGGGCTCCGGGGTGGTGCGGGTGGGGCACCGCCTGTGGACGGTCGCCGGAGCCGTGGCCCTGTGGGTCCCAGCGGGTCTGGTGCATTCCGGACGCGCTTTCGCCGGGTCGAGGCAGCGTACCGTGCACTTCACCGTGGATACTCCGGCATTGGGCTCGGGTCCGGTGGCTGTGGAACTCACGCCGCTGCTGGGGTTGTTGATCGACCGGCTGGGCACCGAAGGCATCGGCGAGGAGTCCCGTGAGCTGACCGAGCGGATGATTCTGGACGTCCTGCGTCCCTCAGCCCACGAGCTCGTGCTCGCCGTCCCGCAGGCGGGGTTGATCAGTCCGATCGTGGAGACGGTGCGCGATGATCCGGCGGATCAGACCACACTGAGCGTGTGGGCGTCGCGGATCGGGGTGAGTAGCAGGACGGTGACCCGGACCTTTGAGGCGGAGACCGGCCTGGGGTTCAGTCGGTGGGTGGCGATGGCGCGGGTGAAGCACGCTGTGGCATTGCTCGGTGTTGGCCACGAGGTCGCCGAGGTCGCCGAGCGGGTGGGGTATCGCTCGGCGAGTGCTTTCATCACCGCCTTCCGTCGGGCGACGGGAGTTACTCCAGGGCAGTTCCGGGCGCCGGCCCTGGTGTCCGATTCGGTCAACTGACTGTCTTGAATGCGTTATTGCGGACCCGGGAGACACGGGATATTTTGTACAGGCATGCCTAAATTCTGGCATCCCTGACGTTTCATCCCCCGCGAAAGGCCCGTGACCCATGACCCGCACTCAGCGCGTCCCCCTCTCCCAGCTCCGTTCGCTGCGGACCCTGCTCATCGCCCTCGCGGCGGTCCTCGGACTGGTGCTGACCGCCTGTTCCTCCGACGGCGGTGACGACAGCGACGGCAACGGCGGTGGCTCCGGTGACACGATCACCGTCGAGCACGCCTTCGGCACCACCGAGATCGACGGCACGCCGGAGCGCGTCGCCACCGTCCAGTTCGAGAACCAGGAAGTTCCCCTGGCCCTCGGCGTGGTGCCGGTCGGCATGGCCAAGGCCAACTTCGGCGGCTCCGACGTGCTTCCCTGGGTGCAGGAGAAGCTCGACGAGCTCGGCGCCACCGGCGACGAGACCCCCGTCCTGTTCGACGAGACCGACGGTATCGACTTCGAGGCCGTCTCCGACACCGCGCCGGACGTGATCCTCGCCGGCTACTCCGGCATCACCGAGGAGGACTACGAGAAGCTCTCCGAGATCGCCCCGACCGTGCCATTCCCGGCAGACCAGGTCGCCTGGGGTACCACCTGGCGCGAGAACATCGAGATCGAGTCGAAGGCCATCGGCAAGGAGGACGAGGGGCAGGACCTCATCGCCGACCTCGAGGAGCAGATCGCCGCGGCCGCCGATGAGCGCCCGGAGATCAAGGGCAAGAAGACGATGTTCCTCACCCACGTCGACCCGACCGACCTGAGCCAGGTCAGCTTCTACACCACCCACGACGCCCGCCCGAAGTTCTTCGAGGACCTCGGCATGGAGGCCCCGGATTCGATCCGTGAGTTCTCCGAGGACAACCCCGACTTCAGTGGCACGATCAGTGCCGAGCAGGCGGATGTCTTCGACGACGTGGAGATCATCGTCACCTACGGTGACCAGGAGATGCTCGACACGATGAAGGACGACCCGATCCTCGGCCAGATCCCCGCCATCCAGAACGATGCCGTCGTGCTGCTCGGCAATGACGAGCTCGGCACCGCCGCGATGCCCACCCCGCTGGGCGTGCCCTATATCCTCGACGACTACGTCGCCGCCCTGGCCGACGCTGCCGCCAAGGGCGAGGACTAAGGCTCCGCACGGTAATGACGAGTACGACCAGCACCACCAGTACGACCACAGTCGAGACCACGGCTGAGCGCCTGCGCCGTTCGACGACGCTGCGCACCCTCTGGCTGGTCGTGGCGGTGGTCGTGCTGCTCGTCGTCATGGCGGTCTCCACCGCCGTGGGCTCGCGCGATGTGGGGCTGGCCGACATCCTCGCCGCCTACGGGGGCTCCACCGATGGTTTCGACCAGGCCTCCGTCGCCAAACGCATCCCCCGCACCGTCCTGGCCGTTGTCGCCGGGGCGGCGCTCGGCGTGACCGGCGCGGTGATGCAGGGCGTCACCCGCAACCCGCTGGCCGACCCCGGCATCCTCGGTGTCAACACCGGTGCGGCGCTGGCCGTCGTTATGGGTATGGCTTTTCTGGGTCTGACCACCACCAACCAGTACATCTGGCTGGCGATGACCGGTGCGGCGGTGACCGCCGTGGTCGTCTACGTCATCGGCTCACTGGGTCACGGCGGGGCCACCCCGCTGAAACTTGCGCTCGCCGGCTCCGCCACGGCGGCGGCGTTGACGTCCTTCATCAGCGCGATCATGCTCACCCGCGCCGACCTCGTCGACCTTGCCCGCGACTGGCAGATCGGCGGCGTCGGCGGCGGCACATGGGACTCCATCCGGCTCGTCGCCCCGTTCCTGGTCGTGGGTTTCCTGATCTGCCTGCTGTCCGCACGCGGGTTGAACTCCCTTGCCCTCGGTGATGAACTGGCCGCCGGGCTGGGCGAGCGCGTGGCGTTGACCAGGGCGTGCGCCGCCCTGGGAGCAGTGATCCTGTGCGGTGCGGTGACGGCCGTGACCGGGCCCATCGGGTTCGTCGGCCTCGTCGTCCCGCACGCCTGCCGGCTGCTCGTCGGCGTGGACCACCGGTGGCTGATCCCCTTCGCCGCGGTGTCCGGCGCGGTGCTGCTCGTCGCCGCGGACATCCTGGGACGCATCGTCGCCCGCCCGTCTGAATTGGAGGTCGGCATCCTCACCGCCCTGATCGGCGCACCCGTGTTCATCGCCATCGTCCGACGTCAGAAGGTGCGTGCACTATGAGCGTAACCGGCACAACCAGCACAGTTCAGGCCGTCGCGGCGGAACGACGCGGCCGCCACCGGCGGTGGTGGACGCTCGTGGCCGTGCTCGCGGCCCTCGTCGTGGCGTCCTACCTGGCGTCCTTGAGCTACGGGCACACCGTGTACCCGCTCGCCGACGTGTGGCGCGTGGCCACCGGGGAGACCGTGCCCGGGGCGAGTTTCACCGTGGGACGCCTGCGCCTGCCGCGCGCGTCGCTGGCGGTGGTCTGCGGCCTGGCCTTCGGGCTCGGCGGGGTGGTCTTCCAGACGATGCTGCGCAACCCGCTGGCCAGCCCGGACATCATCGGCATCAGCTCCGGGGCGTCCGCCGCCGCGGTCTTCGCCATCCTCAGCCTGTCGCTGAGCCGGGCCGGCGTGTCCGCCTTCGCCATCGCCGCCGGGCTGGGCGTGGCGCTGCTCGTCTTCGCCCTGGCGTGGAAGGGCGGGGTGGCCGGCACCCGGCTGATCCTGGTGGGTATCGGGGTCTCGGCGATCCTCACCAGCCTCACCAACTGGCAGCTCTCCGGGGCGCAGACGTGGGACACCCAGACGGCGATGCGCTGGCTCACCGGTAGCCTCAACAACGCCGTGTGGAACGACGTCCGCCTCGTCCTGCTCGCCCTGATCGTGCTGGTGCCGGTGCTGCTGGCGCAGTGGCGCAACCTCTCGATCACCCAGCTCGGCGACGAGACCGCCGGCGCCCTCGGCGTACGTGTCACCCTGACCCGGCTGGTCCTCGTGGTCGCGGCGGTGGGGCTGATCGCCTTCGCCACCGCCGCGGCCGGGCCGATCGCCTTCGTCGCCTTTTTGTCCGGGCCCATCGCCGCACGGCTCGTGGGGCCGGGCACCAACCTGCTCATCCCCGCCGCCCTCGTCGGTGCGCTGCTGGTGCTCATCGCCGACTTCGCCGGGCAGTGGGCCTTCGACGCCCGCTACCCGGTGGGTGTCGTCACCGGTGTGCTCGGCGCGCCGTACCTGATCTACCTCATCATCCGCACCAACCGGCGCAACGCCACTGGAGGCGCACTGTGACTCGTGAACACTCCCTCGCCGTCGAGGACCTGAACCTGGGCTACGGGGACCGCGCGGTGATCCGCGGCATCGATCTCAGCGTGCTGCCCGGCAGGGTCACCGGCATCATCGGCGCCAATGCATGCGGCAAGTCCACGCTGCTGAAGTCCATGTCCCGGCTGCTCAAGCCCACCTCGGGCCACGTCCTGCTGGACGGCAAGGACGTGCACTCGCGTCCGGCCAAGGAGCTCGCGCGCACCCTGGGGCTGCTGCCGCAGTCACCGATCGCCCCGGAGGGCATCACCGTGGCCGACCTGGTGGGGCGCGGACGCCACCCGCACCAGGGCATCATGTCGCGCTGGTCGGCCGCCGACGACGAGGCCGTGGCCTTCGCCCTGGACACCACCGGCACCGCCGAGCTGGCCGACCGGGCCGTCGACGAACTGTCCGGCGGGCAGCGCCAACGCGTGTGGATCGCCATGGCGCTCGCACAACAGACCGACCTGATGCTGTTGGACGAGCCGACGACCTTCCTCGACGTGGCCCACCAGGTCGAGGTTCTGGACCTGCTCACCGACCTGAACGAGGCGTCCGGCATCACCATCGTGATGGTGCTGCACGACCTCAACCTCGCCGCCCGCTACTGCGACCAGGTGGTGATGATCGCCGACGGGGGAGTGGAGGCCGTGGGTGCGCCGGCGGAGATCTTCACCGAGGCCCGCGTGGAGAAGGTGTTCGGGCTGCACTCGCGCATCATCGACGACCCGGTGTCCGGCACGCCGCTGGTGCTGCCGATCGGACGGCACCGGGTGCTGTGATGTAGCCCTGTTCCGCTACATCCCCAGGTTCGCCCGCAACGTGGAGTGCGTGGGAAGTTCCGACGGGGACGGTCGGGCGCCGAGGGACACGAGCTCCGGCACGACCTCGTCGCACAGGAAGCGGAGGTCCTCGGGGATGAGCCGGGGCATCAGGATGAACCCGTCCAGGCCCGTCTCCTCGACGATGCGCACCATGTGCCCGGCGACATCCCGGCCGGACGGCGCACGCCCGCCGGTGGTGGGGGTGTGGAAGTGCAGTCCCGCCGGGCCCGGCTCGCCCGGGGTGCCGAACTCGGGGAACCCGGCGGCGGAGACGAAGTAGCCCGGCATGAGCCGCGGGGCGTCCTGCCCGGTGCGTCCCTCCTCCCCGGCGAAGGTGCGCAGGGTGCCGACGGCCCGGCGGGCGTCGTCTATGTCCCTGAGTGCGGTGAACACCACGTCGGCGTCGCGCGCCGCGGTGCGCAGGAAACCGTCGGACGCCCCGGCCATCACCACCGGCGGGTGGTCCTGCACGGACCGGTGCAGGGTGAGCGGGCCGGCGACGTCGAAGTACTCGCCATGGTGGTCGACGGGGCGCACCGTACCGGGGCGCGTCCACTGCCGGGCGTCGGCGTCGGCGACGACCGCGTCGGCGTCCCAGGACGTCCACAGCCGTTTCACGAGGGACACCGCCTCGGAGTGGCGTGCCTTCATCTCCTCGCGCGTGTCCGCCGGGCGGTGCGCGAAGTTCGGCTGCTCCAGGCCCGGGTGCGAGGACACCGCGTTCCAGCCGGCGCGTCCCCCGGACAGGTGGTCGAGGCTGAGGATCTGGCGGGCCAGCGGGAAGGGCTCGTACCAGGTGGTGGACAGAGTGGGGACCAGGCCGATGCGGGAGGTGACGGCGGCGAGGTAGCCGAGCAGGGTGAGTGGCTCGAACCAGCTGTCCACCATCGACGGGTCGGGACGCCCGGGCGGGGCGGCGTTGGCGACGTGCTTGTCGGGCAGGAAGAGAAAGTCCATGCCGGCGGCCTCGCAGTCCCGGGCGAGCCCGGCGTACAGCGTGGGGTCCATGGCGCGGGAGGTGAACTCCGGGGACTCCGGCCAGGCGTTCTGGAGCTGCCACGGGCTTGCGGGAAGGACGCCGAGGTACATGTGGGTGAGCCTAGCATTACCTCATGTCATGTGGTCGCCCCTCAGCCCGCGCGCACACGGCCTATGATGGTTTGCAACGTGAAGCACACCGGCAGGAACGGGAGATCAAGATGGTCAAGGTAATGGTCACAGGCGTGGACTCGAGCGAGACGGCGCTGCGGGCCGCGCAGAAGGCCGCCGAGCTGGCGGAGGGTTTCGGGGCGGAACTGCACGTCGTCACCGCGTACGCGGCGAATGACTCCTACAGTATCGAGACCGAGGGTGGCAGCGACGGCAGCAGCCCCGCGGCGTCCTCCACGACGCCGGACGGTCTGGCGTCCAACGCCCGCAGCAGCGCGGACGCCGTCGCCGCCGAACTGCGCGCGGCGCACCCGGAACTCACCGTCGTGGCGTCCGCCGGAGTGGGCTCCCCGGCGGAGGTGCTCGTCGGCAAGGCTGAGGCATTGGACGCCGATCTGATCGTGGTGGGAAACAAGCGCGTCCAGGGGCTCGCGCGGATCCTGGGCAGCGTGGCGCGCAAGGTCACCGCCGAGGCGGGCTGCAACGTCTACATCGTCAACACCGTGCATCGCTGACGCCGCGAGAGTAGGCTACAAGTAACTACTTGTACTACTTTGGAGGTGTCGGAGATGGCCACAGTTCCTGCTACAGAGTTCAACCGGAGCCCCAGCCAAATCAAGCGGCTCACTGCCGATGGTCCGGTCATCGTGACCGAGCGGGAACGTCCCACCTTGGTCGTGCTCTCCTACGAAGATTACGAGAGGATCACCGCAACGCCATCTGGTCTGGGCACGTGGTTGCAGATGGACGAAGACACCGATCTCGACATTGACGACGTCTCGGCAGATTACGAATTTGGTATTCGGCCGGTGGAGTTCGAGTGAGTCACCTGCTCGACACGAACGTCCTCAGCGAGCTGAGGAAGCCTCGGGGGGAACTTCGTGTTCGTGAGTGGGTTGATGCCCAGCCGCTCAACGGGCTTTTCATTAGCGCGATCACGGTCTTAGAGATTGAGACGGGAATCCTTCGGGTTGCACGCAAAGACGAATCGCAGGCATCCGCTCTTCGTCACTGGTTTGAGGGGCGAGTACTGACCGGGTTCGAAGGGAGAATCCTGCCGGTCGACCTGGGGGTGGTCAGGCATGTGGCACGGTTGCATGTCCCGGATCGTGCGCCGCAGCATGACGCCCTCATTGCAGGTACTGCACTCGCTCACGACCTGACAGTGGTCACGCGGAACACTCGGGACTTCGCGAACACCGGAGTAGAACTTCTCAACCCGTGGATCGCTCGAGATTAAATAGTGTGTTGAAAGGCACAGCCTCTTGCTGCTTCTGTGGCACACCCCGGCCATGAGGAGTGAAGGAACCCCCGATCCGGGTACCTGGCACACTGGACGCATGCCTGAACAGCAGCCCACCGCAGGGGCCTACGCGCACGGGTTCGCCCGCGTCGCCGCCGCCACCGTCCCGGTCGCCGTCGCCGACCCTGCCACGAACGCCCGCACCATCCTCGACACCGCCCGTGACCTGCACGGGCGTGATGTCGCCGTCGCTGTGTTCCCCGAGCTCAGCCTCACCGGCTACGCGATCGAGGACCTGGTGATGCAGGACGTTCTGCTCGACGCCGTCGCCGACGCACTCGCCGACATCGTCGCCGCGTCCGCCGATCTCTTTCCCGTGCTGGTTGTCGGCGCGCCGCTGGTGCACGGAAACCGGCTGTACAACTGTGCCGTGGTCATCCACCGCGGCCGGGTTCTCGGTGTGACCCCGAAGTCCTATCTGCCGACGTACCGGGAGTTTTACGAGCGCCGCTGGTACGCGCCGGGCGATGACGTTCGCGCGGCGAGCATCAGCATCGGCGGGCAGGACGTCCCCTTCGGTTCCGACCTGCTCTTCGAGGCGTCCGACGTGCCCGGGCTCACGCTGCACGCTGAGATCTGCGAGGACATGTGGGTGCCGGTGCCGCCGTCGTCGCTGGCGGCGCTGCAGGGGGCGACGGTGCTGCTGAACCTGTCGGGCAGCCCGATCACGGTGCAGCGCGCCGACGACCGTCACCTGCTGGCGAAGTCGGCGTCGGCACGCAACCTGGCGGCGTACGTCTACGCCGCCGCTGGTCAGGGGGAGTCCACCAATGACGTCTCGTGGGACGGTCTGACGATGATCTACGAGCGCGGCGTGCTGCTCGAGGAGACGGAGCGTTTCCCCGACGGCCCGCGCGTCAGCGTCGCCGATGTGGACGTCGCCGGGCTGCGCGCCGCGCGCCTGCGGCAGGGCACCTTCGACGACAACCGCCGGAGCGTGCAGGACGCCGCGGGCACGCAGGACGCAGCGTTCCGCACCATCTCCTTCACGCTCGACGCCCCGCGCGGCGACGTGGGCCTGTGCCGCGACGTGGCGCGCTTCCCGTTCGTGCCCGGCGACCCGGCACGTCTGGCGCAGGACTGCTACGAGACCTTCAACATTCAGGTGTCCGGCCTGGTCCAGCGGCTGCAGGCCATCGGGAACCCCCGTCCGGTGATCGGGGTGTCCGGCGGGCTGGACTCCACCCACGCGCTGCTGGTCGTGGCCCGGGCGATGGACCGTACCGGGCGTCCGCGCTCCGATATCCTGGCCTACACGATGCCGGGCTTCGCCACGAGCGACCACACGAAGTCGAATGCGGTGAAGCTCGCCGAGGCGATGGGGGCGACGATCGAGACCCTGGACATCCGGCCGGCGGCCACCGAGATGCTGCGGCAGATGGGGCATCCCGCCGGCGACGGCGAGCCGGTGTACGACGTCACCTTCGAGAACGTGCAGGCGGGCCTGCGCACCGACTACCTGTTCCGCCTGGCCAACCACCTCGGCGGGGTGGTGGTGGGCACCGGTGACCTGTCCGAGTTCGCCCTGGGCTGGTGCACCTACGGTGTCGGCGATCAGATGAGCCACTACGCGGTGAACTCCGGTGTGCCGAAGACGCTGATCCAGCACCTGATCCGCTGGGTCATCGCCGACGGTACCGTGGTCGGGGAGGACGCCGCGGTGGTGCTGCGCTCGGTGCTGGACACCGAGATCAGCCCGGAGCTCGTGCCCGCCGGGGCGGACGGGCAGGTGCAGTCGACCGAGGACACGATCGGGCCGTATGCGCTGCACGACTTCACGTTGTGGCACGTGCTGCGCGGGACGCGACCGTCCACGATCGCCTTCCTGGCGTGGCACGCATGGCGCGACGCCGATGCCGGCGAATGGCCGGCGGGGTTCCCCTCGCAGGACCGTTACACCTATGACCTGGCCACGATTGTGCGGTGGGAGCGCACGTTCCTGCAGCGCTTCTTCGGCTTCGCGCAGTTCAAGCGCACCGCGGTGCCGAACGGGCCGAAGGTGTCGCCGGCGGGTTCGCTGTCGCCGCGCGGCGACTGGCGGGCGCCCTCCGACGGCAACGCCCGCGCCTGGCTGGTGGAACTCGACGCCGCGTATCCGCAGGAGTAGTCGCGTCCGAAAAAACCTGCGGAACTGTCGACTAGAACCCTGCGTAATTGTCGAGTAGAACGCTGCGGAATTGTCGACTAGGCGGCATTTGTGCAGTACAGTGCACTGCATGGTCTCCTACCTTTCTCGCGCCGTAGACGACGAACTGGCAATGCTCATGCAGGGTGTTCCAGCGGTCGCGTTGCAGGGGCCGAAAGGTGTAGGTAAGACGGCGAGCGCCGGACGCCTCGCCCGATCGATCCTTTGGCTCGACCGTCCGGGACAGTTGGCGACGATCAAAGCTGACCGGGGCATGGTCGAGCGTCTCGACCCGCCGGTCCTCATCGACGAATGGCAGCTAGATCCGCCCGTCTGGGACGCGGTTCGGCGCTCTGTCGACGAGGACCGCTCGGCGGGGCGGTTCTTGCTGACCGGTAGTGCGAATCCACAGGGGGCAAGGGTGCATTCTGGTGCCGGAAGAATCGTGAACGTCCGGATGCGGCCGATGGGGTTCTCCGAACGACAACTGGAAGAACCCACTGTCAGCCTCGCCAGTTTGGCGGAGGGGGCGGCGGGTGGCGGGGCAGCTCTTCACGGCCGGACATCCCTGACCCTAGTCGACTACACGCGCGAGATTCTGTCCTCGGGATTCCCAGGTATTAGGGATGGAGCGGACCGGTTCAGAGCGCGGGAACTGAACAGCTACTTGGAACTCGCATTGTCACAAGAGGTGCCGGCGCTGGGGACCGTAGTCCGCAGACCGCAGTCACTGCGGTCCTGGCTGCAGGCATATGCCGCAGCTACGTCGACGACGGCGTCGTTCCAGTCCATAGCGGACGCGGTGTCGCCCACCGAGCGGCCCTCGCGGGACACCGTGCTCGACTACCGGGACGCCTTGACCAACCTCTGGCTGCTCGACCCCGTCCCTGCGTGGTCGCCCCGTGGAGTCGGGGTCAAGAGGCTCGGCGGCGCCCCAAAGCACCAATTGGCGGATCCGGCGTTGGCTGCCCGTCTTCTTGGGGCCACGCAGCGCAGCCTCTTGGGTAGTACGACCGAAGCCGACCAGCTTCCGGAGTTCCGGAAGTTCCGGGACGGCCCGCTACTAGGGGCATTGTTCGAGTCGTTGGTCACCCTTACGGTCCGTGTGCTCGCGCAGGCGAATGACCTTGAGGTCTCGCACCTGCGTACGCAGGGCGGTGACCACGAGGTGGACATGATCTTGACCTCAGAGGAAGGCGACGTGGTGGCCGTTGAGGTGAAACTCGCCGAGGACGTCGGTGCCAGGGACGTCAAGCACCTCAATTGGCTGCATCAGCAGCTCGGCGACCGGGTTGTGGCGAAGGTGATCATCACCACCGGGGAGTTCGCCTACCGGCGTGAGGACGGTGTCGCGGTCGTCCCACTGTCACTTCTCGGGCCGTAGATACCGGTCTAATTCGTGGCGTCGAGCAGCGCGGCGAACTCCTCGTCGGGCATCAGGGAACCGCCGGTCAGCCACGCGATGTGCGTGCCATCGCCATCGCCGAGGCATCCTGCTGCGCGCAGCCCAGCACAGGCGGACGGCTCAAGTTTCATGCCGGCGACGTCGTTCGCCAGGCGTAGGACGCGCATCAGGTCGTCGTCGGTGACGGTGGCGTATCCGGCGACGAGGTGGCCGACGGTCGCGCCGACGAATCCGGAGGGACGCCCGACCGCCAGGCCGTCGGCGAGTGTCGCCTCGCCGCGTCCGATGTCGGTGACGGCGACGGCGTCGTCGCGCCCGGTGAGCCGGCCCAGCAGGAAGGCGGGCATTGCCACGGGTTCGACGAACACACAGCGTACGGCATCGCCGAAGGTCTCCCACAGGCCGTAGGTGATGCCGCCGGGCGCCCCGCCGATGCCGCACGGCAGGTACACGGTCAGCGGGTGCTCGGCGTCGACGACGACGGAGGACGCCGCGAGCTGACCGGCGAGGCGGCGTCCTGCGACGGCGTAGCCGGCGAAGAGGCTGCGGGAGTTTTCGTCGTCGATGAAGTGGGCGTGCGGATCGGCCTCGGCGGCGAGACGTCCGGCGTGCACGGCCTCGGTGAAGTCGGTCTCGTGCTCCACGACCTCGACCCCGGAGGCGCGCAGGCGCTCCTTCTTCCACTGTTTGGCATCGTGGGACATGTGTACCACCACGGAAAAGCCGAGCACCGCGCCCATCAGCCCGATGGACATGCCGAGGTTGCCGGTGGAGCCGACCACGATGCGCCGGGTGGCCATGCGCGCCCGGGTGGGCTCGGAGAGGAAGGTCAGCGGCCCGTCGCTCAGGTCGATGCCCAGTTCGTCGGCGGTCTCCACCGCGGTCTGGAGGACCTCGTGGATGCCGCCGCGGGACTTCACCGAGCCGCTGACCGCCAGCGAGTCGTCCCGCTTGACCCACAGGTTCGCCGGCACGGGTGCACCGAATTCTGTGCCTAATGCCTCGCTGAGCGCGGCGACCTTCGTCAGCTCGGACTCGATGATGCCGCCGCGTGCGCGGGTGTCGGGGAAGAGCTCCTCGAAGAGCGGGGCGAACCAGCGGAAGCGGTCCTCCGCGGCGTCGACCAGCGGGGCGAGCGCACTGAGGTCCGGCGCCGTCCCACCACGGTCGGGACGCCACACGGTGGGGCGTCCGGCGACGAGGTCGTCAAAAACCTCCCGGTCGGCGTTGGTGGTCAGGGCGTCCCGCAGTGAGTGCATGGTGCACGAGTGTAGAGGTGCGCGTTGAGAGGCGGCCGCTCACACCAGTTCGTCGCGGTGCGGCGGTTGCGCCCCAGCGCGCGAGACCGCGATCGCGGCGCTGGCTACCGCGGTGTCCAGCGCGCGGGTCACCCGGTCGGCGTCGAGGGGTTCGCCGGCCACGAGAATCCGGTCACTGCCGTCGCTGACCAGGGCGAACAGCAGGCCGGACATGAAGGCATCGCCGGCGCCGATGGTGTCGGCGACCTCCACCTTCCGCCCGGGCACCTCGTGGGTGACGCCGTCGACGACGGCGGTGCAGCCGTCCGCGCCGCGGGTCATCACCGTCACCCGCGGGCCGGACGCCGCGACGTCCGCCAGCACCTCGTCCGCAGTGCGGCCGTCGCCGAGCCAGACGGCGTCCTCATCACTGAACTTCACCACGTGGCAGGACGCCGCCAGCGCGCGGATCGTGCGGCGCGCGGTGCCCGCGTCGCCCATGATGTCGGGTCGGACGTTGGGGTCGTAGGTGCGCAGGACGCCCGGGGCGGCGGTGCTCACCGCAGCGCGCGCCACCGTCCCGCCCGGCTCCAGGACGGCACCGATCGAGCCGGTGTGCACCACCGTGACCGCAGAGGCGTCCGAGACGTCCGGCGCGGGGAGGTCCCAGACCAGGTCGAAGTCGTAGCTGGCACCGCCGTCGTCGGCGAGGGTGACCGTGGCGGTGGACGTCCGGCCGTCGACGACCGCGCCGTCCGGCACGATGACGCCCTCGTCCGCCAGGTGATCGGC
The DNA here is from genome assembly GCF_052377405.1 of Corynebacterium sp. AOP40-9SA-29. Classification (NCBI taxonomy): domain Bacteria; kingdom Bacillati; phylum Actinomycetota; class Actinomycetes; order Mycobacteriales; family Corynebacteriaceae; genus Corynebacterium; species Corynebacterium sp. AOP40-9SA-29. The sequence goes on along the minus strand of NZ_JBQSWR010000001.1, from coordinate 395,628 downwards.
GATCAAGTCGCCGTAGTCGTCGCGTCCGATGCGGGTGTGCAGCGTGGCGGGGAGCCCGAGGCGGGCGAGACCGACCGCGACGTTGAGTGGTGACCCGCCGACGTAGCCGTGGCTTTGTTGCGTCGGGCCCTCCTGGACGACGTCGACGAGGGACTCGCCGATCACGGCGATGCGGGTGGTCATCGGTGGGGCTCCTGGGATGCTCTCGGGTTCTTTGGGGTTCTAGGTTTTCCGGGGCCAGTGTAGGCGCGGTGGCGGTACGCTCATACCGGTTGGTCTGACTGATGGTGCGAGACGGAGGAGGTGTGCGGTGTCTGCGACGGTGATTGGTGTGCTGCTCGTCGGGTCGATGGCGGCCGGGTGGGTGGACGCCGTGGTCGGTGGTGGGGGACTGATCCTCATCCCACTGGTGATGATCCTGAACCCGGGGATGTCCAATGCCCAGGCGCTGGGCGTGAACAAGGTCGCCGCGATCTTCGGGACCGCCAGCTCGGCGGCGGTGCTGGCGCGCAAGGTGCCCTCGGCGCGTAAGGCCCTGCGCTTCGCCCCGGTGGCATTGCTCGGTTCGGCAGGCGGGGCGATGATCGCGTCCTCGGTGGACAAGCAGGTCATGCGCCCGGTGATCATCGTGCTGCTCGTGGCCGTGGGAGTGTTCATCGCCGTGCGGCCCTCGTTCGGGCAGGGATCGGGGACCGGTGCGTTCGCCGGGGCAGGCCCTGGTGTGCGCACCTGGCTCAGCCTGATCGCCCTCGTCGCCGCGATCAGCGTGTACGACGGCACGTTCGGCCCCGGCACCGGACTGTTCCTGATCCTGGGCTTCACCTCTCTGTTGGGCGGGGACTTCATCACCAGTGCCGCGTGGGCGAAGGTGATCAACGTATTCACCAACCTCGGCGCGCTTGTTACCTTCGCGCTGCAGGGCGAGGTGCTGTGGCTGCTGGGTATGGGACTGGCGGTGACGAACGTGATCGGCGCGCAGATCGGTGCCCGGATGGTGCTCGGTCGCGGGACCGGCTTCGTGCGCGTGGTGATCCTGGTGGTCGTTGTCGTGATGTCCGCGAAGCTGGGTTACGACCTGTTTGCAGGGTGAGCAGTGCTGCGCGCACGACGAAACCCCCGGTCCGAGGGCCGGGGGTTTTCGTGTTGGCGGAGGATAGGGGATTTGAACCCCTGAGGGATGTGACTCCCGCACGCGTTCCAGGCGTGTGACATAGGCCGCTAGTCGAATCCTCCGACGAGAAATATACACATGAGGGTGTCGTAGATGCAAAACGCGGGTGAATTCCCAGGTAGGAGGGTAAAAATGGGGCGGTGCCGGCATGTGGTGGTGTTGCCGGGCGACCGGTCTTGGCTCCGCGGGCCCCGGCTTGCTACTATGAGGGCCGGACGCCGCGCGGCGTGCATCTTGTGAACTCCCCCAGGGCAGGAATGCAGCAAGGGTCAACGAGCTCTGGCGGGTGCGCGGTGTCCTTTCACTTATTCTGGTGACTTTTCCGGCTACGCTCGCCGGGCCGCGCTCGTCAGGAGCAGCGCCCCCACCGCGATCGCGCCGAGGAGCCAGAGCACCGCAGGCACCACGGATCCGTCCGCCGCCGCTGTGCCGGCGCAGACGTCCATCGCCTCCACGACGGCGCTCAGTGGATTCACCTGCACCACGCCCTGCATATACGAGGGGAATCCCTCGACCGGCATGAAACCGCTGTTGCAGAACATCATGATCATCATCACCGGCAGGGCCGCGACCGTCGCCTCTGGAGTGCGGGCCACCATGCCCACCCACGTCAGTAGGCAGCTGATGGCGAGTGCCACGAGCGCTGAAAGCGCAAGGATGCCGAGAACCCCCGGCAGGCCGTCCACCCGGTAGCCGAGGAACAGACCCGTCATCAGGACGAGGACGGCACCGACGGTGCCGCGGACGACCTCGGCGGCGACGCGTCCGACCAGCGGTGACACCCGGGCACCGGGGAGCGTGCGGAACCGGGTGAACAGGCCGTCCTGCCGTTCGGTGACCAGGCCGGCGGCACTGGTGGTGCCGGCGAACATCGGGCCGGTGCAGATCATCAGCGGTACCAGGCCCTGCACCGCCGCCCGGTCGGTGGCCATCTCGATGGCCGTGCCGAACATGAAGGTGATGATGAGCAGCATCGCCACCGGCATGCCGAGGGCCTGCGCGAGGATCGCGGGGGTACGCGACCATCCCCGCAGCGTCCGGCCCGCGTGGAGGGCGACGGCGCGCGGAAAGGGCGCTGCGGTTGGTGAGTTCATGACATGTGCGCTGGTCATCGTCTCCTCCTGAAGCTCCGGGCGCAGAGGATGCCGCCGGCGACGCCGACGGCGAGGATCCACGCCGCGGCCCCGGCTGCCGTCGTCGCCGTGATGTCCCCTGTACTGGCCTGGCGCAGCAGCTCGCCGATGACGGACACCGGCAGCGCGGCGACTACGTCCCCGCTCATGCCCGGAAGCGTGTCGGACGGGACGTAGGACGTGGACAGCATGATCAGCGGCACGGACACCGCCTGCAGTAGCGCGGCGGCGGACTCCGGGGTGGAGGCGCTCAGGGCAACGCCGTCGAAGACGAGCGAGGCGGCGACGGCGAAGGCCAGCGTCGTAACCAGGTATATCAGGGTGTCGCCGGGGTGACCGTGCCAGCGAAAGCCCAGAAAAAGCATGCCGATCGCCACGACAACGGCGACGGACAGTACGGCCCGGACGAGGTCGGCGATCAGGCGTCCGACGACCGGGGCGATGGTGGGCACCGGGGAGGCGCGCAGCCGGTCGTTGATGCCGGTGGACTTGTCCACGCCGACCGCCATCGCCGAGCCGCCGGCGGTGAACAGCACGGCCTGCAGCGTCGCCGCCGGGACAATGTACTGGCCGTAGTCGATGCCATTGGCCTCCATCACCTGCGAGAAGACGATGTAGAGGGCCACGAGGAAGAGCCCGGGGATGACCGTGGCGCTGATGACGGAGCCGGAGTTGCGTCCGATGCGGCGGACGTTGCGTCCTGCCAGTGCGAGCGTGGCGGTGGTGACGGTGGTGGTTGTGGTGGTTGTCGGGGCCGTCATTGTCCCGCCTCCTGGGCGGTGGACTCACCGGTGAGGGCAAAGAAGACGTCGTCGAGGGTGTGGCGCGCCATTTCCATGCCCGCCAGTTCGATCCCCGTACCGCCGAGAGCCTGCATCGCGGCCGCCGCGGTCCGCGCGCCGTCGGTGAGCGGGACGCGGACCGCGTCCCCTTCCGTAGCGGGTGCCCAGGCATTGAGGGACGCTGCCAGGCGGGGCAGGTCGCCCGGGTCGTCCGGGGTGAGGATGAGTTCGTTCGGGCCGAGCCGCGCCTTCAACTCCTCGGCGGTGCCTTCGGCGATCACGGTGCCGTGGTCGACGACCACGATCCGGTCGGCGAGTTCATCGGCTTCCTCGAGATACTGGGTGGTCAGCACGATGGTTACCCCGCGGGCGCTCAGCGCCCGGACCACGTCCCACAGCTCCGTGCGGGCGTGCGGGTCGAGGCCGGTGGTCGGCTCGTCGAGGAAGAGCACCTCGGGAACGGTCATCATGGACACCGCGATGTCCAGGCGTCTGCGCATGCCACCGGAGTAGGTGCGCACCAGGGAGCGTCCGACGTCGGTGAGGCTGAGGTCGGCGAGGAGGGCGTCGGCGCGGTTCCTGGCGGCGGGCCTGCTGAGGCCGCGGAGCCGTCCGAACAGGACGAGGTTCTCGTGACCGGTGAGCTCGCCGTCGACGGCGGCGAACTGGCCGGTCAGCGAGATCGAGGCGCGGACCGCGGCGGCGTCCTGCACGACGTCGACACCGGCGACGGTGGCAGTACCGCTGTCGGGGGACTCCAGGGTGGACAGCACGTTGACGGCGGTGGTCTTCCCCGCGCCGTTGGGGCCCAGCACGCCGAGAACCTCGCCGCGCCGGACGGAGAGGGTCATCCGGTCGAGGGCGTGCACGGTGCGGTCGCGTGTGCGATAGGTCTTCGTGACCGCGTCCATGCTCACGACGGGGGAGGAGTGGTGTTCCGGGGTGGTCGCCCTCTTGGTGCGGTCCATTCGTGTCTCCTAATAATGAAGAGGTGTCATGATTAGGGTGACCTTGGCGACTTTGATTGTCAAGGGGTCGCCGGGAAGTCGAGGACACCAAGCCAGTCCCTGGGTCCTGTCGGTTCGCGTCTCCGCCAACTACACTCGGACCGAACCCACCCGTTGAAGTCGAGGAGGTCCTGCGGGACTATGAAGCTCACCCACGCGAACACTGCGAACGCCGAGAACCTGAGGTCCCTGAGGGGCGAGGCCGACAAGGCCTACCGCGAGCTCAAGGAGCGCAACCTGGCGCTCGACCTCACGCGTGGCAAGCCCTCCGCCGAGCAGCTCGACCTCGGTATAGACCTTCTCAGCCTCCCGGGCGTGAACTACACCTCCGAGGACGGCGTAGACACCCGCAACTACGGTGGCGGCGACGGCCTCAAGGAGATCAGGACGCTGTGGGCCGAACTCCTCGGCGTGGATCCGTCGCTGCTGATCGCCGGCGACTCGTCCAGCCTGAACATCATGTTCGACCTGGTGTCGTGGTCGCACACCTTCGGCAACAACGACTCGCAGCGCCCCTGGTCGGCCGAGGAGACCGTGAAGTGGATCTGCCCGGTGCCCGGCTACGACCGCCACCACACCATCGCCGAGACCTTCGGCTACGAGATGGTCACCGTGCCGATGACTGAGCAGGGCCCGGACCTCGACGCGGTGCGTGAACTGGTCAAGGACCCCGCGGTGAAGGGCATGTGGACGGTGCCGGTGTTCTCCAACCCGACCGGCTGGTCGGTCTCCCGCGAGGTGGCCGAGGGGCTGGCGTCGATGGAGACCGCCGCCCCGGACTTCCGTGTGGTGTGGGACAACGCCTACGCGGTGCACACCCTCACCGAGGAGTTCCCCGAGGTCATCGACATCGTCGCGCTGGCAGCGGAGCAGGGTAACCCGAACCGTTTCTGGGCGATGTCCTCGACCTCGAAGATCACCTTCGCCGGTGCCGGCGTGGCGTTCTTCAACTCCTCGGCGGCGAACCTGGACTGGTACCGCAGCTTCGCTTCAGCGCGCGGCATCGGGCCGAACAAGGTCAACCAGCTGGCCCACGCCCGCTACTTCGGCGATGCAGAGGGTGTGCGCGTGGTGATGCGCAAGCACTCCGGGATCTTGGCACCGAAGTTCACGGCGGTGACTGACATCCTGCAGCGTCGCCTCGGAGACCTGGGGATCGCCGAGTGGACGAACCCGGCCGGCGGTTACTTCATCTCCGTCGACGTCATCGACGGCACCGCTTCACGCGTCGCCGAGCTGGCGAAGGACGCCGGTATCGCGCTGACCGGTGCGGGGGCGACGTTCCCGTACAAGAAGGATCCGGACAACCGGAACCTGCGCCTCGCCCCGTCGATGCCTCCGTTGGAAGAGGTTGAGGTTGCCATGGACGGTGTGGCGACGTGCATCCTGCTCGCTGCGATTGAGGCCGCGGAAGACGCGGCTGCCGGAGAGTAGCCGGTGAATCTCGAAGAGACGACGTACTGGGTCGGCGACCTGCTGCCCGGCGAGTTCACCACGTCGCGGCGCCGGGTGAGTCAGAGCTTCCCGGAGTTCACGGTCGCTGAGTTGAATCTTGGTGGTGATGCGGACGGGGCTGGCGCGGGCGGCGCGGGCGGCGCGGGCGGCGCGGGCGACGCGGAGACCGTTGCGGCGACACTGGACGCCGCGCGCATCGAACCGTTGCTCGTTACGGAGGACGGTTCGGACCTGCGGGTCGAGTTCATTACAGTCACCGCTGGTCACGGTCGGGCGGCGGCGGACCTGGTGATGGCCGCAGCGACGATGATCTCCCGCGATCCGATCCAGTTGTCACCGCAGCCGGGCCTGCTCCTGCCGAAGTTGGGGTGGCATGTTGACGACACGATCACCGCGCAGCACGGTCTGCTCGTCCCGCCGTTCCTGTGGGAGGACGGGGTGCCGAACGTGCATGAGGTGAACTTCGGTGGTCGTCATGGTGGCGGGCAGCAGCACGAGTACACGCATCCGGGCCGGATGACAGTTTTTGCGCAGTTGGTGATGCTGACCGAGGACGAGTACCGCGTGGCGGTGGACGGTGGTCCGGGTGCGGCGCAGCAGTTGTTGGCGACGTCGCAGGCGAATCTGAACGACGTGTGGCGCTGAATTCGGGGCTATCCGCGGCCCTGGCCCGCACGTCTGGCCCCTGCACCTGCGAGGGTGCGGGGGCTTTCTGTGTAGCTGCGGGTGGCTTCTATGCCGGCGGGCCCTCGGTGGGGTCGGGGCCTTCTGGTTCGGATGGTTCGGCTGGTTCGGTGGGTTCAACCGGTTCGGTAGGTTCTGCAGGTTCGACCGGTTCGGTGGGTTCATCGGGATATGCGGGGTAGACCGCGTCCGGGTCGTACGCCTGGGCCAACGGGCCGGTGGCGTGGGTGGTGTAACGCCGGTCGTTCGGGCCTTGCCAGTCGATGGTGAACCCGTCGTCGGTGGTGGAGCAGGTCCATACCCCCTCGGTTTTCAGCCGGTGGTGCGGGCGGCACAGTTTCTGCCCGTTGCTCGGATGGGTGATCCCGTCGCTGGTGGGGTCGGTGTGCGGGGAGTTGATGATGTGGTCGTTGTCGCACAGCGTGGCCGGCACGTCACAGTTCGGGAACCGGCAGGTCGCGTCACGCCCGTCGAGGTAGTCCTTATGCGCGGTGGTGAATGAGTAGGCCTCGGTGTCGGGATACTTGTCGGGGTTGGTGTGCAGGACGCGCACGTAGCCGGACTCGTTTTCCAGGCGCTGGGCGGTGGAAGGGTCGATCCAGCCAACGCCGGTGACGTAGCCCGCTCCGGTGCCATGAATGCCGTCGAGGGTCGCACGGTACAGGTTCACTCGGATTTTCATCGAGGCTGGGTTGTCGCCGAGCTGTTCGAGCAGTACTTGTGCTTTGAGTTGTGAGCGGGTTGGCAGCACGGTGCGTTGGTCTTCGGGGATGTCTTCCTGCTGGCGGCGGGCGTCGGCGAGTAGGACGCGGGCTTTCTTGTCGAGTTCGTCGTCGATGGCGGCGAGGGTGACTTCGTCGCCACCGGTGAGGACGAGTTGTTTGCCGCGGCGTTTGAGTGTGGCGGTGTCTTCCTGGGCGAGGGCGGTGTCATTGGCCAGTTCCGGGGCGGCGTCGAGGATTGCTGCGCGCACGCGGTCGCGGAGTTCGCGCAGGGTGACCAGCTCGGTGGTGTCGCGTAGCCAGGGGGTGACGTCTTTGTTCACCGCGGCGTCGAGGTGTGCGGTGATCTCATCGTGGTGGGCTGTGGGCACGGTGTCTAGTTGGGCGTGGATCAGGCGGCGGATCAAGGCGAGGTGGTCGGCGGCGAGGATGCCGGTGGTGAGCACTGCGCAAAAGAGTTCGAGGTTACGTGCGGCGAGTTCGCCTGCATGTGCGAAGCGGGAGGCATCAGTTCGGGAACGTCCGCGTAGTGCCAGAGCTGTGGCGAAGCGTTCGGTGGCGGCAATGTCGCGGAGTTTCGCGATGAGCAGCATTTCGCCGAGGTTGAGGTGGCGTTGGATGTCGTCCATGCTCATGGTGGGTGTGGTGTTGTCGTCTGTCATGGTGCCAGCGTCCCCCTTGGTTGGCTTCCTTGACGGAAGTGTACTACATGCCACGGACATGGTCAATAGTATGTTCGAATAATGGCAATCTCCTATGGTGCGGAGTGAGGAGAGCCGGTGTCTTCTCAGTAGCCTCCGGGCGATGACATCCCCCGGTCTCGACGGTGGGGCGGTCCATGTCCGTCCCGCCTTGTAGGCTGGGTCCGTGGCTCTTTACAGGAAGTACCGGCCTGCGTCGTTTGCCGAGGTCGTGGGGCAGGAACATGTGACCGAACCGTTGTCGACGGCACTGGACAGCGGGCGGATCAACCACGCCTACCTGTTCTCCGGCCCACGAGGCTGCGGTAAGACCTCGTCGGCGAGGATCCTCGCCCGCTCGCTGAACTGCGAGCAGGGGCCCACATCAACCCCGTGCGGCGAGTGTGCGTCCTGCCTCGCTTTGGCGCCCGGCGGGCCGGGCACGTTGGACGTCACCGAGATGGATGCGGCGACGCACAACGGTGTCGATGACATGCGCGAGCTGCGCGACCGGGCGTTCTACGCCCCGGCGGACTCGCGCTACAGGGTGTTCATCATCGACGAGGCCCACATGATCACGGCGGCGGGCTTCAACGCGCTGCTGAAGATCGTCGAGGAGCCGCCGGAGCACCTCATCTTTATCTTCGCCACCACGGAACCGGAGAAGCTGCTGCAGACTATCCGGTCGCGTACGCACAATTACCCGTTCCGGCTGCTGACCCCGCCGGCGATGCGTGGCCTACTGGGGCGCGTGTGTGAGGACGAGGGTGCCGTCGTTGAGGATTCGGTGTACCCACTGGTCATTCGTGCCGGCGGTGGTTCTCCGCGAGACTCGTTGAGCATCATGGACCAGCTGCTCGCCGGTAGTGGCGAGGAGGGAGTCACCTACAGCCGGGCGGTGGCCCTGCTCGGGTTTACGGACACCTCGCTCATCGACAGGGCGATGGATGCTCTCGCGGACCAGGACCAAGCGGGCCTGTTTGGCTGTGTCAGTGACGTGATCGACGCGGGCCACGATCCGCGTCGCTTCGCGATGGACCTGCTCGACAGGTTTAGGGATCTGCTGGTCGTGCAGGCTGTTCCGGAGGCCTTTGATACCGGCCTGGTGGACGCGCCCGCAGATCAGCGTGAGGCGCTGACCGCGCAGGCCAATACCCTCGGGCAGGCGACGTTGACTCGCTGTGCGTCCCTTGTGAACGAGGGGCTGGCGCAGATGCGGGGTGCCACCGCGCCTCGACTGTTGTTGGAGATCCTGTGCGCCCGTATGGCCCTGCCCGCTGCGGGTATGACGGTCGAGGCGCTCGCGCAGCGCGTCGAGGCTCTCGAGGCCGGCGGCGGCACCGGCGGAATGGGTGCAGGTGCGGGAAGCGCCGCGCCGGCCGGGTCCGGACGTCCTTACGTGCGTAAGTCCAAGAGGGAGGCGGAGGCTGCTCAGCAGGCGCAGTCAGCACCGCAACCAACACAGACTCCGCAGGCTCCACAGGACGAAACGGTCCAGGCTGCGCCGACGCCTACCCAACCCGCGGCACAACCGACGCCGGACGCTACGCCGGCTCCGGCTCCTGCCGCGGCTGCTGCCGCGGCCGCAGCGCCGGAGACCTCTCCCGAGGATGACCGCAGGGCAGAGGCGGAGCGCGCCCGCGAGATCATGCGACGTCGTCGGCAACCGTCCGCAGAGCAGGCTCCCGAGCCTGAACCCGCTCCAGAGCCGACCCCGGAACAGGCCCCGGAACAGGCCCCGGAGCCTGAACCGGCACCTGAACCAACTCCCGAGCCCGAACCGGCTCCCGAACCTGCACCCGAGCCTGAGCCGGAGCCCGAGCCGGAGCCCACGCCAGAACCGGAGCCGGCGGCGAGCGCCCATCCGGTCGAGAAGTGGGGCGAGGTTCTCGAATCGCTGAAGGACGCCAACCTCGCCGCGTGGATCGCCGCGCGCGATGCCACGGCGCAGGAAGGTGCTGTCGGTGCCGACGGTGCTCCGACGATCTACCTCAGCCACCACACCGGAGCCCTAGCGAACTACGTCAACGCCCCAGAACACGCCGCGATCTACGCTGAGGCCGTGGAGAAGGTCACCGGCCAGTCCGTGCAGGTGACCGCGGGTGTCGGTGTCAGCACGCCCCCGGAGTCGCCGGGAAAAGCTGAGGCTGCGGCTGACCCGCAGCCAGAGCCCGCACCAGCGCCAGAACCGGCACCAGAACCGGCACCGGTGCCTGAGGCGGAGCCAGAACCCGAGCCTGCACCAGAGCCGGCCCCTGAGTCCGAGGCCTCCCGTCCGGCGGACCCCGTCGACATGGCCCTGCAGCGCGCCCGGCAGGCAGAGTCGACAGCTCCGGCGCAGCCTGAGCAACCCCGCCAACCGGCTCAACCCCAGCCCCAGAACGCCCCCCAGAACACGCCCCAATCGCCCGCGGCCCGAAACGAACGGCCTGTCGAGGAACTCTCCGGCTGGCGTGCCCGTCGCGCGAAGATCGACGCACGTCGCAACACCGGTGGTCCCAGCGGTCCCGGTGCCAGGCCCATGGACAACGGCGGATTCAACGGAGTCCCGCTACCGGACGAGCCGTCCGAACCCTGGGACGACGGGCCAGGTGCGATACCTCCGGACCCGGAGGGGCCGCAGGGCGTCGACCGCGCCGAGGCCGAGGAGGCCATGGCGCAGCTCAACGACCCGTCCTCCGCCAACATCGACCACCGCAATGCCATCGAGATCGCCGGTGAGTTGCTGGAGAAGCACCTCGGCGCAGAGCGCACGAGGTAGGCCGGTCTAAAACGGGCTTCCTTCGGGAAATGAGGGAGTCCAAGTGGTACGGTCGGCGACAGTGTTGACGCGCGTCGACACTTCGATATCGACCACGTGGACACCCGCACATCTTCCTTGGGCAGGAGCATTTTAATGGCAGTTGCAACCCCGACCTGGTTAAGCGATGCGGTCATCTATGAGATCTATCCGCAGTCATTCGACGATACGGACGGTGACGGCATTGGTGACCTCAGAGGCGTCATCAACCGTATTGACCACATCGCGAACCTTGGTGCCAACGTGATCTGGTTCAATCCGTGCTTCGCCTCGCCGTTCAGGGATGCCGGATACGATGTCAGCGACTACTTCTCGATCGCTCCCAGGTACGGGAGCAACCAGGACATGATCGATGTGATTGAAGCGGCTAGGAGTCGTGGCATCAAGGTTCTCCTTGACCTTGTCGCGGGCCATACGTCGGTTGATCACCCGTGGTTCGAGAAGGCTGCAAATGACCCGGACGACAATAGGTACATCTGGTCAGACCAGGCTGGGCCCGACTTCGTTGCCGGACCAGGGGCCCGTGACGGTTGGTACATGAAGAACTTCTTCGAATCGCAACCGGCACTGAACTTTGGCTATTCCCGCCTCGACGAAAACGAGCCGTGGCGGCAGCTGCCCAGTGACCCCGGTCCTCAGGAAAACGTTCAGGCCTTGAAGGACATCATTGCCTTTTGGTTGGACAAGGGGGTCGCAGGATTCCGGGTGGACATGGCGTATTCACTCGTCAAGGATGATCCCGATCTCAGCGCGACTACTGCGCTTTGGCACGGAATTTCGGAGTGGTTGGACGCGGCCTACCCTGATTGCGTCCTTATTCCGGAGACCGATGAGGATCGAACTGTCGATGCCGGTGTCCGTGGAGGATTTGATGCTGACTTCTTCCTCGTCATTCAGCGGGAGCACGCTGCGTTGTTCAACAACGGCGCGAGCGGGGTGCTGCCTTGGCAGGAGGGAGTGGAGCCCTGTTACTTCTCGGATGAGGTGTCTGTCGCCGAAGGTACCGCCGCACTCGAACGATTTTTGGGCTACTGGAATGAGCACCAGGTGGGGACCGGCGGGGACCAGCTCGTGGTGCTTCCTTCGTCGGACCACGATTTCTCCAGGCTCGCTGCGGGTACCCGTGGGTACGACCAGCTCTTTGCTGCGTATACCTTCCTGCTGACGTGGGGGTCTTTGCCATCCATTTACTACGGTGACGAGATCGGCATGAGGAATGTGGAGGGATCGCCGTCGAAGGAGGGGAGTCGCTGGAACCCCGGGTACGACCGTTCCGGATGTCGCACGCCGATGCAGTGGGATACCGCGGAGGTCAACGACGGGTTCTCTTCGGCGCCGACGGATGTCATTTACCTTCCGCAGGATTCAGACCCAGGACGTCCGTCCGTGGCAGATCAGGAGAATGACAAGGACTCTCTGTTGTCCTATATCCGCCGTCTCATCAGTGTGCGCCGGGATACCCCGGAGCTGACACCGAGGGGAAGCCTGGAAGTTCTGTCCGTGGGCTATCCCTTCGTTTACCTTCGCGGCGGGAGGTACCTCGTCGTCGTCAACCCGCGCGGTGATGACCAGGATCAGCAGTTGGCTGTGCTGGAGACCGCGCGGTCCGCCACGGTTCTTGCCGGCGAGGGTGTCACTGTCGAGGGGTCAACACTGAAGGTGACCGGGTTCGGACACGCCGTCATCGACCTTGAGGCGTAGCGCTTGATCGTCTGACGGTGAGGGTGGGTTCCAGGAGAAGCTCGTTCGACGACGCCGCCCGACCACCGATCACCTCGGCCAGCGCGTCCACCGAAGCTGCCGCCAAGTCCCTTGGCGACGGTGCCACGGTGGTGAGAGGCGGGGAGAGGATCTCTGCGATGGTGGAGGGGAAGCTGAGACCCACGACCGAGAGGTCGTGGGGGATGGTCACTCCGCGGGACGGCGCCGCGCGCACGAGCCCGGTGATCGCGAGCTCATTGAATCCGATCACGGCCGTCGGTCGGGGGAAGTGGCCCAGGACTTGGTCGAGAACTGACTCTCCACCGTTGATCGAGCTCTCGGCCGTCAGGTGCAGAAGCTCTGCGCCTCGGTTCGTAGCGGATTTCTCCAACGCTGCGAGGGTGCGACGTGCCGGACCATGCCCGGCTTCCAGATAGGACGCCTCCTGCGATATGTAGGCGATGTGGTGGTGTCCCTGGCTAACAAGGTGTTCCACCGCTTTGTCGCCGAGTAGCTCGAAGTCATCATCGACGCAGACCAAGCCATCGGTGTCTTCGGGTCGTCCCAGAAGGGCGAACGGCAGGTCGGTTCCCCGGAGTGCCGGTATGCGGGGATCCTCGAGCCGAATTTCCATGAGGAGTACCCCATCCACCGCCTGTGAGCTGATGAGACCGACCAGGGAGTCGAGGTCTTCAGAAGGGGTGGAGAGCAGAAGCATGTGGTATCCGCGTGCCTGCGCCTGCTGGGAAATGGAGGTCAGGTACTCGAATTCGGTGGTATTCGGGCCGGTGCTCCCCACCGGAAAGTGGAGCGCGATCAGTCCGCTATGTGCACCTGCCAGGGCCCGCGCCGCGGCGTTGGGGGTGTACTCCAACTCCCGGATGGCCTGCTCGACGCGGGCCCTGGTGGCCCCGGAGATCGTGCGTTTCCCACTCAGGACGTAGGAGACCGTGCTGGGGGATACCCCGGCTCGCTCCGCTACGTCTTTTCGTGTGGCCACGTTCGCTCCGGTCTGCAGTGAGTCCTTTGTTTCAGAGCGATTCTAGTCGGCTTCGGCGGTCTCGTCCGCCCTGGCCTGAGCTTCGTCGCCTGCCTGCACAATGAGGACGTTGCATGCGGCCTCGCTGGTGACCCTTCGGGAGATGGAGCCTAGGACGTCGCCTTCCGTGGCGCGCCGTCCTCGGTTGCCCACGACGATCAGGTTGTGCGGGTCGGCGCCGGCCACGCGCAGAAGAGCGCGAGATGGTTTCGCCTTAACCCGCCGCTGATCGACCCGGGTAAATCCGCCTTGCCGCAGCTTCTTGATGGTTCTCTGCATGGCCTCGTCGGCCTGCTCTTCTCCGTACAGGCGGTGGTGGATGACATCGAGTGGGTCGACGACGTCCATTGGGCCGGTCTCACCGTTGTGAACAGCCGCCTGGTCGGGGCCGTCGGGTTCGTTGGGGTCGCCCGGACGGTAGGCCACCACGACCACCAGGCGAGCCTGGGCGGCAGCTGCGAGTCCTGCGGCGTGTCCCACGGCAACTAGCGCTTCGTCGGACCCATCGGTGCCGACAACGACCTTCTTGTACACGGAAGTGAGGCGACGCGGGGAGCCGAAGGGCATGAGGGATGACTCTTCGTCGGCCCTGGGCGCGTTGATCCATGTCGAGGAGAGGCCACCGAGGGCGAACATCACGCCAACGACGAGGCAGGCATAGGTCGGGTTCGAATCGAGCAGGTTGCGATAGATCCAACCGAAGGTGAGTGTCTCGATGAGCTGTGGGACCACGATCATCATGTTCAGGACGCCAAGGTAGACGCCGATCCTGGCGGCAGGGACCATGCTGGTGACCATGACGAAGGGCAAGGAGCAGACGCTCGCCCACCCGATGCCGAGGCCGATCATGGGGATGAACATCGCGTACTCGTTGGGGACGAACGGGAAGACCACCATGCCGATACCTGCAGCGCCGAGTGCCACAGCGTGGACGTACTTTGCTCCGAAACGTCTGGCCAACGGGATCATGATCAGCGCGGCGGCCACGGCGACGAGGTTGTACCAGCCGTTGAGGAGACCAGTCCAGCCGGCGGCATCCTGGAACGCTTGGGTCTGGCCGAACCCGCGCACGCTGGTATCGACGTCGTAAGCAGACTGGCCGACAACGTGGGATCCGAATTGCCACCAGATGAACAGTGCGTACCACTGGAACATGTAAACGATGCCGATCTTGTGCATGCCAGCCGGCATGTCGCGGACGGCATAGACGATCTCCGAGAACACCGCTACAGGATTCTTCGGCAGTGCGCGGACACGGTCGATCTCAGCCTGCGGCGGTTTGATCTCCTTGGTCTTGGCTGCGGAGATGGCCACGCTCACCAGGAGGAAGCATGCTCCAACCCAGAAAGTGGCGGGAACCCAGTAGGGCACTCCGGCGGCGTTGCTGCCGGATATCAGCTTCTGGAAGACGAACAGCGACAGGTTCGCGACGACCGTGCCGGCACCAATGAGCATTCCTTGGAGCAGGTAGCCGGTGGTGCGTTGGGAGAGCCTGAGCTTGTCGGCGATCAGAGCACGGTAGGGCTCCATCGACGTGTTCGCGCCGGCATCGAGCATCCAGAGGAGGACGACGGCCATCCACAGTGCCGCGACGAAGGGGAAGAGGAAGAGCATCAGCGCGGCGACGATCACACCGACGACGAAGAACGGCTTGCGTCGACCCCATCGTGTCCAGGTCCGGTCGCTGAGTACGCCGATGACAGGCTGGATCAGGAGTCCGGTGACGGGGCCTGCGAGGTTGAGCAACGGAAGGTTGTCCGGGTCTGCCCCGATGATGGTGAAGAGGGGGTTGACGGCGGACTGCTGCAGTCCCATCGCGTAGTTCACGCCGAAGAACCCGAGGTTCATAAGCAGGATGGACTTGGTGTCCATCAGGGGTTTTCGACTGTCGGCGGGGTCGAACTGGGCGTCCGCGAGATCCTGTTCGGCGATCGTGCTTTCACGTAGCGTCATCGCTACCTCCTTGGGAAGGTCGTTGCGCCGTGCGGTGCCTGTGGTGGGGGCCTCCGCGGTAAGGTGTCGACGCGCGTCGAATGTTAGCAGGGTCACGATCGGAAAATCCAGAGTCGCAATCTCACAGAAGGGTGTTTCCGGGGGTAGTCTGGCGCTCGCTCAATCCCACAAACGTGCAGTTTTACCTGTCCGCGAGAACTGGAGAACGATGAGAAAACTCCACGACGACCCCTCCGAACCCTCCCCCCGCGCAACCCCTGGCATCCCGTCCATCATCGCCGGAATGATGCGGATCGCTGAGAAGAACGACGCCGAGATCCGTGCGCTCTATGACACGGCACGCGCACGCGGCGTCACGTACTTCGACCACGCCGACCTCTACGGCGTCGGCGCGCCCGGCGGCGGCTACCACCGCTGCGAGAGCAGGTTCGCCGATGCGCTGAATCTCAGCGCGTCCGAACGCGATGAGATCGTGCTGCAATCCAAGGTCGGCATCGTCACCGATGGCCCGTACTACGACTCGTCCTACGAGCACATCATCGCCACCGTCGAGGAGTCGCTGACGGCGCTGCGCACCGATCGTCTCGACGTCCTGCTGCTGCACCGCCCGGACGCACTCGTGGAACCAGACGAGGTCGCCCGGGCCTTCGACGAGCTCGAGGCCACGGGCAAGGTGCGCGCCTTCGGGGTCTCGAACCACACGCCCCGGCAGATTGACCTTCTCAAGACTGCGGTCCGGCAGCCGCTGGTCGTCAACCAGCTGCAGTTGTCGATCACCCACGCGCCGATCATCACCCAGGGACTCAACGCCAACATCGTCGGGGAACCCGGTGCGGTGGACGTCGACGGCGGTGGCGTCCTCGACTACTGCCGCCTCCACGGCATCACGGTGCAGGCGTGGTCGCCGTTTCAGAAGGGGACGGAACGCGGGGTGTTCCTCGGCGACCCTGGGTACGCCGAGCTCAACGCCGTGCTCGAGGAGATTGGCGACGCCCACGGCGTCGGCCCCGCAGCGGTCGCGACCGCCTGGATCCTGCGCCACCCCGCGCGCATGCAGGTCGTCCTCGGCTCCACCGATCCGTCCCGCTTCGCCGAGGCGTCCGACGGTGCGAACGTCGAACTCTCCCGCAGCGAGTGGTACCGGCTGCTGCGCGCCGCCGGGCACCGTCTTCCCTGAATCAGTTACAGACGCCGTCAGCAGGTAAACTCTGTCGGGGTAGAAGACCAGAACGATCGACCTGAACCAACAGCGAAGGGAACACACCGTGAGCCAGCCCGACATGAACCAGATCATGGCCCAGGCCCAGCAGATGCAGCAGCAGCTCCAGGAGGCGCAGGCCGAGATCATGGCCTCCACCGTCGAGGGCACCGCCGGCAACGGCCTGGTCAAGGTCGCCCTGCGCGGCTCGGGTGAGGTGGAGAGCCTCTCCATCGACCCGTCCGTGGTGGACCCGGAGGACGTCGAGACCCTCCAGGACCTCGTCATCGGCGCCTACCAGGACGCCGGAGAGAACCTCAAGAACCTCTCCAACGAGAAGATGGGGCCGCTGTCCCAGGGCCTCGACGGCCTCGGCTTCTAGGACGAGTCCACCGTGTTCGAAGGTCCCCTCCAGGACGTGATCGACGAGTTCTCCCGCCTCCCCGGGGTGGGGCCCAAGAGCGCCCAACGCATCGCCTTCCACCTCCTCCAGGCAGAGCCGGAGGAGCTGGACAGGCTCACCGGCGCGCTGTCACGCCTGCAGAACGGCGTGCGCTACTGCCGGATCTGCCACAACGTCTCCTCCGAGGAGGTCTGCCGGATCTGCGCGGACTCCACCCGCGACGCCACCATCGTGTGCGTCGTCGAGGAGTCGAAGGATATCCAGGTCATCGAGCGCACCGGTGAGTACGACGGGCGCTACCACGTCCTCGGCGGTGCCCTGGACCCGCTGAACGGCATCGGTCCGAAGGAACTCAACGTCACCGCGCTGGTGCAACGCATCGGCGGTCGGGTGGATGATGTCGTCGCCGCAGACGGCACGGTGGCGGACGCCCCGGACATTACCGAGGTCATCATCGCCACCGACCCAAACACCGAGGGCGAGGCCACGGCTGCGTACCTGGGCCGCCTGCTCAAGGAGTTCCCCGGGCTGACCGTGTCCCGGTTGGCCTCGGGAATCCCGATGGGCGGGGACCTCGAGTTTGTCGACGAGTTGACGCTCTCGCGCGCCTTCGAGGGGCGCACCGCGATCCGATAATGGCCGCACAAGCCGCATAAGCGGCATTTACCTCACCAGGGTGTCCTAGCCCACGAAAGCGCTGACAGGGGGTCAGCGTGGGCGTAGCGTGAGGGGCATGACCACACGAAACAAGAACCTCGCGAATGCCAGGGCAGCAGTCTGGGCCACCGTCTTCGGCGGAGCCGGGGTGCTGCATTTCGCGCAGCGCCGTTTCTTCGACTCCATCGTCCCGGAGGAACTTCCCGGCGAGCAGAAGTACTGGACGTGGGGGAGCGGGGTCATTGAACTCGCCCTCGCCGCGGCGATCGCGAACCCGTCCACCCGGGCGGCGTCGGCGAAGCCGGCATCGCTGTTCCTGCTCGGGGTGTGGCCCGGCAACATCAAGATGGCGATCGACTGGCAGGCCTCGGACTCCAAGAGCACACTGTTCAAGGCTGGCGCATGGGCTCGCGTTGCAGGTCAGGTGCCGATGATCGTGTCCACAAGCAGGCTCGGGGAGTAAGAAAGCGGCCGCGTACAGGGTTGTTTCTTTGGGGGGATGACAATCTTGTAATCACTATGTCGGTAAAGGTGTCCGCATAGAGTGACGCAAGGCACATGGCGGCGGGGTTGGGCGTCGCCAGGGTGGGGGCGGGGGTAGTTGGCCGAAGGGGTTCCTATGGTCCAGAAAAACACTTGTTGACCTAAGGAAACTCCCTCAATGTTCGCCGTCGCGGGGAGGGGCACGGGGGTGGGGCACATATATGTGCAGAACAGAATGGGTCGGAGCTGTCCGTAGCGGTTCCTAGAGTTCATCCCTATTCACGCGAACCATGCCCGAACTATGTCGGGCATGCGTTGCGATGAGCCCTTCATGAACCAACTCTCCGAAAGGAGCCCGATGCCGACCACCATCCTCGTGGCCAATCGTGGCGAGATCGCCGCACGTGTCGTCCGTACTGCTCGTGACCTGGGACTTCGTTCCGTTGCCGTGTACTCCGACCAGGACATCGACTCGCCTGCAGTCGCCCTGGCCGATGACGCGTACTCGCTGGAGGGCACCACCCTCCAGGAGACCTACCTCGACATCGCCAAGATCATCGACGTCGCACAGCGTTCCGGGGCGGATGCCATCCACCCCGGCTACGGCTTCCTCTCCGAGGTGCCGGACGCAGCCCAGGCCGTCGCGGACGCCGGGCTGATCTGGCTCGGCCCGGCCGCGGACACGATCCGCCAGCTCGGCGACAAGATCAGCGCGCGGCGCACCGCCCTGGCCGCCGGCGTCTCGCCGGTGCCCGGCACCACCGACCCGGTGCAGTCCATGGAGGAGGTCGACGACTTCGTCGCCGCACACGGCTACCCGATCGTCCTCAAGCGCTCCGACGGAGGCGGCGGACGCGGCATCGAGGTCATCCGCACTGATGAGGATCTGAAGACCTTCGCCGCGGGCCACGCGATGGCCGGCGGTGACCTGGACAAGTTCTTCATGGAGCGTTTCATCGTCTCCGGCCGTCACATCGAGACCCAGTGCATGCGCGACTCCCACGGCAACTTCGCCGTGGTCACCACGCGCGACTGCTCGGTGCAGCGCCGCCACCAGAAGGTCATCGAGGAGGCCCCGGCACCGTTCCTGCCCGAGGGCGCCGACGAGACCCTGCAGAAGTGGTCCAAGGCCCTGTTCGACCACACCGACTACGTGGGTCTGGGCACCTGCGAGTTCATGCTCACCGAGGAGGGTGAACTCTTCTTCCTGGAGGTCAACCCGCGCCTGCAGGTCGAGCACACCGTCTCCGAGGAGGTCACCGGGCTCGACCTCGTGGAGGCGCAGTTCACCATCGCCGACGGCGGCAACATCCCCGAGGTTCCCGAGATCCGCGGCCACTCCATCGAGCTGCGTCTGACCTCCGAGGACCCGGCCAAGGACCTCACCCCGACCGCGGGCAAGATCAAGGAACTCGAGTGGCCGGCCGGCCACGGGGTGCGCATCGAGACCGGTGTGCGTCTCGGCGACAAGGTCTCCCCGGAGTTCGATTCGATGATCGCCAAGCTCATCGTCACTGGTCCGGACCGTCCCCGCGCGATCGCCCGGGCACGCCGCGCCCTCGGCGAGCTGTCCATCAAGGGCATCGCCACCTCCACCCCGGTGCTGGACCTGATCATGGCTCACCCGGACTTCGACGCCACCAACGACCACGGCGACCTGCGGGTGCGTACCCGCTGGCTGGAGACGACCTTCCTGCCGGCCGTGGACATGGAGAACCTCGGTTCCGACTCCGACGGGGACGACGACGAGGGCAGCATCGCCGCTGCACTGCGCACCTTCACCGCGCAGATCGACGGCCGTCGCCACCGCATCACCCTGCCCGACGGGCTGGCGAACCTCGGTTCGATGATGCAGAGCGGGCTCGGCAACCTGGGCGAGATGGGCCAGGAGATCGGCTCTCGTGTCCGACGCAGCCAGCCGCGTCGCGGTTCCCGGCGTCGTGGCGGCGAGGCCGCCGCAGGTGCCGCCCCGGTCGGCGAGTCGCTGACCGCCGAGGGCGCACTGAAGTCGCCGATGCAGGCCATCGTCGTGCGCATGGGCACCGAGCCCGGTGCGACCGTCGGTGAGGGTGACGTGGTCATCGTCCTGGAGGCGATGAAGATGGAGAAGTACATCCACGCCCCGGCCGGGGGAACCATCGAGTCCATCGACGTCGCAGTCGGCCAGAACGTCAACGCCGGCGACACGCTGCTGCACATCAACGCCGAGAGCACCGAGGAGGCCGCAGAATGACCGCCGCCGAGAAGACCGACAAGACCGCCAAGATCGAGAAGATCGCCGCGAAGGCCTCCGTCGACTACGACGCACTCGCCGCCGCCGCGGACGAGAAGGCCCAGAAGTTCCAGCACGGCAAGGGCAAGTACACCGCGCGTGAGCGCATCGCGATGCTCTGCGACGAGGGCTCCTTCGTGGAGTACGGCCGTTTCTTCGGCGGCGACCCCGCCGAGGGCTTCCTCGGTTCCGCCGTGGCCACCGGCTTCGGCACCATCGACGGACGCACCGTCGCCATCTACGCCCAGGACTTCTCCATCCGCGGCGGCACCCTCGGCAAGGTCGAGGGCCAGAAGATCACGGACATCATCGACCGTGCGATCGCCGAGCGGGTTCCCTGCTTCGGCCTGCTGGACTCCGGCGGAGCCCGGATCCAGGAGGGCGTCGCCGCCCTGTCGTGGTACGGCCGTATCTTCCGCAAGTCCTGCGAGGCCTCCGGGTTCATCCCGCAGATCTCCCTGATCCTCGGCCCGTGTGCCGGCGGTGCGGTGTACTCCCCGGCGCTCACGGATTTCGTGATCATGCCGCGCGAGAACTCGCACATGTTCGTCACCGGCCCGGACGTGGTCAAGGCCGTGACCGGCGAGCAGATCAGCCTGGACGACCTGGGCGGCGCGGAGATGCACAACAGCGTCTCCGGTGTGGCCCACTACCTCGCCGAGGACGAGGAGGACGCGATCGACTACGCCCGCGCCCTGCTCAACTACCTGCCGCAGAACTGCAACGACGAGACCCCGTCCTACGACTACGTCCCCACCAAGGAGGACATCGAGGCCTCCCGCGGTGTCGGCGACATCGTCCCGGCGGACAACCGTATGCCCTACGACGTCGTCGAGGTCATCGAGTCCCTCGTCGATCACGGTGAGTTCGTGGAGGTCCAGGAGCACTGGGCCCGCTCGATCGTCATCGGTTTCGCCTGCATCGAGGGCAAGCCGGTCGGCATCGTCGCCGACCAGCCCATGCACAACGCCGGCACGCTGGACGTCGAGGCGTCGGAGAAGACCGCCCGTTTCGTGCGCTGCTGCGACGCCTTCGGCCTCCCGGTCGTCACCCTGGTCGACGTGCCCGGCTACCTGCCCGGTGCCGAGCAGGAGCGCGCCGGCATCATCCGCCGTGGCGCGAAGGTCATCTACGCCTACGGCAACTGCACCGTCCCGGTGGTCACCATGATCACCCGCAAGTCCTACGGCGGCGCCTACATCGTGATGGGCTCCAAGGGCATCGGCGCGGACTTCGCCTTCGCATGGCCGGACGCCGAGATCGCCGTGATGGGTGCCGAGGGTGCCGTGCAGATCCTGCGTCGCCGCGACATCGCCGCGGTTCCCGACGAGGAGAAGGCCGACTACACCAAGCAGTTGGCCGACGAGTACCAGGCGGAGAACATCAACCCGAACTTCTCCGTCGAGACCGGTGAGATCGACCGCATCGTCGTCCCCGCGGACACCCGCGACACCCTGGCCTCCGCGCTGCGTTCCCTGCGCACCAAGGATCGCGATCGCCGCCACTTCAAGTTCCACTCCAACGGGCCCCTGTGACCCCTGCAGAGAACCGTCGGACAACTAAGGACATCATGACTGACTCTTCCTCCAGCTTCCTCTCCCGTCTGAACGGCGGCGACGAGAAGACCACCCTGCTCTTCGGCGGTCAGGCCACCCCCTGGCGTCCCGCCTGCGCGCAGCTCGCCGAGGACCCCACGCTGGCCGGCGAGATCCGCGGGCTGATCACCGCGTCGGACGACCTGCTCGCCCCGGTCGCCGCCGAGCTCACCGCCGCCACGGCCGGCGCCCTGACGCTGGAGCGTCTCGCCGGTAACGCGGCCACCTCCGCTGGCCCCGTCTCCGCCGCGCTGTCGGTGCCTGGCATCACCGCCGTGCAGTACGCGCAGCTCTCCGCGCTCAAGGGTGCCGGCTTCGACGCCGTCGCCGCTGTCGCCGACGGTCGCGCCACCGCCCTGGGCCACTCCCAGGGCGTGCTGGGTGCCGCCTTCGTCGCCGAGGACGGCCCGTCGGACGCCGAGGTCTTCGCCGTTGCCAGGCTGATCGGTGCCGCCGCAGCGCGCACCACCCGCTCCGCCGGTTTCGCCGTCGGCGAGCACACCCCGATGCTCTCCGTGCGTGGCCTGGAGAGCACCCACCTCGACGCCGTCATCGCCGACGCCGGCGTGGACGTCGAGGTCGCCATCCACAACGGCCGTCGCCGCTTCATCCTTTCTGGCACCCCGGAGGACCTGGGTGTCGTCGAGCAGACCGTGCTGCAGCTCGGCGAGAAGGATGCCGCCGAGCTCACCGCGAAGACCCGCG
Organism: Corynebacterium sp. AOP40-9SA-29; assembly: GCF_052377405.1. NCBI lineage: Bacteria > Bacillati > Actinomycetota > Actinomycetes > Mycobacteriales > Corynebacteriaceae > Corynebacterium > Corynebacterium sp. AOP40-9SA-29. The sequence continues at coordinate 373,188 of NZ_JBQSWR010000001.1, read as the reverse complement.
GCGGTGCCCCGCTGTCCCCGCAGACCGAGTACCTCGAAGTCACCGTGCCCTTCCACCACAGCTCCATGGAGCCCGCGGTGGAGCAGGTCGTCGCCTGGGCAGGACGTTGCGGCCTCGCCGCGGACGCTGCGGAGCGCTTCGCCCGCGCCGTGCTGACCGACCACGTCGACTGGGTCGACCAGGTCGCCGCCGCCCGTGACGGTGGCTCCGCGTGGTTCCTGGACGTCGGCCCCGGTGTCGTCGCCTCCAAGATCTCCGCCGAGGTCATCGAGGGCTCCGGCGCCGGCATCGTCGCCGCCGGCAGCCTCGACGACGTCGACGCGCTCGCCGCACCGGGCCCGGACCCGGAGCGCACCGTCGACTGGTCGTCCTACGCTCCGCGCCTGCTCGACCTGCCCACCGGACAGGTCGTGGAGACCGCGTTCTCCCGCCTGACCGGCCGTTCCCCGGTGCTGCTCGCCGGCATGACGCCGACCACCGTGGACCCCGAGATCGTCGCCGCCGCCGCCAACGCCGGCTACTGGGCCGAGATGGCCGGTGGTGGACAGGTCACCGCCGAGGTCTTCGACGCCAACCTCACCAAGCTCAAGGGACTGCTCGAGCCGGGCCGTGCCGTGCAGTTCAACGCCATGTTCATGGACCGCTACCTGTGGAACCTCCACTTCGGCGGCCAGCGCGTGGTCTCCAAGGCCCGCGAGTCCGGCGCACCGCTGGACGGCGTGGTCATCTCCGCCGGCATCCCCGAGCCCGATGAGGCACCCGAGGTCATCGGAGCGCTGCGTCAGTCCGGTTTCTCGCACATCGCGCTGAAGCCCGGCACCGTCAACCAGATCCGCGCCGGCCTGGGCATCGCCCGCCAGATCGAGGACACCGGCACCAGCATCATCCTGCAGGTCGAGGACGGCCACGCCGGTGGCCACCACTCCTGGGAGAACCTCGACGACCTGCTCACCGCCACCTACGCGGAGATCCGTCGTCAGAAGAACGTGGTGCTCTGCGTCGGCGGCGGCATCGGCACGCCCGAGCGCTCCGCCGACTACCTCTCCGGTGACTGGTCGGTGGCCCTCGGCCTGCCGTCCATGCCGGTCGACGGCGTGCTCGTCGGCACCGCGGCGATGACCGCCAAGGAGGCCAAGACCACCGACGAGATCAAGCAGCTGCTCGTCGACACCCCCGGTGTCGCCGATGCGTCCGGCGCGGCCTTCACCGCCCCCAACGGCGGCTGGATCGCCCCCGGCAACTCCGCCGGTGGCGCGACCTCGGGTCTGTCGCACCTGCGTGCCGACATCCACGAGATCGACAACTCCGCCGCCAAGTGCATGCGCCTGATCCAGGAGGTCGGTGGCTCGCTTGAGGCCGTCAACGCCCGCCGCGACGAGATCATCGAAGCGATGGACAAGACCGCCAAGCCCTACTTCGGTGAGCTGGAGGAGATGACCTACGCACAGGTCGTCCGCCGCTTCGCCGAGCTGAGCTTCCCGTGGGTCGACCCGTCCTGGCTGCAGCGCTTCCAGGAACTCCTGCAGCGCGTCGAGGCCCGCCTGACCAGCGCCGAGCACGGCCCGGTGGAGACCCTGTTCCCCACGGTGGAGTCCGCCGAGGATCCCACCGCCGCGGTGGAGACCCTCGTGGCCGCCTACCCGTCCGCCGAGGTCGACACCCTGACCCCGCTGGACACCGCCTGGTTCATCGCCCTGTGCCGCAAGTACCCCAAGCCCATGGGCTTCGTGCCCGCCATCGACGAGGATCTCCTCGCCTGGTGGGGCAAGGACTGCCTCTGGCAGGCCCAGGACGACCGCTACTCCGCTGACCAGGTGCGCATCATCCCGGGACCGGTCTCGGTCTCCGGCATCACCACCGTCGACGAGCCCGTCGCCGACCTCCTCGGACGTTTCGAGGAGGCCTGCCGCGCCCGCATCGCCGACACCGAGCCGGTCACCGCGTGGTCGCGCACCGAGGACGCAGTGGACGTGGAGTCCCTGCTCAAGGCCGTGCCCTACATCTCCTGGACCGGCCACCTGATGGACAACCCGGCCCACGTCATCGACGAGGACCGCTACGACCTGGTGGTCACCAACGACGGCTCCGACGGCAACCCCGTCACCGTCACCATCGACCTGCACCTGGACACCTTCTGGGACGACACCGCCGCCGGTTCCGGCGACGCGCAGGTCCACGCCGTGCGCAGCCTGCCCGTCCCGCTGATCCTGGACACCACCAGCATCACCGGCGGCATGCCCGTCGTCGACGAGGACCGTCTGCCCGACACCATGTACGGGCTGCTCGCCGGTACCGCCGGTGTGGGTAACACCGCCGTCACCGGCGATGAGATCAGCGCGATGCCGACCAAGGTCGCCGGTTCCACCACCGACGAGACTCCCTTCGGCACGTTCAGCTACGACTTCACCCTCACCGGCTCCCTGGGCTCCGAGCACGCCGGCGTGACCGGCGACGACCTCGGCGACCTCTCCGCGGTCGGTGGCGGCGCTACCCGCGCCTCCATCGTGCCGGACGCCCTGCTCGGCACCTGCTGGCCGGCGATCTACGCGGCACTGGGTTCGGCCACGGTCAACGAGTACCCCGTCATCGAGGGCCTGCTCAACGCCGTGCACCTGGACCACACCGTGGCCCTGGAGGTCTCCGCCGGGGAGCTCGCCGCCCGCGCCCCGCTGACCGTCACCGTGTCCAGCTGGGCCGCCGGCATCGAGGAGTCGTCCTCCGGACGCGTCGTCACCGTGCACCACCACATGCACGACGCCGAGGGCGTCCTGCTGGGACGCCAGACCGAGCGCTTCGCCATCCGTGGCCGTGCCTTCGGTACCACCCCGCCGGCCGAGCCGGCGGCCGCCGGCGGCACCGGCGCGGAGGTCACCGACACCCCGCGCTCCACGCTGCTGCGCACCCGCGTCAACGCCCCGGCGGAGATGACCCCCTTCGCATGGGTCTCCGGTGACTTCAACCCGATCCACACCAGCCACGTCGCCGCCCGCGTCGCCGGGCTGCAGGCACCGCTGGTGCACGGCATGTGGCTCTCGGCCACCGCCCAGCACGCGGCGTCCGCCGCCGGCTCCGGCCACCGCATCCTCGGCTGGACGTACCGCATGTTCGGCCTCGTCCAGCTCGGTGACCCGGTGGACATCCAGGTCGAGCGCACCGGACGCGTCGCCGGCGGCGGACTGCTGCTGGAGGTGACCTGCCGGATCAACGACGAGCTCGTGTCCCAGGGCACCGCCGTCACCGCCGCCCCGTCCACCGCGTACGTGTACCCCGGCCAGGGCATCCAGTCCAAGGGCATGGGCCTGGACGAGCGCGCCGCCTCGAAGGCGACCGCGGAGGTCTGGGAGCGCGCCGACGCGCACACCCGCGCCACCCTGGACTTCTCCATCCTCACCGTGGTGCGCGACAACCCCACGTCGCTGACCGCCAACGGTGTGACCTACCAGCACCCGGACGGCGTGCTGTACCTGACCCAGTTCACCCAGGTTGCCCTGGCGACCCTGGCGCTGGCACAGACCGCACGCCTGCGTGAAGCGGACGCCCTGGTTGCCGACGCCTACTACGCCGGCCACTCGCTCGGCGAGTACACCGCCCTGTCGGCGTACGCCGGAACCATCGAGCAGGAGACCGTGCTGGAGGTCGTGTTCCACCGCGGCTCCACCATGCACCACCTCATCCCGCGCGATGAGAACGGCCGCTCGAACTACCGGATGGGTGCTCTGCGTCCCAACCAGTTCGGCGTCGACGACGACCACGTCGTGGAGTACGTCGAGTCCGTGGCGACGAAGTCCGGTGAGTTCCTGGAGATCGTGAACTTCAACCTCGCCGGCGAGCAGTACTCCGTCGCCGGCACCGTTGCCGGCCTGGACGCCCTGCAGAAGGACGCCGCCGAGCGCACCGCCGCCGCCGGCGGCAAGGGCTCGTTCATGATGGTCCCGGGCATCGACGTGCCCTTCCACTCGCGCGTGCTGCACCCCGGTGTGCCCGACTTCCGCGAGAAGCTCGACGACCTCCTGCCCGCGACCATCGACCATGAGGTCCTGGTGGGACGCTACATCCCGAACCTCGTGGCCCGCCCGTTCGAGCTGACCCGTGAGTTCGTGCAGTCCATCCTGGACGTGGTCCCCGCCGAGCCGGCTCAGGCCGTGCTCGATAACTGGGACGCCCGTACCAAGGACGAGGCAGGACGCGCCGAGGTGGCGCGCACCCTGTTCATCGAGCTGCTGTGCTGGCAGTTCGCCTCCCCGGTGCGCTGGATCGAGACCCAGGACCTGCTCCTGGCCACCGACCGCCTGGACATCGACGAGCTCGTCGAGGTCGGCCTCGGTGCCGCCCCGACGCTGGCGAACCTGGCGACCAAGACGCTGCGCCTGCCGCGCTTCACCGGCGCCGACGTCGCCGTGCGCAACGTGCAGCGCGATGAGAAGGCCGTCTACCACGAGGACGTCCAGACCATCGAGGCTCCCGCCGCGCCGGCGGCTGACGAGGCTCCCGCAGAGCAGGACGCCGTGGCCACCGGTGACGTCGTCGCCGAGGCGCGTCCCGACGCGTCCGCACCGTCCCCCGCCGTCGACGAGGGCTACGCCACCCCGGAGCCCCCGGCACCGGCCGGCTCCGTCGAGCGTCCCGCGGACCTGCCCTACAAGGCGTCCGATGCGATCAAGACGCTGCTGGCCTACGCCAACAAGCTGCGTCCGGAGCAGATCGGTGGTGCCGACACCACCGGTACGCTGACCAACGGCGTGTCCTCGCGGCTCAACCAGCTGCTCATGGACATCTCCGCGGAGCTGGGCCTGTCCAGCGTCGAGGGTGCCGCCGAGGCCGACGTGACCACGCTGTCCGCCACCGTGGACGCCGCGGCGCACAACTACTCCGCATTCGGCCCGGTGCTCAGCGAGGCCGTCAAGGACCGGCTGCGCAAGCTCTTCGGTGCCGCGGGTGCGAAGGCCACCGCCATCGCCGACCGCGTCACCGGCACCTGGGAGCTCGGACCGGGCTGGGTCGACCACGCCACCGCGCAGATCCTGCTCGGTTCGCGTGAGGGCGCCTCCGCCCGCGGTGGCGACCTGTCGTCCCTGCCGACCTCGGCGACGTCGATGACCGACGTCAACGCCATCGTCGACGAGGCCGTCACCCAGGTCGGTACCGCCCACGGCATCCCCGTGGCCAAGCCCAGCGCCGGCGGCTCCGGCGGCGGCACGGTGGACTCCGCCGCGCTCGACGCCTTCGCCCAGGAGGTCACCGGCGACGAGGGTGTGCTGGCCAACCTGGCCCGCCACATCCTGCACGACCTTGACCTCGACGTGCCCGCCTCCTCGTCCTTCGGCGACCCCGAGGCCGATGAGACCGCAGCGGTGCTGCAGGCCGTCAGCGAGGAGCTCGGTGCCACCTGGCCCAAGCAGGTCGCGCCCGTCTTCGACGAGCGTCGCGCCATCCTCATCGACGACCGGTGGGCCACCGCCCGCGAGGACATCTCCCGTCTGGCCGAGGGCGGCGAGATCGCCGATACCGCCACCTTCCGAGGCACCGGCGAGACCGTGGCCAAGCACGCCGACTGGTGGGCCGACCACGTCTCCGACGCACAGCTGGCGTCCCGTTTCACCAGCATCGCCGCCGAGGCGCGCGACGAGGAGACCACCGGCGACTTCGCCGGACAGGTCGCCGTCGTCACCGGCGTGACCCCGGCGTCCATCACCGGTGGAGTGGTCGGCGACCTGCTCTCGCAGGGCGCCACCGTGGTGATCTCCGCGTCGCGCATCAGCCCGGCCCGCCTGGAGTTCATCAAGAAGCTCTACCGCGAGCACGCCTGTGCCGGTGCGCAGATCTGGCTGGTCCCGGCGAACCTGTCGAGCTACCGCGACATCGACGCCCTGGTCGAGTGGATCGGCAATGAGCAGACCGAGACCGTGGGCTCCGAGAAGAAGCTGGTCAAGCCGGCTCTCGTCCCGGACCTCTTCCTGCCCTTCGCCGCACCCACGGTGTCCGGCACGGTCGAGGATGCCGGCGGAAACGCCGAAACCCAGGCCCGCCTGCTGCTGTGGAGCGTGGAGCGGTCCTTCACCGCCCTGTCCCGCATCGGCCACGAGGCGAACCTGGCTCACCGTCTGCACGTCGTCCTGCCGGGTTCCCCGAACCGCGGAACCTTCGGCGGCGACGGTGCCTACGGCGAGACCAAGGCCGCCTTCGACGCGATCAGCAACAAGTGGTCCAATGAGCCGTGGGGCGGGCGCGTCACCATCGCGCACCCGCGCATCGGCTGGGTCGCCGGCACCGGTCTGATGGGCGGCAACGACCCGCTCGTCGACGCCGCCGTCGAGGCCGGGGTCCGCGTGTGGACGCCGTCCGACATCGCCGGCGAGCTCGTTCGCCTGTGCTCCTCGGAGATCCGCGCCGCCGCGTCCATCGGACCGGTCGACGCCGACCTGACCGGTGGGCTCGACAAGATCAACCTCACCGAACTGCGCGAGCAGGCCATCGCCGACGGTGCCTTCGACACCGTCGCCGCTGGTGCGGACGCCGAGGCCACCCAGGCCCCGGTCACCGTCAACGCGCTGCCGTCGCCGGTGCGCGCCGCTCAGCCCGTCGCCGTCGAGGGCGACGCGGCCTGGGGCGAGGTCAGCGCCGACCTGGACGACATGGTTGTCGTCGTGGGTCTCGGCGAGGTCAGCGCCTGGGGCTCCGGACGTACCCGCTTCGAGGCGGAGTACGGCGTGCAGGCCGACGGGTCCGTGGACCTCACCGCTGCCGGCGTGCTTGAGCTCGCCTGGATGACGGGCCTTCTGACCTGGAAGGACACCCCGGTCGCCGGCTGGTACGACGCCAAGGGCGAGATCGTGCCCGAGGAGGAGATCTTCCCGCGCTACCGCGACGAGGTCGCCGCCCGCGCCGGTGTGCGCACCTTCGTCGACGACGTCGCACTCGAGGACGTGCACACCCCGCAGGCCGCGGAGATCTTCCTCGACCGCGAGGTCACCTTCTCGGTGGACTCCGCCGAGGCCGCCCAGACCTTCGTCGAGGCCGACCCGGACTTCACCCGGGCAACCGTGGACGAGGGGACCGGCGAGTGGTCCATCACCCGACTGCCCGGTGCCCGTGCGCGCGTGCCGCGCCGTGCCACCCTGGCACGCAAGGTCGGCGGCCAGTTCCCGACGGACTTCGACCCCACCCGCTGGGGCGTGCCGGCCTCGATGGTCGAGGCCATCGACCGGATCGCCGTGTGGAACCTCGTGGCCACCGTGGACGCCTACCTCTCCGCCGGCTTCACCCCGGCAGAGATCCTGCAGGCCGTGCACCCCTCGGACGTGGCGATGACCCAGGGCACCGGCTTCGGCGGCATGACGTCGATGCGCAAGCTCTTCGTCGACCGCTTCCTGGAGGAGGACATCCCGTCCGACATCCTGCAGGAGACGCTGCCCAACGTCGTGGCCGCGCACACCATGCAGGCCTACGTCGGCGGCTACGGTGCGATGATCCACCCGGTCGGCGCCTGCGCCACCGCCGCGGTCTCCGTGGAGGAGGGCGTCGACAAGATCAAGCTCGGCAAGGCCGACTTCGTGGTCGCCGGTGCCACCGATGACATGTCGGTGGAGTCCATCAGCGGGTTCGCCTCGATGAACGCCACCGCCAACTCGGACGCCATGGCCGCCAAGGGCCTCAACGAGCGCTTCTACTCCCGGGCCAACGACCGCCGTCGCGGCGGCTTCGTTGAGGCCCAGGGTGGCGGCACGATCCTGCTGACCCGCGGTTCCGTCGCGGCGAAGCTGGGTCTGCCGGTGCAGTCCGTGGTCGGCTACGCGGCGTCCTTCGCCGATGGCGCGCACACCTCCATCCCCGCTCCGGGTATGGGCGCGCTGGCGGCCGGACGCGGCGGGCAGGGCTCGAAGCTGTCGAAGGAGCTCGCCAAGCTCGGCGTCTCCGCCGACGACATCTCGGTGGTCTCCAAGCACGACACGTCCACCAACGCCAACGACCCGAACGAGTCGCGCCTGCACACTCGCCTGGCCGCGGCGATGGGCCGTACCGAGGGCAACCCGATGTACGTCGTCTCGCAGAAGACGCTCACCGGACACGCCAAGGGTGGTGCCGCTGTCTTCCAGACCGCCGGCCTGGGCGATATGTTCCGCACCTCGCGCATCCCGGCGAACCGTTCGCTGGACTGCGTGGACCCGGAGATGGCCTCCGCGCCGAACCTGGTCTGGCTGCGTGAGCCGATGCAGCTCAACCGCACGGTCCGCGCCGGTCTGCTGACCTCGCTGGGCTTCGGTCACGTGTCCGCGCTGATGGCACTGGTGCACCCGGAGGCCTTCCGTATCGCCGTGGCCAACCAGCTCGGGGAGGACGCAGCGACGGCGTGGGTGGAGACCGCTTCCGCCCGCCTGCGCGCCGGCGTGCGTCGCCGCGAGGCCGGCATGCTCGGCCACCGCGCCCTGTTCGAGGAGATCGGGCACCGTCGCTTCGCCGAGGACGTCGACATCGACGCCGCCGAGCCGGCGATGCTGCTCGACCCGCAGGCCCGTGCCGGTGAGGACGGTCTGCTGCGGTGACCGGTTCCTCCTTCGTGATCGGTGTCGGCATCGACGTGGTCGACATCCCGTCGTTCGCCGAGCAGCTCGATCTGCCGGGGTCGCGGTTCGCCGCGTCCTTCACCGGTGCCGAGCGTCGTGCCTGTGCCCGTCTCGCCGAGACGAGCGGGAATGAGGCGCAGCACCTGGCGGCCCGGTGGGCGGCGAAGGAGGCGTTCTACAAGGCGTGGACTGCCGCCGAGGCCGGCGACGAGATCCCCGGTGCCAAGATGGACTGGTCACGGATCGAGGTGGTCAAGGACCGCTGGGGTCGGCCGTTTATTCGGCTGCATGATCCGCTGGACTCCGTGGTCACCGGTGCGCTGACCCGCCACTTCGGTGGTGGGGACCCGGATAACGGGCATGCCGTCTGGCACCTGAGCCTCTCGCACGACGGCCCGGTGGCCCAGGCCTTCGTGGTCGGGGAGTGGCGGCGCATGTAGCTGCCGTGGTTCCCCGGGCAGCCTTGGTTCCCCGGCAGTGAGCGAGCAACCCCGCAGGTTGGTGTAACCGACCTGCGGGGTTGCTGCGTGCGGGGACTGCCATCATGTTGTGATCGGACGCTACGCATTGAGCCATCGTGGCCCCACAGTTATCTCATGCGCGCCGGGCAGGCTGGGGTGATGATGAGGACCAGTGGAAGTGACCGCCGTCGACTACCGGGACTGCGCGGCAGATTCCGGTCAGGAGGCCGACGCCGCCTGCTCGGCGACACGGTCGGCCCCCGCAGGGAGATCGGCTGTGAGGTGAGCGAGCCGGCTAGTCCGACGAGCCGTCGGTCCCGGTGATGGCGCCGGTGTCGGTGTGCCGGATCTATCCAGTCTCTCGGTCGAGCTCGTGCTCGGCTGCGCGCCGGATCCACGAGGACACCGAACGGTCGTCCTTCTCGGCGGCATCCCGGATCCGGTCTAGGAGAGGCTGCGGAAAGCGGACCGGGACCGGAGCCCCGTACTTGGACTTTCTCCTTACCGGCGGCCCCTGGGGTTCCTGGTTCTCGGGTCGGGAGTAGAACTCGTGCTCTTGTTCCTTCTTCATGTCGTCGGTCACCGGGTCTCCTCGTAGTGGGCTCAGTCCTCCGGAAGCCTGAAAAAGCGGAGTGTGATGGCGCACCGGATGGTTTATCCCACCAATCCTATATCTCCTGTATTACAGATGGCTACTGCCGATGGCATCCGCGCCGGACGGAGTGGACAACTGGGGTGGTGTGGATAGTGGGGGAGGGGCCTCCCGCCCCAGAGCGTCGAGCATCCGGTCGCGCAGGGTGTCCAGTCCGCTTGCTATCACGGCAGGTTTCCCCGGCGTCCCACCCCGCGCAGCGATACTGAGCGCCGCGGTGTCGGCCTCCGCGACGGATTCGCAGAGGCCTTCACTTCACCGTTGCACGGTATTGACGATGTAGAGGTCGCACTTCGCTTCCGAGGCGACCTTGCGGGCCACACTGCCGAGGATCCGTTTGAATCCCTGCACATGCTTGTTGCCCACGACGATGAGGTCTGCGTCCGAGTTCTTGGCCTGCCGAAGGAGCACGTCTGCGGGAGGGCCTTCCCCGGCGAACGCCTCCACCTGGAGCGAAGGGTGGGAATCCCGCAATACTGCGGCAACCGACTCCGCGACCTGGAGGGCGGCGTTCCCCAGCCCTTCGGTCAGCTTCTTGTGCGACTTCGTGCTTGCTACGCCGGTGCTCCTGGTCCTGATGGAGTCCAGGGCATCGGCGCTGGTGGTGCTGTAGGCAGTGCAGAGGTGCACCTGGGCGCCCAGCCCCTCCGCCAACTCGGCAGCCTTCATGGCAGCGTCGAGAGCGGTCTGGCTTGAGTCCACTCCGGTCACGATTGTCTTGGTCATCATCTTCCTCTCCGTCTCCTCGCTGGAGACGATGGAGGCCCCGACAGTGCGGGGACATCGGTGGGTGACAGGGGACGGGCGGTCAGTACCGCTGAGCGTCTCGTATCGAAGGGTAGGGGATTTCAGAGTCGAGCCGGTTCCCCGCGGCGGGTGTCGTGGTGGTTACGGGGAAAGAGCTGGTGCTCTACACAGATGTGATGTGTGATCACAAAACTACATAGGAGGCCGCGTTTGCACAAGAGGCTTCATTGCTGACTTGTAAAAAGGCCAGGTGAGAGAGGGGATTTGCCGATGTGGATACTTCACTCTTGACGTTCGTTGTGTTCCGTGTCACGATAAAACAATCTTCCGCGGCGGGTGTCACGTCCCGGACGGTAACTACATGAACCTACTGACAACGATCAGTGACTGGATCTGGAACCCGCTCGCCTACTTCGCCTTGGCGGTCGGTGGCTTCTTCACGATCGTCACCCGCGGCGTGCAGTTCCGGCGACTGCCCGACATGATCCGGCAACTTCGCCAGAGTGAGGCCGGCGACGGGGGACTGTCCTCGTTCCAGGCTCTCGCGCTCACCCTCTCCAGCCGCGTCGGCGTCGGCAGTATCGCCGGCGTCGCGACGGCCATCGCCATGGGCGGTCCAGGAGCCTTGATCTGGATCATGATCACTGGCTTGCTCGGATCAACCTGTGCCTACGCGGAGGCCGTCCTCGCCCAGGTCTTCAAACGGCGTATCCACGGTGAGGACCGAGGAGGCATGCCCTACTACATCAGGCACGGTCTTCGTGCCCGTTGGCTGGCCGCGGCAGTGGCCTTGACCGCGATGATCGGCTACGGATTCGTCTTCCCCGGAATCCAGGCCAACAACATCGCCTCCAGTGCGAGCCAGGCGTTTGGGCTCGAGCCGTGGGTGACCGGAATTATCATCACCTCGGTGCTCGCGTTCGTCGTCGTCGGAGGTACGCGCCGGGTCGTTCAGGTAGCTCAGACCGTCGTCCCCTTTATGGCGGTCGGTTACCTCCTCGTCGCCCTGGTCCTCATCGTGATGAACGCTGGTAAGGTGCCCGAGGCGATCAAGCTGATCGTGCTCTCCGGTCTCGGTGTGGACCAGATGTTCGGTGGCATTGTCGGCTTCGCTGTTGCATGGGGAGTCCGCCGTGCGGTGTTCGCCTCTGCGACCGGATTCGGCGAAGGTACGTTCGCTGCCGCGTCCGCGGATGCGACCCATCCCGGCAAGCAGGGCATCATCCAGGCCTTCAGTATCTACATCGACCTCTTCCTCATCTGCATGGCCACCGGCATAATGATCATCATCACGGACAGCTACCACGTGGTGAATCAGGCTGGCGGGTACCTCGTCGACCATGTACCGGGCGCCATCGCGGGGCCGAACTTCGTCCAGCTGGCGATCGACACGAGCCTGCCCGGGTGGGGGAGCGTCTTCGTTGCCCTGGCCGTGCTCCTATTCGCCTTCACGTCCCAGGTGTTCTTCTTCTACGTGGCCACAACGAACCTGATCTTCCTCCTCGGGGAGAAGAGCAACCGGTTCTTCGAGGGGATCATCAAGGTCGGTGCGCTCGTCATCTCCTTCACTGGATCCGTTGTCAGTGCCGATGCCATGTGGGCTGCAGGAGACATCGGGTACGGGTTGTTGGCCTGGCTCAATATGATCTCTGTCTTGCTTCTGACACCCATCGTCTTCAAGGTCGTCCGCGACTATGACCGTCAACGCAAGCTCGGTCAAGACCCGGTGTTCGACCCCGAGCCGCTGGGCATCAAGGGTGCGCTGTGGTGGGAGACGACGTTCCGCGAGCGGCTGGAGCGAAACCGTGCGGCCACGGTCGGTGAAGCGTCTGAAGAGCTCGCCGAGGACTCTCCCCAGGAGAGGTAGCGCTACCTCGGGAGCGAAGGGGAGGGTGCGGGGGTCACTTCTCCCCGGGTGTCGCTTGCGTGGCGGTTGTGGTTGGCCCCGGGGCACCTGCGACGGCCTCCACGACCCGCCGAACCTCCTCCCTGTCCGGTGATACTCCCTCCACGAACTGGTTCACCGACCAGCCTTCGATGAGGGAGTCCAGGGTGCGTGCGACGTCCGCGGGGAAGTACCGGCCGAGGGCGGTGCGACTCTTTCGCATCCACTCGCGGTTGATCGAGGTGACGGCGGAACTGCGACGGCTGAAGATGTACATCTCGAACAGCGCGGCCATGTCCTCGGAATTCCCGTAGGACGAGCCGCACACCAGGTCGACTACGGCCTCGACGGGCTGACCGGTGTGCTCAGCGGTCGACAGCGTGTCGCTGTAGCGCTGGAACATGGTCGTGGACAGGTGCGCGAACGCCTCGACGACAACGTCAAGGATCCCGTCGAAATGGTAGGTGATCGACCCGAGCGGCACTCCGGCCCTGCTCGCGATCGCCCGGTGCGTCACATTCGCGACACCGTCCTCCGTGATGATTTCGAGCGCTGCGGCAATGATCTTGTCGCGGCGCTCGGGGTCGTTCGGAATACCTTTGCGTCCCGACACTGCGGTGCGTCCTTTCCCTCGGCTCCAGGGGCCTTGCGGCTCCTTTTTGGAGTGTAGTAGAGTCCGCCTTCTGTTAGTGCGTACATACGTACACACTTCCAGAAAGGTCGTCCAAGAGGAGTAGAGGAGCACGTATGTCGATGAACATCGCGCGGCGCCGCGTGGCGCTGCTCGCACTGTTTTTCCTGCCGGGGATGGGTATCGCGTCGTGGGTCACGAGGACCCCGGCCATCAGGGATGCCATCGACGCATCCACCGCCCAGATGGGCATGGTGCTGTTCGGCCTCTCGATCGGGTCGATGCTCGGCATCCTGAGTTCGGGCCCACTCGTCGCACGCCTGGGTGCCAGAACGGTCATCGGCGTCGGACTTGTCGGGGTCGTCGTCAGCATGCCGACGATTGGTATCGGAGCCGCCGCGGGGAGTCCCTTTGTGGTGTTCTGTGGCCTGGCGTTCTTCGGCGCCGGCATGGGTGCCGGTGAGGTGGCTATGAACATCGAGGGTGCTGACGTGGAGAAGGTGGCACGCCGCCCGTTCCTGCCTCTCCTGCACGGGTTCTTCAGCCTGGGGACCGTGGCGGGTGCTTTGCTGGGCATGCTCGCGACCGCAGTCGACTTCTCCGTGATTGCGCACCTGATCTTGATCGGGGTGCTCGCAGCCGTCGTTCTCCTCGTTGCCATCCGGGAACTGCCCGCCCACACGGGGCGTATCGGCCCGGACGACCGTGAGGTGGAGGGCGCAGATTCGGCCGGGCGGCCGGCTGTCTGGAAAGACCCGACACTCATCCTCATCAGTGTCATCGTGTTGGCGATGGCGCTGGCGGAGGGCACGGCCAATGACTGGCTCCCCCTGGTGATGGTCGACGAGCATGGCTTCGCCGACACCCTCGGATCGGCGATTTACACCGTCTTCGCGGCGTCCATGGCTGTCGGCCGTCTGGTCGGCGGTCCGATCGTCCAGCGGTGGGGTCGGGCCCCGGTCCTGTTCGTCAGTGCGTTGCTGGGCGCGCTCGGCATCGCCCTGATCTCCCTCGTCGACAATCAGGCCGTGGCTGCCGGTTCCGTGGTGCTCTGGGGTCTCGGGGCGTCGCTGGGATTCCCGGTCGCACTGTCGGCGGCGGGGGAGTCCGGCGCCCAGCAGGGCAAGCGGGTCGCCTTCGCCTCCACGGTCGGCTACCTGTCGTTCCTGGTCGGTCCGCCCGCACTGGGATTCATCGGCGAGTCGGCCGGGCTGCGCACGGCGCTCATCCTTCCCCTGGTCGTACTGCTCATCGCCGCACTACTTGTCCCCGCCCTCCGGCCCGGGGGTCGGAAAGCTGGGACGAGGAGTGACCGCACGCTGGAGAAGATCTAGTCGCGTCGCCCGTGGTTGATCTGCACATGCTTGGTGCGCGAGTAGTCCTGCAGGGCGTACAGCGAGAGGTCACGGCCGTAACCGGAGCCCTTGAAGCCACCCCAGGGGACATCGTTCGCTAGGACCAGGTGGCAGTTCACCCACACCGTCCCGGCGTCGATGCGACGGGGAACCGACAGCGAACGGGCGGCGTCGGTGGTGAACACTGACGCGGCGAGGCCGTAGGGGACCTCGTTCGCCCGGGTGACCGCCTCCTTCTCGGAGCTGAAGGTCTCGACGGTGACCACCGGCCCGAAGATCTCCTCCGACGCGGCCTCGGTGCCGGGCTCGACGCCCGTGAGGACGGTGGGGGCGACGTAGAAGCCGTCGCCGTCCAGCGCGCCGCCGCCGACGGCGGCCGTCGCGCCCTCAGCGAGAGCCCGGTCAAGGAACTCGGTCACCCTGGTGAAGTGTTCCTCGGAGACCAGCGGGCCGATCTCCACGTCCTCGCCGGCGGCCGGGTCCCCAACGACCAGGCTGGACACCTGCTCGACGAGCAGTTCGGTGAACTCCTCGGCGACTGACTCATGAACCAGGACTCGGGTACCGGCGCCGCACTCCTGACCGGAGTTCCAGTAGCCCGCTTCACGCAGTGACTCCGCAGCCTGCCGCAGATCGGCATCCTCGAAGATGACGACGGGGGCCTTGCCACCCAGTTCCAGGTGCACCCGCTTCAATGAGTCACTTGCTGCCTCGGCGACGGTCTTTCCGCTGTTCACGCTGCCAGTTAGCGCGACCATGGCGATGTCGGGGTGCTCGGAGAGTCTCGCCCCGACCACAGAACCGCGCCCGGTGACGAGGTTCATCACACCGTCCGGCAGGAGGTCGTCGATGATCTCCATGAACTTCAGCATGCTCAGCGGGGTCTGTTCCGACGGCTTGAGGACCAGGGTGTTCCCCGCCCCCAGGATCGGAGCGATCTTCCACGCAGCCATGAGCAGCGGGTAGTTCCACGGGACGATCGCGCCGATGACGCCCACGGGTTCACGCAGGATCATCGAGGTGTGGTCGGTGACGTAGTCCCCGGCTCCCTGCTCGGTGAACGCGCGTGCGGCACCAGCCGAGAAACGGAAGATGTCCGCGGTGCCCGCGACATCATCGTCGGCAACCATGCGGGGCTTGCCGGCGTCCGCAGCCTCGAGGCGGGCGAGGACGTCGGCGTTCTCCTCGATCCGGTCGGCGATGGCGAGAAGAAGGTCGGCCCGCTCCTTGGGCGTGGTGTCGCGCCAGGTGTCGAATGCTGTGACGGCGGCCTCGACTGCGGTGTCCACCACCCCGGCGTCCCCACGCGGGACCTCTGCGATGGTTGTGCCGTTGGCCGGATTGACCAGCGTGTATTCTCCGTCGCTCTCGACGAAGGTGCCGTTGATGTAGTGCTGCAACGGCGGAAGGTCACCGGTTGAGAGCAGCGTGGTGCCGGAGTCGGGACGGCGGACGGTGAAGGTGTGGTTGCTCATGTGCGTGGTCCTTATCTGGTGCGGTCGGTGCGGCGACAGGGCGTTCTGGTCAGCCGCGCAGGGTGTCCAGGGCGGCGGCGATGCGGTCGGCGGCGTCGGCAGGAACGTCCGCCACCGGGCGGCGGGGGATGCCGGCGGCCACGCCGTCGTGGCGGAGACCTGCCTTGACGGCGGCGATGAAGTTCTCCGAGATCATGGCGTCGATGGCGGGGTAGACCCGGTTCCACTGCGTGCGTGCCTCAGTGAGCTTGTCCTCGGCGATCAGTCGGCTGACCGCGACCAGCTCGGACGGCACGACGTTCGCGGCACCGGCGACGGCACCGGCGGCACCCTCCGCCAGCGCGCTGTAAAGGTAGGGATCCCAGCCGATGAAGGTGCCCAGCTTGTCGCTGTGGTGGTGGATCAGGCGCAGTGCCTGCTCCCAGTCGGCGCCGGAGTCCTTGATGTAGCGAATGTTGTCGACCTCGTCGGCGAGGGCTGCTGCGGTGTCGGCGGAAAGGTTCACCCCGGTGGCGTCGGGGATGTTGTAGAGCATGACCGGGATCTCGACGGAGGAGGCGACCTCCCGGATGTAGTCGAGGGTCTCGTCCAGGCTCAGCGGCTCGTAGTAGGGGGTGACAAGCATCAGGACATCGGCACCGGCGGACTGCGCGGCGCGGGAGTGCCGGATGGCCTCGGCGGTGGAGGTCGCACCGGTCTGGGCGACCACCGGGACGCGTCCCGCGGTGTACTCAATCACGCTCTCGACGAGCTGCAGACGCTCATCGGCGCTGAGTGCGGCCACCTCGGCGGTGGAGCCGCCGACAACGAGGCCGTCGACGCCGTTGTCGATGGAGCGGTCGACGAGCTGCTTGAGCACGGTGGTGTCGATGTTCTCGTCGGCGTCGAAGGGGGTGGCCAGGGCGGTGAGGATGCCGTGCAGGTTGGTGGAAGTCATGGGGTTCTCCTTCTTGGGGGTGAGGCTCTGGTCGGGGGGAAAGCCGGACGGTCAGCCAGCGACGGCGAGGCCGCGCTGGGACTCGGTGGCCAGCAGGCTGGCGGCTCGTTGTGCCGCGGTGAAGGCCGAGGTGATGGCGGTCTCCGTGTAGAGGGATCCGAGGTAGTCTCCGGCGAGGAACACCCGATCCTCGGGGCGCATCAGCTCCTCCTGGATCTTTGCCCGCCCGGGGAAGCAGTAGGGTGCGCCGAGCTTCCAGCGCTGGACGTGCGTCTCCTCGACGATGTCCGAGAACCCGGGCAGTACCTCGTTGAGGTCGCGGTGGTAGATCTCGGCGATCTCCTCGTCGGTCTTATCGATGAGGGCGTCGGCGAGACTGGCAGGGGAGAAGACCATGATGCTGCCACCAGGACGGCGTGCGCCGCCGGTGCCGTTGACCAGGTTCCCCATGTTCAGGACGATGTTGAAGGACCGTTTCGGCGTGGCTATGCCGTAGGCACCGTCCCATTCCTGGGGGGTGTTCTCCTTGGTCAGGAAGGCCGCGCTGACGTAGGAGCCGTACTGGACGCGACCGAGGGCATCGCGCAGTTCCGGGCGCAGGTCGACACCGATGCGACGGGTGATCGGTGCCGGGGTCGCCATCACGGCGGTGCGTGCCGACACTTCGTGCTCTTCCCCGTCCCTGAGGTAGCGGACGGTGACATGGTCACGGTGCTGGGTGAGCTCCTGCACGTGAGCACCGGTCTGGATGCGATCGCGCTGGGAGGCCGCGATGGTCTCGATCAGCGTCGACGGGCCGCCGACGATGCTCTTGCTCAGCCCCTGTCCGATATTCCAGACCAGGCTGAAGTAGCCGATGCCCGCGCCTGCGGAGATCTGGTCGGGGTCACCGGCGGAGCGGGTCACGGTGGGCCGGAACAGTGCGTCGACGTTCTCGGGAACGTCCCCGAGGTACTCGGCGAACGTACGGTCGTTCTCGAAGTCGTAGATCCGCTGCTGGCGGGTCTCGCCGCTCTCGCCGGGGCGGCGTCGGACGGCCTGGGCGTAGCGCAGGACGTCCTTGCTGACCTTGGCACCCTGAGTGAGCATCTGGACGCGGTCGCCGAATGGCACGGGGACGCGGAGCGGGTAGGTCTGCGCCGGTCCGTTGACGAGGAGTTTCCCGTTCATGTGAACGCCGGCGAGTGTGCCGGGGACGTCCATGACCGCAGTACCGGTCTCGTGGAAAAGGTCGTCGGTGGATGTGCCCGCCCCGCTGAAGACGTGTCCGCCCCAGTTGAGGAAGTACGGCCCGCGTTTCTCCGACCGGATGCGTCCGCCGGTACGGTCCTCGGACTCGAGGATGAGGGTGTCCCAGTGGCGTAGCCGCCACGCTGCGGAGAGGCCGGAGAGGCCTCCCCCGATGATGATTGCGTCCTTCACGGTGGACTCCTTCGCGACGTGATGGGAACGGGGCCCGTAGGTGTCCCGGGCAACAGAGCATGTACTACTGTTGTGAAACACACACTAATCTGTGATTTGTGATCACACAAGTATCGCCCGGATATTTCTTTCGCCCGGGCAGGGGCCGCACGGGCAGGTCAGTTCAGGGCGTCGCGGATGCGGTCGATGGCAGAGGTGAGAGAGGCGTCGGTGACGTCCGACGCGGCAGCCGCGTCCCCGTCCTTCGCCGCGTCGATCAGGTGGCGCTGGTGGGTGAGTAGCTCCGCGGTCGAGCCGGACTCGAGCTCGTCGCGGACGCCGACGATCTTGAAGTGACGGCACCGTGCCCAGAGGCTGCGGATCGTCTCGTCGAGGACCAGGTTCCCGGATGCCCCGTAGATCGTCGACAACAGTTCCTCGTCAAGGGAGAGGTAGTCGACCACGTCGCCGCGCTCCAGTGCCCCGTGCATCCTGTCGTACAGAGCCTCCAGCTCCCCGACGGCATCCGGCGGCAGGGCGGCGACACCGGTCTGCGTAGCCCTGACCTCGAGTATCCGGCGGACCTCGTAGATGTCGAGCAACTCTTCCGGGGAGAATGCCTTGACCACGGCACCGCGCCGGGGGCGGGTCTCGACCAGCCCGACCTCTTCCAGACGTTTAATGGCCTCGCGGACCGGCATCACGCTGATGCCGAGCTCCTCGGCGAGGTCACGGATCTGCAGACGCCGTCCAGCCTCGTAACTGCCGTTGACGATCGCGGAGTGGATCGCTTCATAGGCCAGGTCGCCCACGCGGGTGTCGGGCTGCAGTCGGCTGAGAGGCATGCCGACCACTATACCGTGCGGTTTATCCCGGCCAGGCCGGTCCTGATGTAGTTTCGTGGGGCACACGTCCTGTCCCACAGCCTCGGAGGAGACCGTAACCGTGACCGTCGTCGACGTCGGACCTGGGGAGCTCACCGAGCTCTGCGTCCGGGCAGTCCGGAATGCCGGGGCGAGCGCCAGGGTCGCACAGAGCCTGGCCGAGGCGACCGTCGCTGCGGAGATCCGCGGTCGAGCGGAGGTCGGCACCGTCCACCTCATGGACTACCTCGCGGCGCTTCGCCGTGGCGCTCTCGACGGGGAAGCGGAGCCCACGGTGTCGTGGGCAGGTTCCGTCGTCAGCGTGGACGCCCGAGCGGGAACGGCCCAGGCGGCATTCGATGCGGCCCTGCCGGATCTCCTTGCGGCCACGGAGGAGCAGGGGGTGGCCGTACTCCGGCTTCGCAACGCCTTCACCTGCGGGGAGCTCGGCCACTACACCTCACGACTGGCGGAACGGAACCACGTCGCCCTCGCGGTGGCGAACTCCCCTGCGCTCGTCACACCGGACGGCTCCACGGCGCCGGTACTGGGCACGAACCCGTTATCCTTCGCAGCGCCGGCGGACCCGGTGCCATTGCTCATCGACCAGGGGATCAGTGCCGCCGCCTATGTCACGGTCCGCGAGTACGCGCAGCGGGGGGAGGCCCTGCCGCAGGGGTGGGCCCTCGGCCCGGACGGTCAACCCACCACGGATGCGGAGGAAGGGCTCGCCGGGTCCTTGCGTCCTGCCGGTGGGCACAAGATGGCGAATATCGGCTTCATGGTGGAGGTCCTCGCGGGACTGGCCGGCGGGTCGTGGTCCACGGACGCCGAACCCTTCGACCGGGGCTCAGGGAGCCCGCGCGTCGGCATGTTCCTCGTCGCGGTCGACGCCAACGCTGACGCGGTCGACCCCTCGTTCCTGCGCCGGTTGGGCGAACATTTCCAGCGTCTCGAGAACGACTACGAACTCGGTCTTCCCGGCCGCCGCCGGGCACCGCTGGACGTGATCACCCTGGACGTAGGACTGCACCAAGAACTCGTCGCAGCGGGAGGATGACCCCGCCAACCGCCGACCGGGCGGCTGGGCGACCCGGGCCCTACGCCTTCAGGCGCTCCGCACGCAGCTGCGCGACCTCGCCGTCGAGCTGCGTGGCGAAGGCACCGGTCAGCGGCGGCAGCTCGGCCAGCGTCGTGTCCATCGCCGAGGCCAGCAGCAGGTCAGCGAGCTGCGGGTTACGCGCCAGCACCGGCCCGTGCATGTAGGTTGCCACGATCGATCCCTGCACGGCGCCCTCGAAGTAGACCTCCTTGCCGGAACGCTCGGGCGTGAGCCCGGCGGTCAGCGCCCCATGGGGGTCGGTGTTGCCCACGCCCTCGGTCACGTACCCCAGCGGCGTGGCGTCGGTGCCCAGCAGCGTCGCGCCCTGGTGGTTGGCGAAACCGGTCAACGGCTCGGTCAGCACACCGGCCGTACCCAGCGAACCCGCGGTCAGGCCGAAGCCCTTCAGGTTCGGGTCCGAGCGCAGCTCACCGATGGTGCGGTTCTGCAGTGAGGACGTCGTCGCGTCCAGCAGTCCCAGGCCGTCGACCATGCGGTCGGAGGCACGGAAGGACGTCCCGAAGACCTGCAGGCCGGCGCAGATGGCCAGGACGGGGCGTCCGGCCTGTACCGCACGCGCCATCGCGCCGTCGGCGGCGAGATGCTCGGCGGCGAGGATCTGGGCGACGTCCTCGCCACCACCGACCGTGTAAATATCCAAGGTCTCCGGCACGCCGTCGTGCAGGGTGATCGGGTGGATCTCGGCGGTGATGCCGCGCATCCGCGCACGTTGGCGCAGGACGAGGGCATTGCCGTCGTCGCCGTAGGTGCCGAGCACGTCCGGCAACACTAGGCCGATGTTCAGGGCCGCTTCTTTAGTCACTGGGAGATCTCCTTCTGCAGGTCCTTACGCAGGTCACGGAAGGCCGTGTAGTTCGCCAGCACCTCCACGCGCCCGGGCGGGCAGGCGCGCACCGCGGCGACGGTGTCCGCCACGGTGTCGTGCTCCACCCCGGCGTAGCCGAGGCGTACCGCCAGGTCCGAGGACCGCTCACCGGCGGCCACGACCTTGAGGTCGTCGAGGTTCTCGAACTTCACGTCCCACAGCCAGGACAGGTCCTGACCGTCGGCGACTTGCCCGTTCACCGCAATGACCAGGCCATCGGCGGCGCGGTCGACCATCGACAGAGCCTCCTGCCAGCCGGCCGGGTTCTTGGCGAGCAGCAGGTGCACCTCGCGGCCGTCGAGGTTCACCGTGGAGTAGCGTCCGGCGACGTCGTCGACACGCTCGGCGGCGGCCAGGGCGGACGTCTCGTCCACCCCGAGGGCCACCGCCGCGGCGATCGCCTGCGTGGCGTTGCCCCGGTTGGCGTTGCCCGGCAGTTTCAACGACAGCGGCAACAGTTCACCCGACGGCGTGGTCAGCCCCTCGGGCGTGACCGTCCAGGTGGGCGTGGGGCGGCGGAACTCGCGGCCGTCCGCCAGCGGCTTCACCGCGTACCAGTCCGGGGAGCCGTCCTGCTTCTCGGTGCGCACCACCGCACCACCGGTGCGGGGGCAGGACGTGGAGTCGCCGGTGAATCCGACGCCGGCGGACACCCACACCACGTTCGGGCAGTCCCACGCCACGGACGTGACCTGCACATCGTCGCAGTTGGCGACGACGGTCATCCCGGGCCGCGCCTCGACGCATTCGCGCAGCACTCGCTCGATCTTGTTGATCTCGCCGACCCGGTCGAGCTGATCGCGTGAGAGGTTCAGCAGCACCAGCACATCGCAGTCGAGCTTCTTGGCGATGGCCGGCACGTGCAGTTCGTCGACCTCCAGGACGATGCGTTCGCGATCCCGTCCGGCCAGTAGCGCGGAGATCACGCCGGCGTCCATGTTGTCGCCGCCGTCGTTGGTGGCCACCGTGCCCAGGGCGCGGACCGCCTCGGCGAGCATGCGAGTCGTGGTGGACTTGCCGTTCGTGCCGGTGACGATGGTGCAGGGGCGTCCCGCACCGAGCTGTTCCATGAGCTTCGGGTCGATGAAGTTGGCGACCAGGCCGCCGATCATGCCGCCGGAACCGCGGCCGGTCTTCTTCGACGCCCAGGTCGCGGCGTCCGCCGCGCGGACGGCCAGTGAGGTCAACATTCCCATTGCTTCATTCACCCTTGGTTCTGGTTTTGCTTCTGGTTCTGCTTCTGGCCCTGCTGCTTCTGGCCGCCGGAGCCACGACGTCGACGCCGCCGGGACGACGACCGGCCGGAACCGTTACCGCCGCCGTTACCGCCGCCATTGTTCTTCCCGCCGCCGGACGCTGCGTCCTTGGCGGGGTCCTTCGCCGCGTTGCCGGAGTTGCCGCCATTACCGCCGCCACCGGAATTTCCGCCGCCGGAGTTGCCACCCTTACCGCCGTTCTTGCCACGGGACTGGTTGCGATTGCGCGACTGATTGCGGCTACGCCCCTGGTTACGGTTCTTGCCGCGCTGGGGGGCGGGGATGCGCGGGGTCGCCGGCCGGGCGTCCGGCACGGCGATGTCGGTGGAGCCTGGCTCCACGTCCTCCAGTGCGGCGAGGAACTCCTCGTCGGTGAACAGGGGGATGTTCTTGCGCTCGCCGTGCATCGCCTTGCCGCGCAGCTCGTGGCTGCGGTTGCACACCACCAGGCTCGACGTCCGGTTGAGTTTCTCGCTGTACACCAGCCCAGCCTTCGTGGCGGTGCTGATCAGCAGGTCAGGGTCGTCGCCCACATCCGGGCTGACCACGAACTCCATGCCCTGGCGCAGGGCGTGCCCGTCGGGCGTGCCCGGGTTGCCGAAGGGACGCGGCGAGGTCGTGGCGTCCACCCGCACCGTGCTGCGCTGCAGACCGAAGCGGTCCGCCGTCAGGTCGGACGGATCGGCGACCGACAACCCGCCGGGCGTGTTGTCGGCGGCGCCGTCGGTGGCCTCACGCTGGGCGAGGTAGAGCGGGTGCAGAATGCGGGTGTCGGCGAGCAGGAGTTCATCGGCGAGCACGTCGGCGCGCTGCAGGCTGGACGCCGGGCCGAGGGACGCCAGGGCGTCCTGCGGCAGGTCCAGATCGTGGGCGGTCGCGTAGTAGGACGCGATGCTGCGCAGGCGCGGATCCTCGACCGGGACTCCGGCACGCCGGGCCGAGGCCAGGGTGTCGACGATGCGCGTGGGCGTGGGCACCGAGATCTTCTTCGGTCGACGCTGCCCGCGCCGACGCCCGCGCGGATTGTTGCGCTGGGTGCTGCGGTTCGCCGCACGCTGGGCGCGACGGTACTCGAACTGGATGAAACCCCACGTCAGCGTGGTGTTGTGGCAGATCAGCGTGCGTCCGTCGATCAGCTCGAACAGCAGCGGGGCGACCGTGGCGAAACCGGGAGCCTGGCCCAGGTCCGCCTCGGTGTAGCCGTGCAAGTGCCACGGGCCCGGATCCTCGCCGGGGTTGATCTGCTGGACGAAGCCGGTGAGCTGCGCGGCGGGGTCTGTGCTGTCTGTGCCATCTGTACCGTCGGCCTGCGCCGAGGCGGGACGGTTGCCGCTGAACACGGCGCGCTCCCCGTCGGCGGTGTGCAATGTCGCGGCGAAGGCCACCATCCTCGAGGTGCTGGGGTGGATGCCCGAGGTCGCCACCGTGATCTCCACGAACGGTGCCTCCTCCACGCTCGGCAGCGAGCCGTGGAAGGTCTTCGGGAGGTTGCGGGCAGGACGCGGCGCGGCCTGTGCCTGAACCTGGGCCGGAACCTGCGCCGGTGCGTCCTGCACGGCCGGCACGTCCTGCGCTGGCGCGGTAGTCGCGGCGGCCGGAGCGTCCTGCGTTTTCTGTTCGGCCTTCTGTTCGGCCTTCTGTTCGGCCTTCTTGTCGGCCTGCTCGACGGTCCGTGCCGACGGGGGAGCGGAACGGCGGTGGACCTGGCGGCGGCGACGCCGGGAACGGCCCTGCCCGCCGCGCGGGGCACCGTCTGCGCCGTGGTTGGCGTCGGGGCCGGAACCGGGAGAAGTCATGGGTGACATCATACGTTCCGTCGAGCCGCCGGTGCTAAGGACACCGGTGCCTTTACCGCGGTGATGTCAGCTGAGTCGTCCCCCAGGTCGTGAAACGCTATGTTTCGCGACCTGGGGGACGACTCAGATGACATTGCTAGCTCAGGCGGGACTAGACCCCGCCCAGCACACCCTGGGCGACCGGCTCCTTGGAGTGCGCGCGGTTCACACCGGAGGTGATGGCCTTCAGCGAGGCGTAGGTTATGGAACCGGCGATGCCGACTCCCCAGACCTGCTGGCCGTCGATCTCAGCCAGGACGTAGGCGGCGGCCTCGGCGTCGTCACCTGCGGTGCGGGCGTGCTGGGAGTACTCCTGGACCTCCACGTCCACGCCCAGGGCCTCCAGGGCGTTGCAGTACGCCGCGATCGGCCCGTTGCCACGGCCCTGGATGGTGCGGGTGTCGCCCTTCCACTCGATCTCGGCGGTGACCTTGGTCTCCGACCCCTCGGTCTGCGGGCCGTCCACCGTCACGGAGATCTGCTCCAGCGGGGAGGTGCGCTCCAGGTACTCGCCGGTGAAGATGTCCCACATGGCCTTGGAGTTCACCTCGCCGCCCTCGGCCTCGGTCACGGCCTGGACCACGCCGGAGAACTCGACCTGCATCGGACGCGGCATGTCGATGCCGTGGTCGGTCTTCATGATGTAGGCCACGCCGCCCTTGCCGGACTGCGAGTTCACCCGGATCACGGCCTCGTAGCTGCGGCCGATGTCCTTCGGGTCGATGGGCAGGTAGGGGACCTCCCACTGCACGCGGCGGAAGTCCTCTTCGGAGATCTCATTGGCGTGGTGGCCGGGGGAGACGGAGTCCGCCAGGGCGTCGATGCCCTTGTTGATGGCGTCCTGGTGCGAACCGGAGAAGGCGGTGAACACCAGGTCGCCGCCGTAGGGCTGACGCTCCGGGACGACCAGCTGGTTGCAGTACTCCACCGTGCGGCGGATCTCGTCGATGTCGGAGAAGTCGATCTGCGGGTCCACGCCCTGGGTGAACATGTTCAGCCCCAGGGTCACCAGGTCTACGTTGCCGGTGCGCTCACCGTTGCCGAACAGGCAGCCCTCGATGCGGTCGGCGCCGGCCATGTAGCCCAGCTCGGCGGTGGCGACACCGGTGCCGCGGTCGTTGTGGGGGTGCAGCGACAGGATCACCGAGTCGCGGCGGGCGATGTGGCGGCTCATCCACTCGATGCCGTCGGCGTAGACGTTCGGGGTGATCATCTCCACCGTGGACGGCAGGTTGATGATGATCGGGTTCTCCGGGGTCGGCTCCATGATCTCGATGACCGCGTCACAGACCTCCTTGGCGTACTCGACCTCGGTGCCCGTGTAGGACTCCGGGGAGTACTGCCAGCGCCAGGTGGTGTCCGGGTAGTCCTTGGCGACGTCCTTGATCAGCTCGGCGGCGTCGGTCGCCAGCTTCTTGATCGCGTCCCGGTCCTTCCGGAAGACCACGCGACGCTGCAGGATCGAGGTGGAGTTGTAGAAGTGCACGATCACGTTCTTCGCGCCCTCGCACGCCTCGAAGGTGCGGCGGATCAGGTGCTCACGCGCCTGCACCAGCACCTGGATGGTGACGTCCTCCGGGATCATGTCGTTCTCGATGATCTCGCGGACGAAGTCGAAGTCGACCTGGGAGGCGGAGGGGAATCCGACCTCGATCTCCTTGTAGCCCATGCGTACCAGCAGGTCGAACATGCGGCGCTTGCGCTCCGGGCTCATCGGGTCGATCAGGGCCTGGTTGCCGTCACGCAGGTCCACCGCGCACCACTGGGGTGCGGTGTCGATGACCTTGTCCGGCCAGGTGCGGTCGGGCAGCTGGAAGCGCTCGACCTCGGTGAAGTGCGGCTGGTAGCGGTGGGCCGGCATCTGGGAGGGACGCTGCTTGTTCCAGGTCTTCTGTCCCTCGGGGATCTCACCGGCAGGGGTGGAGATGCGGGCGGGGGCGGAGATGAAGGAATCGGAAGGGGTCATGATGGTGCTCCTTGGATCGGTGGAAAGAAAAAATGGTCATCACCGACCGGCACGACTCAACTCCGCGACGGGGAGCCGGTCGGTTTTTCAGAACCTGACCCCGCCGCGGCAGAGAAGGAGGAGCTGCGCGCGCGAGTTATTCATGGCGACCACTGTAACACGGTGACGCGGACGCGGGGAAAGGGGCAGTGTGACCGGGCTAACGTTGAGCAGGTTTGTCGTGGTGGTGGGGCGGTAGGATGAGCGATCGTGGAACGAAGAACAACGGCTCGGGTGACGGCTGTGGTCTCGGCCGTGGTGACGGTGCTGACCGCGGCCGTGCAGATGGTCGTGATGACCATCCGGGGCAACCGAAGCGGCCTCAGCCTGCGCGAGGTCCTCACCCAGTGGGACGCCCAGTGGATGATGATGATCTCCGAGCACGGCTACTCCGGGTTCGTCATGTCCGCCGAAGCCTCCGGCCCGGTGCAGTGGGAGTCGGTGGCTTTCTTCCCCGGCTACCCGGTGCTTGTGCGCCTCGTCGCCGCCCCGATGGCGGTGCTGGACGTGGCGGACGCGACCTTCATCGCCGCGATCGTGACCTCGGCCATCGCAACGTTGTTCCTGGCCTGGGGTGTCAGTCTGCTTGCCGTGCAGCTGTGGCGTCCGCCGGACCGCAGGACGCTGGTCGTGCTGACTGCCGTAGTGACGGTGCTCGCCGTCGGCGCGCCGATGGGTGTCGTTTATTGGATGCCCTACTCCGAGAGCCTGTTCACCGCCCTGACGGTGTGGGCGTTGTACTTCCTGCTGCGCCGCCGCTTCCTCGCCGCTGGTGTGCTGACCCTGTTCGCCGGGCTGACCCGGCTCACCGCCGCGGCACTGGTGCTGACCCTTTTTGTCGCCGCCGCGGTCGAGGTGTGGCGCTGGTGGCGGGCACGGCAGGCAGGAAAGACACCGCAGGACGCTGCGCGTCGTGGTTTCCCGGCGTCGGCCGTCGCCGCGCCGCTGCTCGGCGTCCTGGGCATCGGTGCCTATCTGATGTGGGCGAACCGGACGGTCGCCGAGATCGGCGGCTACTTCGCCGCGCAGGAGCGCGGCTGGCACTCCGGATTCGATCTGGGGGCGGCCTCGCTGCGATGGTTGGCGGCCAACCTGCCTGGCCAGATGACCGGCTACACGATCTCCAGCTGGTCGATCATATTGGTGACACTGCTGTGCGTGGCATCGATCGGGATGCTGTGGGCAGGGTGGATTCCCTGGCAGGTGTGGCTGCCGGCGGTGGTCCTGGCGGGCATCGTGCTGGGGTCGGACGGCCTCATGCACTCGCGTCCGAGGTTGCTGCTGATCCCGGTGTTGCTGCTGTGCCTGCCGCTGGTCGTCCGGGCGGTGCGTGGCTGGCGGACGAGTGCCTCGGCTGGCCCTGCCGGTGCATCCGGTGTGGTCTCGATCGTGGCTGGTGCGGCGATCGGGGTGGCCGCGGTGCTCTGGTGCACGTTGGGGTTCTGGGTCTCCGCCGAGATGCTCATCGGCTTCGAGTACGCGATCTGAGGATCACTCCTCGCGTTCTTCTTTAGCCTCTTCCTCTGCTTTCTCCTCTGCCACTTCTTCGGCTTCCTCTCGTCGCCGCAGTCGGATCCGGCGCAGTTTCATGGCCCGTGCCATCGTCATCGGCTGCCGTAGTCGCTTCTGCGCGGCCCACGACAGGTCCTGCATGCCAGGCAGTACCCAACCTCGCCAATAGGCGATGATCATCAGCCCCGCGCCGATGAAGGGGGACACGATCAGCCCCACCAGGAACACCGGGAAGTCGCCTGCCACCCCGGAGTCGTCCAACGATTTGATCCCGACCATCACCGCCGCGGTGAGCAGTGCCGGGGTGGCGTACAACGTCGCCCCGCCGAAGATTGCGGGTACCGACCCGGTCATCACGTCGCGGATCATGCCGCCGCCGACCACCGTCAACACTCCCAGGAACAATGCCGATGACCACGGCAGGTCGTTGGCCAGGGCTTTCGTTGACCCGGTTGCCGCCCACACACCCAGGACCACGGCGTCGCCGTGGACACGGAAGATTTCCCAGCCACGGGAATTCATGTGGATCATCGTGGAGATCACCGCCCCGACCAGCGCGAGCCCGAAGTAGCGCATGTCCTGCATGGCGGCGGGCGGCCCGTTGTCGATGAGCACGTCGCGGATCATGCCGCCGCCGAGTGCGGTGATGATCGACAGGAACAGGATGCCGATGAAGTCGAGGTTGCGGGCGCGGGCGATGATCGCCCCGATCATCCCGTAGAGAACCACCCCGATCAGGTCGAGTGTTTCGTAGACCGCCCTGATCGACGGGTCGACAAAGTCCATGGTGCCGAGGATATCCTTTCCCGATTACTCCACGCCGCGGCGCGAGAGCACCACCGTGGACACGATCATCACCACCAGGGCCCCGGCCATGATCAGCCACTGGGCGCCCTCCACCTGGAACCGTTCGCCGAGCACAAGGTAGCCCAGCACGAACGCCACGATCGGCTCGGTGATGGTCATGGCGGGCAGCGAGTTCTTCAACGCGCCGGCATTGAAGCTGGCCTGTTGGACCAGCGTGCCGATGATCGCCGCGGCGATGACCCCGTAGAGCTCCCAGGTGGTCAGCAGGGCAGCCACGCCCTCCTGGTTGAAGATATTGACCACCGACTTCGACAGCACCGCCAGGTAGCCCATGATCGCGCCGGTGACCGCACCGAGGATCAGCGCCCGGGTGCGCAGGCGTTGCCGGGTGGCCAGCCACATCAGTGCCAGAAGCACGACCGCGCCCACCCCGAGCGTGGCCATCCACGTGCCCAACGTCGGGAAGTCACTGCCGGGCAGGGGACGTCCCCACACCACGACCACGCCCACGGCGACGGTGAGCAGCGTCGCCCACGTCATCTCCATACGCGACACCCGGCGTCCGTCGAAACGGGCGGCCAGGGGAAGGGTGAACATCAACGAGAGCACCAGCACCGGTTGGACGACCAGCAGCGTGCCGAACCCCAGCGCCACGATCTGCAGCCCGTAGGCAGCCAGCGCGCAGAAGACGCCCGCCCACCAGCGTGGACGGGCGACGGCCGCGAGGACCGGGGTGCCGTGGGCGTTGTCGCGGTCGCCCGACGTCTGTTCGGCAACCTGGTGGCGCAGGATCGTTCCCCAGGCCACGGTGAGTGCAGAAAGAAGGGCGAAGACGACAGCGAGCAAGTTGCTGTGCATCATCAGAAACTCAGACTAGTCGCCTGCAGACTCCGGTGTATCAGAGGGCTTTATTACCTCTGCTCTAATTCGAGAAGTACTCCTCGATCTGGTCCAGCATCACCATCGCACTGTAGTAGTCGATGCGGAAGGTCTCGGCGCTGAACTCGAAGATGCGGTCGTTCTCCACGGCGTAGGTATTGCGCGCGGTGGGCTTCTCAGCCATCTGCTCGCTGACGGGGTTATCGGCGTCGGCGTTGGTGGCGAAGATCGTCCGGCCGGTCAGACCCTTGTCGAGGTTCTCATCGGTGACCTGCACCACGTCGGTGCGTCCTGCGTAGTCGCCGTCGGTACGTGCGACACCCTCGCCGGGGACGTCGAGGTCCCAGCCGAGTTCTTCGATGATGCGGCCCTGGGCGGACTCGCCGGTCATGAAGTTCACGCCGCCGTCGGTCGCCGGCAGGATGAACTGCACGGGCTGCTCGGGCTCCTCGATGTTCTCGGTCACCTCGGAGGCGCGGTCCTTGAACTCCTGGATGGCGTTGGCGGCTTCTTCCTCGTGACCGGTGACCTCACCGAGCTGCGTGGTGACCTCGGTCCAGTCCTTGTCGGAGTAGTCCAGGACCACGGTGGGGGCGACCTCCTGCAGACGCTCGGCGAGGTCCGGGGCGGAGTCCGCGCCGAAGGCGGAGACGATGATCAGGTCCGGGTCCTCGGCGGCGATCTTCTCGAAGTCCGGCTCCAACTGGCCGATCTCCTCAACACCGCGCTCGTCGGCGACGTCGGCCCACTGCTTGAAGAAGCCCTTGTCGTCGGAGGTCGGTCCCGGGCTCGCGGCACCGGAGGCGATGACCGGGGCGTCCATGGACAGCAGGCTGCCGGTCAGGGTCACCGAGGTCGACACGATGCGCTCGGGCTGGGCGGGGATCTCCACCTCCTCGGTCTCATCGGTGGGGGTGCCGTTGTCGACCTTGATCGAGTCGACGGTGCGCGGCCACTCGCCATCGCTCGCGGCGGAGGTGTCGGTGCTGTCGGACGAACTGCTGTCGTTACTGTCGTCGGAGCAGGCGGCCATCGTGAAGACGAGTCCGGAGACGACGACGGCACCGGCGATCAGGCGGCGCAAAGTGGGCAGATGAGACATGTGATTCTCTCCTCGAGAATACGAAAGGGTGCTTACGTTCAGTTATCGTATCGGCACCGCCCGTCCACCGGTAGGGGGTATGTCAGGTGATGCTAACCTCGTGGCGAAGCGGTTTGACCGCCACCCCCGCACCCAACGTGAGGAGCACTTCGCCGTGCCACGAATCAGCCGCGACACCGACATCTACCCGATCACGATGCGCGAGCTGGAGGTGCTCGGCGTCGAGGACGTCTCCCCGAATATGCGTCGCATCGTCTTCGGTGGCGAGGGGCTGCACGCCCACGAGCGTGACGGTGAGACCGTGCCGGCCATCGTCTCCGACGGTTTCGATGACGATATGCGGATGATCTTCCCCCACCCGGAGACCTCCGAGCGTCCCTACCCGGTCTCCCTGGGCGATGGCCGCCTGGACTGGACCGCCGAAGTCAACGAACTCTTCCGTACCTATACGGTGCGCCGCTGGTCGCCGGACGCCGGGGACCACGGCGAGCTCGTCGTGGACTTCGCCCGTCACGGCGCGGGCCTGGCGGAGGGGTGGTCGTCCACCGCGGGTATCGGCGACAAGGTGTACGCCGCCGGTCCGAAGAACTGTGCCTCGCTGCCGGTGCACACCGACTGGCTGCTGCTCATCGGCGACGAGACCGCCCTGCCGGCCATCGGCCGCTGCCTGGAGGAGGTGCCTGCCGGCCACCGGGTGCTCGCCATCGTGGAGGTTCCGGACCGCGCCGATATTCAGGATGACCTGGGCCAGGTGGCCTGCGCGGACACCCTGGACCTGCGCTGGGTCGTGCGCGCCGAGGGCGGGGACTTCACCGCGGAGGTCGACGCCCTGGCGTCCGGCGACACCGCACTGCCGGAGGGCACGCCGTTCGTGTGGGCCGGTGGTGAGGCCGGACGGCTGAAGAAGGTCCGGTCCTTCATCAAGACCGCCGGCGTGCCGCGCGAGCATGTGCAGGTCACCGGCTACTGGCGCAAGGTCGAGGCCCCGCAGCCGGCTACGCCGGAGGGCGAGAATGGCGAGGCAGGGGAGGGCGCAGCTGAGGCAGCAGAGGCGCCGTCGTCGAGCATGTCCGTGCTCCTGCAGCTCCATGAACTCACCGAGATCGCGCCGGGCCTGGCCCTGCAGGCGGCCGCCCGGCTGGCCCTGTTCGAGGCCATCGACGTGGCTGCCGAAGCTGCAGACGGGGCGGCAGCACCGCTCGCCGCCGTCTCCGAGGCGACCGGGGTGGACCCGGACCGGCTGCTGCGCTTCCTGCGCTACCTGCAGTCTCTCGACCTGCTCACCATCGCCGGCGACGCGGAGGGTACCGAGACCCCCACCGTGCAGCTGACGACCCTGGGTAACGAGCTCGCCGACCCGGAGGGTGTCGTCGCACGCCTGACCGGGCCGGGGGCGGTCCAGTCGCTGGCCTGGCTGCACCTCGACGAGACGCTGCGCACCGGCACACCGGCAGCCATCGGCTCGCGCGGGGCCGACTGGGCATCCGTCCGGGCCGAGAATCCCGCCCTGGGCGAGACCCTCGCCGACGGTGAGGCCACCCGCGCCCAGTGGGTCGCCCCGGCGCTGGCGAAGAAGCTGGACGCACTGCCCGGCGGTGCGCCGACACACGTCGCCGTGGCCGGAGCGTCCGAGGGCGTGGCCGCCGCGGTGTACGCCGATGAACTCGTCCGCGCTCGTGGCGACCTCAAGGTCACGGTGCTCGACCTCAAGGAGTCAGAGGAGAACTCGCACGAACGGGTGCTGCGCGAGGTCGCCGCCTCGCGCCGGGACCGCGTCGCGGTCCGCGGCTGGGCCGAAGGCACCGGGGACGCAGGAAGCGCGGCGGGCGCACTGGGCGCGCCTAGCGTCCTGATCCTGTTGGATCCCTTCGCACTGCGCAGCGCGCAGGACGTCCCGACGTTGCTCGCCGAGGCGGCGTCGACCGTCGGGCCGTCCGGCAGCGTTGTGATCGTTACCCGACTGCTCGCCGAGAGCGGGGAGGAGGACCACGACTACGAGGAGGACCTGACCCGCATGCTCGTCGACGGGCACCGTCTGCCCACGGCCCGTGACCTGGCGTCCGCGGTGGCGGAGGCGGGGCTCACCGGAGTGGCGGACCTGCCGGTCGGGTGGGGTAGTCACGCCGTGGTCGTTGCCGGAAAGTGACCTATGACACCGGCTTCCGGGAGTAGTGAAGCCTCAGGTACGCTGGTGAGGTCTGAGCAATTATAACGAGTTATCCCGTCAACACGGGAAGGTGGAGCTGGGAACTGTGGCCTTGATCGTGCAGAAGTACGGCGGATCGTCGTTGGAGAGCGCCGAACGTATCCGGCGCGTGGCGCAGCGCATCGTAGAGACCAAGAAACAGGGCCACGACGTGGTCGTGGTCTGCTCCGCGATGGGTGACACCACCGACGACCTGCTCGACCTGGCGAACCAGGTCAACCCGGTGCCGCCGGGCCGTGAGATGGACATGCTGCTCACCGCCGGTGAGCGCATTTCCAACTCCCTGGTGGCCATGGCCATCGACTCCTTCGGTGCCGAGGCGCAGTCCTTCACCGGCTCGCAGGCCGGGGTGATCACCACGGAGCGTCACGGCAACGCCCGCATCGTGGACGTGACCCCGGGCCGGGTGCGCGAGGCGCTGGACGAGGGCAAGATCTGCCTCGTCGCCGGCTTCCAGGGCGTCAACCGGGAGACCCGGGACATCACCACCCTGGGCCGTGGCGGCTCGGACACCACCGCCGTGGCGCTGGCCGCCGCACTGAAGGCCGATGTGTGCGAGATCTACTCCGACGTCGACGGTGTGTACACCGCCGATCCGCGCATCGTGCCCAACGCCAAGCGGCTGGACACCATCTCCTTCGACGAGATGCTGGAGATGGCCGCCGTCGGCGCCAAGATCCTGATGCTGCGCTGCGTGGAGTACGCCCGCGCCTTCAACGTCCCGATTCGTGTCCGTTCATCATTCAGCAACGAAACCGGCACCCTGGTGTCCGGCTCTTTGGAGGATATCCCCGTGGAAGAAGCAGTCCTTACCGGTGTCGCCCACGACCGTTCCGAGGCGAAGGTCACCGTGCTCGGCATCCCCGACAAGCCGGGCGAGGCCGCCCGCGTATTCCGCACCCTGGCGGACGCGGAGATCAACATCGACATGGTGCTGCAGAACGTGTCGTCGCTGGCGGACAACCTGACCGACATCACCTTCACCTGCCCGCGGGAGGACGCACCGCGCGCCGTGGAACTGCTCAAGGGCCTGCAGGGCACCGAGGAGCACCAGAAGTTCGGGCAGCTGCTGTTCGACGACCAGGTCGGCAAGGTGTCGCTGGTGGGAGCGGGCATGAAGTCGCACCCCGGCGTGACCGCGGACTTCTGTGAGGCGCTGCGCGACGCGGGCATCAACATCGAGCTGATCTCCACCTCGGAGATCCGTATCTCCGTGCTGATCCGCGACACCGACCTCGACGCGGCCGTGGCCGCCCTGCACGAGCGTTTCAAGCTCGGTGGCGAGGAAAATGCCACCGTCTACGCCGGCACCGGCCGGTAGAAGGGATACCGAGAAAACCATGACGACCCTCGCGATTGTGGGTGCCACCGGCCAGGTCGGCCGCGTGATGCGTGACATCCTGGAGAACCGTCCGGCCGTGCTGGACAAGCTGGACGCTGTGCGTTTCTTCGCCTCGGCCCGCTCGGCGGGTACCGAGATCGAGTTCAACGGCGGACGTGTCGTCGTCGAGGACGTCGAGGCGACCTCGACGGAGGACCTGCGTGGCATCGACGTGGCCCTGTTCTCTGCCGGCGGTGCGACGTCCAAGGTGCAGGCCCCGCGTTTCGTGGAGGCCGGCGCCACCGTGGTGGACAACTCCTCGGCATGGCGTAAGGACCCGGAGGTCCCGCTGATCGTCTCGGAGGTCAACCCGGACGACGCGAAGGACGTGCCGAAGGGCATCATCGCCAACCCGAACTGCACCACCATGGCGGCGATGCCGGTGCTGGGAGCCCTGCACGGTGAGGCCGGTCTGAAGCGACTGCACGTGTCGAGCTACCAGGCGGTGTCTGGTTCGGGTCTGGCAGGCGTGAAGGCCCTGGCCGACCAGGTGCGGGCCAACCTGGAGGTCCTGGAGAACCTGGCGACCGACGGGTCGGCGCTGCAGGTCGAGGACTTCGGACCGTACGTGGCCCCGATTGCCTTCAACGCGCTGCCGATGGCCGGCAGCATCGTGGACGACGGTTCCGGGGAGACCGATGAGGAGCAGAAGCTGCGCAATGAGTCGCGCAAGATCCTGCACATCCCGGAGCTTCCCGTTGCCGGCACCTGCGTGCGCGTGCCGGTGTTCACCGGGCACACGATGACGGTGCACGCGGAGTTCGATTCCGCGATCACCCCGGAGCGTGCCGAGGAGGTCCTGGCAGCGGCACCGGGTGTGGAGCTGACGGACGTGCCCACACCACTGGCTGCCGCGGGTGTGGACCCGTCCCTGGTGGGGCGTATCCGCCAGGACCAGTCGGTGGAGGACGGCCGTGGCCTGGTCCTCGTGGTCTCCGGCGACAACCTGCGCAAGGGCGCGGCGTTGAACACCATCCAGATCGCGGAGCTGCTGCTCTAGGCGATCTGGCTGTACTTCCCGGGGCGGTTGTTATCGCCCCGGGGGAACGGCACATAGGCAAGGCCTCCTGGTCCATCGTGGTGGGTGAATGTTTACTCACTTCGAGGGACCAGGAGGCCTTCGGTGTACCAGGAGAAGTGCATCGTTGCTTCACCAGTTAGCTCACTGCGAACTCCGTATCGCGACGAACCAAGTTAGCCGCGCTGCAATAGTTCGTAGAGGTAGTCAATATTTATCTTCCCTGCGTTCAAGTTGTTGACAACCATTCTTTGATTCCGGTGTTTGATCGTGCCGTCTTTCCGTTCGAGCTTTGCCGGTCCTGAAAATACTAGACTGGGCCGCAAGAGGGACTTCTTGAGGTGTATATCGCACGA
Organism: Corynebacterium sp. AOP40-9SA-29; assembly: GCF_052377405.1. Taxonomy (NCBI): domain Bacteria; kingdom Bacillati; phylum Actinomycetota; class Actinomycetes; order Mycobacteriales; family Corynebacteriaceae; genus Corynebacterium; species Corynebacterium sp. AOP40-9SA-29. The sequence goes on along the minus strand of NZ_JBQSWR010000001.1, from coordinate 337,875 downwards.
AGATGGGTCGAACTCTATTTTCGTCCCAGCGGACGCAATCGATGCACTGTGGGGGGAAATGTCGACTACGGCGGCACATTTTCGGTCAGATTGTGGAAGTTTCACTAGGGACCAGACTGACACCATGGCGCCAATTATTCCAACCACGACGTAGTACGATCCGTAGTAGCTTACGTCACTCATAATTCGAGTTCCGTACATTAGGAAGAACCCCGTACCTGGAACCATGCTCGATGCTAACAGGGCGCCGGTCCTGGTTGTGACAACAATTCTGCGGGGTTCAGGGGTTTCGTATCTGAATAGGAACATCGGCACCGTGTGCGGAAGTGCGGCGAATGCGAGGAACGGGGTCAGGAGCAGAGAGGTCAACGTCAACAGTGTGAGCTCTGCGGTCGTTAATCCGCTGGATTCATGATCGACCCACAGGGCGATGAACAGTACAAGAACTAAAGAATAGAAGGCGAGTGCCAAGAGCAACGATATGACACGGGCCTTCCTGGGAGTTCTGGAGTAGGCCGCTAATAGGTCCATAGATTTCGTATCCCTTTAGTTCCCGCGACGGTGGCGGAAGTTTCTGCAATAACACGCGCAATCACTGGGGCTGTCGGAGTGGTAGGTCCAACGGCGACAATGTCCACACCTGGAGGGCTGTGGAGTTCAGTCCGTTAGGTCGGTCCGCTTCGCCTGCTGACGGGAACATTATCAAGGTGCTGGGGACCCGCGAGGTGTTCGGCCCGAGGTTGCGTCCCTAAGTTACGGCCGCGACGACTTTCGCGAGCGCGATGCGGCCGTCCGCGAGAGTGACCCGCTCCAGCGTGTAGGCGCGGGCGATGCCGTCGGCGGCACCGAGGATCGCCTGCATCGACGCCTCAGGAATCTCTCCGGAGGTCGCGAAGGGCAGAAGTGCTGCCCGGCAGCGGGCACTGAAGGCCACGTCGGCCTCCTGGCGCAGCTGCTCGAGCTCGGCCGATCCGGACAGGGCGCCACTGACCCCCGGGATCGCCGCGCTCTCCTCGTCGATGCAGTCCAGGTAGGAGTCGGCGATGACCCGGGCCGTCGCAGCCAGTGACGCGGAGTCGGCAGTCGTGGCGGGGTCTGCGGATGCCGCGGCGGCGTCCAGCTTGTCGTAGGTGCGTCCCTTGAACTCCCGGTAGAGCTCCACAAGGATGCCCGCCCGGGTGCCGAAGTGCTGGTACACCAGCGGCTTCGTCACTCCCGCGTGCTCGGCGAGCTTCGCCGGGGTTAGTGCGTCCACGCCCTGACGGCGCAGGAAGTCGCGGGCGGAGTTCAGCAGTTGGTCGTGGCGTTCGTCGTAGGACATCCGGCGACGACCACCGGTGGCGGCAGGGGACATTGCGAACCTTTCGACGATGCGCTAAGTTACGGTTCGTAAGTTACGTTGAGTAACTACGCGGACAGATCGCAGTCTAACGGAAAGGTTCACACCATGCATGCCCTCGTCCTCTTCACCCACCCCGAGACCGACTCACTCACCGCCTCGCTCGCCGGACGCGTCGCCGACCGGCTCCGTCAGCAGGGCTGGACGGCCGAGACCGCCGACATCGCCACCGAGGGATTCGATCCCCGGCAGACGACCGCAGACCTCGACGTCGTCAGGGGAGTGGGCACCCCACCTGTCGACGTTCTGCAGGAACAGGAGCGCGTGGAACGCGCCGACACCGTCGTCATCGTCCACCCCGTCTACTGGTGGGGCATGCCGGGGTTGATGAAGGGCTGGTTCGACCGCGTCCTGTCCTTCGGCTGGGCCTTCGGCGGGGAGGCCGCCACGGGCCTCTCCGGCCGCGACGTCCACCTCGTCCGCGTCGGCGGCAGCGCCCCGGAGACCTACGACAAGCACGGCTACCGCGATGCGATGCGCACCGGCGTTGAGCACGGCATCTTCGAGTTCGCCGGGTCGCCGCTGGTCTCGTCCCACCTGCTCCACAGCGCGCCCGAGGGCATCGCGGAGCGGCTGCAGGAGACCGAGGACGCCGTCGTCGACGCGGTCGTCAACTCCCGCGCGAAGGTGACGGTGTCCTAGGCGAGCACGATTGAGGCCGGCATCCCCGTCGCCCCACGCATCGCCGAGACGTTGACCACGCTCGGTGCGTCCCGCTTCTCCTTGAAATACTCCAGCGGGCACATGCCCCACGGGAAGGCCATGAGGTCCATCGAGCGGTACGGAACCCAGGTGGCCCCGCGGGTTCGGGAGATCCTCGCAGGTCAGTGACACCCTGGAAGTCGCTAATGTGACGCATGCTACCGTGTTTCCCGTCCAACTTATGTGATCACAGATTTCACGAGTGCCGGGCCGCCAAAACCTGGGGAACACCACCCCAGCACACTGCACCACAGCGACAACCTGTCCGCAGCTGGCGTCCCGGCGCCGGATAGGGAGAGCACACATGAAGAAAGCACTCGTCATCGCGCTCGCGTATTTCGGGGTGACCGTGGGCGCAGGATTCGCCTCCGGGCAGGAGATGTTGCAGTACTACGCGTCCTACGGTTTCTGGGGCATCGCCGGGGCAGCGGTCGTGGTGGTCCTCATGCCGATCACCGCCATGGTCATCCTGCAGTACGGCAGTTACTTCCGGGCGCGGTCCCACGAGAAGGTCTTCACCGGAGTCACCTCGAAGCCGGTGGCGGTGTTCCTGGACTACTCACTGTCGATCGCCCAGTTCTGCATCGGCTTCGTGATGATGGCCGGTGCCGGCTCGAACCTCAACCAGCAGTTCGGGCTGCCGCTGTGGGTCGGCTCCGCACTAATGGCTGCTCTCGTGCTCATCACCGGCATGCTCGACGTCGACCGGGTCACTCAGGTCATCGCCATGATCACCCCGGTGATGATCCTGCTGCTCATCGCCGCGGGCATCTACGCTGTTGCGTCCCCGCCGGAGTCGCTGCAGGCCGTCAGCGACTACGCCATGGCCAACGTCGACTCCCCGGTCTCCGGCTGGCTGCTCGCCACCCTCAACTATGTGGGCCTGGCGATGTTCAGCGGCATCTCCATGGCCATCCTCATCGGCGGCAGCAACTGGAACACCCGCACCGCCGGGTGGGGCGGGTTCATCGGCGGCTCGCTGTTCGCCGGCATCCTGCTGCTGATCACCGTTGCCCTGCTATTCCGTATCACCGACGTCGCCGACAAGGACCTGCCCACCCTCGAGCTGATCAACCAGATGAGCCCCAGTATCGGCATCGTGGCATCCGTGGCGACCTACCTGATGATCTTCAGCACCACCCTCGGCGTGCTCTACTCCCTGGGCAAGCGGCTCACCGTGAACCGTGCCACCGGCTACCGCCCGGTGTTCGTGGTGCTCACGCTCGCCGCTTTCGCCTTGAGCTTCTTCGACTTCGCTCTGCTGGTGAACAAGGTCTTCCCGATCCTCGGCTGGCTCGGCATCGCCCTCGTCGCCGTGCTGCTGGGCACGTGGGTGGTCAACGGCCGAAAGCGCATCGGACGCGAGGTCCTGCGCCGCGACCGCATCCGCACGCTGATCCTGCGACTCGTGGACCCGAAGGGCAAGTTCACCCGCAAGGACTGGGCCGCGCTGGAGAAGTCCTTCAAGGAGTCCAGTGTGAGTGCCGGCCAGCTCCGCGACGACGTCACCGAGGACGTGGTTCAGGAGCTCGACGGCGACGACGACATCGACTTCTCCGCCGAGGACTTCGACGCCGAGGAGTTCTGGGAGGAGACCCGCGACGAACTGCGCTAGATCCCGAGGCGCTGGTTAACCATCACTTACCTTTTGTGGCGCGATGTATGACATGCCCGAGGCGTTCTTTCTTTCGTTCGATCGACGACATGCGGCTCGGGCTCAAGGAGGGCTTGTAGTCAAAAATCGTCCACGGGTGCTTTATGGCGTGAGTTCGGCTGCCTTGGGTCACCATTGCGGGGATGGCCATCAATACCCAGATGAGGAAGTGTGCAGGACCGATCGTGACCGTGTAGATGTCCGCAAGGAATCTGCGAGAAGACGAGTGAATCCGAAAATTGGCGATTGTCGCAATCGCGGCGAATCCAGCCATGAAGTATGTGAAGCTCAGTGGGCTTGACGCGCTGTCGGTATTGACGGTCACCGTAAGCGTCGCGGTGACGGCGGCCGTCATCCAGAGAAGTGTTGTCCAGAAGCCATATCCGTCGAGTCCCTGCCCTGCTATGAGTCCGAGAGCTGTGGTTGCGACGAGAAGGAGCAAGGCTACGGCGGTCATGACTGAGTTTCCATGTGGTTCAGCAGGGCGGCGGGCTCGCCGACAATAGTCGCATTGTATGCCATGTCGACCCGCGACGAGCTGCGTTAGTCCGTTAGTTCACCTGGTCCGGGACCAGATCCAGGATCATCTCGGTGAACTCAGGGGTGGGTCCCGGCGTAGCGGCGCGGACCATCGTGATCCCCAGTTCGGCGGCGGTCTCGGCGGCCTCGTTGTCGAGGTCCCACATCACCTCCATGTGATCGGAGATGAAGCCGATCGGCACCAGCACGATCGGTCGCCGATCACCGGCACCGACGGTCTCCTCGAGGTGGTCGCAGATATCGGGGTCCAGCCACGGGATGTGCGGCGGGCCCGAGCGCGACTGCCACACCAGCTCCACGTCCGTGCCGTCCGCCCCGTCGGCGGCGAAGCTCGTCTGCTCGCGGACCTCGCGGGCGGCGGTGAGCACCTGCCCGGAGTAGCGGTGCGTGGAATCCGAGGAGGACGTCTCGTCCGCCGAGACCGGCACGGAGTGCGCGGTGAACAGCAGGCGGGCGTCCTCCCGCACGTCGGCGGGAAGCTCCTGCCGGGCGGCGTCCACCAGGCGCGCGAAGGACGACAGGAACAGCGGGTGGTCGTGGAAGGGGCGGATCTTCGTCATCGTCGGCGGGGTCAGGCCCGCGTCCCGGCAGGACTGCAGCGCCCGCTCGATGTCCTCGCGGTACTGGATGTCGCCGGAGTAGCCGCCCCAGGCCGACGTCGCGAAGACCACGACCTCGGTGATGCCATCGGCCACCATCTGCTTGGTGGTGTCCTCTACATAAGGCTCCCAGTTACGGTTGCCGAAGTAGACCGGAAGATCCAGGCCACGTGCGTCGATCTCGGCGCGCAGGTGGTCGATGATCTCCAGGTTCTGGTCGTTGATGGGACTCTTGCCGCCGAAACGGTAGTAGTGCTCGCCGACCTCGGCGAGACGCTCGCGGGGGATGCCCCTGCCGCGAGTCACGTTCTCGAGGAAGGGGACCACGTCCTCTTCTTTCTCGGGTCCTCCGAAGGAGAGGACGAGCAGTGCCCTGCGGGCGGTGGTGTCAGACATGCCAGACTCAGCCATGCCCGCGATTCTACTCGCCGGGTAGCCCCAACTCGTGGATCAGGGCACTGCGCAAGGTGGTGTGACGGAACACATGCCCGAGGTCCTCGAGCACCCGCGGTGAGACGTTCTGGTCGGCCAGAGCAAGCTCCTCGGCCCCCTGCACACCCAGCAGCATCGCCGGTGCGGCCGCCGGCACCGGCAGGGACAGCGGGACGCGCACGCGCTGCAGGTCAGACAGGGTCGCGGTGAACTCCGCGTTGGTGACCATCTGCGGACCCACGCCGTTGACGGCCCCGGTCAGGGTGTTGTCCACCACGGCACGCACGTAGATGTCCACCAGATCGTCCACCGAAATCCACGGGAAATGCTGCCGACCGGAGCCGAGCACACCACCACCGATCCGGCAGGACGCCGCCAGCGCGGTGAGCAGCGTCGAGCCGCCTGCGAGCACCAGGCCCGTGCGCACCGCGACGACGCGGCGTCCGGCGTCCCCCGCCGGGGAGGCGGCGTCCTCCCAGTCGGAGACGACCTCGGCGAGGAACCCTTCGCCGGCACCGGCACGCTCGTTGACGCGTCCGGCGCGGCTGTGGCCGTAGAACCCCACGGCGGACGCACCGATGAAGGCGCCGACCCCGTCGGTGGCGGCGGCGCGCTCGGCGAGTCGACGGGTGGGGCCGATGCGCGAATCGCGCACTGCCGCCTTGTGCTTCTCGGTGAACCGTCCGGCGATGGGCGCGCCGGCGAGGTGGACGACGGTGTCCACCCCCTCGAGCAGGCCGCTGGCGGGGGAGTTCGGGTCCCAGATCCGGGCGTGTGGTTCATGCGGCATCCGTGAGCGCGACAGCGGGATCACCGTATGCCCGAGATTGCGCAGCAGCGCGACCAGGCGGGTGCCGACCAGCCCGGTCGCCCCGGTGACTGCCACGGTGTGGTGGCCGGTGACCTCCGCCGAACCCACGCGGGAGCGGTGGGTCAGGTCGTCGATCAGCTGTCGATGCCGGTAGGCGAACACCCGGTCCAGCAGCGCTGCCGGGGCCTTGGCCTGCACGGAGTCGGTGAGCACGGTGCCCGCCGAACCGCCGGCACCGTCCTCGCGCAGGCTGTGGGTGTGGTGCCAGCCGGTGAGCTGGCGTAGTGGGGTGCTCACGCACTCGTCGATGAAGACATGGCCGTCCATGAACTCGCTCGGTACGTGGCGGGCCTCCCACGTCCGCAACCCCGGCACGCCGCCGGGCAGGGAGAGGATGGTGGTCCCGTCGCGCAAAGAGTTCGCCTCGGCGGCGACACGGATCCGGGAGAAACCTGGGGTCAGACGCGTCACTGCGCCCGGGCGGGTGTGCCAGTCCCAGACGTCCTGACGCGGGAACTGGAGATGCTGGTGGTGGAGGTGGGTCACGAACCCCAGTGTAGGACCGGCCCGGAATCCGTGTCGCCGGTCTCGCTGGCGTTGCCGGCGTCACTGGTGTCGCCGCCGTCGCGGCCGGAGGCGGCGAGCAGGTCCGCACGCGCCCGGGCCACCCGCGAGCGAATCGTCCCCACGCGGACGCCGCAGATGTCCGCGGCCTCGGCGTAGGTGTGCCCCAGGATCTGGGTGAGGATCAATGCCTCACGACGGTCCGGGGCGAGGTTGTCCAGCATCGCGCGGGCATCCACCAGCTCCGCCCACGTCTGCCCGCCGGTGGTGTCCGGGGAGGTGGTCAGCTCGGTGGCGTCCTCCCACTGCTCGGCGGAGCGGCGGGGACGGGCCATGTCGTGGCGCACGCTGTCGACCCAGGTGTGCCGGGCCAGCGCCAGCAGCCACGTGCGGGCGGACGAGCGGGCCGCGAAGCGCGGCAACCCGCTGAGCGCGCGCAGGTAGGTCTCCTGGGTGAGGTCATCGGCGCGGTCGGCGTCCGCCAAGTGAGCCAGCAGTCGCCAGACGTCGGCGTGGGTCGCTTCGATGAAGTCATTGAGGGCCTGCCGGTCGCCACCGGCGGCACGCAGGGCGAGGTCGGTGACCGCGCGGTCCGAGTCGGACACGGCGGAAGTGTCGCGGGCCGACTGGGCTGATCTTCTTCGCACGGTACCGAATTCTAGCAGGTCGCCGCCGCGACCGCGAGACCACTGATTATAAATAAACCTACTTAATCCCATCGGATTGATAGTGCGAACCTGCGGGACGAAGTGTATAACGGGAACCAGGCGGCAGGACGCCCCCGGCAGGGGCCTGCGAACCATCCACGTGACTGACTATCACGCGCAGGACCCCCAGGGAGCTCGACCGTCGACCACGACTGACACGTGCGCGACGCGTGCACGACACGGCAGCATCCAGGAGGGTTACACATGAGCACGGACAAGCACACGAGCTCGAAGGACATCGCCGACCGCGGCGTCTGCCCGTACTCCGGGCACTCGACCAACGCCAACGGCTCCCCGGTCACCACCGAGGAGCACTCCGTGACCGTCGGTGAACAGGGCCCCATCGCCCTGACCGACGTCCACCTCGTCGAGAAGCACGCCCACTTCAACCGCGAGCGCATCCCGGAGCGCAACGTGCACGCCAAGGGCTCCGGCGCCTTCGGCGAACTGACCGTCACCGAGGACGTCTCGCGCTACACCAAGGCCGACCTCTTCCAGAAGGGGCGGGTCACTCCGATGCTCGCCCGCTTCTCCACCGTCGCCGGCGAGCAGGGCTTCCCCGATACCGTGCGCGACGTGCGCGGATACTCGCTGAAGTTCTACACCCAGGACGGCAACTACGACATCGTGGGCAACAACACCCCGGTGTTCTTCCTGCGCGACGGCATGAAGTTCCCCGACTTCATCCGCTCCCAGAAGCGCCTGACCAACGGGCTGCGCAGCGCGGACATGCAGTGGGACTTCTGGACCCGCAGCCCCGAGTCCGCCCACCAGGTCACCTACCTCATGGGCGACCGCGGGATCCCGAAGGACTTCCGCCACATGGACGGCTTCAGCTCGCACACCTACCAGTGGATCAACGCCTCCGGTGAGCGCTTCTGGGTGAAGTACCACTTCAAGACCCGGCAGGGCTGGGAGTTCTTCACCGACGACGAGGCCAGCAAGGTCGTCGGCTCCGGCGACTTCGACCACTCCCGCGCCGACCTCTACGACGCCATCGAGCGTGGCGAGTACCCCACCTGGGACGTCAAGGTGCAGATCATGCCGCTGGAGGAGGCCGAGGGCTACCGCTACAACCCCTTCGACCTGACGAAGACCTGGTCGCAGAAGGACTACCCGCTGATCGACGTGGGGCACTACACCCTGAACGCCAACCCGCAGAACTTCTTCGCGCAGATCGAGCAGGCCGCGTTCGCGCCGTCCAATATCGTCCCCGGGATCGGGTTCTCCCCGGACAAGATGCTGATGGCGCGCGCCTTCGCCTACGCCGACACCCAGCGCTACCGCCTGGGCGCGAACTACCCGCAGCTGCCGGTGAACCGTCCGGTCGTCGAGGAGCGCAACTTCTACACCATGAAGGACGGCGCGGCGGCCTATGAGTTCCCCGCCGACGGCACGCCGGTGTACTCGCCGAACCGCTTCGAGCGCGGCGAGGGCACCGACGACGTCGCCGACGGCACCGGTGTGGTGGAGAAGGGCGTGGCACCGGGGGAGTCGTCCTATGGCTTCGGTCGCGGCCAGGAGTCCGCTACCGGCCCGGCCGACGAGCTCGGCCTCTTCGACAATAACTACGGCGGCGACCTCACCCGTGGCGCCTACGTGCGCCACCCGGAGGACGACGACTTCGCCCAGCCCGGAAACCTCGTGCGCGAGGTGCTGGACGACGCCGCCCGCGAGCGCCTCGCCGGCAATATCGCCGGGGCGATGCAGGGCGTCTCCGAGCAGGTTGAAGGCCAGTGCTGGACCTACTGGGGCCGGGTGGACGAGAACCTGCGCGACCGTGTGAAGGAGATCTACACGGAGCTCAAGAACGGCTGATCTTGCTGAGGGTGGGCTGAACTGGAGCGGAACTTCAGTTGGCATTAGTGTGGTTTCTGCATCCATATACCCTGTAAATGACTGCAGGCACCACACCCTGAGGAGTTCAGCATGTCCGCCGCCACCCCGTCCCGATCCCGTACCGGCCCCCACGCGGTGCCCAGTAGGACGCGCCGACGTGGCCGTCTGACGTCGCGGCGCGGCGGCCTGACGTCGCGCGTCCTCGCCGCCGGTGCAGGGCTGCTCGTCTCGCTGGGCCTCGGCGCAACGCTCGCGCCCGTCGCGTCCGCGGCACCGGGTGACGGCAATGTCGTCGCCTTCGGCGACTCCTTCTCTGCCAACCCCGACCAGGTACGCAATACGCTGCACGGTGTCCCCGGGCCGATCGGGGAGTGGGCGGACGACTACCCGCAGACCGCGGGCTGCCTGCAGTCCGCGCAGAACTTCCCCCGGCAGCTCAGCCAGGTCTCCGGACAGGCGGTCGAGGACTACTCCTGTGCAGGGATCAGCTCCGGGTCAATGATCAACCGGATCAACCAGGCGATCAATGCCGGTGTGCTGACCAATGACTCCACGGTGATCCTGGCCGTCGGCATGAATGATTTCGGCCCCTTCGGAGCCTCAGAAAACGGGACGGGCTTGCTCGACCCGGTCAATGTGGCCGCCAGCTTCCGGTCGAATATGGCGTCCGCGGCCGCGCGGATCCGGTCGGTGGCACCGGGGGCGAAGATCCTCGTGCCGGGCACCCTGCCCACCGTGGACCGCGACTCCATGATGTACTGCGCTCTGAATGTGGTTCCCAACATGCCCGCGGGCCTGCCCATTCCGATACTGCGCGATGTGGAGAACTGGAACCGCGAGAACCAGAAGGCCGCGGCCGCCGATATCGACGCGACGTACATTGAGGTCATCGATGGTGCCCGTGGCCATGACAGCTGTGCTGCGGATACCGAGCGCTACATCGCCGGCATCATCGACACCACGACCCCCGGTTACCAGATGATGTTCCACCCCTCGACCGCCGGTTCCCGGTACCTGGCGGAGACCGTCGCCCCCCACGTGTGACGGTCAGTTCGTCTCCTTGGCCCTCTCACCACCGGAGAGGGGCACGGTGTGATCCCACAGGGTGGCGTGCAGGGCACGGCCCATCACATAGGACCCCACCGCCTGCACGATGAGCAACGCCAGCACGGCGACGACTCCCCTGATCAGGTAGCCGATCACGAATCCCTCGGTGGACCAGGAGTATACGAAGTCCGCTGCGACGAGCAGCGGTAGCCCCATGCCGAGAGCAGGGCCGATCATGTTGACCTGGCTCAGAGCGTCCGGCGCGAGGTACATCGCCACGGCGGAGACCAGGACGTAGAGGGCACCGACGACGGCGAGAATGCTGACGATGATCGCCGGGATCCAGCCGATTTCGCTGGTCTCCTGGACCACTCCGGCCTCGGCGGCGAGCAGGTCAACGGTGGACTGAGTCTGTGTGAGCATCATTTCTCCTACCTGCGTCCGCGAGTGATGATTCGCGCGAAGGCCATGGTACTGATCGCGCCTCCCAGCCCGGCGAGCAGGACGACGTCGTAGGTGATCGACGAACTGTAGAACAGGCTGTAGACGAGGAAGCCGGCGATGATGGTCAGGAAGACCATGTCGGCCAGCACGGCACGGCGGGCGTCGTTACGGGTGGATACCGTCCGCCACAGAACGAGCGCCATGGCTGCGGCGACGATCACCGCGGCGATGCCGGCGAAGATCCACAGGAATTGTGTCGGTGTCACTTCGAGTCGTCCTCTCTCTTGTCGCCGTCGGCGGGTGGGGTCTCCTGGTTACCGGTGTCGGGTTCGTGGCCGGTTTCGTGGCCGGTTACGGGATGTCCGTGCCGACCACGCAGCCGGGACAAGGGTGTACCGGGAAGCCCGCGGCGACCACTGAGATCCAGGTTGGGCTGTGGCAGGCGGGAACGCACCTCGAGCGCATTGACCAGCGAGGCAATCGGGGAGGTCCGGCGACCACTGCGTGAGGCTTTGGTGCCATCGGCGTTGGTTGTCGGCTCGTGCGCCTCCGACATCGCGGAGATGCCCCCGTCCTGCGACGGAGCCACTCGAGCGGGATCGATGCCGCCCTCGGAGTCCTCGGAATCGTGGTCCTCGTCCGCATCGTCCAGGTCGAGCGCCGGCGGGCTGAGCTCTTCGGCGAGCTTGCGCCGACGCCGCTTCTCCTCTTCCTCGATCCGACGCCGCTTCTCCTCGGCGGCCTTCTTCGCGTGGGTCTTGGCGATTTTCTCGCGTTCCTCGCGGGAGAGGTTGTCGAAGTCGTTGACGTCGAGGTTGTCGTCCTGTCGCATGATCGCCGCGACGAAGGCGGCGGCGTGCGGGGTGGAATCGACCTTCTCGATGTCGAAGACTCCGTCCTCGCTGGCACGACCACCACGGTTACCGCGGTAGCCGCGCGGGCCGGGCACACCGCGCTCCACGAGGTGCTCCACGTCGAACTCGATCTTGCGTTTGCGCACGGTGGGGGAGACCTTCGCCTCCATCACTGCCAGCGAGTGCAGCAGTTCCTGCGGGTCGGCACCGTACATGGCGTGCACGGCGAGGAAGCGCTGTACGCGGGTGAGACCGTGGGTGCGGAACTCGGAGGTGGCCACGGAACTGACATCGCTGAGATTGCGCTTGCCGGCTTTGGCGTCCTCGTCGACTTCCTTGGGCCCGGTGAGGCCCAGAGCCAGGGTGCCCGGCGTCATGGTGATCGAGGCGATGAAGATCGCGATGTCGCGCTCGCTGGTCAGACGCAGCGGGTAGTAGATCATCACCGGGGCGATGTGGCGACCGGTGGTGAAGGTGTCGTAGGCCATGATGGTCGATTCCTTCACGATCTGGCCTCCGAGCCAGACCGAGTAGGACGTCCAGTGGCCGATCTGCTGGAAGATGTTCTTCTTCTCCATCACCGGGTTCCTTCCGCTGCGGATTCGGTGTGCGCCAGGCCGTACTGCTCGGAGGGCAGGACGACCCCCACGGCCTCGTCCGGGTCACCGAGGACGGCGTGGACGTAGTTCGTGGTGTCCGTCAGCGACGCCGCGGCGTCGCCAGTGACCTGGGTGATCGCGCCGATGCCGAGGAACATGGCGATGCTGACAACCATCATCGCCGCGCTCGGCAGGGTGAGCCGCACGCTGACCGCCAGGCTGGGGTCCATGTCCTGCTTGTCCATCGGCTTGCCCCAGAAGCACTTGCGCCAGACGTGCAGCATGCTCAGCAGAGCGCCGACGGAGGCGATGACCACTGCACCGACACCGACCCAGACCATGGGCCCGGAGTCACGGACCATGGCGAAGATCAGCATGAGTTTGCCCCACAGGCCGGAGAACGGCGGGAAGCCGATCAGCGACATTGCCGCGGCGGCGAAGACCACGGAGATCATCGGGTCGCGACGCATCAGGCCGGACAGCCGGCGCAGACGCCCGGTGCCGTAGGTCTCTTCCACCGCGCCGGCGGCCATGATCAGCGCACCTGCGGTGATCATGTGGTGCAGCATGTAGAAGATCGCGGCGGAGAGCATCAGTTCGGCGCTGCCGCCGAGGAAGGCCAGGGCCACGAGGATGAACGGGATGCCGTTGACCATCTGGTAGGAGATGACACCGCGCAGGGTGGTTTCACCCAATGCGGCGAATCCGCCGATCATCATGCCGATCACGGCGAAGACGAGGATGGTCAGGGCCCAGCGTTGGTCGCCCTCGAAGATGGTCATGAAGATGCGCAGAATGGCATACACACCGACCTTGGTGTGCAGGCCGGAGAACAGTGCCATCACGGATGGGGAGGTCGAACCGTAGGCCCGGGGCAGCCAGGTGTGCACCGGGGCGGCACCGGCCTTCACGGCCAGGGCGATCAGCACGATGCCCAGGGCGAGCCAGAGCTGCCACTGGGTGCCGAAGATTCCCTCGGCGAAGCCATCGGAGGCTCGTTCGCCGGCGGCACCGGCGAGGGCGGCGATGTTGGTGGTGCCGGCCACCGCGTACACCAGGGCGACACCGGAGAGCAGCGTCAGCGAGGTCACCAGGTTGACCAGCACGAAGGTGCGTCCTGCAGCGAGTCGCGCCCACGTGCCGGTCATGGCCAGCAGGCCGAAGGACGGCATCAGCATGACCTCGATGAACACGAAGAGGTTGAACAGGTCGGCGGTGAGGAAGGCACCCCACACGCCGGCTAGCAGCATCAAGGTCATTGCCGGGTAGAACCGTGCCTGCGATTCTCCGACGGCCTCGGCGAACCAGTTGGCGGTGAAGGCGACCACGGAGGTGGCCACGATCATCACGGCGGAGAGTGTGTCGGCCGCCAGCGGGATCGAGACGCCGCCGACGAAGTCGCCGATATTGTCCGCGACCACGGTGGTGTCACCGCCGCCAGCGAGTTGGGTCAGCAGCAGGACGCCGCCGATGATGCCGGCGAAGGGGACGAGCAGGCCGAGGGCCCGCCGGGGCAGGCTCCAGGGCATCGCCGCGGCGATGCCCGAGGACATCAGCGGGACGACGACAAACAGTGCGAGAAGCGGTCCGAGGGTGTCCGGGTTCATCAGTAGTCCACCTCTCGGTCGCGCCGGCGCTTGGCCTGTGCGGAGTGTTCGTCGATGCGGTGGGCGGAACGCTGGCCCACGGTGTCCAGGGCCCGGAATTCGCGGCGGGCGCGCTGGACGTCCTCGCCGGAGCGGGTGTCGTCATCACGTCCAAGGGCCGCGAGGGCGAGCAGGACGGCGGTGGTCGCCATCGAGATGACGATGGCGGTCAGGACGAAGGCCTGGGGGAGTGGGTCGGCGGACTCCGCGGGCAGCGTCCGGTCGGCCAGCGGGTCCGAGCGCCAGGCGCCGATACCGGCGGCGAGCAGCAGCAGGTTCACCCCGTGGCTCATCAGCGTGGTGCCGATGATGACGCGGACCATGCCGCGCTGCATCACCATGTAGACGCCGGCCGCAACGAGCAGGGCGATGATGGCCGCGATGATCATTGGTCGTCACCGTCCTTCTTCTCGTTCTTGTCGTTCTTGTCGGTTGTGTCTGGCTTGTCGGACTTCGGGGCAGGGTCCGTCTTATCCGGGCGTTTCTGTTTCTTCCGGCGTTGCTCTTCCGCGACGGCTGAGGGGTTCAACGGGATCGCCGAACCACCGGCGGTGACCGCGACCTTCGAGCCGGCGAGAGCCTGGAGCTCTGGCCGCTGGGCCATCATCTTCGAGGACTCCACCGGGCTGGCCTTGGTGAATTTGCCGGGTTCGGCACCGGGCCGGTCCCGTCCGCCGAGGGAATTCAGCACGATGACCACGATGCCGATGACGGCGAGGTAGACGCCGCCGTCGAAGAACAGCGAGGAGCTGAAGTGCTCGGAGCCGATGTAGAAGTGGATCGGTGCGAGGAAGCTGCCCTCGAAGAATCCGAAGAGTCCGGTGACCAGGGCCAGGACGATACCGCCTCCGACGAGCTGGTAGCCAAGGTCGGTCTTCCCGATCTTCTTCGCGTTCGGCTGCACGAGGTACCAGAACACCAGGCCGAGGGCGAGCATCAGGGCGGCGAGGAAGCCGCCGCCGGGTGCCTGGTGGCCGCGGTACAAGGTCACCGCGGAGTATGCCACGAGGACGGTGAGGAACGGCCAGACCACGTTGCGGCCCAAGATGGAGTTCAGGTGGGTGCTGCGCAGGTACTTCGAGTAGAAAGGTGCGAGCTCCGGGATCTTGTGCACATCGGGGAACTTGGTGGACCCCTCCTTGCGGAAGAGTTCGGCGGTGGAGCCGGGGCCGTATCCGGGGACCGGGGACTTCGGCACGGAAGCGACGATTGCCGCGATGACGATCCCGGCCATGCCCAGGACGGACAGCTCGCCGAGCGTATCGAGTGCACGGAACTCCACGAGGATGGCGGCCACGATGTTATTGGCACCGGACACGTCCGGGGACTCGTTGATGTACCACTGGGCCAGCTCCGGCCGCGGGTGACGACCGATGAGCAGCCAGACGCCCACGAAGACGACCAGGCCGACAATCGCGGCGAGGGTGACCGCGAACTTCGTGCGGTTCTCCCCCTCCTTGAGGTACAGCCTGGGCTGGTGGCGGACGACGAGCATGAGGAACACGGTGACGATGAACTCGACCATGAGGTTGGTCATCGCCACGTCCGGGGCACCCAGGGTCAGCATGATCCAGGAGACACCGGCACCTGCCACGCCGACCAGGACCACCGAGCCCATCCGGGAGCGGGTGGAGATGATCGCCATGGTCACGAGGAACATGATGAGCAGGCCGGCGATATCGGTGATGCTGTCGATGCCGGAGACCCGGGGCTCCAGGGCGCCGAGGTTCTCCAACCCGCCCGGGCCGAAGAACGCCGCGGTACCGAGCACCAGGAGCATCACGAAGATCCACAGCAGGTGACTGTTCGGGCTCAGTGCGTTGCCCAGTCGGCTGACGAGACGGCCCCACCGGCTGGCCATGCGCAGGGTGAAGGCGATGAGCTCGTTTCCGGTGAAGGGGAAGAGCCGGTGGTCTTCCATCCAGTCTGTGTAGGCACGGTGGCGCAGGGCCACGAGGATGCCGCCGACCACGATCACGGCGATGGTGATGTACAGCGGGATGCCCAGGCCATGCCACAACGCGAGGTGCGAATGCGGGTCGCCGGAGCCGATCGATCCGACGATGGCATCCATCGGAGCGTCCAACATCGACAGGAAGAGCACGACGGGCAGAGACAGCACGCCGGGAATCGCGGCCGGCAGCCAGAAGGAGACGGGGGCTTCCTTCACCTCGTCGACGGGGACGACCTCGGCGGTGTCGACGGCCGAGCCGGTGTCGATGAAGGCACCGATGAGGTACTTCGCCGAGTACATGAAGGTGGCGACGGCACCGACACCAGCGGCGATGAGCAGCACAATCTCCCAGCCCGGCAGCAGCGGGGAGTCGGTGAAGGACTCGAGCATGCCCTCCTTGGACACGAATCCGAGCAACGGCGGGATGCCCGCCATGCTGGCCGCTGCGATCGCCGCGGCGGTGAACGTGGCGGGCATGCGACGCCAGATCGAACCCAGTTCGCGGATATCGCGGGAACCGTTCTGGTGGTCGATGACTCCGATGACCATGAACAGCGAGGACTTGAACATTGCGTGTGCCGCGGTGTGCAGGACGGCCGCAGCGAGGGCGAAGGGAGTGCCGATACCGATCGTCGCCACGATCCAGCCGAGCTGGGAGACCGTGGAGTATGCGGTGAGCCGCTTCAGGTCGGTCTGCTGGTAGGCGAAGACCGCGGCCATGACCGCGGTGGCCATACCCGAGATGATCAGCAGCAGGTTCCAGACCAGCACGTCGGAGAAGATGCCGGAGAAGCGGAGCAGAAGGTAGATACCTGCCTTGACGACGGCGGCGGCGTGCAGGAAGGCCGAGACCGGGGTCGCCGCGGCCATGGCCTCGGGCAACCACACGTGGAAGGGCAGCTGGGCTGCCTTGGAGAATCCGGCGATCGCGATGAGCACGGCGACGATGATGGTCACCGTCGCGTCCTGTCCCCATGCGTCGCTGTTGATGATGCCGGAGATATTCGTCGTCCCGGTGGTGGCGACGGCGATACCCAGGCCGACCAGCAAGCTAAGCCCGCCGGTGAAGGTGAGGATGAGGGTGCGCACAGCACCGGGCTCACCGGTGTGGCCGGCGCGGGCGATGAGGAAGAAGGAGGCCAGCGACACGAGCTCCCAGCCGATGAACAGTACGGAGACGTCGTCGGCGAGGAACAGGAGGACGACCGACACCATGAACGCCGTCATCAAGACGTAGAAGTTCATGATGTGCTCCCCACGGTGCAGATACCGCGAGGAGTAGGCGAACACGGCTGAACCGATCAGCAGGGCCAGCAGGGTGAAGAACATGCCCAGTGCATCCATGCGCAGGGCGAACTCAAGGTCCGCCCCACTGCCGTCCGCACCGGGGAGGATGTCTCGGATCCAGGTCACCGAGTAGACGGCGTCCTGCCCGTCGAGGATGTCCCCGGCGTGTGACAGGACGTAGGCGGCCA
Organism: Corynebacterium sp. AOP40-9SA-29; assembly: GCF_052377405.1. NCBI lineage: Bacteria > Bacillati > Actinomycetota > Actinomycetes > Mycobacteriales > Corynebacteriaceae > Corynebacterium > Corynebacterium sp. AOP40-9SA-29. The sequence continues at coordinate 320,609 of NZ_JBQSWR010000001.1, read as the reverse complement.
ACCCGATGAACACGGCGGCCAGAGGCCAGCCCGCATTGCGGTCGAGTGTTTTGACCAGGACCGGGGTAAGTGCGAGAGCTATGGCAAGCACCACAGGAACGACGATCAGGGTCACGGTCTCACCAACACCTCACATTTGTTCTGACTTGGTAGGGCCCCATGGTTCCTGCGGTTGTTGGATCTTTCAGACCGAACTACCTGCGGATCCGGTCAGGATCCGAGTAACCTCATGCGACGGGCCAAGTTTATCAGGCGTGTCGGACACGGGTACGGGCAGGACTTTGCAGTAGGGGCACCTGCCCTTACCTAACGACACCCAACCGGCGACCTTGTTACGATCGGGCGGCATGACTAATTCAGCATCTGAATCATCCGCAGCGCAGGGGACGACCAGCGCGCTCGAACTGCCCGCACTGGGCTTCGGCACCTACAAGTTGTGGGGCACCGAGGGGGCCCAGGCGGTGACTGGTGCCATCGAACTCGGCTACCGGTTGATCGACTCGGCCTACAACTACGAGAACGAAGGAACGGTCGGGGCAGGAATCCGTGCTGCCGTGGAGAACGGTACCGCCGCCCGTGACGAGATCATCTACACCAGCAAGCTTCCGGGTCGCTACCAGAAGCGCGAGAAGGCCTTGGCCGCGGTGGAGGAGTCCTACTACCGGGCCGATGTGGGTCCGATCGATCTCTACCTCATCCACTGGCCGAATCCGGGCCAGGGTCACTTCGTTGAGGCATGGCGTGCGCTGATCGAGGCCCGCGAGCGTGGCCTGGTCAAGCACATCGGCGTGTGCAACTTCCTGCCCGAACACATCGAGACCCTGGAGAAGGAGACCGGCGAGCTCCCGGAGGTGAACCAGATCGAGCTGCATCCCGCCTTCCCACAGGTCGGAGCCCTTGAATGGAACAACTCGCACGGGATCATCACCGAGGGGTGGAGCCCGCTGGGGCGCGGCGCCGCGCTGGACAGCGCCCCGGTGCAGGACGCCGCACGCGCGCACGACGCCTCCGCCGGCCAGGTCGTCCTGGCGTGGCACCGGGCCGTCGGCTCCCTGGCGATCCCCAAGGCGTCCAGCCGGGAACGTCAGCAGGAGAACCTCGACTCGCTGAAACTCGAGCTCACCGACGACGAGGTCACGGCGATCACCGCCCTGGGACGTCCCGATGGGCGTCTGAAGGGCCAGGATCCGGCAACCTACGAGGAGTTCTGAGACAAGATCTGAGACAATTGGCACCGTGACCATTCAATCCTCCCGCCCGCTCAGGCTCCGACTGCTCAACGACTACGAGGTCGTGGTGGCCGGTCTTCGGTCGATCCTCGCCCCCTACGAGGGCAGGATCCACATCGTCGAGACCGACGTGGGGACCACCGGCGCGCGTCCGGTGGACCTCACCTTGTACGACACCTTCGGCCTGACCCAGGCCGACGGGCAGGAGATCGACGCGGTGCTGGCCGACCACACCGCTGGGCGAGTGGTGGTCTACAGCTGGAATATGCAGGCGGACCTCATCCAGGCCGCCCTGGACAAGGGTTGTCACGGCTACCTCGACAAGTCGATGGGTGCCGGGGTGCTCATCGAGTGCCTTGAAGCGATCGGGGAGGGCCAGGTGCTGGTGTCCGATACCGCGGAGATCGCAGGTGCCGCGGAAACTGACCCCGTGCCGGTGCGTGGCATCTGGCCGGGACAGGCGGAGGGACTCACCGCGCGGGAGGCGGAGATCGTCACGCTGATCACGCGGGGGATGACCAATGTGGAGATCGCCGAGCGGAGCTTCATCACGATCAATTCGTTGAAGTCGTGCATCCGTTCGGCGTACCGGAAGATGGGTGTCGAACGGCGCTCCCAGGCGGTGCGATGGGGGATGGAGCACGGGATGACCCCACCCGGACGTGAAAAGACCCCCCAGCCAAGCTGAGGGGTAACTCCCGGTGGTGGGGGAGGAGGGGTCCGGCCCACGGGGGCCGGGGACGTCACCTCTTCTTGGTTACCAAGCCCACGATCCACAGCAGGATCACCGCGCCGATGAGGCACGTGATGAAGCTGAAGATGATTCCTCCGCCGGCCACGTCCACGCCGAAGAGGGTCAGCAGCCAGCCGCCGAGGAAGCCGCCGATCACACCGACGATGATGTTGAGGATGATCCCCATGGAGGCGTCGGTGCCCATGACCTTCGAGCCGATCCAGCCGGCGAGACCGCCGACGATGATCCAGCCAATGAAGCCGAGGGGCGGGGCCGAGCTGGCCGCGAGAATAAGCGTATTCGAGTCCATGTCATACTCCGTTCATGAGTCGTCGTTCCGGGCAGGGTGCAGGGGTCTGCGACCCGCTAGTTTCCGGTGATCTTGTTGATTCCCTCGGAAATCTTGTCCTTGGCGTTCTCTGCCGCATCCTTGATTCCTGACGCCGCCTGGTCGGACTTCCCGTCGCCCTTGAGGCGGTCGTTGTCGGTGGCGTCACCAGCGGCTTCCTTAGCCTTGCCGGTGGCATCCTGAGCCTTGTTCTTGATCTTGTCGTCGAGACCCATGGTGGTTCTCCCTTTCGGTCGTCGGGAACAATTCTGCATTCCCAGTGTACGTGATTCCGGAGGAAAGGTGACGAGTGATTTTCGCTCCCCGAAGTCCTTGCAGTCATAAATGAATCAAAAGAGACATGACAAAAGAAATGGTGTGTATTTATGCCAATACATTTCCGCTGTCTTTTGCTCTCTTCCACACTCGCCTGGGCCCGTCTGTGCCCTGCTCCTGCTGGCGCGCCGGCTAATGGCGACGAGGAGCACCGCGTTGCAGTGCCCCAGACCCCACTCCAGGCGCCATAGGCCGAGTGTGCCGGCCACAGCGTCCCTGTCCGGCCGGGTGGGCAGCAGGTGCGGGCCCAAGCGGTGTGGAACTGATCATGGCTTCCACGCTAGAAGTAGGCGAGCGGGAGGGAAACACCCCTGAGGGTGGCCTGCTTCGGACAGTCACCCAGCCCCACGCGAAAAAAAGGAACACCCTCCGTCCTGCGTCTGCAGGTCGGAGGGTGTTCCTCTGGCTGTCGGGGTAGCGGGATTTGAACCCACGACCTCTTCGTCCCGAACGAAGCGCGCTGCCAAGCTGCGCCATACCCCGGTCTGGAACGGCACGGATTAACCCTCGCGGGTTTCTCTGTGTCGCAACAGATAAGCACTATAGACGGACTTCCGGCCCCGTGGCAAAACACCTGCACACGGCCGTGCCAGGAGCCCACTCACGAGCCCCGTCAGGACTCCCGCTCCACCACCCGGACCAAGGTCGCCGAGGGACGGCAGAACGTCCGGAAGGGCACGTACTTCGACGTCCCCAACCCGTTGGTCACGTGCAGCCACATCCGCTCGGACCACCGCGACAAGCCGGACACCCGGGAGCGGTCGATCCCGCAGTTCGTCACGATCGCCCGCCCACCAGGCAGACATAGCTGACCGCCGTGCGTGTGCCCGGCCATCATCAGTTGGTAGCCGTCGGCGGCGAACTCGTCGAGCACCCGGGGCTCCGGCGAGTGCGCCAGACCGATCGACAGGTCCGCCTCGGGGTTCGGCGGGCCGCCGAGGGACTCGTAGTCGTCCCGGTCGAGGTGCGGGTCGTCCACGCCGCCCACGGCGAGTTTCACCCCGGAGGTGGCGAAGTCCACGCGACGGTGGGTGGCGTCCTCCCAGCCGTGCTCCACGAAGGCGGCGCGCATGCCGCGCCACGGCAGCTCCACGTTGCTGGGCTTGTTGCGCTTGCCCAGCAGGTAATTGAACGGGTTCACCGGGTGCGGTGCGTAGTAGTCGTTGCTGCCGAAGATGAAGACGCCCGGGCGGCGCAGCAGCGGCCCCAGCGCGCGCAGGACGCCCGGTACGGCCTGTTCCTCGCCGAGGTTATCGCCGGTGTTGACCACTAGGTCGGGTTCCAGGGCGTCGAGCGAGGCGACCCAGCCCTGCTTGATCTTCTGGTCGGCGAGCATGTGCAGGTCGGAGACGTGCAGGATCCTGAAGTCGTCCTGCCCTTCCGGCAGCGTGCCCGGCTCCAGGGCGGGGACGGTCACCTCGTGCAGGACGAAGGCGCGGGTCTCGACGACGGCGGCGGCTGCGGTAGCCACGCCGAGCGCGGCGAGCGCGGCAGTGGCGCGCACAGCGGAGGAGAGGACGCCGCGGGTGCGTCCGGAATTATTGTCTGGGAGGTCTCGGCTAGTCACCCTGCCCAGTGTAACGGTGGGCGAGAGGCTGCCTAGTTGAACTCGTCGAGGCTCATGTCCCAGTCGACGGTGCGCGAGGACGTGCCGGACGTGGCATCTGTGCCCGTCTCTGTGCCAGTTCCGGTACCCGTCTCGTTCGCCGCGCTGCGGTAGCGCCCGGGGTTGCCGCGGTCGTAGTCACGGTTGTAGGAGGGCAAGCCCGCGCCACCATAACTTGCCACGATGGAGTTCGCCGCGGTGAAGAACGCCCGCGCCGGCTCATTGCCGCCGTAGAGGTTGCCCTCGCCGCACTGGCGCAGCGGCCCGGTGCACAGCGGGGAGGCCTGCGAGCCGTCGTTGAAGGCGTACGTCGCGCCGGCCAGGCCCGGGGTGAAGCCCAGGAAAGCGGCGGACAGGCTGGTCTCGGTGGTACCCGTCTTCGCTGAGATCGGCCCGCCCCAGCCGGACGCGGACGCCGCGGCGGACGCGGTACCGTCCGCCACGTCCCCGCCCATGCCGTTGGCCAGGGCGTCCGCCACGCCGGAAGAGAGCGCCTGCTCGCAGTCGGGGGTGTCCAGCGCCACGTCCTGCCCGTCGTGGTCGGTGACCGACAGGACGGGGGAGGGCTCGCACCAGCGGCCGTGGTCGGCGAGGCTGGCGGAGACATTCGCCAGTTCCAGGGGGTTGACCTCCAGCGGGCCCAGCACGAACGAGCCGAGGTTGCTGGCCTTGATGAAGTCGGCCACGGACTGCTCGCCGTCGTAGGAGCCCTCCTCGCCGTAGGAGCGCAGGCCCAGGTCGACGGCGATATCGGTCATCCGCTCGGTGCCGAGCTTCTCGGCCATCGCCACGAAGGGGGTGTTGGGGCTGGTGGCCAATGCCTCGCGCAGGCTCATCTTCGACTTGAAGTCCCCAGCGTTCTCCACGCAGTAGCGGTTCGCCGGGCAGTCGGACGCGCCGCCGCTGCCCATGCCGGAGACCTCGATGCGGCTGGGAACGTCCAGGCTGGTGTTCAGCCCCATGCCGTTCTCCATGGCGGCCGCGGCGGCGAAGATCTTGAACACACTGCCCGCGCCGTTGCCCTCGGAGGTGTGGGTCACCGGCAGGACGGTCTCGCTGATGTCCGCGTCCAGCCCGTAAGTGCGTGAGGACGCCATGGCGACGACTTCGTGGGAGTCGTCCGTCGGCGCGATGAAGTTAGAGGTCAGCGACACCCCAGGGGTGGACGCATCGGCCTGGGAGCGCACCGCGTTCACAGCGTCTTCCTGCGCATTCGGGTCCAGGGTGGTGCGCACCGTGTAGCCGCCACGGGCGAGTTCGGCGGAATCAAGGTCGTGGTCTTCGAGGTACGACAGCACGTAGTCGCAGAAGAAGCCGGCGTTGTCGGCACCGATGCAACCGTTCGCCTGCCCCACGGGACTGTCGTTCACGCCGAGGGGTTCGGCCACATAGCGGTCGCGCTCGGCGGGGCCCAGGGAACCTGTGTCCACCATGGCGTTGAGCACGGCATCGCGCCGGGCCTGGGCGCTTTCCGGGTTCGTCCACGGATCGTGGGCGCTGGTGGACTGCACCATGCCGGCCAGAAGGGCAGACTGCGGCACGGTGAGCTGATCGGCCGTGGTGGAGAAGTAGGTGCGCGCGGCGGCCTCGATGCCATAGGCGCCGTTACCGAAGGAGATGAGGTTGAGGTAGCGGGTGAGGATCTCGTCCTTGGAGTAGCGCTTCTCCAGGTCGATGGCCATCTTCATCTCGCGCAGTTTGCGGGTCGCCGAGGTCTCGGTGGCGGCGGCGCGTTCCTCATCGTCTGCGGCATCGATGAGCAGTAGGTAGTTCTTGATGTACTGCTGGTCGATGGTGGAAGCACCCTGCTCCACCCCGCCACTGGAGAAGTTCGCGGCCAGGGCGCGCAGGGTGCCGCGCACGTCCACCCCGTCGTGCTCGTAGAAGCGCCGGTCCTCGATGGCGACGATGGCGTCCTTCATCGTGTCGGAGATCTCGTCCGCCCCGACGGAGTAGCGGCGCTGGTCGTAAAGGGTGGCCAGCGTATTGCCTTCACGGTCGGTGACGGTGCTGACCTCCGGCAGCGACTCATTGTCGTCGATGTCGGCGAGGTCGTTGTCGACCGTGTCCGAGCCGGCATTGACCACCAGGCCCGCGCCGCCGACCAAGGGGACGACGGCGAAGGCGGTGAGTGCGCCGACCATCACGATGGCGAGGACGAGTGTGGCTGCGCTCTTGAGGTAAGTCACACACAGCAGCGTATCGGATGGCTCCTGTGATGGGGAGTCCGTGACGGTATCGCCGATCGGATCGTGACCGGTTCGTGACAGGGGGAGGGTGCGGGGGTGGTGTGGGCCGGTGTTGTTCACCGTCCGACGGAGGCGGTGCGGCAGGCGTCGCGGAGGTGTCTCCGGGGGGCCTCGGTAGCAGTGTCCGTGGCCGCGCGGCGGGGGAACGCCCAAGCGGTGATCGACATCACACTGCCCGGTGACTGTGGTGTCGGCGGTGTGATGACCAGCACATCTTCCGGGATGATCGCTCCATTTAGCTGCGGAATGGATCGGAGTGTGCCGCGGAAGGTGGAGAAAGCACAGTCGCGGGCCGAATGCTAGGGCGGGCGGCAGGGTGGGGCGCCAACGGTCGTTCGGCGCCTCTGCGCAGGTGCGCGGTGATGTGCCACACAGGTTCTCGACATATGTGCGATTCGACACTTCTAAATCTGTGTGAATACACTTACACCCAGTTTGCTGATGATCACTTCCGGGGTCAGATCTCCGGAGCCGGGGATCATCAACCCCCGGCCACCATCCACAGCGGAAGGACATCATGACCGCTTCACTCCAACGCCCCGAGACCTCCACCGACGTTGAGACCGCCGCATCTCCCGACGTTCGCAGCGGGACCCAGGGTGTGCTGCACCGCACTGCCGGGCAGGTCACGACCCGCGAGTCCTTCAACAACCGTGGTGAATGGATCACCCAGGCGCACTGCCGCAACATCGACCCCGAGGAGCTGTTCGTCCGCGGGGCGGCACAGCGCAAGGCCGTGGCCATCTGCCGTCACTGCCCCGTCGTGCTCCAGTGCCGTGCGGACGCCCTCGACAACGACGTTGAGTTCGGCGTGTGGGGCGGCATGACCGAGCGTCAGCGCCGTGCCCTGCTGCGCAAGCACCCCGAGGTCGAGAGCTGGGCCGACTTCTTCGCCGGCCAGCTCGAGGCGTCCCAGGCCTAAACCGCGACGTTTGTATACTCGTCGACATGACTCAATGGGAATACGTCACCGTTCCGCTCCTGACCCACGCAACCAAGCAGATTCTGGATAACTGGGGTGAGGACGGCTGGGAACTCGTCTCCGTCCTCCCCGGCCCGACCGGTGAGCAGCACGTCGCCTACCTGAAGCGGGAGAAGTAGATGGCGGCGGACGGGGGCCTTATCTCCGCCCGTCTCGACGAGCTCGGCCTCACCCTCCCCCCGGTCGCGGCACCGGTCGCGGCCTACGTGCCCGCCATTCGCACCGGTGACTTCGTGTTCACTTCCGGCCAGCTGCCTTTCGTCGACGGCGCACTGCCGGCTACCGGCTCGGTCGGTGCTGTGGACGCTGGGGACGCCGCCGTGTCGCCTGAGGACGCTGCGGCGTACGCCCGCACCGCCACGCTCAACGCACTGGCTGCGATCGACGACCTCGTCGGCATCGACAACGTCGAGCAGATCGTCAAGGTCGTCGGTTTCGTCGCCTCCGCCGATGGGTTCGGTGGCCAGCCCGCCGTCATTAACGGTGCGTCCGATCTCCTCGGTGAAGTCTTCGGCGATGCCGGGGCACACGCCCGCAGCGCCGTCGGCGTCGCCGAGCTTCCGCTGGGAAGCCCGGTCGAGGTCGAACTCATCGTTCGCGTGTCCTAAGCCGTCGTTTCCGGGCGGGTGGGCCCACCCCCGCCCGGACTGACCGTGGGCGTTCCCCGCAGTAGGATCAGAGCCATGGAGCATCCCGCGTACAGCCAGTTGCGTTCCGTCACCCCTTCCACCGGCGTTGTCCTGTGTGATAACCCCAGCTACCAGGCATTGGAGGGCACGAATTCTTGGGTCGTCCGCGCGCCGGGCGACAGCAAGAGCGTGATCATCGATCCCGGCCCGCAGGACGAGGGACATCTCAACGTCCTGCGTGCGAAGGCCACCGAAGGTGGCGCGGAGGTCGCTCTGATCCTGCTGACCCATCACCACGCAGATCACGAGGACGGTGCAGCGCGACTGCGTCAGCTGCTCGGGGCACCGGTGCGTGGCATCGACAAGCGCTACTGCATCGGCGGGGACGTCCTGGAGGACGGTGAGGTGATCCGTTTCGAGGGCCTGACCCCGTCGATCGAGGTCATCGCCACACCGGGGCACACCGACGACTCGGTCTGCTTCGCCGTCCACACCGACGGCGGGGATACGGATGCTGATGTCGAGGCCATCGCCACCGGCGACACCATCGCTGGGCGTCACACCACCATGATCTCCGAAACCACTGGTGACCTGGGCGACTACCTGGACACCTTGCGTTTGCTGATTCGTCGTGGCGCGGGAGTGCACCTGCTGCCGGGCCACGGTCCGGATCGGGAGGACACCGCAGAGCTGGCGCAGAAGTACCTGGAGCGTCGGGAGCTCCGGCTCCAGCAGGTCACGGAGGCCGTGGCGAAGCTGGGGGACGACGCGACCGTGGGCCAGATCGTCGACGAGATCTACACCGATGTCGACCCGGTCTTGCGCGACTCCGCCAAGCAGTCGACCCGCGTGGCGCTGCGCCACCTCGGCAAGTTGTAGGAGCCATCGCGCTGGGGGAGCGCCCATGTCGCCGGATCACCCTTCCAGGTAGCGAATCAGCCCGAATGCCTACCTGGAAGGGTGTTTTTCTTCAGGCTCGGGCAACGGGGTGATATCGCGTCCCGTCGGCTGAGGCGCGAAGGCGAGGATCAGCAGCACCAGCGCGATCAGTGACAGGCCGACCCACCCCAGCGGAGCCAGCCGCTCGCCCACGACCACCACGGCGAGCAGTGCGGCAACCGCAGGTTCCAGCAGCGTCACCGTCGTCGCCGTACTCGGGGAGAGACTGGTCAGCCCGTAGCCGAAGAGAACGTAGCCGAGGAACATCGGCACCACCGCGATATACGCCGACACCGCTACGTTGTTCCACGAGTCCAGGATGGGCCCGCCGGTCAGCAGCAGGACCGGCATCAGCAGTGCGCCGCCGACGCCGAATACCGAACCCATTGCCGCCCCGCGCCCTGCCCCGGCGACCATCAGCCGAAACGCCGCCCACGCGTATAGGGCATAAGATATGCCGGCGACCAGGCCTAATGTGATGCCGGCGAGCGCGGCACCGGGGTCGGTGCTGGCGGAGCTCTCCGCGCCGGACGCCACACTGATCAGCACCGCGCCGGTCACTCCCAGCGTTGCGGCGCTCGCCCACCACGGCCCGAGCCGCGCCTTCCCGGTGAACTTCTCCAGTAGTCCGGCCGCGAGCGGTGCCGAGGCCAGGGAGATCACCGTGCCGACGGCCACGCTCGCCAGGTGCATCGAACTGTAGAACGCCAGCGGGTAGGTGAACACCGCCACCCCGCCAAGCAGGACGGTGCGGCGGTGCGTCCGGAGCAGGCTGCGTCGTCGGTACAGATCGGGTGCGGCGATGAGGGCTTGGAGGAGTCCGCCGATGCCGAGGGACACCGCTCCGATGGCGAGAGGGCCGACATCACCGGCGAAGGTCGCCGCGGTGCCCGTGGTTCCCCACAGCACCGCGGTCACCGTGACCGCCAGGAGGGCGGGCAGACGGGAGGACGTCACGACGCGAGTACCTCGATGATCTTGCTGGCGTGGCGCAGGCGAGTGACGCTACTGCACTCGGAGAACAAGGTAGCGGCCGCTGCGTTCGACGAGAAAGATGGAAAAGGGGAGCGGTGGCGAAGGCCCTAGCGGGCGCGCTTGGCCAGACGCTCCGTGTCGGAGATCAGCACGGACTTGCCCTCCAGGCGGATCCATCCGCGGTGGGCGAACTCGGCCAGGGCCTTGTTCACGGTCTCGCGCGAGGCGCCGACGAGCTGGGCGATCTCCTCCTGCGTGAGGTCGTGGTGGACGCGCAGCGCGCCGCCCTCCTGCACACCGAAACGGTTCGCGAGCTGCAGCAGCGCCTTGGCCACACGACCGGGGACGTCGGTGAAGATCAGATCGGCCAAGGTGTTGTTCGTGCGGCGCAGACGTCGGGCCAGCACGCGCAGCAGCTGCTCGGAGATCTCCGGGTGATCGGAGATCCAGTCGTGCAGCATCTGGGAGTCCATGGTGGCCGCGGTCATCTCGGTGACGCAGACGGCCGCGGAGGTGCGCGGGCCTGGGTCGAAGATGGACAGCTCGCCGAACATGTCGGACGGCCCCATGATCGTCAGCAGGTTCTCACGCCCGTCGGGGGCGTGGCGCGCGAGCTTCACCTTGCCGTTGATGATGATGTAGAGGCGGTCGCCCGGTTCACCTTCGTCGAAGATGGTGGTTCCGCGCGGGTAGGTCACCGACTCCAACTGCTCGATGAGTGCGTTGACCGCGGTGGCCTCGACACCCTGGAAAATTCCGGCGCGAGACAGGATCTCAGGTACTTCACCCATTGCTCGTCTGACTCCTGGTCTTGGTACTGTTCGTCTACTGTTCGGTCGAAGGCTGGCGGTGCCGGCGATGCTGTGGCCGTAGTGACGGATTGGTCACACAGGCCCCCGAAAAGGGTCACTCCACACAATACAGCCTGGGGGGCATGTTCTGTGGAACGCCTGGGGAATCATGGTCGCACGGGCGGTGATGCTTCATGTCGGGTCCATGTCCGTCGGCGGGGTTAGACTGTCTCCACCATGGTCACAACCTCTGCATCCCGTCCTGATTCCCGTGCCGGCACGTCCAGTTCGTCGTTGGCGTTGACGCGGCGTACTCGCTGGGTCAACCGGACGTTGGCGGGGGAGTACCCGGACGCGCACTGCGAGCTCGACTACACCACGCCTCTGGAGTTGCTCGTCGCCACGGTGCTGTCTGCGCAGTGCACGGACAAGCGGGTCAATCAGGTGACCCCGGGGCTCTTCCGGGAATTTCCGGACGCCGCGGCGTACGCCGGGGCCGACCGTGAGCGCCTGGAGGAGGTCATCCGTCCGACCGGGTTCTTCCGCAACAAGGCCGCCAGCCTCATCGGGTTGGGTACAGCGTTGTGTGCCGATCACGGCGGCGAGGTGCCCGGTTCGATGGAGGCGCTGGTGGCGCTGCCGGGGGTGGGCCGCAAGACGGCGAACGTGGTGCTGGGTAATGCGTTCGGGGTGCCGGGTTTCCCGGTGGACACGCACGTCGGACGGGTGCTGCGCCGGCTGGGGCTGACCACGCAGACGGACGCGGTCGCGGTGGAGCGCGAGATCACCGCGCGGGTGGAGAAGAAGGAGTGGACGATGTTCTCCCATCGCCTGATCTTCCACGGCCGACAGGTGTGCCACTCGAGGCGTCCGGCCTGCGGGCAGTGCGTCCTGGCGGCGAAGTGCCCGTCGCGTGAGGACGGTGCGAGGTGACGCGCGAGGAGGACGCAACGACGCAGGACGAAACGACGCAGGACGCGCGGCTGCGCGGCATCCTGCTGGCGGTCGTGGTCGTCGTCGGCCTGGCGATCGCTGCGGTGCCGATGGTGATCTCCCTGACCGGAGGGGACGCAGCGCAGGACGCACAGAACGCGCCGGGTGCGGCGGCGTCTGCGTCGCAGTCGCCGGTCGAGCCGTCCGGTGAGGCGACCAGCGAGCCGGACCCCGACGGGACGTCCTACGACGTGCCGGAGGCCCAGCGCGTCGCCTGCCCGTCGCCGGAGGCCGGAACGCAGATTGCTCAGGATGCTGAGCTCGCCGATGTCGTCCTGCCGTGTCTGACGGACGGCGGTGGGCAGTCCAGCACGTCCGTCGCCGAGATGCTGTCGGGCAAGCCCACGCTGGTCAACGTGTGGGCGTGGTGGTGCGGGCCGTGTCGCCAGGAACTTCCTGTCCTGCAGGAGGTCGCCGAGAAGCACCCGGAGTGGAATATCGTCGGGGTGCATTCCAATGAGCGCGGTCAGGCCGGAGTTGACCTGCTCGACGATCTGGACGTGAGTTTCGCCAGTTTCCAGGACTCCACGGGGCAGGTTGCGGCCGCGGCGTCGTTGCCGGCGGTGGTGCCGTTGTCAGTGGTCTACGGCCCGGATGGATCCCGGATGGATCTGCATCCAGGGGAGCTGACCTCCGTGGAGCAGGTGGAGGACCTCATGGCAGGTAGTGTGGAGAACTCATGAGCCGACCCACCGCACCCGAGCGTGACAACGCCGGGGAGTTTTCCCTGCAGGACTGGCTGGACGCTGCGCGGACCCAGCCGACACTGCCCGATGATCTCCCCGACTGGGTCCGCCGTCTCGCCGAAGTCACTGACCCCAACTCTGGGGCAGATGGCATCGGCGCGATCTTCAACGAGCCGGCCCGTACCGTCCCCGAACTCGGGCCGGACGGCACCCCGCCGCGCTACTCGGCGGTGCTGGTGCTGCTGGGCGAGGGCGACGGTGATGAGGACGGCGAGACGACCGTCCTGCTCACACACCGCAACCCGCGGATGCGTACGCATTCCGGGCAGATCGCCTTCCCCGGCGGGCGTCGGGAGGCGCAGGACGCCGACCCGATCGCCACCGCGGTGCGTGAAGCGGTCGAGGAGACCGCCCTGGACCCGGCATCGGTGGTGCCGGTGAGCGTGATGGCACCGCTGTACATTGACCGGACGAACCACGCCGTCATCCCGGTTGTCGCCTGGTGGCGCACGCCGGGACCGGTGCACCCGGCCACGCAGGAGTCCGATTGGGTTCGGGCCTTCCCCGTCGCCCGGTTGGCCGATCCAGCCAACCGCCGCCGCATCGGTTTCCTGAGCTGGCACGGCCCCGCCTTCGACGTCGACGGGTACCTCCTGTGGGGGTTCACCGGCGGGGTGGTGGACGCCCTGCTCACCATCGCCGGCTGGGAACAGCCCTGGGAGGACCCCTGGGTCGATGGTGAGCCGGCGGCCGTAGCCGACCTCTTCGCCGCGCTGGAGGCCTCCCGCAATGGGGAGAACCTCGCCGCCGAGGCGCTCGGCGACAGGCTCGACGGAGAGTTGGAGAACGACAGCACACACGACAGCACACAAGACAGGCAGGAAAGCAGATGAGCGGTTCGGTCATTGTCGACATTGCCCTGGCCGTCGTCGCTGTCTTTGCCCTGTTGTCCGGGTGGCGTCAGGGCGGCTGTTCGGCGGTGCTGTCACTGGCCGGCGTGCTGGGTGGCGGCGTCCTTGGCCTGCGGATCCTTCCGTGGGTCATGGGCTACGTGGACGGCGACACCCAGCGATTCCTCGTTGCCCTGGCGGTTGTCGCCGGGTCCGTGGTCATCGGCTACACCATCGGTTCGGTGATCGGTGGGCGCCTGCGTGACCTGATCCGCACCCGCGCTGTCCTGCGGGTCGATTCGGTGGTCGGTGCCCTGGTCCAGGTCCTGACCACCGTGGTGGTCGTGTGGCTGATCGTGGTGCCCGTGGCCGGAAACAACTCCGGTGACCTAGGCAAGGCGGTTCGTGGATCCTCGATCCTGTCCGGGGTCAGCAAACTGGCGCCGTCGTGGCTGGAGGCGTTGCCGCAGCAGACGGCGTCGTTCTTCAGCGACTCCGGCTTCCCGGTCATCACCGACCCCTTCGATGAGGTGCCGTCGGCCGAAGTCGCGGCCCCGGACAACGCACTGTCGGACAATCCGGTTGTCGCCGACGCCCGCCCGTCGTTGGTGCGGGTGCTCGGGGAGGCAGAGCAGTGCAGCCGTATCCTGCAGGGCTCGGGCTTCGCGATCGAACCCGACCTGGTGATGACCAATGCTCACGTGGTGGCCGGTACCGGCCGGGTCGCGCTGGAGACCGTCGACGGCGATGCCGAGGGCGAGGTCGTCTACTACAACCCGTCGCAGGACATCGCCCTGATCCGCACCACCGACGGCACCACCCTGCCCACGCTTAACTGGGCCGATCAGCCCGCCGCGCAGAACGACGACGCGATCGTCATGGGCTTCCCCCTCGGCGGGCCATTCCAGGCCACCCCGGCACGCGTGCGGGAGATGTTCACGGTCTCCGGGCCGGATATCTACGCCGATGCGCGGGTCGACCGTGAGGCGTACACGCTGCGCGGGACCGTTGTGCAGGGCAACTCCGGCGGACCGTTGATCGACACCGAGGGCAATGTGCTTGGCCTGGTGTTCGGCGCGGCGGTCGGGGATTCCGAGACCGGCTACGCCCTGACGAAGAACGAGGTGCTCTCCCACGTCGGCGACACCGCGTCCTACCGCTCGCCGGTGGACACCCAGGAGTGCGTGGTCAGCTAAGCGTCGGGCTCGGCGGCGCGGATGAGCGCCGCGACGGAGGGCGGGTCCTCGATGTGGGGGAAGTGCCCCACCCCGTAGAGCAGCTCGGCGGAGGAGCCGTCGGCACCGCGTGCGGCTGAACGCTTGGCGATACGCGCGGAGTAGGCGGGGTCCATCGACCCGTCCACACACACCGCCGGCACCTCGGTACGCGCGGGGAAGGTGCGGTTGAAGTCGCCGCCTTCCGGACGCAGCCGGCTGCGCAGCGTCCACCGCCGGTACTCGCAGGACAGGTGGGCGACCTTGTCGATCTGCATCGCCTCGCGGCGTAGTTCCTCGTGTTCCTGGCAGGTATCGGTGCCCCGGAAGCCGGGGGAGACCTGCTGGCGGAAGGACGTTGCGACGCCCTCCGAGCCGTTGCGGCGCAGAGCACGTTCCGGCAGGCGGGGCAGCTGGGCGTAGAGCGAGGCGCGTACGCGCGGCCACTGCGACACCGGGTGCAGCAGGACGGATCGGGCGAGCACCAGCGGATGCGCGGAGGAGAGGGTGACGATGCCGCGCACGCGGCGCGGCTCGTGGGCGGCCATCGTCCAGGCGATGAGTCCGCCTTCGCCGTGGCCAACGACCAGTGCGTCGGTGTGGCCAAGGGCGCGGATCGTGCCGCACATATCGGAGGCGGCGGTAGTGAGGTCGTAGCCGCGCGGAGTTTTGTCGGAGCGACCGTATCCACGCAGGTCGACGGCGGCGACGCGGACCGGCGGCGTGGAGTCGCCGCAAAGCTCGGGCATCAGTTCACGCCAGTCGAAGTGTCCACCGGCGAAACCGTGGATGAGCAGCACCAGAGGTGCATCAGGGGGGCCCTGGACCAGGACGTGCAGGCGGATGCCGCGGGTGTGGACGTACTTGTGGGCGGCGTCGGCGCTGGTCATGGCGTAAGGAGAGGGTCCGGCGGGGAGCTAGACGAACTAGGTGTACAGCCCGTTGTCGGCGGACTCGTTCTTCTGCCCGCTGGGGACCACGGACTTCAGTTCATTGACCGAGTCGATCGTGGCCTGGGGTTTCTTGACGCCCTTGATGAACTTCACGCCGAGGATGGCGAGCAGCGCAACGAGCACGACCATGATGCCGAAGACGATGAGGAAGGCCGACCAGCGCGGCAGCCAGTTGTCCAGCAGCTCGGCGAGGAAGAAGAAGAAGAAGAACGAGCTGTAGGCCAGGACCACACCGGCTGCGCCGAACATGGCGACGGCGATGCCGGCCTTCTTCGCGCTGGCGGAGATCTCGGTCTTGGCGAGTTCGACCTCGGAACGGATCAGCGAGGACACCTGGGCGGTGGCGTCCTTGACGAGGTCGGCGATGCTGCCGCCACGGCCGGCGGCCTGGGCGTCCGCGTCGGACAGTGGGATGGAGTTGACCTTGGGGTTAAAGCTGTCCTGGTCAGTGAACAGGCCGTTGCTGTTCTTGTCGCTCACTACGCACTCTCCTGGGTGATGGTCCGGTTCGAAAAACCCGGTTCGGTGATCCTACGGTGATCCTACCGTGTCAGTTCTTCACGCTATTGTGCCAGAGGCTCCCGGTTGGTGAGGCAGAAGCCGCACTCTAGTGGGGTGTGCTCACTCGTCCTCGCGTCCGCGGAGCCAGACAAGGAGCCCGGCGGCGACGGTGCCGACGAGGGCGACGGCGGCGGATGTCCCGGCGATGGCACCGGTGTGTTCCGGGAGGGTGAACAGCGGCTCGGTGCGTCCGAAGCGGGCGATCGGCCAGTCGCGGGTGGTCGCCTCGCGGCGTAGCGCGCGGTCCGGGTTCACCGCGGTGGGGTGGCCGACGGCCTCGAGCAGCGGCAGGTCGGTGGCGGAGTCGGTGTAGGCGTAGCTGGCGTCGAGGTCGTAGCCGTCGGCCTCGGAGAGGTCGCGCAGTCCCTCGACCTTGGCCGGGCCCTTGCAGAAGAAGGGGACCTCGCCGGTGAACAGGCCGTCATCGTCGACGGCGAGTTCGGTGGCGATGAGGTGGTCGGCACCGAGTTCATCGGCGATGGGGGACACCAGCACGCGGGCGGAGGCGGTGATGATGGCGACCTTGTGGCCGAGTTCGTGGTGGCGGGCGATCAGGTCGCGGGCCTCGGCGTAGATGACCGGGACGATCACGTCCTGCAGTGCGCCGTGGGCGACGTCGGCGAGGTCGTCGCTGCTGCGGCCGCGGACCATGGCGACGAGGGTGTCGCGGGTGGTGTTGAGGGAGTTGTCGTCATGTCCGCTGATCATGTAGTTGCCGAGCATCATGAGCATGCGCAGCATGTCAGCGGTGCTGATCAGTCCGCGGTCGGCCAGTGGCTTGCGGTAAGCCATGGACGCCGAGGTGTCGATGATCGTCTTGTCGAGGTCGAAGACGGCCAGGACGTGCGAGGGGTCGACGCCGGGGTCGGTGGCGATGGACCTGCTGAGGTCAGCGACGGGCGTGGCCGAGGCATCGGGCGTCCCGTTGGTGGTGTGGGAGGCGGTGGTGCCGTCCGGCTCGCGTGGTTCTCCCTGCGGCGTAGTCACACCTACACCATACGTTCCAGGAGCCTCATTCGTTACCTTGCGTATCATTCATTCCTTTCCCCGCGAACGTTGTCCACAGGGGGTGGGGATAGTTTCGCGAAACCGCCACGGAAGTTATCCACAGGAACCGGGCGTGGAGCCGGTGCCTCTTCCGCTGTGGGGGCCCTGGTGTCACTATCTACCGCCATGAGGGGAACACGAGGTGTCAGGGGAATGGCCGGGAGGTTCACCGGTGATGCACGTTCGATAGCAGGGCTGGGTTCTGGTTCAGGGCCGGCACCGGTGCTGCTGACATTGGCGGATCCGGGTCTCGTCGACGAGGTGTCGATGGTGGTCGCGGCGACCGGGCGGCGTCTCGTCGGCGAGGAGGAGGCCAGCGGGCTTGCGCGGCTCGTCGTCGTCACCGACTCCCCCGGTCCGACTACTGCGAAGGAAGACGAACCGCAGGACGCCCCGGCGTCGGTGCGCACGATCCGGGTGACCGGCATGCCGTTCACGGGCGGTTCTGAGGCGGGCGGTGCTGGCACCCCGGCGCTGCAGATCCCGGAGTCCTCCGGGGAATTGGCGGCGATGATCGGGAGCCACGATCCCGTCAATATCGCGGTTGCCGGCATCGTCGGCGGGGCGGGGACCAGCGTCTTCGCCGCCGCGCTTGCGGGGGCCCTCGCTGCAGGGGCGGGCACGTCCGGCGGGGCAGGTCAGGCGCTGCTGGTGGACGACGACCCGCTGTCGCGTCCCGGCCAGCTGCGGTTGCTTCTCGGGGCAGAGGTCGACCCAGACTTCCCGGGCAACCCAGACGGTTTGCCGGGAGTCGGGGACAGCGCGGCAACGGTGACCTGGGTGCAGGACGTCGGGATCCTCGAGGCCCGGGACATCGCCGGCGCGGACGGCACGGACAGCACGGCACCGTCGGCCGATCCGTCCTGTCCGGTGGTCCGTGACTGCGGACGCCGCGATCTGGCCACCGTCGGTGGCGGGGTGACCGCGCGAGTGCTCGTCGTCCCGCAGTCGGTGCCCGCCGTGTTGGCCGCACGTCGGGTCGTGCAGGACTGCGATGGCATCCACGTGGTGCTGCGCGAACTGCCGCGCTCCGGACTGACATGGAACCAAACCCTCAGCCTGCTCGGTAGGGCACCCGCCGTGACCTGGGAGGACGACCCCTTTCTTACGGTGGACGTGGACAGGGGCGATTTCCGCACCACCGGCAGTGGCGCGGGGACCGCCGGTCCGGCGGCCGCCCGCCTGGTGGAGGAGATCCGGTGAGCGGCCGGCTGACGAGGCTGAGCCGGATGGGCATGCCGAGGAAGAATGCGCAGACCCTGGAGCAGGATGCGGCACCGAGCCTGGTCGACCGGGTGCGCGACGGGCTCGTGGACCGCGAGGTAGCCCGGCCGAC
This sequence comes from Corynebacterium sp. AOP40-9SA-29, assembly GCF_052377405.1. Taxonomy (NCBI): domain Bacteria; kingdom Bacillati; phylum Actinomycetota; class Actinomycetes; order Mycobacteriales; family Corynebacteriaceae; genus Corynebacterium; species Corynebacterium sp. AOP40-9SA-29. Next base: position 302,132 of record NZ_JBQSWR010000001.1, on the reverse strand, counting down.
CCCAGGGGACATCGCCGGAGTGGTTGGCTCCCTCGACGACATCAATGGTGCCGGGGTTGAGCAGGTCCGTACCCTGGCCCGCGAGTTCTCCGGGTTGGGTGAACTCGCCGTCCCGCTGTGCGACCCGCAGGTTACTGACGTCCTGATCAATGGGCCTGGTCCGGTGTGGGTCGACCGCGGCGATGGGGTCGAACCCACCCACCTGAGCATCGGCGACGCGCAGACCTGCCGGCGGATCGCGGTGCGTCTCGCAGCGTCCTGCGGTGTGCGGCTGGACGATTCGCGACCGTTCGCCGATGGCATTCTCACCGACCTGCCACCCGGCGTCGTCGCCGGTGGGGTGCGGGTGCACGCGGTGCTGGATCCTCCGGCGAGTTCCGGAGCCTGTGTGAGTCTGCGGGCACTGTCGCGTGGCCACGGCGACCTGGCGGCATTGCAGCGTACCGGGATGTTCAGCGCAGAGGTCGCCGGACAGTTGCGCGACCTCGTCGCCGCCCGGCGATCCTTCCTGGTCAGTGGAGGAACCGGAGCAGGGAAGACCACGCTGCTTGCGGCGATGCTGCACGAGGTGCCGGCGAGCGAGCGGTTGCTCCTCGTGGAGGACACCCCGGAGCTCGTACCGGACCATCCGCACGTGGTCGGACTGCGTACCCGAGATGCCAGCGCCGATGGTTCCGGTGAGGTGGACATGCGCACGCTGGTGCGTCAGAGCCTGCGGATGCGCCCGGACCGCATTGTTGTGGGAGAGATCCGGGGTGCCGAGATTGCCGAACTGCTGTTGGCATTCAACACCGGACATGGAGGAAGTGCTGGGACGGTGCACGCCAATAGCCTGGCCGCGGTGCCGGGCCGACTCACGGCACTGGGTGCGCTGGCGGGGATGCCCGCGGAGACCGTGGCCCGGCAGGTCGGTGACGGGGTCGACACGGTGGTGCACCTGTCCCGTGTCGCGGGGCGACGCCAGGTCTGCCAGATCGGACGCCTCAGTGGCGACGACGGTCAGTTGCGGGTCGATATCCTCTGGGACCGCACATGGTGACGGCATTGGCGTTGGCCGGCACCGGGGCAGCGGTGTCGTTCGCCGGCGGGAGAGTGGTGACGGCGGCAGTGGGCCTGTCGCGCGATCGGACCCGAATCAAGGAGTACCGCGCCTTCACCGACGCCTTCGCCGTGGAACTGCTCGTTGGGGCCCGCCCTGTCGATGCCGCTGAGCAAGCGCTGACCACAGGCCATGGCATCACTGGGGTGGTCGGACGCGAGGTCCACCGCATTCGCCTCGGTGCTGAGATCAATGCGAGTGCCGAGATTAGCGCGAGTGGCGGAGCAGGCGAACTGCAGGGCCTACTGCGGATATGGGCGGTCGCCGAGCGACACGGTCTGGCACTGGGGTCGTTGATGCAACGGTGCGTCGAGGATCTCGACGCCCGACTCACCCACCTCGGGCACACCTCCAGCGCCCTGGCCGGGGCGCGGATGACCGAGGTCATCTTGCTCCTGCTGCCGCTCGGGGCATTGGGCATCGGACAGTCGATGGGGCTGGACCCGGTGACGTTCCTGGTCGGCGACGTTCTCGGTGCTCTGGTGTTGCTGGCCGGCGCGCTGTTGGCCAGCGCCGGGGTGCTGTGGGTGGAGTCGTTGACGGTCACGGTGCTCGGTGGGGTCGGCGGGCGCGCCGGACCCGGTGCCAAGGCAGGGGCCTCAGGGGGCTTTCGCATCCCAGGGGTCTCAGCGGCACCGGGTGTCGGCGCGCTCGTCGCAGCCAGGGTGCTCGATGTCTTCGCCGCAGCGATCCTCGCCGGCCTGCCCGTGGCAGGAGCCTGGACGGCGGCGGTGCAGGCGGCAGTACCGGGCAATCGTGCGCTCGACGACCCTGTCGTGGGCGATCTTCTTCGGGTGTCCGCCCTGCTTGACCTGGGTGCCGGGGAAAGTGCGTGGCATCACTTGTCGGCGGATCCGAGCTTCGGCCCGGTGGCCCGTCGGGCAGCGTCACAGGTGCGCAACGGTGGGCGGATGGCCGGTGAGGTGACCGCCCAGGCTGACCGACTGCGTCGGCAGGCCGAGGACGCCGCCAGGGCAGGTGCCGAGCGTGTGCTGGTGGCCGTCGCCGCGCCGCTGACACTGTGTTTCCTCCCCGCGTTCGTACTGGTGGGGCTCATCCCGCTGGTCGTCGGCTTCGCCGGGGTGTGAGGAGGGGAGGCGGCGTTACCGCGAAAGGCACAGGAAGAAATCGCATGCAGGAACCAACAGGAAGGACAGGAACATGACCACTAGGGGGAACACCATGGAAACCATCGATGACGAAGAACAGTTCACCGCTCGGGAGCTGGACACCGGGGATGCCGGGGAGGCTGGGGAGACCGAAAACGAGTCGGAAAACCGGGGCTTGATACGCTGGTTTGGGGGCGATGAACAGGGTATGAGCACAATCGAATACGCCCTGGGATGCGTGGCCGCTGCGGCGCTGGGGGCGCTGCTCTACCTCGTTGTTACCTCCGATGCGGTGGAGGGTGCATTGACCGCAATTTTCCAGCGCGCACTCGACACCCAGTAGCGGCATCCGGGGTGGACGTGGTGAAAGGAGGAGGCGACAGCGGAGGCACCAGCGGCGGCGATGCCGGTTATGTGACGGTGGAGGCGGCGATCGTCTTCACCGCCTTGACCGCTGTGATCGGACTCGTCATCGCCGGCGTCCTGACCCTGGCAACATATCTCGGGGCGGTGGGGATGGCCCGCGACGCAGCCCGGGCGGCGGCTCTCGGCGACGAGGCTGCTGCCCAGGCTGTGGTGACGCAGGGCGAACCGGACGCGCTGCTGATCATTGAACCCGGCGGTGTGCCCAGTGCCCCCGGTGCCTCTGGGGACGGTGCCCGACTAATTACGGTGACCGTGATGGTCCCCGGTTGGCTATTCGACATCTCGGCATCGGCGGTGATCATCGGTGAACCGCAAGATGCGTGACGACGAAGGCTCGGCGACCGTGGTGGGTGCCGCCATGATCCTCGGCGTCGTGGCCTTGTGCCTGCTGATCGTGCATGGGGTGACAGGCCTGATACAAGAACACCGGGCATTGGCGGCGGCGGACCTGACCGCGCTGTCGGCGGCCACGGTGCTGCAGCGCGCCGGGATCGATGAGGCGTGCAGCGTCGCTGGGACGGTGGCGAAGGACAACGGTGCTGATCTGCGTGCGTGCACAGTCGTCGACGGGGCGGAGACGCCCTATGGCACCAGCGGACTACAGGGGGTGAGGGTCGAGGTCTCGGTGTCAGGAAGCAGCGCACCAGCTATGGCCGGGCCGATGTCCTGATCAGGTATTTCTTAGTTCTGAAGAAAAAATGTATAGTTCTTTCATAACTTAACGGAAACTGTCCGGTACCTCTCCATGCTGCGCACAGGAATGACAAGAAGAGGAAGGATCGCCCGGAGTCATCCGGCGCGAGCGCATACATTGAGTAACCCTACTGGACAGAACCCGAATCAACCCCCGGTCGACCCTGCTTCCTACCCGCAAGGGAACGGAGGAGCGGGGTACGCTCCGGTCGCCCAGCAACCTGAGAAGAAGAAAAACACGCTCGGTCTGGTGGCGCTCATCGTCGCCGTGATCGGATTCATCTTCGCCTGCATCCCCGGTGCCCTGATCATCGGCTGGATCCTCTTGCCCATCGCATTCATCTTGTCGTTGGTGTCGCTGTTCCTCAGGGACAAGAAGCAGGGGCTGGGCATCGCGGGGCTCTTGGTGTCGATCGTAGGAACCGTGGTGGGATTCCTCGTCTTCTTCCTCGTCGTCGGCGGGGCCTTCAATGACGCAGTCGATGAGCTTTCCTCGGGAACAGAGGTGACAGTGTCCTCCTCCGACGACGACGAGTCCTCGGACGGCTCTACAGGAACCGGTGAAGGCGATCAGGGCACCCGTGCCAACCCGTACCCGCTGGGATCCACGGTGTCGGACGACGACTGGTCCGTCACCATCAACAGTGTCGACCTCGACGCGAATGACGCGGTCCTTGCCTCGAACTCTATGAATTCGCCCGCGTCGGAGGGGATGACCTACATCCTGATCAACGCGACGATCACCTACGAGGGTGACTCCGACGATGGCGAGATGCCGTGGACCACGATCGAGTACGTCACCGCGGATGGGAACACCATCTCCTCACTGGACAGCAGTGACTTCGCGATCACCCCGGACCGCCTTGATACCCTCTCTGACCTGTATCAGGGCGGATCGACCACCGGGAATGTGCTGTTGACTGTTCCTGCCGATAGTGCCGACCAGGGGGTTCTCGCGGTCGAGCCCGGACTGTTCTCCCAGAAGGCCTTCATCGCTGTGATCTAGTCGGATGCCCCGGAGGTGGGCCGGTCACGACCCATTACCTGAATAGGGAGGCCATGCAGGACGCACTGCGCGCCTATATGGCGATTTCCGGCGGCGGCTACGACAAACCGGTGTCGCCAGCGAACTGCAGGGGGTGAGGGTAGAGGTGTCCGTATCTGGTTCGCTGTCTGGTTCGGTAGCGGAGGCGTCGGGGGGACCGGTGGGGTGAGTTGCGTTTTACCTGGTTAGAACGTGTGAGACGTACTCTGTAAACGTCAGAGGTTGGCCCTGTCCGGCTACCTCTCCAAGCCGTGTGCAGTGGACAATCGCATTGTGAAAGGAGCATGTCGTCCTCAACGACGGCATGTGTGTGACGCATGAATAATCCCACCGGTCCGGGCCCCGACGAGGCGCCCCAAAACAAGCCCGAGCATGAGCGCCAGCATGAGCCCGAATACGGGGCCGAGTACGGGGCACAGCCAGGGGACTGGCAGCCCACGGGCCCGCAGGATCTGAGGTACGCCCCTGCGTCGTACCCGTCGTACCCGTCGAACCCGGCGTACCCGCCAAACTCGCCATATCAGCCGTACTCGCCGTATCAGCCGGCTCCGGCGCTGGACGCAAACCCCCTCGGCCTGGTCGGCTTCATCCTCGCGGTAGTCGGCACCGTCCTGGCCTGTATCCCAGGGATCATGGTCCTGGGGTGGGTGCTGCTGCCGATTGCATTCATCGTGTCGATCGTGGCGGTGTGCCTGCGTGGGAAGAAGCAGGGTTTCGGGATCACCGGCCTGGTGGTCTCGGTGATAGGCGCGCTCCTGGCGGTCTTCATGTTCATCTTCGTCATCAGCACCGTATTCAGCGACGTCATGGACGAGATCTCCGACGCACAAAGCTCCTCCGAGGGCGTGCTGCCACACACTGGCACGCCGACGCCCGACTCCGAGCGCGGCACGCGCGCCGAGCCGCTTGCGTGGGGGACCACCGTCTCGGACGGTGAATGGGAGGTCACGATCAACAGTGTGGACCTCGACGCCAACGCCGTGGTCAGGGCGGAGAACGAGTACAGCGATCCCGCACCGCGCGGTTCGACGTACATCCTTGTCAACGCCACGATCACCTACGTCGGTGACGACGAGGACGGGGATATGCCGTGGACGACGATCGAGTATGTGACCGTCGACGGAGAGACCGTCACCCCCTACGACGGTGAGCACTACGCCGTGACCCCGGACGAGCTGGACACGATCACCGACCTCTACCCGGGTGGGTCCACTACCGGCAATGTGCTGCTCACCGTCCCGGCCGATACAGCCGGCGAGGGTGTGCTCGCCGTCGAACCCGGCCTGATGGACTACCTCGCCTTCGTCTCGGTCAACGGTGACGGCAGCGCAGCCGGGGCAGCAGGGTCGGCCGGGGAGACCCAGATGAGCTGAACAGGCTCAGCTGAACAGGGAGGCCAGGTAGGGCGTGGAGTCCGCCATCGAGGCGACCATCGCCCCACTGTGGTCCTCGGGGTACCAGTGCACGTCGACCTGCTCATTGGAGCCGGCGAACTGGTTCAACCACAGCTGTGAGTTCAACGCCACCCCGATCGGGCTGGGCACGTCGATGTCCAGCAGGCCGTGGCCCACGAACACCGGCTTGTCGTAACCGTCGGTGGGCGTGGCCATGTAGGCGCGCAGTGCGTCCTGCATGCCCGGGATCGAGCGCAACGGTGCGGAGAAGGCGTCCGACAGATCCGCCCCGTCCATGGCCTGCGACATCTCGTCGTAGCAGGCGGTTTCGGCCAGGTCGGTGATGCGCCGGCCCTCGTCGGACAGGGCGGAGTTCAGGTCGATCTCCGGGTGCGCCTCGCGGAAGCCGGCGAGGATGTAGGCGGCGTACACGTTCAGCCCGGTAGGCAGCACGACTGGCGGGAAGGACGGTGAGGCGGCGAGCACCACTTCCTCGATGTAGGCCGGTGCACCGGTGGCGACCGCGCCCCGGTAGTCCAGCTCAGGGGCGATCTCGGCGCCGCGCCGGGTGGCGGCGTGGGCGACGTGCAGTGCGGCCCCGCCACCCTGGGACTGCCCGATCACCGCCCACGACGGTGACAGCAGTGAACCTGCGTCGGAAACATCCAGGGTGCGTGCGGCGGCGACGGAGTCGATCACGTTGAGCGCGCTGACCGACCCGTTGAGGTAGGACATCAGCCCCGGCGTGCCCATGCCCACGTAGTCCGAGGCGACTATGGCGTAACCCTGCTCCAACCAATGGTTGAGGTAGCCGGCGTCGCGGTCGGAGCGCGGCTGGGCCGAGGGAGTACATGCGTCGCCGAGTCCGACGGTGCCGTGCGCCCAGGCGAGCACCGGCCAGCCGCCCTCGGGTGCGTCGCCGGACGGAAGGAACAGTGCGGCGGTGGACGCGGCGGGTTGCCCGTGCTGGTCAACGGTGGAGTAGACGAAGCGATGCTGCGTGCCGGCCGAGGACAAGCCGAGTGAGGGGTCGAGCGGCACCTCCTCGACGGCGACGCCCGCCTCGTCGGGCAGCGGCACACCGTCCGCAACGTCCAACCCCGACCAGTCGGGTGCGGCAGCACCAGCAGTGTCAGTAGGCTCGGCGCCGGCGCTCGGGACGCACAGCGCCGCGGTGAGCACGGTGCACAGCACACCGGCGGAGATGGTCGACAGGGGGGAGCGGCGCACGGGGAACGTCCTTGCTGGAAGTGGCTGGGCAATATCAGAAAAAGGCTTTCGCCGCCGATACTAGTTCGCCGGGCGAGCCGATTCAGCAGTTTTCGCCGCATCCGCCAGCGCGCGCAGCAGCACCGCCGCCCCGTGCTTGAACAACGGGTCATTGCCGTTGCCGCACTTCGGCGACTGCACGCACGAGGGGCAGCCGGACTCGCAGGCACAGGACTCCACGGTGTCCGCAGTCATCGCCATCCAGCGGGCGAAGCGTTCGAACCCGGCCTCGGCGAAGCCCGCCCCGCCCTCGTAACCGTCGTAGACGTAGACGGTGGGGAAGCCGGTGTCCACGTGCAGCACCGTGGACACCCCGCCGATGTCCCACCGGTCGCAAGTGGCCAGCAGCGGCAGTAGCCCGATCGCCGCATGTTCGGCGGCGTGCAGCGCGCCGGGCCACAACGGTTCCTCGATGCCCAGGTCGAACAACACGCCCGGGTCCACGGTGTAGGCGACCGCGCGGGTGTGCAGCCGTTGGGGCGGGTAGTCCAACGGCACGGTGGTGAGCACCTCGCCGTCGAGGGTGCGGCGCTGGTAGCCGGTGACCTGGTGGGACACCTCCACGTCCACGTCCGCGGTCCACACCCCGGAGGGCGCGGAGTCGGTGCCGCCGATCTCGCGGGTACGTCGCACGCGTTCCACGCGGATGTCCACGGTCTCCTCCGCCCGCGTGGTCCACTCCGGGATCTCGGGGTGGACCAGGCACACCGAGTCGGCCAGGGACAGGCCGTCGACAAGGTAGGTCTCGCCCTGGTGGACGTAGACGGCGCCGTCGTGCACCTCGCTGACCGCGCGGGCGGCGTCGACGGTGCCGAGCACCTGCCCGGAGGCCTGGTCGACGATGACCACCTCCTCGCCCGCCCCGCCACGGATGCTCACCCGCCCGTGGACCTCCCCGGAGATCTCCAGGTCGCAGAACACCCCGCGCGGACGCCGACGCAACGAGCCCTCGGCGACCAGCGCGTCGACGACGCGTCCTGCGCTCTCACCGAAATCGCCGGACGCACCGATCTCCGCATCGCTCAGCGGGGCCTCGGCGGCGGCGCACAGCAGGTGACCGGCCAGGATGTAGGGGTTCGACGGGTCGAAGACGCTGGCCTCCACCGGCTTGTCCAGCAGCGCCTCCGGGTGGTGCACCAGGTAGGTGTCCAGCGGGTTGTCGCCGGCGACCATCACGACCAGGCAGCCCTGCCCGCGGCGTCCGGCGCGTCCGGCCTGCTGCCGGAAACTGGCCACAGTGCCGGGGAACCCGCAGGACACCACGGCGTCCAGCCCGCCGACGTCGATGCCGAGCTCGAGGGCGCTGGTCGCGGCGAGGCCGAGCAGTTCGCCGTCGTCGAGGCGTCGTTCCAGTTCGCGGCGGGCCTCCGGGGTGTAGCCGGCGCGGTAGGACGCGATGAGTGCGGCGTCGCCCGGGCGTCCTGCCGCGGAGAGGTCCTCGGCGCAGGCCAGGGCGGTGATCTCGGCGCCGCGCCGCGAGCGCACGAAGGTCAGCGTGCGCGCGCCCTCGGCGATGAGCCGGGCCATGATCCCGGCGGATTCCGTGGTCGCCGCGCGCCGCACCGGTGCCCCGTGCTCGCCGACGACGTCCTCGCGGAAGCCCGGCTCCCACAATGCGACGGTGCGCTCGCCCTGCGGCGAGCCGTCCTCGGTCACCGCGACGGTAGGGCGCCCCGTCAACCGTGCGGCGTGACGCTCCGGCTCCGCCGTCGTCGCGCTGGCCAGCACGATCGTGGGTTCGGCGCCCGCCCGGGCGGCCAGGCGCAGCAACCGGCGCAGTACGAGTGAGACGTGCGCGCCGAAGACGCCGCGGTAGACGTGGCACTCGTCGACGACGATGAAGCGCAGGGTGCGCAGCAGCCGTGACCAGCGTTGCGACTGGCCCAGCATCGAGGCGTGCACCATGTCCGGGTTGGAGACCAGGATGCGTGCGTCGTCGCGGATGGTGCGCCGGGCCTCGGTGGGGGTGTCGCCGTCATAGGACGCCACCATCACCCCGCGCAACTCCGGGACCTGCGAACACAGCCGCGCCAGGCTGGCACGCTGGTCCTGCGCCAGCGCCTTGGTCGGCGACAGATACAGGCAGGACGCCGTGGGCTCGGCAGCGAGCCGGGAGAGCACCGGCAGCTGGTAGCCCAGGGACTTGCCGGACGCCGTGCCCGTGGCCACGACCACGTCGCGGCCCTCCCACGCGTGCTGCGCGGTGGCGACCTGGTGCGACCAGGGGGCGGCGATGCCGTGGTCGATGAGATGATCGCGCAACGCTGGCAGCACCCAGTCCGGCCAGTCGGCAGGTTTTGAGGGGCGTGCGGACTCGGTGCGTACGTGAGTGAGCGGGTCCTGGTGGAGGTTCCCGGGGGTGTCCCGCACCGCTGCGAGGAGTTCGGAGCCGTAGGAGCCGGGGGATTCGCTCATGGTGAACAGTCTAGGGGGACGGCTCGTGGCGCCCGGCCGGACGGGCGGTTGCCGATGATTGCGCAGGTCAGCGAAGTGCGATGTGGTGTGCGCCATAACCGCCTGCCGAGGGCGATGGAAGATTCGGGGGTTTCGGGGGAGAAAATAGTGGCGTGGGTATGGTGCTGCGCGGGAAAACGTGGAACACTGGTGGGCGGTCACAGTTTCTGTGCGTCGCTTTGCTCGCTGTATCACCGGTTAGACCCGCAGTCAGTAGGTAAAACGTTCGCGGGAGTTGTTTGCATGCGAACGGACCAACGTTCACGGTGGTTCTAGCATCGGCCCGGTGGCCTCGCGAAAAGTTGGCGGGGCACCGATCACCGAGAAGTAAGTAAGGGAAAGAACATGGCACAGGGAACCGTCAAGTGGTTCAACGCTGAAAAGGGCTACGGCTTCATCGCACCGAACGATGGTGGCGCTGACGTCTTCGTCCACTACTCCGAGATCCAGGGCAACGGCTTCCGTACCCTCGAGGAGAACCAGCAGGTCGAGTTCGAGATCGGCGACGGCGCCAAGGGCCCCCAGGCTCAGGCTGTCACCGCTCTCTAAGAGCATCGACTGAACCCACCGTCACACCGGAAGGTCTGACCTTTCCGAGACGGTAGATTCATCACAGCGCCGTCCGGCGTCCGCGGAGAAATCCGTGGGCACCGGGCGGCGTTGCTGTGCGCGGGGAGGGGCGCACGGGTGGGGGGCGCTCAGGCGGTGCCGCGGTGCTCCACGACCTGCGACATGTGCCCGACCGTCCAGTCGAACAGGGCGTGCACGGCCGGCAGGGCAGAGCGCCCCAGGTCGGTGAGTTCGTAGACGACCCGAGGGGGGATCTCGGGATAGGCGGTGCGGGTGACCAGGCCATCGGCGGCCAGGGTGGTGAGGCGCTGAGAGAGGACGCGCACCGAGATGCCGTCCACCGCGGTCTGGATCTGGCCGTTGCGCAGGGCACCGTGCTCGAGGCTGAGCAGGATCAGCATGTTCCAGCGGTCGCCCACGGTGCTGAACAGGTCGCGGCTGGGGCAGTCGCGGGCGGCGGGGTTCCAGGAGTCGGTCATGGTGGGGATTCTATCACTAGGAACTTTTCGGTAGCCACTTTACAAAGGGAAGTGACGAGGTTAGGCTTCGGGACATGGCTAATATCACCATCTACGGATCGACCGGCATGGTCGGCAGCGACATCACCCGCGAAGCACTCTCCCGAGGTCACCGGGTCACCGGCGTGACCCGTCAGGACAATCCCTCCAACCCGATCGACGGCGTCACCTACGTCACCGGCGACATCAACGACCCTGCGGACGTCGCGGCCAAGGCGCAGGACGCGGACATCGTCGTCCTCTCCGTCCCCGGCCCGCGCGACGGCAGTTCCGTCCAGCCCATCGTCGACGCCCACGCCGCGCTCATCGGCGAGGTCGCCGCAGCGTCGGACGCAGAGGCGGACGCAGCGTCCGGCGCTCGTCTTTTCGTCGTCGGCGGAGCCGGCGCCACGCTCACCGCCGAGGGCACCATGCTCGTCGACACCCCGGATTTCCCGGAGGCCTATGCGGCGGAGGCCCGCTCCTTCGCCGAGGTGCTCGACCTCTACCGCGCCGCCCCCGAGGAACTGGACTGGACGATGCTCGCCCCGGCACCGGAGATCGGCCCCGGCGCACCCGGTGCGTCCTACGTCCTGGGCGATGATCATCCGGCCGGTGACAGCGTCACGACCGGCACCTTCGCCCGCGCGGCGCTCGACGAGATTGAGCGTCCGGCGCACCGTCGGGCGCGCTACACCGTCGCGGATGCCTGAGCCGGAGCTGAACCCCCCGTGGACACGGGGTTTCCGCACGCTTGTCCCGGCAGCGTGTAGGGTCACACCTCGAACCCTCTGTTGATTCATTCGGGTAAACAGAGATGCACGGGTAACGACAGAACGAAGGTGGGAGCAACACCGATGGCAGCGCAGGAGACCGAGGGCGGCGGCGGGAAGAAACTCGTCATCGTCGAGTCCGCCACAAAGGCGAAGAAGATCCAGCGCTACCTCGGCGACAAATACATTGTCGACGCCTCCGTCGGTCACATCCGTGACCTGCCGCGCGGTGCCGCGGACGTGCCCACCAAGTACAAGAAGGAACCGTGGGCGCGCCTCGGCGTGAACGTCGACGACGACTTCGAGGCCCTGTACGTGGTCAGCCCGGACAAGAAGAAGAAGGTGTCCGAGCTCAAGAGCAAGCTCAAGCAGGTCGACGAGGTCTACCTCGCAACAGACCCCGACCGTGAGGGCGAGGCCATCGCCTGGCACCTGCTGCAGGTTCTTAAGCCCAAGGTGCCGGTGCGCCGCATGGTCTTCCACGAGATCACCGAGGCCGCCATCAAGGAGGCCGCGGAGAACACTCGCGACCTGGACCTGGACCTGGTTGATGCCCAGGAGACTCGTCGTGTGCTCGACCGTCTCTACGGCTACGAGGTTTCCCCGGTGCTGTGGCGCAAGGTCATGCCGCGCCTGTCCGCCGGGCGTGTGCAGTCCGTGGCCACCAGGGTCATCGTGGAGCGCGAACGCGAGCGCATGGCGTTCGTGTCCGCGGAGTACTGGGACTTGACCGCCACGCTGGAGACCGGCGCGGCGGACGGGGATTCCGCCAACCCGACGTCCTTCGACGCCTCCCTGGTGGCGGTCAACGGTGCCCGCGTGGCACAGGGCCGCGACTTCGGTGACGACGGCAAGCTGAAGACCGGCAAGGCGCAGGCCAATGTGACCGTCATCGACCAGCAGGGTGCCGAGCAGCTGGCGGAGAACCTCACCGGCGCGGCGATGTCCGTGTCGAAGGTGGAGGAGAAGCCGTACACGCGGCGCCCCTACCCGCCGTTCATGACCTCCACGCTGCAGCAGGAGGCCGGCCGCAAGCTGCACTACACCTCGGAGCGCACGATGCGTATCGCGCAGCGTCTCTACGAGAACGGCCTCATCACCTACATGCGTACCGACTCCACGACGCTGTCGAAGTCCGGTATCGATGCCGCGCGCCAGCAGGCCCGCGAGCTCTACGGCCCCAGCTTCGTGGCGGACGCACCGCGCCAGTACAACCGCAAGGTGAAGAACTCGCAGGAGGCGCACGAGGCGATCCGTCCGGCCGGCGAGACCTTCGCCACCCCGGGCAACCTGTCCGGTCAGCTCGATACCGAGGAGTTCAAGCTCTACGAGCTGATCTGGCAGCGCACCGTGGCCAGCCAGATGGCCGACGCCCGCGGTACCTCGATGAAGGTCACCGTCTCCGGGACCGCCACCAGCGGCGAGAAGACGGACTTCCAGGCCAACGGCCGCACGATCACCTTCCCGGGCTTCCTGAAGGCCTACGTGGAGACCACCCAGACGGCGGACGGACGCAACGTCGCCGACAACGCCGAGAAGGCGCTGCCGGTACTCGCCGAGGGCGATGCGCTGGACTCGCGCAAGGTCACCGCCGACGGCCACTCCACGAACCCGCCCGCGCGGTTCACCGAGGCTTCGCTAGTCAAGACGATGGAGGAGCTCGGCATCGGGCGTCCGTCGACGTATGCCTCGATCATCAACACGATCAAGGCGCGCGGCTACGTGGTCTCACGCGGTGCGGCGCTGGTGCCCAGCTGGGTGGCCTTCGCCGTGGTCGGCCTGATGGAGCAGAACTTCGGCTCGCTGGTGGACTACGAGTTCACCTCCTCGATGGAGGACGAGCTCGACCGCATCGCCCGCGGCGAGGAGAACCGCTCGCACTGGCTGCGCGGCTTCTACTTCGGCGACGACAAGGCGTCGGAGGCGACGGCGGAGACGGTTGCGCGTCTCGGCGGGCTCAAGACGATGGTGGGCGACAACCTCGAGCAGATCGACGCGCGCAAGGTGAACTCCCTGCATCTGTTCGACGACTCCGAGGGCGTGCCGATCATCGTGCGTGTGGGTCGCTACGGCCCGTACCTGGAGCGCACGAAGCCGGTTCCCGAGGGCGCACCGGAGGGCACTGAGCCGGAGGTGCAGCGGGCGAACCTGCCCGAGACCATCACCCCGGATGAGCTCACCCGCGAGGTCGCCGAGAAGCTCTTCGCCACCCCGCAGGGCGGACGTGAGGTCGGGGTGAACCCGGCCAACGGCCGCATGATCATGGCCCGCGAGGGTCGTTACGGCCCCTACGTCACCGAGCAGGTCAAGGACGACGAGGAGGCGCGGGTCTCCGCCGAGGCGGAGAAGACCGTGGAGGCCGAGCGCGACCAGGAAGATGCCGATCGTGCCGCGGAGGGCAAGAAGCCGCTGAGCCGCGAGACGAAGACGGCGGCGAATAAGAAGGACAAGCGCGTCAAGGAGATCCTGCAGGAGACGCTGAAGCCGAAGACGGCGTCGCTGTTCGAGTCCATGGATCCGGCCTCGGTGACCCTCGACGAGGCGCTGAAGCTGATGAGCCTGCCGCGTGAGGTGGGTGTGGATCCGGCAGACGGTGAGATGATCACCGCGCAGAACGGCCGCTATGGCGCGTACCTGAAGAAGGGCTCGGACTCGCGCTCGCTGCAGAACGAGGAGCAGATCTTCACGGTGACCCTGGACGAGGCGCGGCGGATCTACGCCGAGCCGAAGCGCCGGGGCCGTGCCGCGGCGAAGCCGCCGCTGAAGGAACTGGGCGACAACGACGTCTCGGGCAAGCCGATGACGGTGAAGGACGGCCGGTTCGGCCCGTACGTGACCGACGGGACGACGAATGCCTCGTTGCGCCGTGGTGACTCGCCGGAGACGATGACGGACGCCCGCGGCAATGAGCTGCTCAGTGAGCGGCGTGCCAAGGAAGCCGCCGACGGCGGTGCCCCGGCGAAGAAGTCCGCCAAGTCGACGCGCAAGACGACCAAGAAGACTGCGAAGTCGACCAAGAAGGCCGCGAAGTCCACGACGAAGCGCACGGTGAAGAAGGGCACGTCGGCGGCGGCGAAGAAGGCCGCCGCGAAGAAGAACTGACCGGACGGGTCCTTTTCTTCCCTTGGCCGGGGGTGTGCGCGGATTTCCGCGTGCGCCCCCGGCCGTGTTTGACCACAACTTCACCCAGTCGTAGCATGATGTTCAATACATTGAACTCTTGAACGACGGGTGGCGAAGAATGTCGGTTGACGCCTCCGAGGTGAACCTCGGGCAGGACGGGGCGACGCAGGACAGGGTAGCGCAGGACGCTCCGGCGGCAGGCGGTAAGCAACCCCGCCTGACCAGCCTGCTCGGCCCGGCCTTCGTCGCCGCCATTGCCTACGTCGACCCCGGCAACGTCGCGGCGAACCTCTCCGCCGGTGCGGAGTACGGCTACCTGCTGCTCTGGGTGCTCATCGTCGCCAACCTCATGGCCGCGGTCGTGCAGTACCTCTCGGCGAAACTCGGGCTGGTCACCTCGAAGTCACTGTCCGCCACTCTGGCGGACTGGTTCGACGCCCGCGAGAACAACGGCACCACCGCAGGACGCCGCCGCGGGCGTGCGGGACGCCTCGCGTTCTGGGGTCAGGCCGAGATCATCGCCGCGGCGACAGACGTCGCCGAGGTCATCGGCGGTGCCATCGCCCTGAACCTGCTCTTCGGGACCCCGCTGGTGCTCGGCGGTGTGATCGTCGGAGTGGTCTCGCTCGGCATGCTCGTTCTGCAGGGAGGCCCCACGCAACGCCGCTTCGAGTTCGTGATCATGGGGTTCCTCCTGGTCATCACCGTCGGTTTCCTCTCCGGCCTATTCGTCACCGGACTGTCGGTGGGGGAGATGGTCGAGGGCATCGTCCCGCGCTTCCAGGGCACGCATTCGGTGGTCCTGGCGGCGAGCATGCTGGGTGCCACGGTGATGCCGCATGCGGTGTATCTGCACTCCGGGTTGGTCCGTGACCGCCGGTTCACACCTCAGGGCGACACCGGGATGCGCCGTCACCTCAAGGCCACCAAGTGGGATGTCGGTACGGCACTGGTCGTGGCCGGCACGGTGAACATCGCTATGCTCTGTCTGGCTGCCCAGGCGCTGCGCGGGGTGGACGGCACCGACACCATCGAGGGTGCCCACGGTGCGGTGGAGAACGCCCTGGGCCCGGTGATCGGCGTGCTCTTCGCCGTCGGGCTGCTGGCCTCGGGCCTAGCCTCGACCTCGGTGGGTTGCTACGCCGGTGACATGGTGATGCGTGACCTGCTGAAGGTGCGCATCCCGCTGCTGCTGCGTCGCTTCCTCACGATGCTCCCGGCCCTGGTCATCCTCGGCATGGGTGTGGAGCCCACCTGGGCGCTGGTGATGAGCCAGGTAGTCCTCAGCGTAGGCATCCCCTTCGCACTGGTCCCGTTGGTCGCCGCGACCTCACGACGTACCGTGATGGGACGCTGGGCGAACCCGCGGGCGCTGACACTCGTCGCCATCGTGATCTGTGCGGTGATCATCGCGCTCAACGTCCTGCTGATCTGGCTGACGCTGACCGGGCAGGCGTAGGGACAAATCCGCCGAGGGCCTACCCGCGCTCGGCGAGCGTGGAGCGGATCGGGCGGGCGAGCTGCGTCATCTCCTTGCGTCCGCGCAGTTCCACGGACTTCATCAGTGTCCAGCGCTCCTGCTCGGCGTCGTTGGCCTTGCGCAGCGTGGACGCATTGGTCAGGACGCGGCCCGGGGTGTCCTTCGCCAGTTCGGTCAGCCGCGCGGCGGCGTTCACCGCGTCGCCGATCACGGTGTACTCGAAGCGGTCGCTGGCACCGATGTGCCCGGCCACGACCTCGCCCACGGCGGCGCCGATACCGGCGGCCAGCTCATGCTCGGCGAGTTCCTGGTTGAGTTCACGCGCGGCGGCGAGCGTGTGGCCGGCCATGTCGTCCAGCGGGATCGGGGCACCGAAGACGGCCAGTGCGGCATCGCCCTCGAACTTGTTGATGATGCCCTTGTTGCGGTGCACGACCTCCACGACCTTGTCGAAGAAGCTGTTCAGCGCCTTGACCACGTGCTGCGGGGAGGAGGAGACGGCGAAGCCGGTTGAGCCGATCACGTCGACGAACAGCACGCCCACGAAACGGTTCGCCCCGCCGAGTTCCGGCTTCTCCTCGATGGCGCGGCGGGCCACTTCGGTGCCCACGTAGCGTCCGAACAGGGTGCGGACCTGCTCGCGTTCACGCAGCCCCTGCATCATCTCGTTGAAGCCGGCCTGCAGCACGCCGATCTCGGTGGCGTCGTAGATGCGCACCTGCGCGTGGGAGTCGCCGCGGCGCACGCGGTTCATCGCGTACTGCAGCTCGCGGATCGGGTCGACCACGGTCATGGTGATCAGCCGGGTTCCGGAGAAACCAGTGAACAGTGCGGTGAGGCTCAGCGCCAGCACGCCGGGGAGGATCTCGCGGGCGTCGCCGGGGAAGAAGGTCGTCGCCTGGGCACCAACCATCAGGACCACGCCGATCACCGGGACGGCGGAGGTGAGGATCCAGACTCCGGTGATCTGCAGGGACAGCGGAGAGATACGTTCCTGCGGTGCGCCGGTGCGCCGCAGCGCTCGTGCGGCGACAGGACGCACCAAGCGCTCGGCGACCATGAACGTCATCAGTACCACCATGGCCCCACCCAGCAGGGCGGTGACCGCGACGGACAGCGCCCATTTACCGGAGAACTGGGAGGCGACGATGGTGAAGATCACGACTCCGACTAGCCACAACACGGCCCCGAGTAGGGCCTGGAGTGCCGGAATGCGCAGCACGAGACGCCTGATCATCACCGGGTCGACCGGATCCGGGTTGCGCTGCCACCGCAGCACCGGGGTGAAGAAGAACAGCGTGGCACCGATCCCCACCACCAGCGCAATGATGAAGTACATGGTGTACAACGTGGCGGTGGTGGTGTTCAGCGTCGTCAGTTCTGCGGCTCCGCCGAGGGGCACGAGGAACCGCAGGAAGGACGCCACGCCGAGCGCGCCGACCACGTTGACCAAGAAGACGGTCAGGGCGTACAGCGGCCAGGTGGTGCCCCATGCCCACTTGATGTACTGCCCCAGTTTCTGCATGCGTCCCAGACTATCGGAGCGGCACCGGCTTGTCCCCGTCCCGGTCAAGTACCGGCCCCATAGCTGTCTCATCCGTTCCTGTCCGGTGGCCGGGCGGGGGACTAGACTTGGCCATCGTGTCTTCCCCCTCAGAGTCCGTGTTCACTGCCGCAGTCCTCAGTCCTCACGTGACCGTGCCCTTGATTGCCGCGGTGGAGGCGGCGCGGCGTGAGGTTAGGGGCGAGGGACAGTCCTCCGCCATGACCCACTCGTGGCTGCTCACGGGCCCTCCGGGGTCAGGACGTTCCGTCGCGGCGAAGGCTTTCGCCACGGCGTTGGTGTGCGAGGATCCGGACGTTCCGGGGTGTCGGCGCTGCGCCGGGTGCCGCTCGGCGGCGGCCGGTTCGCACCCGGACATCACCTGGGTGCACACCGACGGCGTGGTGATTCAAGTGGATGAGGCACGCGATCTCATCACGATCGCCGCCGCGAGGCCCACTGTCGCCTCCTGGCGGATCGTGGTCTTCGAGGACGCTGACCGGTTCAACGCGAGTAGCGCGAACGCCCTTCTGAAGAGCATCGAGGAGCCGCCGGAGCGCACCGTGTTCGTCCTGTGCGCGCCGAGCACGGATCCGGAGGACATCGCGGTGACCTTGCGCTCCCGGTGTCGTCACCTCTACGTCCCCACACCTTCGCGCGAAGAGGTCGAGGCGGTGCTGCTGGCCGATGAGCGTCTGGGGCTGTCGCCGGAACAGGCGTCCTGGGCGGCGGAGGTCGCCGGCGGCCACATTGGGCGTGCACGGCACTTGGCGTCGGAGGAGAAGGCGAGGGACAAGCGTGCCAGTGCCCTGAAACTGCCGGCGCTGGTCTACGAGCCGGGTGAGGCATATCGCTTCGTCACGAACCTGGTGACCTCGGCGACGGAGGAGGTCGCCGCGTCGGTAGTCGAGCGTGATGAGAAGGAACTGGCCGATCTGCGGAGCTCACTGGGCATCGGTGCCACAGGCCGAGGTGTGGTCAAGGCGCAGGGGGGAACCGCCGGGCAGATCAAGGAGCTGGAAGCAGATCAGAAGTGGCGTCGGACCCGGATGCTGCGCGATTCACTGGACCTGGCGCTGATCGATATCGCCGGCATGTACCGCGACGCGATGATGGTCGCGGCAGGCGCGGTCGAGGGGGAGGAGCCGGTGGGCGGGTTCCTGCACCCCGATCAGGCGAAGGTCTCACGTGAACTGGCCCGGCGCAATGCACCGGAAAACCTGGTGCAGTGCATCGACGCGGTGTCGGCATGCCGGGAGACGCTCACCTACAACGTGAAGCCCGAGGTCGCGTTGACCTCGATGGTGGGGCGGCTGCGGGAGTGCTGCCGGCAGGTGTGACCTGGGATGGCGGTGGCGACCGGGGCTGTTTTTGTCGAGGGTTGCACTGTCGGCTAGGATTACCCGTCGTATGCAGCACCGTCCCCGACGGTGCCTGTGCGCCGCCTTAGCTCAGTCGGTAGAGCGTTTCACTCGTAATGAAAAGGTCGCGAGTTCGATTCTCGCAGGCGGCTCCATTTCTCGAACGGGCCGGGCCATCAACCTTCATGGTTGGTGGCCCGGCCCGTTGCCGTCGTGTGAACCTGTCATCGGAGCTGCGGGAGAGTCCCTCGCGGGTCGGCGAACTCCATCACCGGTAGCACGGACGTGACCGTCGGCTCGGCCGAGTACGTCGACGGTTCCACTATGAGTGGCGGTGGAGCAATTGGAATCCTTGCGGGGATCATCTATGCGCTCTGGCCGATCGTTGACGCGGCACTGAAGGAGTAGTGAGAGGTTCCCCTTCCACGGGACGGGTTCGCAGAGCGGCCCCGTGATGAAGGACTGAAGGACCCGGAACGTTTGTCGTCCCCGGGGTCCCTCATCACCCCACGCGTGGGGCGGGCTGCGTCAGTTCTCGCAGCCGATTCCGTCGCGGTCGCGGTCGAGGTGTGTGTCGTACCCGGGTGATCCGCGGTAGATGGGCGCGGCACCGGCGGCACGGACCGCAGTGCAGTTCTCGTAGTAAGTGCTGGTACTCGCCACCTCTGGGGCTGCGTAGACCGGTTCTGGTTCCGAGGGAACATAGCCGATGCCGGCGGGTGTGGAGCGGTCATCCTGGTAGTCGTTGATCATTTGCCCGACGTCCGAGCCTTCACTGGAGGCGGTAGAAGTTGGGGAGGGCTCTACCTCTACAGTCTCGGTGACTGTCTCCGTTTCCGTTTCAGTGAGGTACACCGTGCGAGTGGTCGTACTCGGGGTCGCTTCCACGGATTCAGCCTCACCGCCACAGGCGGTGACGAGTCCGAGTGTGAGTGCTGCGGTGGCAACCGCTGCCGCAAAGGTGCGGGTCTTCATTGGGGGTTCTCCTCGTAGAGATTCGCGCCTGTGATCGGCGTGATCGAGGAGTATTAAACTTCATCCACATTCATTTTGGAAAGGAAGGTTCTAGCCCCGGGGGTAACCTGTGGTCGGGCGCGACGCGGATTGTCAGTCCGTCTCTGGCCACGTCTCCTCGCCGCAGGTCACGCCAGCATCGGCGTATGTCTCGGGCGGCATTTCCGGGCAGGTTGGGGGCACGCCCGGAAGGCCCTGGGTGATGTAGCTGATGATCAGCTGCGCGATATCGATGAGCTGGTTGAACAGGTTTCCCAGGAACTCGAACATGGTCGACGTCTCCTCGTGTCAGTGTGCGGGGATGGTTGGGTGCTGCGGTTACGACGAGGCTGCAGCATCCTCGGGGTCCGCGCCGCTACCTGCCACGGACAGGGTCAGGGCCGCGGCGGCGACGAGTGTGCCGAGTGTGTTCCGGTCGCACACGGGGACTCCTGACGGGTGGTTCGTGGGTGATGCGGTGGTGTGGGTGCCACGTACTTGGAGGGGACGTTAAGGCTCGCCTGGGTGAAAGTTAACCCACAACCAGTTAGTTTGGCAAACCATTTTCCAGCTGCTTCCACCGCTTGTTCATTTCATGTCCGTGGCGGCCTGTAGAACTATTGCGGAAGGTTCACGAGCAACAGGCACCGGAAGGAAGGTGAGACCACCATGGTCATGGGGCCCACCCATGCGATGTCGGGCGCAGCGGCAGGTGTGGTGCTCGCTGTCACGACTGCTCAGGCCACGGGCGTGCCGGCGGACGCTGGGGCGGTGGTGGTGCTGGCCGGCGTCACGGCCGGGGCGGCGGTGCTGCCGGATCTCGATCATCCGTCCGGTACCGCAGCCAGGACCTTGGGGCCGGTCAGCAAGATGGTGGCGGTGTTCGTCAACCGCATGTCCTCAATGGTCGCAGAGGCTACCGGGGCGCGGGGCAGGCGCGTCGGCGGGCACCGGACGCTCACCCACACGCTCCTGTTCGCCGTGCTGCTGGCGGCCGCGACGTGGTGTGCGGTGGACCTGGGCGACAGTAGGGTGACCATCGGCATCTTCGCCGCCCTGGTTCTGTTGGCGCTGCATTCGTTGGTGCGTCCGGTCGCGCAGCGGTGGGGTTCGGTGGGGGCGGTGGTCATCGCTATCGGCCTGACCTTGCTGGTAGCACGGGACAGGCCCGAGATGCTTACCCCGGCGGTGATGTCCACTGCGGTCGGCCTCGGCTGCGTGGTGCATTGTGTCGGGGACGCGGTGACGCGCTCAGGTGTTCCGTTGTTCGCACCGTTCGTGCCCGTGGGCGGGGACCGTTGGGGGTCGGTGCACCTACTCCCGGGGCCGTTGAGGATCCGGGCCGCCGGATTCGGCGACACTGTGGCGATGGCAGTGTTCACCGCAGTATTGGTGGGTGCCTGTGTTCTGGGGTGGAACCACGGTTTGATCGTGGGGTGAGTCCGCGCGCGTATTCTTGTCGGGGACAGTCACCGGGCCGCGACTACGGCCCGGACCGCGAACAGGAGGAAAAGACCATGTCCGTACCCAAGGACACCGTTGAACGGTTCCGCGTCATCGCCGACGGCTTCACTGCCCAGACTCAGGACAATGACTGGGACGCACAGACCCCATGCGCGGAGTGGACGGCCCGCGACATCGTGGGTCACCTGATCAGCTGGTTCGCCCCTGCCTTGGAGGACGTCGGCGTCACGGTGAACATCACCGAGGACAAGAACTCCGATCCGGCGGGCGCGTGGGAGCAGTTCTCCGAACTCGTCCAGGACACCCTGGAGGACGACGTTAAGGCAGAGGCGCTGGTCACCCGCGGCCCCATTCCGGGGCAGTCGCTGGAGACCAATGCGAAGGGATTCTTCATCCCGGACGTGTTCATGCACACCTGGGACCTCGCCCGGTCGCAGGGTAGGGACGTGGAGCTGGACGAGGACTTCGCCGAGCGCAATCTCGGCGGTCTGCGCTCCCTGGGGGAGCAGTTGCAGGCACGCGGCGGGTTCGGCCCGCCGCAGGAGACCTCGGCGGACGCGACGTCCACCATCCGCCTGATGGCCTACGTGGGACGCGACCCGAACTTCGGTCTGGACTGAAACCTGGACTGAACTCAACCCCCGCTGAGGTGGGGGTCGCTGGGACCGGGCAGGTAGCCGTCCTCCTGCGCGCGCCGGAAGAGGTCGGTCTTCGTCGGGGCGGGGCGTCCGGCGTTCTGGTACTTCACCCGGATACGCCCGAGGTAGTCGTTGACCGTCTCCTGGGAGATCCCGGTCATGCGGGCAACCCGCTTGGCCGGCTCCCCGGAGGCATACAGTTCGAGCACCTGGCGTTGGCGTTCGGACAGGTTGATCCCGTTGATCTGCGGATCGGAGTCGATCGCCGCCGCCCATTCCGTTGACGGCACGGCGTAACCGTGTGCCGCGGCGCGCACGGCACGCAGGATCACCTCGGGAAGTTCGGACTTCTGGACGATGCCCAGGACACCCGCCTTCAGTGCGCTGCGGACCAGGTACGGGCTCTCCATGGAAGAGAGCACGAGGATGTTGTGGGTGAGGGACTGCAGCCGGTGGACGTTCTCCTCGGGGTTCGAGTCGTCGGCGAGACGCAGGTCGAGGATGACCAGGTCGAGCGACGAAGGATTCTCCAGGCCGCAGATGAGGTCGCTCACCGAAGTAAACATGCCCGCCAGCTCAAGATCGTCGGCCGAGTCGATGAGGGACGAGAGCCCCCTCAGGGATAGCTCGTGGTCGTCGATGGCGGCGACGTTCAGGACAGTTTCACTCATGGAAGTACCATACCGTGGTTCAGCGGCCGGGGACCGTTTCATCCTGAGTTTGCTGTAAGGATCCGTCACAGTGGTACCGGTGGATACCGTCATCGTCCGAGATTGTGGCGAACGCAGACCTGCCCCGGGGGAGCAGCCGTACGGTGACCGTGCCGGTGTCGGCCTGCGACAGGACGTCGAGGATGCGTCGGACCATGCCGTCATGGAGTGCCTCGATGGGGCGGGGAACGATCGGTGACACCGTCGCGGCGTCAACGGTGCCGGCGGGGGCCTCTGCGGATGAGCGATCGTCTATGAGTTGGACTGTGACACCGCGGCCCCGTGCGTCCCACGCGGCGGTTCGCACGTCCGGCAGGTCCAGGAGCGGGGAACGCATGGCGTCCCGCATCCGGAGTTCAGTCAGGCGTGCGAGATCCTTGAGCCCGTGGTCGATGGCGGTGAGCCCCGTCGTCGCCTCGACGAGAGGTGCTAGTTCCTCACGGAGAAGTTGGAGGCGATCCTGCCGGTAGATGGTCGCCTCCTCTGCAGCGATGACGCGGAGCTCGGACTCGCGGAGCTTCTGTCGCGCCTCGGGTAGCCGGACGAGTATGTAGCGGATTCCCAGGGTGAGTAGTGCGCAGGCCACGACCAAGAGGCTGGACAGGAGGACCTGCACTGCTTCGAGACTCCGGTCGGGTGTGCCGGGTAGTACCGACATGACCTCGATGGCCACGGCACCGGCGACGAGGGTGAGGAGCGCGGAGACGGGCCGTCCCCGCAGTGCTAGCAGGGCGCAAAGCAGCGAGGCAGCGGTGATATGCCAGTCGTGGCTCCATTCCGGTGCTGCGGAGAGGTCCTGCCAACGTCCCGCTTCCATGAGCAGGACGACACCGGCGCCGACGACCCAGGCGCGGGACACCGCGACCCGGTAGGCGCGTCCGCTGACGATGACCGCGACAAGCGCTACCGCGAGGACGGTGGTCACGAGGTTCGCGGGTGACGTCGAATGGCCGTTGATGACATTGAGCAGTAGGAAGATCGCGGCCACGGCCACGCCGTAGGGGACGCCGAATACGTAGCTGAGGTGCATGAGGTCGTAGTTCCGCATGGCGGCCGAGTTGAACCGTGACGCGCGGATGTTGCGGTGGGGTGCTGGTCCGGGCGGGAGATTTTCCGCGCTGGAACCTGCGCTCCGGACGTCTTTCCAGGCGAGATCCACGGTCGTACCGTGGCCGGGGGACGAGGTGACGGTGGCGCTGCCGCCGTCCGTGGCCTCCATGCGCCCCAGGATGGAGATGCGGATGCCTGCGGCGGTGGGGCGGACGTCCTCGGTGAGGAAGCCTGGCCCCTCGTCGGTGTAGCGCAGGTGGAGGGCGGAGTCGCTCAGGCTGACGTGGCAGTACCGGCGGACGTCCGGACCGGCGTGCTGTCGTGAGTTCTTCGCCATCTCGGCGATGGCCATGGTGATATTCGCCCCGGCGACCCCGGGCAGCGTGAGGGAGGTGCTCTCGTCGGCGGTGATGATGCAGTCGGGCGTGTGTTGGCGGATGGTGGTGGTCACCGCCTCGATGAACTGGTCGGTGGACATGTCCCCGGCTTCATCGAAGACCGGGGTCAGACGCAGGCCGACAGGTTCGGTGGGGAAGATGCCCTGGGAGAGCCCGCTGAGGGTGGATAGGACATTGTCGTGGACCAGCGCGGTGAATCTCGTCGTCTCCTCCGCCCTGGCGCGGGCCCTGGTGGCGGCGATGTTCTCTGCATGTGACTTGTTGCCGGCGGCATCGATGAACCGGGCGAGCTGCAGGGTGGCGCAGACGATGAGCACCAGGGGCAGTGAGTAGACCAATGCCAGACCGACCTCGGTGGCCACGCCCAGGGGATCGGAACGGTGCTCCAAGGCAGCCGCGGCCAGGGTCGTCCCGCCGACCAGCAGGAAGAATCCGGTGATGCCGGGCGCGAGCGGGACCGTGAGGGCGAAGGCGATCGCGGGCAGCGCGCTGAAGATCGTGAACCACATTCCGGATGCCGCGGGCGCACCGTCGACAAGAGTCTGGATGATGAACAGGGCCAGGGCGACGGGGAGTGAGGCGGCGGAGAGACGCAGGGAAAGGATGAGGAGGTCGCGGCGTCCGATCACGGCTGCCGCGGCGACCAGGACATTCGCCAGCGCGAAGAGTACGGCCGTGGCCATCGGGTACCAGTGGCTGAAGAACGACTCCACGGTGAAGTGCGAGGTGAGGGCTCCGGCCTGCCAGAGTGGCCAGGTCAGCGCGATCGCCAGGGTGGCGTTGCGCAGGATGGCTGTCTCGATGGCGGTGGGCGGACGATTACGCCGGAGCATGATGCTGTGTGGTCTCTGGTGCGCCGGACCCCCGGCTCACATCTGTGAGCCGGGGGTCCGAGCGGGAAGATTCTCTGAGGTAAGAGACCTTAGAGGACGGAGCCGAGGCCCGCGACGACGCCGCCGAGGCCGGCGACGAGTCCGCCGACGAGTGCGGTGACGGAGGTGAGGAGGCTGCTGACGATACCCATGATTAGGTCCTTTCGACGTATGTACTGGTGGTCCGCTGCGGGGCGGGAGAGCCTGAAGGACTTCAGTTCGTCACAGCGACAACTTCTACCATAAACATTCACCGCCAAACTTTCCAGTCAGGGGACTGTCAGGCTCTCCAGCGAGGGACATCTTCCCCGTCGGCGTAGGTGCAGGTCATGAGGACGCCATTTTTGGAGTAGCCGGTGGTGCCTGCTGACGCTCTCGCGCACCAGGCTCCTGGGGTGACGGTGTCGACGGCTGTTGCCGTTGCCGCGGTTGTGGCTGGAACGGCGTCTGCGGCGGCTGGGTAGACCGGTTCCGGGCTGGTGGCGGGCGGGGCCGCCTGTGCCGGCTCGGCAGGGTGTACAGGTTGTACGGGCTGCGCAGGTTCCTGAAGTGGCTCCAGGACGGGGGCCTGGGCATACGGTGTGCCGACGTACGGACTGACGGGAGCAGTGGTGGTTGGTGCTGCTCCGCCAACGGTATTGAGATCCTCCTGAAGGCGAAGATTCGCTTCCGAAGCGAGGCGCTGGGGGCCTTCGTAGGTTGATGCTGGTGCCGCCACGGGAGCCAGGGTGCGTGGCGCTTCGTAACTGGCGATGCTCATGGTGAACGCCGCGATGATGCCAATCGCGGCGGTGCCGAGCAGTAGTACGAGGAATTTGAGGCGCGTGCTCATCGGTTATCAGGACTCGAACGGAGCGAGCGACCCGAGGCTGCTAGCGAGAGATGAGCTGGACGAGGAGCCGGATGAGGTGCTGATCGGAGGGAGATCGCCGTCACCGTACTCATCGCCGTCGTCGTCTGCAACGGTTACGCGCCCGATGGCGATGGCCATACGCTGGCACGGGTTGTCGGCGGCGTACAGGAACTCGTAGTTCACGTTGTCGTACATCGGTTCGGAGGTTTCGCCGGGGGCCACGACCTGGGGGAAAGCCTGGCGGTCTGTACTGTCGAGTCTCACGATGTACTGGTCGCAGTAGTCAGAGGCGTAGCCCTGTTCGATCCACGTGTCCCGGACCCGAGTGGCGATGCTCGATACGAATCCAGTGACGGTGATCGGCTCTGCGGAGGTGTTGGTTACCGTGTATGCGACGTAGAACTTATGCCCCGGGTAAATTCCGCCCGGATAGGCTAGGTCATCGGCGGGGTTGATTGCACCGAGTGCCCGGAGGGTCAGTTCAGGCGGTTGTGGTGCGGCGGTGGCAGTACCGACCCCTGTGGTGGCGAGGACGGTGATGAGGACGGTGGCCGCGGTCCTAGTGATCGCGCGACGAAGAATGTTCATAACGAGAACATATACCTCGGATGAAACGGAGGAGGCCCCTATTATTGGGGGCATTCGGTCGGCGGTTGCAACGGTTGAAGGACCCTGTCCCGGAGGTCAGGGTCCTTCTGTTGGTTCGCGCTTGTCGCGTCCGGGGCGGATCAGACGCCGATGATGGAGCCGCCGACCAGGAGGATCGCGCCGACCAGCACGGTCCCGATGAGGGTGACGATGGAGCCGATGATTGCAAGCATGGCAGTGGCCTTTCAGGCAAGGTGAATGTGGTGGGTGGTGCTCGCGGTGTCGGCTTCGAGGGCTTCTGTCCGCTTACTTAGGATAACGCCAACCGGGGAAGTATGTTATCAGGCAAAAGGACACTATTATTGGGGGCTTCCGGCCAGGAAACTGGGGACGTAGGGCGAGGAGTCTTCGCTATGGTGGCCGGATTGCCGTGAGAATCGTAAAGACCCACCCAGCTATTGCTGGGTGGGCCTTCGCGTCCGGGCCTCCGTTGCCGAAGGCCGCCGAATATTAGTTACCGGTGATGGAGCCGGTAACGAGTCCGATGACGCTGGTGAAGAACGTGCCGATGGCGTTAACAATCTGGCCGACAATGTCAAGCATGGTGATTACCTCTCGGTTGAAGTGGCGGTGCGCCGTGGTGCCGGAGTGGCTCCGTTGCGCTCTCAGTGGGTATATCGACCGTCGTCGAAGTCCGTTACACCACGAAACCAAAATGTTCGGAGAGGCTGCGGACGCCGAGCGGCCCCCGCTCCGGCGATGCCGGGGCGGGGGCCGCGTCGTTGCTGCCGAGGCGGCAGACTAGCCTTCGCCGCCGCCGGTGATGGAGCCGGTGACCAGGTTGATGGCAGCGGTGAAGAAGCCGCCGATGGTGGTAACGATGGTAGTGAGGATCTCAAGCATGATGGGATACCTTTCGATAGGACGTATACGATGCGCGCCGTGCGGGACCGTACAGTCCGTGGGGCACGGGGAGAACTATAACGCCCCGGTATCGCCTGGGGAACATCTTTGTATCCAAATATAGGCCCCTACTTGTGGGGGCTGGAAGAGAGGCGGAAAGTCGGTCACACTTGGGTTGCGTAGCGCTGCTGGAGTGGCCGGCGAAACGCCAAAACCCCGCCCAACCGTGAGGTTGGACGGGGAAAAGCTCACAGTCCCCGTGCGGGGGCTGGATGCTTAATTAGTTACCGGCGATGGAGCCGGTGACCAGCTCGATGGCGTCGGTGAAGAAGGTGCCGACGGCGTTGACGATGGTTCCGATGATATCCAGCATGTTAGTTACCTTTCGAAGAAACGAGTACGGTCATGCGCCGAAGTGAACTGATGAGGCTCTGTGGCGCACTATTAACAGTAACGGACACTCATTGCCGGGTGTTACGTCACGAAGAGATAACGATCTGACGGGGCTTCGATCGGGGGTGTTCACAACACCGTCAGGTGCGTAAATATTGTTCACGACGGGGGTGGTTACGTCGGGTGTTGTGAACGTCGTTACCCCATCGTTACCGTCCGGCGCCGGCGATGGCACCAACGCCGGACGGCATCGTCGCCGGCCCAGTCGCCGTCAGGCCTCCTCGGCCGGATGCGTCGTCGCCCGGGGGACCATGTCGTCGTAGTCCGTCATCAACGGCACGCCCACGATGTTCTCCGGCACCGCGAAGGCGTCCACCAACGTCTGCGACCACGGCCCCAGTGAGTCCACCAGGTCGTTCAGAGCGGCCCGGGCGGCCTTCGTGCGCGTGCCGGTCAACAGGTTCTGCTCCTGGTACCAGCCGCTGTGCTCGTGGATGATGCTCAACACGAACACGTCACGCACCTGCTCCATGACTTCCTTGGCCTGGCCGTCCGCCAGCTGGGCCTCGCCCTCCAGCATCGCCTCCAGGATGATCCGGTCCACGTGCGCCCACGCGCACTCCAGAAGGTGATCCTGGGCCTTGTCGACCAGATCCGCGGCGTCCTCCGTGCTCATCTTCTGCGCCGGCTTGATCCGCCGGATCAGCGACATCAGCAGACGGTCCTCACGCTGCGTCAGCAACTCCACCTGGTAGGCGGGGTCGAACAGGGACGTCTCCTCCTTGTCCGTGAACGAATCCACCAGGTTCTGGATCAGCGTGTCCGCCGCCGTCCGGCGCTTCAGCAGGGTGCCGAAGTTGTCCAGGCCGAAACGCACCAGCTCCAGCGGCTTCAGGTCACCGACCTCGCGGGAGAAACCGGTCAGCAGTTCCTTCGCCGCCAACTGCATCATCACCACGTTGTCGCCCTCGAAGGTGGTGAACACGTCCGCGTCTGCGGTGAACGTGGTCAGCAGGTTCTCCGCCATATAGCCGGCACCGCCACACGCCTCACGGCACTCCTGCAGCACCCGCATCGCATGGTCGGTGTTCGCCGCCTTCACGGCCGCGGCATGGGCCTCCAGCTCACGCTGGTCCCATCGCTGCTCCTTGGTCATATCCGTCCGGTCGATGCCCGCGCCCTCCAGGTCGTGCAACCGGGCGATCAGCTGGTTCGAGGTCAGCTGCAGACCGTAGGTACGGGCAATCAGCGGGATCAGACGCAGACGGTGCTTGCGGTGCTCGATGAGCTTCTTCTCCGGCAGATCGTCGTCCGGGGCGAACTGACGCCGCAGGTTTGCGTACCCGGTGGCGATCGCCAACCCGGAGCGCGCCGCCGCGCCGGAGGCGGCACCCACCGTGATGCGTCCCCTAATAAGCGTCCCGAGCATCGTGAAGAAGCGGGCTCCCACCGACTCGATGGGGGAGGAGTACTCGCCGTCCTCGGAGACGTCGGCGAAGCGGTTCAGCAGGTTCTCCCGCGGCACGCGCACCTGGTCGAAGGTGAAGGTGCCGTTGTCGACACCCTTCAGGCCACCCTTGTACAGGTGATCGCCGATGCCCACGCCGGGCTTGGCCTTGCCGTCCTCGTCGCGGACCTCCACGACGATGCAGTGCACGCCGTGGGACTCGCCCAATTCGCCGTCGGCGTCCGGAGTGTAGAGCTGGCAGAACACCGCAGCCATGCGGGCGTGCTTGGCGGCGTTGCCGATGAACCACTTCTCCGCCGAGGCCGTGGGCGTGTTGATCACGAACTCCCCGGTCTCCCGGTCGTATACCGCGGTGGTCTCCACCGACTGCACGTCCGAGCCGTGCCCACGCTCGGTCATCGCGAACGAGCCCAACGTCCGCAGCTCCATGATGTCCTTGATCAGGGGGATGTGACGGTCCGTGCCGAGGTTCTCCACCGCACCACCCCACAGTCCCCACTGCACCCCGGCCTTCACCATCAGCGACAGGTCCGCGCCGCCCACCGACTCGATCGCCGAGAGCGTCGCGCCGATGTCGCCGGTGCCGCCGTGCTCGGTGCGGAACGTCCCGCGCGGGGCACCGGTGGAGAGCATGTCGTGCATCTGCGACAGGGTCCGCTCGCGGGCCTCGTCCAGTTCCAGGGTGTCGTCCGGATGCAGGTCCTTCTCCACGATCAGGGCGCGGGTCTCGTTCTTCACGTCCGCCCAGCGGCCGTCCAGGACCTCCTGGA
The DNA here is from genome assembly GCF_052377405.1 of Corynebacterium sp. AOP40-9SA-29. Taxonomy (NCBI): domain Bacteria; kingdom Bacillati; phylum Actinomycetota; class Actinomycetes; order Mycobacteriales; family Corynebacteriaceae; genus Corynebacterium; species Corynebacterium sp. AOP40-9SA-29. Next base: position 272,196 of record NZ_JBQSWR010000001.1, on the reverse strand, counting down.
GCTCGGCGGCGACGGCCTCCCGCACGGCGCGGTCCGCCCGGTCTCGCAACTTCGCAGGACGTTCGTTGCCACGGCGGGTGAGGCTCGCGGCGATTTCGGTGGTGTCGAGGGCCTTCTCAGTGTGTGCCATACCACTACATATTAGCGGGAATCGGGTCCTCAGTGAGCGGATACGAATGGTCACCTCCTACGATGAGACACCATGACCGAGAACGAGCACACCACGCGGACCTCACCCGCCTTCTCCCGGGCATGGCTGTTTGTCGCCTTCGCCGTCTTCACTGTGGCGTGGGGTGGCAATGAAGCCACCCCGATGCTCGTGTTCTACCGCCAGGAGGCTGTGTTCAGCGACGTTTTCGTTGACTCACTGCTCGTCTCCTATGCCGTGGGCATCGTCGCCGGACTGCTGATTTGTGGGCCGCTGTCCGACCGTTTCGGACGCAAGGTCGTGATGCTGCCGTCGCCGGCCATCGCCCTGCTCGGCAGCGTGTTCATCGCGCTGGGGGAGACCACCGAGTCGGTGATGTTCATCGGACGCATCCTCGCCGGGCTCGCCGTGGGCATCGCGATGTCCGTCGGCGGTTCCTGGATCAAGGAACTCTCCACCCCCACCTTCGAGCCCGGCGTGGCACCGTCGGCCGGCGCGAAACGCGCCACGATGTCGCTGACCGCCGGCTTCGGCCTCGGCGCCGGCCTGGCGGGCGTCCTGGCGGAGTGGGGCCCGATCCCCGGCCAGCTGCCCTATATCGTGCACTGCCTGATCTCGGTGGTCGCCCTCGCCGGGCTGATGACCGTGCCCGAGACCCGCCAGTCGGCGCACCTCAAGGTGAAGGGCTCGTTCTGGTCCGACATCCTGGTGCCCACCATCCGCCACCCGCGTTTCCTCACCGTGGTCGCGCCGATCGCCCCCTGGGTTTTCGGCGCCGCCGGCGTGGCCTACGCGATCACGCCCCGCCTGGTCCAGGACCAGGTCGGCAGCCCGGTGGCGTTCTCCGGGCTGCTCACCGTGATTGCCCTGGCGTCCGGTTTCACGATTCAGCAGTTCGGCCCGCGCATCAACACCAGCTACAACGCACGCGGCCCGATCGTGGCGCTGGTGCTCGTGATCGTCGGTATGACGGTGGCCGCGGTGGCGTCCCACGACATCGCGGTGTGGAGCGCGATCATCGTGGCGATCATTCTGGGTGCGGCCTACGGCCTGTGCCTGATCAGCGGCTTGACCGAGGTCCAGCGCATCGCCGGGCCGGACGACCTGGCCGGCCTGACCGCCGCCTACTACACGTTGACCTACATCGGCTTCTTCTTCCCGATGATCCTCACCCGCCTCTCGGCGAACCTGAGTTACCCGGTGATGCTGGGGGCCGGCGTGGTCGTGGCCGTGGTCTTCCTGGTCATCGTCACCGCGTTCTCGCGGAAGAACATTCCCGCGCAGGACGACTGAGCGTCTACTGGAGGTTCGCCGTCAGCTCCGCGGCTCATGGTCCGTCGCTGTAGTCGATGGCAGGGATGGAGGGAGTGCCACCGAACCGGCCATTGAGGTAGCTCCTGCGCAGGTCACTACCGTTGCGCACACCCTCGTACTCGCTCAATGCGCGTAGCTCCGAAGCCCCGGCGTCCGTCTTCTCCACGACCCAGATCTCGTCGCGGCGAAACAGGTCCACATCCATGAGCATCACGTCGTGGGTGGTGAGGATGAGTTGGGAGCGGGTCTCCGGGGTGCACGCGTCGAGGAACGCCGAGATCAGTTTGCGGGAGAGCTCCGTGTGGAGGCTTCTGTCGATCTCGTCGAGAACCACCACTCTGGGCACGGTGTTGTACTGCGCCATGAACTGCAGTGCGGGGAAGAGGCTGAACGCGCGCTTGGTTCCGTCGGATTCGTCGGCCCAGTCGAGTGCTGTGCCGGCGGATCCTGAACCGTGGACCAGGGAGTGCCTGGACATGACGGGCTCGCCGTCGACGAGCGTCACGGACAGAACGTTCGCCCCCTTCTCGGAGAAGGTTGTCTTACCTTCCTTTAATCCATCGGTGAGGGCGGCGAGTTCCTCCTCCGTCACCCCGGCATCTTCAGGAGTGATCTCGGTGACCTGTGATCCAGTGATTCCGGCGTCGATGCTCTTGAGTGCATTGATCCAGGATGGGTAAGCCCTGTCCATGAGGTGGAGGCCGATAGACGCGTCCATTGAGTCCGGGCCGACCACCGTGACCCGCGAAAGCCACGTGAAAGGAGTGGCGAGGGTGAGGAAGTCCCGGTCGTCCTCGTCGTCACCGGTTTCGTCGACGCTGTGGTTCAGCGGAGACATCTTCGCGGCCATTGTCGGGATCGGGGTGTTGTCGGATGCGCGACGTACAACCTTTCGGACAAACTCGCTGCGGATGTCGTCGCCGAACGTCAGTGTACTTCCGGACGGGGACACCTCCCGGGTGAAGATTTCGACTTCTTTGGTGCTCAGGATCTTGTACAGCTCTTCGGATACGACCTTCCCGTGGAGGATCGAGAGGTAGTAGTTGAACATGACGTCGTCATCGTCCGTGAACATGATGGAGAACTCGGTGGGGATATCCGCGTACTCCTTGTCGAGCCGGAAGGGGTCCTGCGGCAGCGGGACACCGTCGTCGCGCTGATTGACCACGACATTGCGCAGGTAGCGCAGTGCATGGGCGATGTTCGTCTTGCCGGAGGCGTTGGCCCCGTAGATCGCGGCGACGGGATTGACGTTCATGCGGTAGCGGGACTCGATACGAGGAAGGCGGTCTCGGTGGTTCTGTTCCCGACTCGAACGCATGGCGAGTGTGGTCGGCCCGCGGAATGACCGGAAGTTGCTCAACGTCAGTTCGATCAGCATGGTTGCGCCTGCCCTCTGTTCATGGACCACGACTATACAGAAGAAGCGGAGGAACCGCGTCTTTTGTATCCGGTGATGCTAACTAGTCGCGGTTCTGATCGTCGACCTACTCATGGTCAACGCCACGACGTGCACGACCACGCCCGTCAGCGGGGCAAGGCCCAGGGTCAGCACGGCCCGCACCTCCGGTGAGGCGTCCACCGACAGCAGCGCCACGGCCGCGACGGTCGCCACCGCCCATCCCGCCAGGTACAGGGAGTGGCGTTCGGCGGCGTGGGCGGCCGAACCGGTCACCATCAGCAACGCCGTCGAGGCCGAGGCCACGGTCAACGCTGCCAACACCACCGGCGAACTGACCAGCTCCGCGTCGAAGAACAGCAGCATCAGCGGACGCGCCAGCCAGTATGCCGCCACGCCGCCGACCGCGGCCGTCGCCACGATCACCGTCGCCGGCAGGACGCAGGCGCGCAGCACCCGGTCGCGGTGCGCGGTCAGGTGCACGATCAGCGCCGGCTGGAAACGTTGCAGCGGCACGAGCAGCGGCGCACGAGTCAGCGTCACTGCGGTGATCACCGCAGCCAAGGCACCGGGGGAGACGCCCGACCCCGAGGTGAACGTGATCAGCACGGGGAAACCAGTGATCAGTACCGCATTCGCGCCGGACGCCAGCATCGCCTTGCACGTGCGCCGCAGGAACTCCGCGGTGCCCACGTCCCCCACCTCGTGCAGCAGACGCCGGCTCGACGGGGAGACGAGGAGCAGCCCCAGCCACGTCGCCGCGCCGACGACCGTGACGAGCAGGAAGGCCAGCAGTTGCCAGCCCGCCGCCCACGCGATCAGCGCCAGCAGGATGCGCACCGCACTGTCCACGCTGATCAGCCAGGCGAACGTGGTCCAGCGCATCGCCGCCGACAGTAGGCCGCAGACCGCGGCCTGGAAGGTGTAGGACGCCAACCCGACGGCCATCAGCACCACGCCGGCGCCCGCCAGGCCCGAGCCGTCCGGCAGGATGCGTCCCGCCCACAGCGGGCCGGACGCCGCGACGACGGTGGCGACGACGACGGCGAGGCCCGCCGCGACCGCCACCGGGCGGACGTAGGACGCTGCGGCGGCGCGTGGCGCCTGCCCGGTGCGTCCTGTGGTGGTGGTGCGTCCTGCGGTAGTGCGGGCCGCGACGGAGCGGGTGGTCTCCTGGAGGAGACCGTCGATGAGGCCGGCGAGGGCGAAGAAGAGCCCCCAGAAGACGGCGAAGGCCTCGTAGCCGACCGTGTCGAGCGCGCGGCCGGCGACGACAATGACCGCATAACCGGAAACCGCCACCACGAGGGTGGCGGCGGAGAGTGCTCTCACGGCACCTGTGGGACGGCGTCGACTACTCGTCGTCGGCATCCTCGGTGGTTGCCGTCAGGTCCTCCCAGGAGGGGAGGGAGGAGACCGGGGTGGAACCGGCGGCGCCGGCGCCCGGGTTGTCCTTGAGGTAGGCGGCCTTGGCCTCGTCACGCTGCTTGATGGCATTGGCACCGCCGCCGGGGAACAGGCCCTCGGAGATCGTGGGCCAGGCGTCGAACATGTCGTCCTGCCAGTAGCCCCACTGGTGCGTGCCGGTGTTGCGGAAGTTGTAGACCAGGTTGTTGGAGTCCTGGGTGATGCCCGCGGCGTCCGTGGTGGACTTCAGCAGGTGGGTGCAGGCGTTCGTCGCTGCCTCGATTGCGCCGCCCTCGGTTGCCGGGACGATGGAACCGATGACCATGCCGTTGAGGCGGTCGCCGGAGGAGACGTCGTGCTCACCCATCAGGCCGGTCGAGGTGGAGACGTAGACGTTGTGCTGGTCCTTGAGGTCCGCGGCGTTGACCAGGGCGTCGTTCTCGCGGGCCACCTCGCCGTTGCGGTCACCCCACATCTGCTCGTAGGTGGCGTTGCCGCGGCCCAGGACGATCTCCACGGTGGGGGCAGCCTCGCCGGAGGTCGCCGCGCAGCCGGAGTAGGCGCCGATGGAGTCGTAGAAACCGGAGTACTTCTCGCCGTAGACCAGGGTGGTCGAGCCGGTCATCGACATGCCGATGATCGAGCGGTTGGGGTTATTGGTTTCGAGGGCCGCCTCCATCGGTCCGGGCAGCTCCTGGACCAGGAAGGTCTCCCAGGCCTGCTTGTTGCCGCCCTTGTCGAGAGTCGCGTTCGCCTCCTCCCAGTCGGTGTAGTACGAGAACGCGCCCTCCATGGGGATGACCACGTTGACGTTGCCGATCTGGTTGCCGTAGAAGTCAATGGCGTTGGTCTGGCGCAGCCAGTTCGCCGCACCCTCGCCGCCGTCGGCGCCGTTGAGCAGGTAGATCGTGGGGGCGATGTCGGCGTTGTCCCTCGCGCGGATGGTGACGACCGGGATGTCGCGGTTCATTGCCTCGGAGTGCACGAGGCGCTCCTCCATGCGGCTGTAACGGTCTCCCTCGTCCCACATTTCCTGGGTGGTGATGCCTTCCGACTCTTCCTCGGTCGGACCCGCCTCTGCGTGGTAGACGTAGTCGCGCCAGGCGGCCTTCGACTCATCGACGTAGTTCTCACCCTCCGCGGCCTCGCGGGTGGGGAAGGGGTTGTTGACCGTGGCCTTGTTCCGGAATTCGGAGGCGGGGCGGGGGTCACCGCTGTCCTCAGAGGAGGCCGAGGCCACGTCCGGCTGGGCGATACCGGCGAACGCCGAACCTGCGCCGAGCACGCTCATGACGGACAGGGGCAGGGCTGTCGCGACGGCAGCAGCCGTCACGCGTGCGATGGCGCGCTTATTCATTCGGTCCTCAAGAAAAGTCAGTGGGGTCAGACTTCGACAGCATAGCCGGTGGACGTGCACCGTGTAACCCCGAAGCCTGATTTCCCAAACGAAAACGCACCGGGCGGGGGTAGCGTTACCTTCCCCGTCGCAGCCGGTTCCGTGCAGGACGTAGCGCAACCGGACCTCCCGCCGTTTATGCTGGTGTCCGAAACCGTCCCCGGGCACCAGGCCCGGGGCGTCCCCACGTGAAAGAGGAACCACCGTGAATCTCGCCCCCATCGACCAGTTCATCGTCAGCTCCAACGAGGTGCTCGGCGGCAATATCAACAACTTCCTGTCGATGGTCACCGACTTCGTCGTGCGCTTCCTCTAAGGCGCCGGCCGCCTGACCTGTAGTTTTGGCGGCGAACGGTCTCTTTGGTGCCCCTGGTCTGCACGTCCCGCCCGAAAAGTCGTATCCTTGACCACGTGGCTGAACATTATGACGTAGTAGTAATCGGTGCGGGCCCCGGCGGATATGTTTCCGCCATCCGTGCGGCACAGCTGGGCCTGAAGACCGCAGTGATCGAGAAGCAGTACTGGGGCGGCGTCTGTCTGAACGTCGGCTGCATCCCCTCCAAGGCGCTGATCCGTAACGCGGACATCTCGCACATCCTCACCCACGACGCCAAGACCTTCGGCATCTCCGGTGACAACATCAGCATGGACTACTCCGTGGCGCACCAGCGCTCGCGGAAGGTGTCCGCGGGCATCGTCAAGGGTGTCCACTACCTGATGAAGAAGAACAAGATCACCGAGATCAACGGTCTCGGCTCGTTCACTGATGATCACACCGTGGAGGTCACCGACGGCGACGACGCCGGCAAGACCATCACCTTCGACAACGCCATCATCGCCTCCGGCTCCGTGGTGAAGTCCCTGCCGGGTGTCGAGATCGGCGGCAACATCGTCTCCTACGAGGAGCAGATCCTCGACGAGAACGCCCCGAAGTCCATGGTCGTCATCGGTGCCGGCGCGATCGGCATGGAGTTCGCCTACGTGCTGGCCAACTTCGGCGTCGACATCACCGTCGTGGAGTTCATGGACCGCGTCCTGCCCAACGAGGACAAGGACGTCTCCAAGGAGATCGCCAAGCAGTACAAGAAGCTCGGCGTGAACCTGAAGACCGGTCACAAGACCACCGCCGTGCGCGACCTCGGTGGCGACGCTGGCGTCGAGGTCGACATCGAGACCGCCGACGGCTCCAAGTCCGAGACCATCAAGGCCGACCGTGTCATGGTGTCCATCGGCTTCGCCCCCCGCGTGGAGGGCTTCGGCCTGGAGAACACCGGTGTGAAGCTCACCGAGCGCGGTGCCATCGACATCGACGAGCGCATGCGCACCAACGTCGACGGCATCTACGCCATCGGCGATGTCACCGCCAAGCTGCAGCTCGCCCACGTGGCCGAGGCGCAGGGTGTGGTGGCCGCCGAGACCATTGCGGACGTGGAGACCCAGGAACTGGGCGACTACATGAACATGCCGCGCGCGACGTTCTGCTCCCCGCAGGTCGCGTCCTTCGGTTACACGGAGGAGGCTGCTCGCAAGATGGCCGAGGAGAACGGTCGCGAGATCAAGGTCGCGTCCTTCCCCTACAGCGCCAACGGCAAGGCCATGGGCCTCAACGAGGGTGTCGGCTTCGTGAAGATCGTCGTCGACGCCGAGTACGGTGAGCTCATCGGCGGACACATGGTCGGCCCGGACGTCTCCGAGCTGCTGCCCGAGCTGACGCTGGCACAGCGCTTCGACCTCACGGCCGAGGAGATCGGACGCAACGTCCACACCCACCCGACGCTGTCGGAGGCCATCAAGGAGGCCGCCGAGGGCACGATGGGTCACATGATCAACCTGTAGATCCCTCGTCCGCACCGACCAGGTGCAGGCAGGTGCAGGATCCTCACCCTCCCAGGCAGCGTTTCACCGCGAACGCCTACCTGGGAGGGTGTTTTCTATGACGGGGTGGGCGGGGGACAGCAGGGGGTACGCGGTGTCGAACTTGCGCCCGAGCTGCGCGAGTTCGCTTATTGACGAGCTCGAAGGCCACGGTCCTTTGCCCGCACTTCTCGTGACGAGTCGGCCCTCGCGAGATGCTTCTTCAGCACTGGTCGTTGTGGGGCAGAGCGTCACCAACGGCGTGCGCCACAGGGCTGGTCGCAGGACCTTCCTCGTCCCACAGCAGGGCGTGGGTGTGGCGTTCGATCTCGCTCTTCAGGAGGCGGCAGCCCCGATCATCGTCCGCGTCCAGCACGACATGACCGGTGTAAGCCCCGATGGCCCGGGCGTAACGGTGGAGTTGGTCGGCGCTGATTCTTCGTCGGCCGCTGTTCGAATTCTCGATCTTGCTGACCGTCGACTGCTCCACGCCCATGTGGGCCGCGACTTCCTGCTGGGTGAAGCCCTTGCGCTTCCGGAGCGCCACGAGCTGGGAGACCCACAGCAGGTCGGCCATACCGAGGTCCTTGTTTCGGCGAAGTTGATGCCTGTCCATGACGGAGGGCCTCCTTGTGGTCTTGATATTCCCTATGGGGAATGCTCACTGGTCAGTGTACGTGTAAAGCGTTGATTCATGCCCAGGCTGGGCAACGCACGCTTGTCGGAGCGGGGAGCATTGAGTGGGTCGGCTGGGCGGCAACGAAGTCATCACCCTTCCAGGCAGGGTTTCGGGCCGAATGCCTACCTGGAAGGGTGATCGGGCTGCAAGGGGGCGTTCGCACGCATGCCTGCCACGCGGGCGGTCGAGTGCAGGTACGATTCACGCCAATACGTCGGGACGTTCGGAGGCAGGAGAAACAGGCCGATCATGGAGCAGATACGCGGTCAGGTACTGGGGCAGATACGGGACCTGGCAGGGGACCCGGCATGAGCAAGGTGATGACCGTCGGCGTGATGGTCGACCGGGGGCTGCCGGAGAAACGTGTGCGCAAAGTGCTTGAGAAGCTCGGCGTGGACCCGGACGAAACCCACCTCACCGACGACGACCTCGCCGCCCTCGGGTTGCCACGCGTCGAGGTGCGCACCAGCACCTTGCCCATGGGCCTGGACGGTAGCGTCCGGCTGGCCGACAGTTCCACCGGCATCATGGAGAGTCACGGCTGGGACCGGATGGTGTACGTCACCGACCTGCCACTGACCACGCGGCGTCCTGTCATCAGTCAGACGGTGAACCGGGGGCGAGTCACCATGCTGTGTCTGCCGGCCTTTGGTCTGCTGCGCGCGCAGGAGGGCTTGCGGCAGGAGCTCAGCCGACTCCTCAAGGGGAAATCCGCAGGTGCGGGCATTCTCGAGGACGTCACCGACACCAGCGATATCGAGGGTGGTGACGCCGAGGCGGACTCCACCCGCGTCATCGACGGGTGGGGGAGGTCGCTGCGACTGCTGCTGGGGATGGTCGCCGGCAACCGTCCGGCAGTGCTCTACCGCGTGCTCACCGGCTGCCTGGCCATCGGTGTCGCCACCGGTGCCTACGGTATTTTCTACGGCTCGATGTGGCAGATGTCCCACACGATCTCGCTGCTGCGCATGTTCGTCATCAGCATCTTCGCGGTGGGGGCATTGACGTTCTGGCTGGTCTACCACAACGGCCTCTGGAACCGATGGCCTGATCGTGAGGCAGACAGCGTGGCCGCGTGGCGTGCACGCATGGACAACCGGGCCACGTTGTGCACGGTGCTCATCGCTGCGGCGATGATTTACACCACCGTGTTCATCGCATTGCTGGTGCTCTCGGTGGTCATCGTGGACACGAACTACTTCCGTGCCCAGGTGAGCGACGAACCCTTCCCGTGGGGCTACGCGAAGCTGGCCTGGCTGACCGCGTCACTGGGCACGATGGCCGGGGCGATCGGTTCCAGCTTCGATGACGACGAGGCCATCCGCGAGGCCACCTACAACCGGCGTGAGCACATCCGGCGCCAGATCACCGGCCTCTACGAGGACAAGCCCCCGACACGCTTCCGCAGGAAGAACAGGTAGTGGGGCCTGGGCGGTGAGGTTCCGCCGGGTCAGGTTCGTGCGAAGCGACGTCTGTAGCTGCTCGGCGTCGTACCCGTCTCTGCCCGTAGACGTGCACGGAGGGTGGCCCCGGTGCCGAATCCGACGCGTTGGGCAATTGTGTCGACCGTGAGGTCGGTGGATTCCAGCAGTTCCTGGCACCGACGGACCCGTTCCCGCGCGAGCCACCGGGCAGGAGAGGCCCCGGTTTCTTCTGCGAAACGGCGGGCGAACGTCCGGGAACTCATTTGGGCATGCCCGGCGAGCTGCTGCACAGTCAATGGTTCACTGAGGCGACCCCGCGCCCATTCCTGAGTCGCGGTCGTTCCGGTATTCCCTTGTGTGGGAACCGGCCACTTGATGAACTGAGATTGGTCCCCATCGCGGTGGGGTGGGGTGACACAGTGACGTGCAACATCGTTGGCAGTCTTCCATCCTGCATCGCTGCGAATGACGTGAAGGCAGAGATCAAGGCCTGCGGACAGTCCTGCCGAGGTCATGACCATTCCCTCGTCGAGGAAGAGTGCAGACTCCTCGAGGTTGACCCGTGGGTAGAGGCGACGGAACTGAGCCACCGTCTGCCAGTGTGTGGTTGCCCGTCGTCCATCCAGTAGGCCAGCGGCGGCCAGCCCGAAGGCGCCGGTGCACAACGAGATCACGCGTGCGTCGTCCGGAATGAGGTCGAATGCGGCACGGGCAGCGGCATCCAGTCGTCCTTCCTTGCGTACGCTGCTTCGCATTGATCCGGGAACCACGACGGTGTCAGCGGTCTTCAGTGCGTCGGTCTCGGATCCCGGGGTCAGAGCGAAGCCATCTGCGCACGTGGCGGGGCCGGGGTCCACGGAGCACACGGAAACTCGGTAGAGCTTCTCGCCAGACTCGTTCCGGGCGTTGCCGAAGACGAGTGGGGGAATGGTCGCGTCGAACCCGATGACAGGGGGCAGAAGGAGAACTACGACATGGTGGCGCGGTGTCATGGCCAAAACCTTACACATATTGGCCTTCCTGCCAATAGGCAGAAGGGTTTCACATCGAAAGAATGGGCGCATGGCTCAACGACACTCCTTCTGGTTCCCGCTGACCGTCGTGGTCGCATTCGTGGCACTGCTCGCGGCCGCGGGTTTTCGCTCGGCACCCGGCGTACTCATGGATCCGCTCCACAGTGAATTCGGCTGGTCCCACGGCACCATCAGTGGAGCGGTGTCACTCAATCTCCTGCTCTTCGGACTATTCTCGCCTTTCGCCACGTCCCTGATGGAGCGGTTCGGTGTTCACCGTGTTGCTGCTGTCGCTCTGGCTGTGGTCGGAATCGGAAGCGCGCTGTCAGTGTTCGTCAGCGAACCCTGGCAGCTGTGGGTCCTGTGGGGTTTTCTCATCGGTGCAGGCACCGGTGCGGTGTCCATGCCCTTCGCCGCGTTGGTATCCGGACGGTGGTTCACGCAGCGCCGTGGCCTGGTCTCAGGTGTTCTCACCGCGGCTAGCTCGACCGGGCAACTCGTCTTCCTGCCTCTGTTGGCGCACCTGGCGAATAGGCACAGTTGGCAGGCCGCCTCCCTGGTAATCGCTGCTGCAGCAGTGTTGGCAGCGCCGGTCGTGTTGCTGCTGCTCAAGGACCGACCGCAGGACGTGGGGCTTGTCAGTTACGGCCAGAGCCCCGCTTCCCCCTGCGGCGTGGCCGCCCCGGCCCGTCCCGCATTGACGGCGCTGGGGAGTCTGCGGCTCGCGGGAAAGAGTAGGGAGTTCTGGCTGCTCGCCGGGACGTTCGCGGTCTGCGGGGCGACCACGGTAGGCCTGGTCGGCACTCATTTCGTCCCGTCCGCCCACGACCACGGCATGCCTGCGACGACCGCGGCCAGTCTGCTTGCGCTGGTCGGGATATTCGACATCATCGGCACACTGGCCTCCGGGTGGTTGACCGACAGGATTGATCCTCGGATACTTCTCGTCGCCTACTACGGGCTGCGTGGGATATCGCTGTTGTTGCTGCCGATGATGATGGGGCCGGTCGTAGAGCCGCCGCTATGGGCATTCATCGTTTTCTATGGCCTCGACTGGGTGGCGACCGTGCCACCGACGATGGCTCTGTGTCGGGAGCACTTCGGTGACTCTGGCCCTGTGGTTTTCGGCTGGGTCTTCGCCAGTCACCAGGTCGGCGCGGGAGTCGCGGCATCAGGTGCCGGGATGATTCGGGATACTACCGGGAGCTACGACGGCGCATGGTTCAGCGCCGCGGCGCTCTGCGGCATTGGAGCGGTTCTGTGTCTGTGCATTCGACGCAACAGGGTGGGACGTGAGGTCGTGGGAGCGCGGAGCTGAAGGCCCCGCACAGAACGACACCGGCCGGTCAGCATCGCTGCTGACCGGCCGGTGTCGTGTGGCTTAGCCGTTCCCGTCCGCTAAGACGGGGAACCAGTTACTAGAACTGGGTCTCCTCGGTGGAGCCCTTCAGGGCGGTCGTGGAGGAGTTGGGGTCCACGGTGGTGGCAACGCGGTCGAAGTAACCGGCGCCAACCTCGCGCTGGTGCTTGACGGCGGTGAAGCCACGCTCGTCGGCTGCCTTGAACTCGCGGTTCTGCAGGTCGACGAAGGCGCTCATCTGGTTGCGGGCGTAGCCGTGGGCCAGATCGAACATGGAGTAGTTCAGAGCGTGGAAGCCAGCCAGGGTGATGAACTGGAACTTGAAGCCCATCGCGCCGAGCTCGTTCTGGAACTTGGCGATCTCGTCGTCGTCCAGGTGGGCGGACCACTTGAAGGACGGGGAGCAGTTGTAGCTCAGCAGCTGGTCCGGGAACTCGGAGCGGACGCCCTCGGCGAACTTCTTGGCGAGCTCGAGGTCCGGGGTACCGGTCTCCATCCAGATCATGTCCGCGTAGGGAGCGTAGGACTTCGCACGGTCGATGCAGGGCTCGAGGCCGTTCTGCACGTAGTAGTAGCCCTCGGCGGAACGCTCACCGGTGAGGAACTTGCTGTCGCGCTCGTCAACGTCGGAGGTCAGCAGCGTGGCGGCCTCGGCGTCGGTACGGGCGATGACGACGGTCGGGGTATCGGCGACGTCGGCAGCCAGGCGAGCGGAGTTCAGGGTGCGGATGTGCTGCTGGGTGGGGATCAGCACCTTGCCACCGAGGTGGCCGCACTTCTTCTCGGAGGCCAGCTGGTCCTCCCAGTGGGTACCAGCGGCGCCGGCCTTGATCATGGCCTTCTGCAGCTCGTAGACGTTGAGGGCGCCACCGAAGCCGGCCTCACCGTCGGCGACGATCGGGACGAGCCAGTTGTCGATGGAGTCGTCGCCCTCGACGCGGGAGATCTCATCGGAACGCAGCAGGGCGTTGTTGATGCGCGAGACCACGGCCGGAACGGAGTTCGCCGGGTACAGCGACTGGTCCGGGTAGGTGTGGCCGGAGAGGTTCGCGTCGCCGGCAACCTGCCAACCGGAGAGGTAGACGGCCTTCAGGCCGGCGCGGACCTGCTGGACGGCCTGGTTACCGGTGAGGGCACCGAGGGCGTTGATGTAGGAGTCGCCACCCTGGTTGACGCCCTCCCACAGGATCTCGGCGCCGCGGCGTGCGAGGGTGTGCTCCTCGACGACGGTGCCCTGGAGCTCGGCGACCTGCTCGGCAGTGTAATCGCGGGTGATCCCCTTCCAGCGGGGGTTCTCGTCCCAGTCCTTCTGGATTTCGGCGGCGGTACGTGCCTGTCCGACGTTCGACATGTAAGTAGTCACTCCCTTTAAGTGGTGAGAGATTGGCGGTAACGGCGCTGCACCCGGCTGGCGATCTCCCGGGTCGGCTGCGTTTGAGAATACCGATGGAAAAGGGCACGTCAAAGGGTTTGGGTGTTCCAGGTAACACCGGGGGTAGCGCTAAAAGCACTTCACCCCTGTTCTCTATATGCGGGACAAAACTTCTCACGATGTGGGCGATATGGTCTACTTGCAGGGGTTACGTGCGACCTTCATCACGTTAGGTCTACCTTCATAGCGCTCAGGGGGCCCTCCGGCCATCTCCGGGTATTCCCACCTGTGGGGGTGACGACGATTTCGGTACCCACGGTTGCTCGCCGCCGGTGACGTGGCTCACCTAGTCTGGTCCCTACAGCGACGGGCGTCCCACCGGCGTCCGTCATGCGAGTCCCATCTTTACGAAGGAGCAGTCAATGACGTCAGAGTCCCAGCAGACGGAACGGGTCACAGCCGGAGGCCTTCAGGTCTCCGCGACCCTCTACAACTTCGTGACCGACACGGTTCTGCCCCGCATCGGCGTCGACGCGGAGACGTTCTGGGCCGGTTTCGGTGACATCGTCGCCAAGCACACCCCGCGCAACCGCGAGCTGCTCGCCGTGCGCGATGAGCTGCAGGTCAAGCTCGACGAGTGGTACACCGAGCACCCCGGTGAGCAGGACGCCGAGCAGTACACCGCCTTCCTCAAGGAGATCGGTTACCTCGTCGACGAGCCCGGCGACTTCGAGATCACCACGCAGAACGTGGACACGGAGATCTCCGAGACCGCCGGCCCGCAGCTGGTCGTCCCGATCCTGAACGCCCGCTTCGCACTGAACGCGGCGAATGCACGCTGGGGTTCGCTTTACGATGCCCTTTACGGCACCGACGTCATCTCCGAGGAGAACGGCGCAGAGAAGGGTAAGGGCTACAACAAGGTCCGCGGCGACAAGGTCATCGCCTGGGGACGCGACTTCCTGGACCAGGCCGTCCCGCTGGAGTCCGGCTCTCACGCCGACGTCGAGAAGTACGACGTGGCGTCCGGCCGTTTCGTCGCCGTCATCGACGGCAAGGACGTCCACCTGCGCGAGCCCGAGGTCTACGCCGGTTTCTCCGGTGAGAAGGACGCGCCGACCGGCGTCCTGCTGCGCCACAACGGCCTCTACTTCGAGATCCAGATCGATCCGTCCCACCCGGTGGGATCGGACGATAAGGCCGGGGTCAAGGACATCCTCATGGAGTCCGCCGTCTCCACGATCATGGACTTCGAGGACTCCGTCGCCGCTGTCGACGCGACCGACAAGACCCTCGGCTACACCAACTGGTTCGGCCTGAACACCGGTGAGCTCAGCGTGGAGGTCGCCAAGGGCGACAAGACCTTCACCCGTACCCTCAGCGACGACCGCACCTACACCGGACGCGACGGCGAGGATCTGCGCCTGCACGGCCGCTCCCTGCTCTTCGTCCGCAACGTCGGCCACCTGATGCAGAACCCCGCCATCCTCGACGCCGACGGCGAAGAGATCTTCGAGGGCATCATGGACGCGGTCATCACCTCCGCGTGTGCCGTGCCCGGCACCGACCTGGACAACCAGCGCCGCAACTCCCGCAAGGGCTCGATCTACATCGTGAAGCCCAAGCAGCACGGCCCGGAGGAGGTCGCCTTCACCGGTGAGCTCTTCTCCGACGTCGAGGACCTGCTCGGCCTGCCGCGCAACACCCTGAAGGTCGGCGTGATGGACGAGGAGCGCCGCACCACCGCCAACCTCGACGCCTGCATCAAGGCGTCCTCCGAGCGTCTGGCCTTCATCAACACCGGCTTCCTCGACCGCACCGGCGACGAGATCCACACCTCCATGCTCGCCGGCCCCGTGGTCCGCAAGCCGGAGCTGCAGACCGCCGCCTGGAAGATCGCCTACGAGGACAACAACGTCGACGCCGGCCTGGCCCACGGCCTGCCCGGCAAGGCGCAGATCGGTAAGGGCATGTGGGCCAAGACCGAGTTGATGGCCGACATGATCAAGGAAAAGATCGGCCAGCCGAAGGAAGGCGCCACCACCGCGTGGGTCCCGTCCCCGACCGGCGCCAGCCTGCACGCCACCCACTACCACCTGGTCGACGTCTTTGCCGTCCAGGAGAAGCTGCTCACCGATGGCCGCCGCGACACCCTCGGCGACATCCTCACCCTGCCGGTCCACCCCGCGGCCGACTGGACCGAGGAGCAGATCAAGCAGGAGATCGACAACGACTGCCAGTCCCTGCTGGGCTACGTGGTCCGCTGGGTCGAGCAGGGTGTCGGTTGTTCCAAGGTCCCCGATATCCACGACATCGACCTGATGGAGGACCGCGCCACCCTGCGCATCAACTCCCAGATCCTGGCCAACTGGCTCAAGCACGGTGTGGTCAGCGAGCAGGAGGTCAGCGACGCCCTGCAGCGCATGGCGAAGATCGTCGACGGTCAGAACGCCGGCGACCCGGAGTACAACAACATGGCCGATGACTTCGACGGTTCCGTCGCGTTCCAGGCCGCCCGTGACCTGGTGTTCAAGGGCACCGAGTCCCCGGCCGGTTACACCGAGCCGATCCTGCACGCGCGTCGTCGCGAGTACAAGGAGAAGAACGGCATCGCCTGATAGGCCTGACAGGCCTGATAGGCGCTGACCTGATCACCCCAGGACGGTTCCCCGCAACGGGAACCGTCCTGGGGTGTTCGCTTCTGTATGCACTGTGTGCGCAGGTCGCAGGTGGCGCACACCGTTGTCCGGCGGCAGGCCCGTGGGGGCACTAGGATAGGCCACCCGAGTACAAGCTGAGCACCACAACCACCTTTCCAACCAACCGAGGAGTCTGCCCAGGATGCCTGACCTGAGAACCTACGACGCGGTCCTCTTCGACCTCGACGGCGTCATCACACCCACCGCGGAGATCCACCGCGCGGCGTGGAGGACGATGTTCACCGAGTACCTCGACGCCCGGGATGCCGAGCCGTACACGGAGAAGGACTACTACGGGTATCTCGACGGGCGCTCCCGCGTGGAGGGTGTGCAGAGCCTGCTGGCCTCCCGCGACATCGACCTTCCCCTCGGCGACGAGGACTCTGCCACCGCCTCGGACGAAAGCGTCACCGGCCTGGGACTGCGCAAGAACGAGGACTTCCTGCGCGCCCTCGACCGCGGCATCGACGCCTACCCCGGGTCCGTCTCCCTGCTGAACGCACTCCAGGACCCAGACGCCCCGCAGATCGCGATCGTCAGCTCCTCGAAGAACGCCCGCCAGGTCCTCACCGCCGCCGGACTGATCGACCGCTTCGCGCTCATCGTCGACGGCAACGTCGCCGCCGAGGAGGGGCTGGCGGGCAAGCCCGCGCCCGACACCTACGCTTTCGCCGCGTCCTCGCTGGGCGTGGACCCGTCGCGTGCCGTCGTCGTGGAGGACGCCACCTCGGGCGTAGCCTCGGGACGCGCCGGGGACTTCGGCCTCGTCATCGGCGTCGACCGTGGTGCCGGACGCGCCGCGCTGCTCGACTCCGGCGCGGACACCGTCGTGTCCGACCTCGCCGAACTCGTCCCGCGCTAACCCCGCGCTGAACACCTGACCACCTGAACTGCAAGGAAACCGGAGACAACGAACGATGAGCGGAAACGACGCGACCGACGGCAGCGGAACCAACGGGGGCAAGGACACAGCCCTCGAGCGGTTCTTCGACCAACGCCGACGGGTGGCATCCGTCGTCAACCGTCCGATCGACACCGCGGACAGTGCCAGCGCGGTAGGCACAGTCGGTGAGATCGACGGCGAGGGGCTCTTCCCGTCCGGCTACCGCGCCGACCAGCACCACCACGACACCGACCCCGCCGCCGGACTCGACCGCGAGAACAACCCGGTCGACGAGTGGGGCTGGTACGAAAAGCGTCCCGAACGCACGTCCCTGGGCCTTACGGAGAGCCACTTCGCGCTGAGCAACGGCTACCTCGGCGTGCGCGGCACCCCGCCGGAGGGCCGCGACTCCGATGAGCACGGCACCTTCATCAACGGTGTGCACGAGACCTGGCCGATCTCCCATGCGGAGGATGCGTACGGACTGGCCCGCGAGGGCCAGGCGATCGTGCAGGTGCCGGACGCCAAGACGGTGCGCATCTACGTCGACGATGAGCCGTTGCGCCTGTCGCAGAACGAGATCGAGGACTACTCGCGCGGCCTGGACTTCCGCGACGGTGTGCTGCGCCGCAGTTTCATCTGGCGCACGCCGTCCGGCAAGCGGGTGCGCGTCACCAATGAGCGCATGGTGAGCTTCACCGAGCGCCACCTCATGGTGACCAGCACCGAGATCGAGTTGTTGGACGCTCCGGCGGCCGTCGTCGTCTCGTCGCAGATCCTCAACCGGCAGGACGGGGAGGACGAGTACTCCACCGTCATCGACCACACCGGCACCACCGCCGACGGGCCGGTCGGTACCGGCGCCGGGGCCGTCGGCGACGGCGCGGACCCGCGCAAGGCCGAGCAGTTCAAGGAACGGGTCTTTATCCCCACCTACCAGGCGCAGCCGGAGGACGAGCGCGTCACGCTGGGCTACCGCATCAACCACTCCGGCATGACCGTGGCGGTCAGCATGGACCACAAGATGCAGCTCAGCGGCACCGACGAGGCCGGCGACCACCCGGTCGACGGGGTGGAGGTGCAGACCGAACTGCGTGAGGACGTCGCTCGCGTCGTCTATCACATGGCCGGACGCAAGGGCATGAAGCTGCGGTTGGAGAAGTTCATCTCCTATCACTCCTCGCGCCACGTCGCCGCCGATGAACTGGCGTTCCGTTGTGCCCGCACGATCAACCGGGCCAAGGCGGTCGGGTTCGAGCGGTTGCTGGACGACCAGAAGAACTGGCTCGCCGACTTCTGGGAGCGCTCGGATGTGCGCATTCCCGGTCAGCCGGAACTGCAGCAGGCGGTGCGCTGGAATATCTACCAGCTCATCCAGGCCTCGGCACGCGCAGAGACCCAGGGTGTGCCGGCCAAGGGGCTGACCGGTTCGGGCTACGGCGGGCACTACTTCTGGGACACGGAGATCTACGTGATGCCGTTCCTGACGTACACCAACCCGCAGTTCGCCCGGAACGCGATGCGTTTTCGCTACAAGATGCTCCCCGCCGCGCGCGCACGAGCCCTGGAGCTCTCGCACGACGGCGTCCTGTTCCCGTGGCGCACGATCAACGGCCACGAGTCCAGCGCCTACTACGCCGCCGGTACCGCGCAGTACCACATCGACGCCGACGTGAGTTATGCGCTGATGAAGTACATCTACGCCAGTGGCGATACCGACTTCCTGCTGGACGAGGGTATCCACATCCTGGTCGGCACGGCCCGGTTCTTCATGTCGCTGGGGTTCTTCAACAACTCGGGGACGCGCTTCGAGATCCACTCGGTGACCGGCCCCGATGAGTACACCACCGTGGTGAACAACAACCTGTATACCAACGTGATGGCGCAGTACAACCTGCGTGTGGCTGCCGAAGTGGTGCGCCAGATGCGCTCCGACCGCCCCGGTGCCTACCGCGACATGATGCGTCGCACTGGTCTCAGCGAGGATGAACTGGACCTGTGGGACCAGGCGGCCAACGCCATGTACATCCCCTTCAACGACACCACCGGGGTTAATCCGCAGGACGACCAGTTCATGCAGCGTCAGCTGTGGAGTCTGGACGACCCGGAGGTCGGGCCGAAGCGTCCGCTGCTGCTGCACTACCACCCGCTGACGATCTACCGGTACCAGATCCTCAAGCAGGCGGACGTGGTGCTGGCCCTGTTCCTGCAGGGGTCCCAGTTCGATGCGGAGACCAAGCTGCGCGACTACGACTACTACGACCGGCTGACCACGGGTGATTCCTCCTTGTCGGCGGTGGTGCAGTCGATCATGGCCGCCGAGCTCGGCCTGCACGACAAGGCCATGGACTTCTTCCACCGCGGCCTGTTCATCGACCTCAACAACCTGCACGGCAACACCCCCGACGGCGTGCATATCGCCTCGTGCGGCGGGGTGTGGAGCTGCCTGGTCTACGGTTTCGGCGGCTTCCGCGACAACTTTGGGCAGTACAGCATCGAACCGCGTGTGCCCGAAGAGTGGGGCTCCCTGGAGTATCGCATCACCCTGCGTGGGCGGATCATCCAGGTGGACATCGCTGACGGCGAAGTCACCCTGCACACCACCGACGAGGACCCCGAGGTCGTCGGCCCGATCACGGTGTGCGGCCAGGAGACCATGGTCGGCCCCGAGCCGGTCACGGTCACCGGGGAGACGCTCCTGCGCGCCTGAGCTGCGTGAGCTGCGTGCGTGAACCGGCGCAGCTCAGGCAGGACGGTAGCGCGTGGCGACGGCGCCGGAGGCAAACTCCTCGCGCGCCACAGGCGTGAGCCGCAGGTGTTCGGGTAGCCCGTCGAGCAGCCTCGGCCCATGTCCGGCGAGGACCGGCTGCACCACGAACACGTACTCGTCGATCAGTCCCGCTGCCGCGAGCGCGGTGGGCAGGGTGACGCCGCCGAGGAGGAGCCCGTCACCGGGCTGTTCCTTGAGCTGGCGCACCGCCGCCACCGGGTCGCCGTGCAGCAGTTCGGCATTCCAGTCCACGCGGTCCAGCGTGGCGGACACCACGTATTTCCTGGCCTGGTCGATCGTCTCGGCGAAGGGGATCTCCCAGGTCTCCATCCACTCCGGCCAGGTGCCGGTCGGCGGCTTGCGCCAGGCGTCCTCCATCATCTGGTAGGTCGTGCGGCCGAGGAGCATGGCGTCCGCGCGGGCGGTCTCGCGGGTCCAGAAGGCCATGGTCTCCTGGTCCGGGGGCATCCCGGCCTCGTGGTGGCAGCAGCCGTCGAGGGCCACGTTGATCGCGTACCGAAGGGGCCTCATGGTGGACCTTCTCTCGTATCGCAAGGGGCGCGCAGGTACTCCGATGCTACTGCCATTCCTGCTGCGACAGCCGTCCGTCGTGCATCTGCATCACCCGGTCGGCCCGGTCGAGCTGGGTGCGGTCGTGGGTGACGAGCACGGTGGCCAGTGAGCGCTCGTCAGTCAGGTCGCGCAGCAGATCCACGACCTGCCGGGACAGTCGCTGGTCCAGGGCGGACGTCGGTTCGTCGGCGAGCAATAGTGAGGGCTCAGGCATCAGCGCCCGGGCGATATTCACCCGCTGACGCTGCCCGCCGGAGAGCTGGGCGACGCGGCGTGCGCCGAAGCCGGCCAGTCCCACGCGGGCCAGGAGCTCGTCGGCGCGGCGGCGACGTGCGGCGGTGATGCGGCGTCCGGCGATGTGGTCGGTGACCAGCAGTTGCTCGCGCACGCTCAGGGCGTCCAGCAGGTTGGGGGACTGGAAGACCACGGAGGTCGTGCCGTTGGTGGACACCGTGCCGGAGTCCGGGGTGGTCAGTCCGGCGGCGACGGAGAGCAGCGTGGATTTGCCGGAGCCGGACTCGCCGACCACGGCGACGAGTTCGCCGGCGTGCACGTCGAGGCTCACGTTATCCAGGGCGGTCACGGTGGACTCGCCATCCGGGTAGGTCAGGCAGATGTGCTGCAGGTGGAAGGTGCTGGCGGTCGAACTCATGGTAGTGGTCATGCTGAGGCTCCTAGTGCGAGGTGGGGATCGACGGTGGACACGCGGCGCATGGCGACGAGGGCGCCGCCCATGCCGAGCACGAATACGCCGACGGGTGGGAGGAGGAAGGTCGCGGCGGAGACGGCGAAGGGCACCGTCCCGGCGGCGAGGGAGCCGAGTAGCCCGCCGAGTGCGGCGCCGCCGAGCACGCCGACGGCGAGGATCACCGCGGCCTGCACCGCCGCATCGGCGACCACGTAGCCGGTGGACGCCCCGAGGGCGCGCAGCACGGCGATGTCGCGGGTGCGCTGGATCGTCCACACACTGAGGAAAGCGATGATGACAAGCGCGGAGATGCCGTACAGCAACCCCTGGATGGCCAGCAGGGATCCGCGTTCGGACTGGTAGGCGGGCAGTCCGGCGAAGGAGTCCTCCACGGTGACGGCGGTGGTGCCGGTGGCCTCGGCGACGGCGTCGAACTGGCTATCCTCCACGTCGCCGCTGACCATCAGCACGGTGGGGGAGGACGGCCCGTCCGCCCCGGTCATCCGCGCCCAGGTGTCCATGTCGGCCCAGGCGACGGGCTGGTGGTTCAGGTGCACGGTGTCGGCCGTGCCGCCGAGCTCCTCGGGAAGGAGGACGCCGCGGGCGGGCACGTCGCCGCCGGGCACGGCCGTGCCGGCGGGCAGGCCCATCAGCGTGACGGACGCCAGAGCGTCCTCCCCGTCCTGTCTGTCCTGCGTATCGCCGGGGACCTGCAGGCGGGTGGCGGCGACACCCAAGGGCACCACAGAGGAGGCGCCGACGGCGTCCTGCCACGCCGTCACGTCCTGCGAGGTGATGCTGGAAGAGGTGAACGAGACCTCGCCGCTGAAGACGAACCGGTCTGGGCCAAGCGACTTGAGCGCGGAGGTGTTCTGGTCGGCCAGCCCGCCGGTCAGCCCGGTGAGCATGACCAGCAATAAGGTGATCAGGGCGACGACCGAGGTGATCAGCGAGAAGCGGCCCCGTGCCGCGGCGATGTCTCTGAGGCCAAGGTACATGGGTGTCCTCCTGTGATTGGGGGGTGGATCGATGTGCTCATCGTCGCCCGGCGGCGGGGTGCGCTACATCGACCGGAGACCTGAAATTCGGATCAACCGATCGGTCGATGTCGCGGTTGTGCACCTCGCCTAGTCTCGGGACGTGTGAACTCCCGAACCTCCCTGCCGCAGATCCTCGGTACGCTGCGGGTCTCGCTCCACGTCGTCTTCGTCGCGCTGGCGGTCTTTGCGCTGGTCCGCGTAATTGCCGACATGGTGACCAGCGCGCCGACGCTGCGCGGCTGTGTGGCGGTGGTGGTGATCGTGCTGCTCGTGGCGGTGTACGCGGCGGGCACACTGACAGCCGTGTCACCGCGCTGGGCGCCGTGGTGGCTGGCGGTACTGCTGGTGGCGTGGACGGCGGCGACGGCGCTGAGCCATCATGCGGTGTGGCTGCTGTTCCCCTTGGCGTTCCTGATCCTGGCGGTGCTTGATGGGCTTCCCGCGGGCCGCCGTACGGCGCAGGCAACGGTGCAGGTTGCGGTACTGACGGCGGCGTGGGCGGTCGGCGCATTCGTTCCGATGCTGACCGGCCAGGGCGGGGGAGTGGCCGCCGCGGTCGGCCCGGGCATCGGCGTGCTCTTCGCCGCCGGTGCTTACCGCACGTATCGGCTGCTGGCGGCGGAGGCGGAGCGACAGATCGCCACGGTGAGTGAACTGCGCCGCACGCGTGACCGCCTGCTGGTCACCGAGAAAAACGCCGGACGCTTGGAGGAGCGCGAGCGGATCTCGCGTGATATCCACGACACGCTCGCCCAGGGGTTCAATGCGGTGGTGCTGCTGTCGCGCGCGGCATCGACGGCGGTGCGCCAAGGCAGGACGCAGGACGCGGTGGAGCAGTTGTCGCTGATCCAGGACACCGCCGCCGACAACCTCGGGGAAGCCCGGAACCTGATCCGCGACCTTGCCGACAGTGGGCGGGTACGCGATACTGCCGCCGTGTTGCAGCGCATTGTCGACGACGTCATTGCACGTCAGCGTGCACTTGGTGAGGAGTTGGAAGTTGATCTCGTGGTGCCGGACGAATTCGCCACGGGAGGTGGGCTGCCCTCGGAGTTGCCTTCTGCAGTGCAGGACGCGGTGGTGCACATCGTCCGCGAATCACTGACCAACGTGGTCCGCCACGCCGACGCCACGCGGGCGAGCATCGTCCTGGCCCGCGACGGGGACAGGCTGACCGTGAGCGTGCAGGACGACGGACGTGGGTGCGTCGATAGCGCACAGGACGCACAGGACGCACAGGACGCACAGGACGCGCAGCGCGCGCCGGGAGCCGTCGCCGGGCCGTCGCAGGACGGTGGCTTCGGCCTGGTGGGCATGCGTCT
Source organism: Corynebacterium sp. AOP40-9SA-29 (assembly GCF_052377405.1). Taxonomy (NCBI): domain Bacteria; kingdom Bacillati; phylum Actinomycetota; class Actinomycetes; order Mycobacteriales; family Corynebacteriaceae; genus Corynebacterium; species Corynebacterium sp. AOP40-9SA-29. The sequence goes on along the minus strand of NZ_JBQSWR010000001.1, from coordinate 248,855 downwards.
GCGGGCCGCTGACCTGGGCGGTAACCTCGAGGTGACCGCAGTGCAGGGGGAGGGAACCCTGGTGCGCGCGGATATTCCGGCTGACCTGCCGGATGTGGAGGTGACCCGGTGAGCGGAATCGTCACAGTGATGCTGGTCGACGACCATCCGGTGGTGCGCGCCGGGCTACGCGCGATTCTGGACGCCTTCGTGGACGTCCGTGTTGTCGCCGAGGGATCCGATGGCGCCGACGTGGCGCAGGCGGGCGAGCTCGACGCGGTCCCGGACGTCCTGGTCGTCGACATTCAGATGCCTGGCGTGGACGGCATCGAGGCCACCCGCCGCAATACCGCCGCCGGCGGCCCGCCGGTGCTCGTGCTCACCACCTACGACACCGGGTACCACATCATGGATGCGCTGCAGGCCGGGGCGCTGGGCTACCTGCTGAAGGACGCCCCGGAGGAGGTGCTGCACCGCGCCGTCCTCGACACCGCGGCCGGACGTCGCACGTTGCCACCGGACATCGCCGCCCGGCTGGCCGAGCAGGTCAGCCGCAGTAGTGCGTCCGGCGGCTCGGGTGAGGCACTGTCTGGCCGCGAGCTGGAAATTCTGGCGGGGTTGGCCACGGGGGCGAGTAATCGGGCGCTGGCCTCGCGTTTCGTGATCTCACTGGCCACCGTCAAGACCCATCTGATACATATTTATCAGAAGTTGGGTGTCGAAAACCGGACCGCTGCGGTGGCCGAGGCGCGCTCACGAGGGCTTCTCGGGGGAGGATGACGAGGTCAACTGTGATCTTTTTCACGAGGGCGGTGGCCGGTTGGTACTTGCCACTATAAGGGTCGTACAGTGTCTATGACACTGGAGGTGCCATGACTGTTAAATACGACGATCCCGCGGCAATCGAGCACGGGAAAATTTCCATCAAACCGCTGAGGGAGAAGCCGGGCTTCCCCTCCTGGGCGATGAAGCTGACGATGGCCGTGACTGGCATCATCTTCGGCCTCTTCGTCCTCGTCCACATGGTCGGAAACCTGAAGGTATACACAGGTGCCGACCACTTCAACGAGTACGCCGAATTCCTGCGCAAAGTCGGCGATCCGCTCATCCCGCGTGAGGGCCTGCTCTGGATCGCCCGCGTGGTCCTGCTGGTTGCCCTCATCCTGCACGTGTGGTGCGCCTTCGCGCTGAAGAAGCGGTCGCGGGAGTCCCGCGGCGCCTTCAAGCGCACCGGCAAGGTGAGTGGCCTCAACACCTTCACCGCCAGCTCCATGCTGGGTACCGGTATGGTGCTGCTGCTGTTCATCATCTTCCACATCCTCGACCTGACCATCGGGGCGGAACCGGCGGCTACTGATGCCTTCAAGCACGGCGATGCCTACGCCAACCTGGTGGCCTCGTTCGACCGTCCCATCGTCGCGATCTTCTACATCCTGTGCATGGTCGTCCTCTTCCTGCACCTGAGCCACGGAATCTGGACCGCGTCCTCCGACCTGGGAATCACCGGTCACCGTACGCGCCAGGTCATGCTGTGGATCGCCTACCTGCTCCCCGCCATCGTGATGATCGGCAACATCTCCATCCCCTTGATGGTGATGTTCGGCGTCGTGGATTAGTCCGGGAACTAGGAAGAGAGAAGAGACTATGGGAACCAGTAAGCCCCACCCCCACAACCAGACCCCGGACTTCGACTACGACGAGGCCCTGCAGGCCTTTACGAACCCGAAGTCCTCGGTCGACGGTGTGGCCATCGGCAACATCATTGGCGATAACGCACCGCACGAGGTCGGTCAGCAGCAGCAGTGGCAGTACGACAAGGAGCACTTCAAGCTCGTCTCGCCGCTGAACCGCGCGAAGTTCCGCATCATCATCGTCGGCACCGGCCTCGCCGGTGGCGCCGCCGCAGCCGCCCTCGGTGAGCTCGGCTACGACGTGAAGGTGTTCACCTACCACGACAGCCCCCGCCGCGCGCACTCCATTGCCGCGCAGGGTGGCGTGAACTCCTCGCGGTCCAAGAAGCTGGACAACGACTCCACGTACAACCACACCAAGGACACCGTCAAGGGCGGTGACTACCGCTGCCGCGAGAACGACTGCTGGCGCCTGGCCATGGAGTCCGGCAAGGTCATCGACCACATGAACGCCATCGGTGCCCCGTTCTCCCGCGAGTACGGCGGAACCCTGGCGACCCGTTCCTTCGGTGGTGTGCAGGTGTCCCGCACCTACTACACCCGTGGACAGACCGGTCAGCAGCTGCAGCTGGCGACCACCGCCGCGCTGTACCGTCAGATCGGTGCCGGCAACGTGGAGATCTTCACCCACTCCGACGTCCAGGACATCATCGTCGACGACGGCGTGTGCAAGGGCATCGTGACCCGCAACATCATCACCGGCGAGCTGTCCACCCACACCGGGCACGCCACGGTGCTGGCCACCGGCGGTTACGGCAACGTGTACCACATGTCCACGCTGGCCAAGAACTCCAACGCCAGCGCGATCATGCGCGCCTACGAGCAGGGTGCCTACATGGCGTCCCCGTCCTTCGTGCAGTTCCACCCGACCGGCCTGCCGGTCAACTCGGACTGGCAGTCGAAGACGATCCTGATGTCGGAGTCGCTGCGTAACGACGGCCGCATCTGGACCCCCACCACCAAGGGCGACGAGCGCCACCCCAACGACATCCCCGAGGACGAGCGCGACTACTTCCTCGAGCGTCGTTACCCCGCGTTCGGCAACCTGGTGCCCCGTGACATCGCCTCGCGTGCGAACGCGCAGCAGATCAACGGCGGTTACGGTGTGGGCCCGAAGAAGAACTCGGTGTACCTGGACCTCACCCACGCCATCAAGAAGCTGGGCGAGGACACCATCCGCGAGCGCTACTCCAACCTCATCCAGATGTACGAGGAGGCCATCGGCGACGATGCCTACAAGGAGCCGATGCGCATCGCGCCGACCTGCCACTACACCATGGGTGGTCTGTGGACGGACTTCCACGAGATGACCTCGATCCCGGGGCTGTTCTGCTCCGGTGAGTCGTCCTGGATGTACCACGGTGCGAACCGCCTGGGCGCGAACTCGCTGCTCTCGTCCTCTGTGGAGGGCTGGTTCACGCTGCCGTTCACCGTCCCGAACTACATCGCCCCGCTGCTGGGTCAGGACGTGCCGGACGCTGAGTCGGCCGCGGCGAAGGACGCGCTCAAGCGCGCCGACGAGCGTATCGACAAGATCCTCAACATCCGTGGCTCCGACCCGCACGGCGCGGAGTACTACCACCGCCAGCTCGGTGAAATCCTCTACCGCTGCTGCGGCGTGGCCCGCACCGTTGAGGGCATGGCGTCCGGCATCGAGGAGATCCGCAAGGTCCGCGCCGACTTCTGGGAGAACGTCTTCGTGCCCGGTGGTCGTGACGAGATGAACCAGCAGTTGGAGAACGCCCTGCGCGTCGCCGACTACCTGGACCTCGGTGAGCTCATGTGCGTTGACGCCCTGGACCGTGACGAGTCCTGTGGTGCCCACTACCGCGAGGATCACCTCGACGAGGACGGCGAGGCCGAGCGTAACGACGACGAATGGTGCTTCGTCTCCGCCTGGGAGCCGGGCGAGAAGCCGGAGACCTTCAAACGTCACGCGGAGCCCCTGTACTTCGACCGCATCCCGCTGATGACAAGGAACTACAAGTAATGAAACTGCATCTTGAGATCTGGCGTCAGGCGGACCACACCTCGGAGGGACACTTCGAGTCGGTGGAGGTCCCCGATGCCGAACAGGCAATGTCCATCCTGGAGTTGCTCGACCACGTCAACTCCAAGTACGTCGAGGACGGCAAAGAGCCCTTCGCCTTCGCCTCTGACTGCCGTGAGGGTATCTGCGGCACCTGCGGTCTGCAGGTCAACGGCCGTCCCCACGGTCCCGACAAGAACAAGCCGGCCTGCCAGCAGCGGCTGAACAGCTTCACCGACGGTGACACCCTCAAGCTCGAGCCCCTGCGCTCGGCGGCGTACCCGGTGATCAAGGACATGGTCGTCGACCGGTCCGCACTGGACCGCGTCATGGAGAAGGGTGGCTTCGTTTCGATGGCCGCCGGTACCGCTCCGGACGCCGACAGCCTCCTGGTCAACCACGAGGACGCCGAGCTCGCCCTCGACCACGCCGCCTGCATCGGCTGCGGTGCCTGCGTCGCTGCCTGCCCGAACGGTGCCTCGCACCTGTTCACCGGCGCGAAGCTGGTGCACATGACGCTGTCGCCGCTGGGTCGTACCGAGCGTGGCCGTCGTGCCAAGAACATGGTCGACGAGGCCGAGGGAACCTTCGGCCCGTGCTCCCTCTACGGCGAGTGCGCCGACGTGTGCCCGGCGGGTATCCCGCTGACCGCCGTCGCCGCGATCACCAAGGAGCGTGCCCGCGCCGCCATCCGCGGCAAGGCCGACTAGCACCCCAGGGGATTCCCCCCTGGTGCTCGGGAGTAGGCACCCGCCTACACCCGTGCGCTAGAATCATGACGTCACCCGGGCAGAAAAGGGCGCCGGGCACACCGAAAGACGAAAGAGGATGACGATGTCCGCAGATCTCGACACCAAGGGCAAGTTCTCGGCCTCGCCGGACTACCTCGACGGCTATGTGCCGTCCAGCTGGGATGCACCGCACTCCTCGCTGCAGCGTGCCACGACCTGGCTGTCCATGGCGCTGCTGATGCTGGGTGTCTCCCTGATGGGCGTCGGCATCTTCGGTTTCGCTGCGGCCAGCGTGGACGCGCAGGAGAACGGCGTGATGATCGGCATCGTTGGCTGGATCATCGGCTTCGTCCTGCTCATCGCCTCCTTCATCGGCATCCACATCGGCCGTACCGGTACCCGCAACTACCGCAAGGAGACTGGCCGCGTCTTCTGACGCACCAGCCTCCTCCCGCACCTCCAGCGGGCATCGACCCCCGTTCCCCGTGAGCTCCTAGACAGCTCCGGCGGGTCGGGGGTCGAGCCATGTCTGAGCCGTCTCAGAGCCGTCTCAGGGCCATGCCCGCGCCATGTCCGTCGCGGGTGGAATAATGGGGCGGGTGACGACACCCGAGAACACGAGCACCACCGACGGACGCCTCGCCGTCCCCGGACCGTCCCCCGAGTCCGAGGCGGAACGGCGCCGTGACCTGCGCCGCCACAAGGCTTTCGCTACCAGCCTGCTGGTCATCGCCACGCTGATCTACCTCGTCTGCCGATGGCTGGAAGCCACCGGACGCGACGGCGGCTGGACCGGCTACGTCCGCGCCGCCAGCGAAGCCGGCATGGTCGGTGCCTTGGCGGACTGGTTCGCCGTGACCGCCCTGTTCCGCCACCCGCTGGGCATCCCGATCCCGCACACCGCCATCATCAAACGCAAGAAGGACCAGGTTGGCCACGCGCTGAGCTCTTTCGTGGGCGAGAATTTCCTCAACGCCGCGCTGATCACCGAGAAACTCGGACAGGCCCGCATCCCCGAGCGGGCGGCGGACTGGGTATTGGACGAGGGAGGGGCCGAGCGTACGGGTGCCGAGGCCTGCCGCCTCGTCGACCTAGTCGTTAACGGTGTGGACCCGAAGGAGGCCGAACAGCTGATCCGCACCTTGGTGATCGACAAGGTCTCCGAACCCACCTGGGGCCCACCGCTGGGCCGAGGGCTTGAACAGCTCATCAGCGAAGGACGCACCGAACCGATCGTCGATGCCGTCGTCGTGTGGTTGGACGACAAAGCCCGGGACAGCGAGGACCTCATCGTCCGGTTGCTCGACGAGCGCACGCCCAGTTGGGCGCCCCGGTTCGTCCGCGACCTCGTCGGCGACCGCGTATACCGCGAGGTCGTGCAGTTCACCGCGGACGTGCGCGGCAACCCCGAGCACGAGGCCCGCCACGCGATCCGCCGGTTCATCGGCCAGCTCGCCCAGGACCTGCAGCATGACGCCACGATGATCACCCGGGTGGAGAACCTCAAGGGCGACATCATGAACTCGCCCACCGTGCAGGCCCTGCCCGGAACCCTGTGGGAGTCGGTGCGCTCCACCTTGACGACCATGGCACGCGACGAAGACTCGCTGCTGCGCACCAAGATCGTCACCTGGGTCACGGACTTCGCCACCCGGGTGCGCACCGAGCAGGAACTGCGCGACTCGCTGGAGCGCCGCATCGTGCGCGGCGCGTCCTACCTGGCGGAGAACTACGCCGGTGAAGTCACCGGCATCATCGGTGAGACCGTGGAACGCTGGGACGCCAACGAGGCCAGCGACCGCATCGAACTGATGGTGGGCAAGGACCTCCAGTTCATCCGTGTCAATGGCACCGTGGTCGGCTCCCTGGCGGGGCTGGCGATCTACACGGTCTCCGAGCTGATGTTCACGGTCATGTGAGGTCCGATAGACTCGGTAGCCATGATGGATTTCGTGATTTACGCCTTTCGGGCCCTGGACCTCCTGCAGCTCGGTTTCCTGGCTCTCGTGGTCATTGGGGCGGTCGTAGGAGTGATCCAGGTCGTGACGACCCGGGACGACGCGTTCATGGTCATCGACCGCTCGAAACAGAACTGGATCATGCTGCTCGGCGGGACCGCACTGGGCGTGCTGGTGCTCGGGCCGTTTGTTAGCTTCCTCTGGATCATCGGCGCGGTGATCGTGGGCATCTACTGGCAGGACATCCGCCCGTCGGTCCGCGACGCCCTCGGCAACGCCCAGTGACTGAGCCCGCCGACCACAGAGGTGTCGACCCCTCCCGCGTGGAGCTGGTGATGCTCGACCCCGCGAGCACCAGGCAGGACGCTGCACGCGTCATCGAGCAGGCCACGGCCCATGGCTGCGCGGCTGTGTGCCTGCCGCCCACGTTGTTCCCCCTGCGCGACGTTCCTGAGGACCTGCGCCTCGTCGCCGTGGCTGGGTACCCCAGCGGCAAACACCATCCACTGGTCAAAGCCAGTGAGGCGCATATGTCGATCGTCAACGGGGCCCACGAAATCCATGCTGTCGTGGACGCCGCGAACGTGGTCGCCGCCGACGTCAACGCGCTGATCAGCGAGATCGTGACCCTGCGTGAGGCCGTGCCTTATCCGGCGACACTCCAGGTCGCGGTGGGGGAGCCGGTCAGCGACCCCGCTCTGGACGAGACGATGATTGCCGAATTCTGCCGTGCCGCATCCACCGCCGGGGCGGATATGGTCGCCGTGCCTGAGGGATGGGCCGCTGTGGCGGCACAGGGTGCTGTGCCCGTGAAGGTCACCGGCGTGCACACCGCCGCTGACGCGGCCCGCGCGCTGCACGCCGGAGCCCGGCGGGTCGCCGTGGCGTCCGACGCGCTCGGTGCGGTGCTGGGGGAAGCGTCCGGCGAGAACCCCGAGAACCCTCAGGCGTAATTCGCCTCCACCTGCTTCGGGAAGTTGCGCTCCACCGGCTTGCGTCGCAGCTTTAATGACGGGGTGAGTTCGGCGTCCTCCACGGTGAGGTCGCGCGGCAGGATCTGGAAGCGTTTGATCTGCTCCCACCTGTTCAAGGAGGAGTTCAGCTCGTCGATATAGCCCTGCACCATGTCGCGGGTGCGGGAGTCGGCGGCGATCTTCGCGTAGTCGCCCGGCACCCCTTCGCGCTGCGCCCAGGCCAACAGCGGGTCCTCGTCCAAGGCAACCAGGGCGCTCACGTACGGGCGTCCCTCGCCGATCACCACCAGGTTGGACGCCACCGGGCACAACCCCTTGAACGTGGCCTCCATCAGCGCCGGCGCGGCGTACTTGCCATTGGAGGTCTTGAACAGTTCCTTCTTGCGGTCGGTGATGCGGATGAAGCCGTCGGCGTCGAGGTCGCCGATGTCGCCTGTGTGCATCCAGCCGTCCTCGTCGAGCGCCTCGGCGGTGGCCTCGGGATTGTTGTGGTAGCCGTCCATGACCCCAGGGCAGCGGAACAGGATCTCCCCGTCATCGGCGATGCGCAGCTCCACACCGTCCAACGGGCGCCCGATGCGTCCGGTGCGGTAGGCGTTTGGCATGCCCAGGCACGACCCACCACCGGACTCGGTCATGCCATACGCCTCGAGAATCATCATCCCCGTCGCGCCGAACCACCGCGAGATATCGGTGTTCAGGGCGGCAGACCCGGAGATGAAGTAGCGGACACGCCCGCCGAAACGCTCCCGGATCGTGGAGAACACCAGCCGGTCGGCGAGCCGCGCCTGGATCCGGTCGAAGCGGGAGGCGGTCACGGAACCGTCGCCGTGGTCGGCCTCGAAGACCTTCGAACCCACCCGGCTGGCCCAGTGGAAGAGACGCTCCTTGATCCGCAGCGGGCCGGGCTCATTGGCCATCATGGTGACGATGCCGTTGTAGGCCTTCTCGAAAATGCGCGGTGCCGAGCCCATGAACGTGGGCTGGACCACGGGGAGGTTCTGTACGATCCGGTCGACCCGTCCGTCGATGGCGGACTCGAAGCCGATGTAGAGGGGCATGGTGAGCAGCAGTTTGCCCATCACATGCGACAGCGGCAGCCACAGGAACTGCTTGTCGTCCATGGTCAGGTTCGTGCCCGGTGAGGTGCGTTCCAGTGTCCCCGCCATCGACAAAACCTCGAAGATGAGTACCCGGTGGGGCAGCAGCACGCCCTTGGGCCGGCCAGTCGTCCCGGAGGTGTAGATCAGGGTGGCGAGGCTGTTGAGGTCGCTGGAGTCGATGCGCTCGTCGATCTCGCCGGGATTCGTGGCGAGACGGTCGCGGCCACGGGCCCGGAGCTCGTCCATGGTGATCACCCAGGACGGTGAGACGTCGTCGGGCAGGTCGGTGGGCACCTCGCCCTCCAGCAGGATCACGGTGCGGATTTTCGGTAGTTCGGCCCGCATGTCGGTGAGTTTGCCTAGTTGGTCGGCATCCTCCACGAAGACGATCTCGCTGTCGGAGTCGTTCAGGATGAAGCGGACGTCCTCGGCGAGGGTGGTGGGGTAGACGGTGACCGTCGCCGCGGCGGCGTAGACGATGCCGTAGTCGGCCAGTGCCCACTCATAGCGGGTGGTGCAGGCGATGGCGACGCGGTTCTCGGGTTGCACGCCCAGGGAGATCAGCCCGGCACCGACTTCCTCGGCCTGCTTGCCGACCTCGGCCCAGGTCAGTGCGGTCCACTTCTCGTCTGTGTCTGTAGAGCCAGCCGTGCCAGCAGAACCGGGCCCGGCCGGCACGGGGAAGGAAAACGCGCGCCGGTGGGGTGTCGCCGCCACGCGGTCGCGCAGCAGGTGCCCGGTGGAACGGATCGCGGGGTCGAAGGTGGTGAGGTCTGTGGTGGTCATGTCGATCTCCTTCATGCGGTGGGGTAGAGCTCGGCGATGTCGGCGGCGAAGTGCTTCGCCACGGGGCGGCGTCGGAGTTTCAGCGACGGGGTGAGTTCCTGGTCGTCAACAGAGAGTTCGCGGTCCAGGACACGGAAGCGCTTGATCTGTTCCCAGGGGTTGAGGGTGGTGTTGAGTTCATCGACGTAGCCCTGCACCATGCCGTGGGTCCGGGGGTCAGCGGTGATCGTGGCGTAGTCGCCCGGCACGCCGGTGCGTTGCGCCCAGGCGGTGGTGGCCGCCTCGTCCAGGGAGATCAGGGCGGTGACGTAGGGGCGAGCCTCGCCGACGACCACGATCTGGGAGGCCACGGGGCACAGGCCCTTGAACCGGGCCTCCGTGGGCGCGGGGGCGACGTACTTCCCGTTGGACGTCTTGAACAGTTCCTTCTTACGGTCGGTGACCTGCAGTCGTCCCTGCTCGTCGAGGGTCCCGATGTCGCCGGTGTGCAACCAGCCGTCGTCGGTGAGCGTCTCGGCGGTCTGGGTCGGGTTGTCGTGGTAGCCGGCCATGACCCCGGGGCCGCGGACCAGGATCTCACCATCATCGGCGATGCGGACGTCGAAGCCGTCCAGCGGTGCGCCCACGGTGCCGGGTCGGGTGGTGTGTGGCAGCCCGAGGGTGGCGACATTGGTCTCTGTCATCCCGTAGCCCTCGAGGATCGGCAGGCCGGCGGCGCCGAACCAGCGGGCCACATCGGAGTTCAGCGCCGCCGAACCGGAAATGAAGTAACGGATGCGCCCGCCGAAGCGGGCCCGGACCTTGGCGAAGACCAGACGGTCGGCGAGGCGCGCCTGGAATTTCTGCAAGCGCGTGGCCTCCTCGCCGGCCTCGAAGGCGGTCACTCCCACCCGCGATGCCCAGTGGAAGAGCCGCTCACGTAGCCGCCACGGGCCGGGATCCTCTGCGGTCATCGTGGCGATGCCGGTGTAGGCCTTCTCGAAGATCCGCGGCACGGATGCCATGAAGGTCGGACGGCTCGTCCCGATGTTGTCGACGATCCGCTCGATCCTCCCGTCGACGGTGGTTTCGAAACCGAGGTGGATCGGCAGCAGGATCATCAGCTTGCCCATGACGTGGGCCAAGGGAAGCCAGAGGAACTGCTTGTCGTCGATGCCGAGCAGGGGAGCGTCGCCGCCGTTCACGGTCTGATCAATGGAGCGGACCTGCCCCACCCACACGCGGTGCGGCAGGAGCACACCCTTGGGCGTCCCGGTGGTTCCGGAGGTGTAGATCAGCGTCGCCAGATCGTCCGGCCCGGTGGCGTCGGTGCGCTCGACCACGGCGTCCGGCTGCTCGCGCAGGTGCTCGCGGCCGCGCTGGAGCAACTCGTCGAGTGTCACGACCCAGTCGTCGGGACGGTCGGGCAGGTCGTTGTCGAAGACGATCACGGTGTGTACGTCCGGGAGGTCGTCGCGCAGGGCGGTGAGTTTGGCGAGTTGGCAGGCGTCCTCGGCGAAGACGACGCAGCTGCCGGAGTCGCCGATGATGTGGCGTACGTCCCCGGCGACGGTGGTGGGGTAGACGGCGACGGTGGCCGCCCCGGCGCACATCGTGGCGTAGGTGGCGATGATCCAGTCGTAGCGGGTGGTGCTGGCGATGGCGACGCGGTCGCCGGGGTTGACTCCGAGGGTGATGAGCCCGGCGGCGAGTTCGTCGGTATGCGTGCCGACCTGCGACCAGGTCACGGAGGTCCAGCCAAGGTCGGTGCTGGCAGTACCGGCAGTACCGCCGGTACTCGCCGGGTGGGTGTAGGCGCGGCGGTGCGGGGTATCGGTGATTCGTCGGCGTAGCAGGTGTCCGACGGTGTCGTCCTCCGTGCTCTTGATCATGGTTGGCCCTCCGGTAGACCTATTGTTGTAAAACCTAAGTAGATGAAGATAGATGTGTCCCCTGGTGCCGGTACCGCGGGACGGGAAAGAGGGGGACGAAAGAGAAGGGGAGAAAGAAGGGGGTGTGAGAGCGTCAGTCGTTGCGCTTGATGTCGGCGAGGATTCCCGACCAGGTCTCCAGCGCACTGCGCTGGTGCGAACGGGTGTCCACCAGTACCGAGCCGAGCCCCAGACCGCGGGCCACGTCCAGGGTCAGCCCCAGCAGACGCCGGGTGTGCTGGTCGGACAGGTCGGCGTTCAGGGCCAGGGCGGTGAGCTGGTAGACCTCGCGGCCGTAGCGTGCCTCGGCGGGGATGATGAGTTCCCGCAGGGCGGCGTCCGTGCTCGCCGCGGCCCAGATGTGCAGGGCCGCGTGGAACGGTCGGTTGCTGAAGAACCCGAAGACCAGCTCCAGGACTTCCTCGATCGGAGCGCCGGTACTGCCAGTCGACAGGTCGGCGACACTGCGACGCAACTGCTGGGTGCGCTCGGAGAAGAACTCCTCGAGCGCGGCCTCGACGAGGGAGTCGCGGGTGGGGAAGTGGTGCTGTGCGGCACCACGGGAGACCCCGGCCCGGGCGGCGACGGCGCTCACCGTCGTCGCGGGGAAACCATCGTCGGACAGGGTGTCCAGCGCAGCCTCGAGCAGGCGACGTCGCGTCACCCTGCTGCGCTCCTGCTGGGCCACCCTGCTCGGCACCGGTCTCCCACTCTCCTCGGTCATTGGTCAGTCACTCTAACACCGTTGATCCGCGGCAGGATCTCACGCAGCCCAGTTCGGCGGGCGTTTCTGCAGGAATGCGGTGATCCCCTCGAGCGCCTCCGGCGTGGCGAAGAGTTCGGCTGACTTCTCCGCCAACGCCTCGGCACCGGTGTCGAAACCGGCGACGACCTCCTGGTTAATGATCGCCTTGGTCTCGCGCAGCCCCTGCGGCGAGCAGCGCACCAGGTTCTCCGCGGTATCGCGGGCCTGCTGGTGCGGGTCGTCGACCACCGCGGTGATGAATCCGTGGTGTTCGGCGGTCTCGGCGTCGAAGCGCTCCCCGGTGAGCAGGTAGCGCGAGGCAGCGCGGGACGCCAGGCGGGGCAGGACGGTCAGGGCGATCATCGCCGGTGCCACGCCGATGCGCGTCTCGGTCGTCGCGAAGGACGATCCGGGCGAGGCGAACACCATGTCGCAGGCGGCGGCCAGGCCCACGCCACCGGCGCGGACGTTGCCGTCCACCACCGCGGTGACCGGCTTCGCCAATTCCACGATGGTGCGCAGCAGCGCGATGAAATTGGCGGTGACCTGCTCCGGCGGGGTGTCGCCGACGGCGGCGAGATCCGCACCGGAGCAGAACGTGGTCCCGGTGTGGTCCAGGATCACGCTGCGCACCGCGTCGTCGCGCGCGGCGGCGCTCAGGGCCTCGGCGAGGTCGCTGATGAGTTGCGGTGACAGTGCGTTACGACGGTCCGGCGCGTCGATGGTGATGCGCGCGGTGTTGTTCTCCGTGCTGGTGGTGATGGCCATGCTCGGCCTCCTTTCGGGGTGGACCCTGGGGTGGGGTCAGTAGCTCTTCGGCAGGCCCATGACGGTCTGCGCGACGTAGTTCAGCAGCATCTCGCGGCTGACCGGGGCGATGCGCGGCAGGCGGGAGGCGGCGTACATGCGGGCCAGTCCGTACTCGGCGGTCAGGCCGTTGCCGCCGAGAGTCTGCACGGCCTGGTCGATGGAGCGGGCGGAGACCTCGCCGGCGGCGTACTTGGCCATATTCGCCGCGGTGGCCGCACCGTCCAGATCACCCTGGTCGAAACGGGCGGCGGCGTTGCGGCACATCAGGCGAGCCTGCTCGAGCTCGATGCGGCACTGGGCCAGCGGGTGGGACAGTCCCTGGTGGGCACCGATGGGGGTCTTCCAGACTACGCGCTCATTGGCGTACTTCACGGCGGTGTCCAGGGCGTAGCGGGCCATGCCGGTGGCCATCGCGGTGGCGATGATGCGCTCCGGGTTCAGACCGACGAAGAGCTGGAAGATGCCGGCGTCGCTGTCGCCCACGAGGTCCTCGTCCTTGAGGCGGACATCATCCATGAACAGGGTGTACTGCGACTCCGGCAGCATCACCTCGGTGGGGATGATGGACTTGGAGAAGCCCTCGGCGTCGGTGGGCACCATGAACAGGGCGGGCTTGAGCTTGCCGGTGCGCTCGTCGTGGGCGCGGGCGACGACGAGCACGGCGTCGGCCTGGTCCACGCCGGAGATGAAGGTCTTCGACCCGTTGAGCACCCACTCGTCACCGTCCTTCTTGGCGGTGGTGGTGATGTTGTGGCTGTTGGTGCCGGCATCGGCCTCGGTGATGCCGAAGGCGCTGATGAACTCGCCGGAGGCGATGCCCGGCAGCCACCGCTGCTTCTGGTCGGGGGTGCCGAAGGCGGCGATGATCGAGCCGCAGATGGCGGGGGAGACGACGAGCATCAGCAGACCGCAGCCCTCGGAGGAGAGTTCCTCCTGGACGATGGACAGTTCGAGCAGGCCGGCTCCGCCGCCGCCGAACTCCTCGGGCAGGCTGACACCGACGAAGCCGAGCTCACCGGCTTCCTTCCACAGTTCGGTGGGGTACTCATCGGCGTCGGCCTTCTTGACCATGTACTGGTAGCCGTACTTCTTGGCGAGAGCGCGCACGGTCTTGCGCAGCTCTTCCTGCTCGGGGGTGTCGTTGAGGGGCATGCTGACCTGGGGCTGTGACATGGGTTTTCTCCTTAGAGTGTGAAGCTCGTGAAAGTGGTGGTTAGTCGTCTGATTCGGGGGTGTCGATGACCGCCAACAGGGTGCCGGTCTCGATGTGGTCTCCGGCGGCTGCGGCGAGTTCGGCCACGGTGCCGTCGGAGGTGGCTGAGATGGTGTGCTCCATCTTCATGGCCTCGATCGTCATGAGTTTCTGGCCGGTGGTGACCGTGTCGCCCACGGCGACGGACACGCTGGTGACCGTCCCGGGCATGGGCGCGACGAGCGCGCCTTCGGCGACGATGTCGGCCGGGTCGTCGTAGCGGGGCCGTTCGGTGAGGGTGACCGGGCCCAGGGCGGAGTCCACGCCGACACCGCCATCGGGGTAGCGGTGCACGGTGAGGGTGCGGCGGATGCCGTCCACCTCGACGACGACGGTCGCCGGGGTGCCGGCGTCGCGGGTGACTCCCTGCGCCGGGGTCACTTCCACGAGTCGGACGTCCTGCTCGCCGCCGAGGGTGACGGTCTCTGCGCCGGTGGAGCGTGAGGAGCGCACGACGTCGACCTGCACGCCGTCGTCGCTGTCGTTCTGTTCCGCCTGGTCGCTGAGGAAGCGGTGGGTGGTGCGGGCGTCGCCGAAGAGGCGGAAACCACTGCGCACGTGCTTGGTGTGGCGTGTGTCAGCGGTGGCTGCCTCGGCGACGACGGCGGCGGCGAAGGCGGAGACCGCCACGGCCGTGCCATCGGCGAGCGTGGTCGCCGAGACCTCGGGGTGGGTCTTCTCCAGGAAGGCGGTGTTGATGTCGCCGGCGCGGAAGTCCGCATCATCCAGGATGGAGACCAGCTGGTCACGGTTGGTTCCTAGGCCGTGGATACGGGCCCGGCGCAGCGTGCCACTGAGCCGTCCCACGGCCTCGGCACGCGTCGGTGCCCAGGAGATGACCTTGGCGAGCATCGCGTCGTAGTTCACACCGACCACGGCAGGACGCCCCGGGCGGGCCTCCGGGCCGGCGTCCAGCCGGATGCCGGGCACGTGCGGCCCGGCGAAGGACGAGACCACGTCGTCGAAGTCGAAGCGCAGGACCTCACCGGACATCGGCCGGTAGTCGTGGCGGGGATCCTCGGCGTAGACGCGGGCCTCCACGGCCCAGCCGATTAGCTCCGGCGGGTTCTCGGCCGGCAGGGGCAGCCCGGCGGCAACGTCGAACTGCAGACCCACCAGGTCCAGGCCGGTGGTGGCCTCGGTGACCGGGTGCTCGACCTGCAGGCGGGTGTTGACCTCCAGGAAGAAGAACTCGCCCTTGTCATTGGCCAGGAACTCCACGGTGCCGGCACCGCTGTAGTCGATGGCGTGGGCGGCGGCGCGGGCCGCCTCGAACAGTCGGTCGCGCATCCCGTCGACCCGCTCCACCAGCGGCGACGGGGCTTCCTCGATGACCTTCTGGTGGCGGCGCTGGATCGAGCATTCGCGCTCGCCCACCGCCCACACGCCACCGTGGTTGTCGGCCATGAGCTGGACCTCGATGTGGCGTCCGGACTCGATGTAGCGCTCGATGAACACCGTGCCGTCGCCGAAGGCGCTCTCGGCCTCGCGGACGGCGGCGGCGGTCTCGGACTCCAGCTCGTCCATGGTGCGCACCACGCGCATACCGCGGCCACCACCACCGGCGGAGGCCTTGACCAGCACCGGGAGCATGTCCTCGGTGATCTCGGAGGTCTCCAGGTTGGTGAGAACCGGTACTCCGGCGGCCTCCATCAACTTCTTGGCCTCGGTCTTGGAGCCCATTGCGTCGATGGCGGCGGGGGAGGGGCCGATCCAGGTCAGCCCGGCGTCGATGACGGCGCGGGCGAAGCCGGCGTTCTCCGACAGGAAACCGTAACCGGGGTGGACGGCGTCGGCGCCGGTGCGCCTCGCAGCGTCCAGCACGGCCTCGGCGTTGAGGTAGGTCTCGGCCGGTGCATTGCCGGGCAGCCGGACGGCGGCGTCGGCCTCCAGGGCGAAAGGTTCGTTGGCGTCGGCGTCGGAGTAGACGGCGACGGTGGACAGGCCCCGGTTGCGCGCGGTGGTGAACACGCGTCGGGCGATCTCACCACGGTTGGCGACGAGGACTGTCGTCAAAACTGATTGCGTCATGTCTTCCTTCATCTTGTTAGCAGCCGTCACATCCGGAAGACGCCGAAGCCCTCGGCGCCCTCCACCGGTCCGGAATGGATGGCGGACAGCGCCATACCCACCACGGCGCGGGTGTCGCGGGGGTCGATGACACCGTCGTCGTAGAGCATCCCGGACATCTTCAATGGGGCGGACTCGGCGTCGGCCTGCGTCTTGAGCATGTCGTAGAGCTGCTTCTCGGCATCCTCGGAGTAGTCCAGGCCACGACCGCGGGCGGACTGGGCGCTGATGCTGCTGATCACGGAGGCGAGCTGTTCGGAGCCCATCACCGCCGACCGGGCGGACGGCCAGGCGAAGACGAAACGCGGGTCGAAGGCGCGACCGCACATTCCGTAGTGGCCGGCGCCGTAGCTGGCGGCGGTGATCAGGGAGATGTGCGGAACCTTCGAGTTGGATACCGCGTTGATCATCATCGCGCCGTGCTTGATGATGCCCTGCTGCTCGTACTCCTTGCCGACCATGTAGCCGGTCGTGTTGTGCATGAAGATCAGGGGAGTGTCGGTCTGGTTGGCCAGCTGGATGAACTGGGTGGCCTTCTGTGCTTCTTCGCTGAACAGCACGCCGCGCGAGTTGGCGAGGATGCCCACCGGGTAGCCGTGGACCTGCGCCCAGCCGGTGACCAGGCCGGAGCCGTAACGGGGCTTGAACTCGTCGAATTCGCTGGCGTCGACGAAACGTCCGATGATCTCGTAGGGGTCGTAGGGGACCTTGAGTCCATCGGGGACGATGGCGAGCAGGTCCTCCTCGTCGAGCACCGGGGCGGCGACGTCCGTCGTGGGCGTCTGCCCCTTGCGGCGCCAGTTGAGGCGGCGGACGATGGAGCGTCCGATGCGCGCGGCGTCCAGCTCATCGAGGGCGAGGTAGTCGCCGAGGCCGGAGACGTCGGTGTGCATCTGCGCACCACCCAGGCTCTCGTCATCGGTGATCTCACCGGTGGCGGCCTTGACCAGCGGCGGGCCGGCGAGGAAGACCTTGGAACGCTCCTTGATCATCACCACGTGGTCGGACATGCCGGGGATGTAGGCGCCACCGGCGGTGCAGTTGCCGTAGACGATGGCAATGGTGGGGATGCCCTCCTTCGACAGCTGGGTGATGTCGCGGAACATCGCGCCGCCGGGGACGAACACCTCCTTCTGGCTGCGCAGGTCCGCACCGCCGGACTCCACCAGGGTGAGCACGGGCAGGCGGTTCTTACGGGCGATCTCCTGCAGGCGGTTGCACTTGCGCAACGTCCACTCATTGGAGGCGCCGCCCTTGACCGTGGGGTCGTTGGCGACGATGAGGCAGTCCACTCCTTCGACCGTGCCGATGCCGCCGACGACCGAACCGCCGACGGCGAAGTCGGTGCCGAAGCCGGCCATGGTGCACAGTTCCAGGAAGGGCGAACCCTGGTCGAGCAGAGAGTCGATGCGCTCACGCGGCGTCATCTTGTCGCGGCTGCGCAGCTTCTCGAGGGACTTCTCGCCGCCGCCGGTGAAGGCGGACTCATAGGCCTCCCGGATCTCGCCGAGCTTGTCCTCCATGGACTGCCGGTTGGCCTGGTACTCCTCGGAGCCTGGGGCCACAGCTGTCGATGCGGTCATGATGCGTCCTTCCTATCTGTACTGGTGCTGCTGGTGCTGCTGGCGTCGAGCAGGGATACGGGGACGTCGACGACGCGCGAACGCAACCATTCGCCGAGCCCCTTACCCTGCGGGTCGAACCGGGCACCGTGGGCGACACCCTGACCGAGGATGTCCTGCACGACCACGTTCACCGCGTTGAGGTGCGGCAGGGCGAAGACCTCGACGTCGAGGTCCGCGGTCTCCGGGAGCAGGGTCTTGACCGTCTCGGGGGTGATGGTCTCCACGAGCCACGGGTAGGCGGCCTCATCGCGGGTCCACAGGCCGATGTTCGCGCTGCCACCCTTGTCGCCGCTGCGGGCGTCGGCGAGCAGTCCGATCGGCGCGCGCCGGGTCTCACCCGGCACGCCGCCGGTCGGGACCGGTTCGTCGGTGTAGGACGATCCGAGCTCCGTGGTGGCCTGCGGCGGGGCGATGGTCACCGTGGAGCCGTCGGCGAGGTTGGCGGTGTGCACCGGCACGTCGTTGTCGACGTAGGCCGGGGAGAACGTCCCGTACATACTGGGCTTCGGCGGGACGCCGTCGAAGAAGGTGCCCGGCGGGGATGCCAGGGCGGTGCCCACTACGCCACGTCCCCACTCGGCGATGAGGTTCTGGTCCATGTCCCACACCACGCACACCAGGCGTGCCGAGGCCGCGGCCTGGGTATCCGCGTCCGGGTGGTCGGTGCGCTCCAGCCGGTACTCCACGGTGCGTGGGCGCGGCTCGAGGGTGTCGAGCTGGCGGGTGAACAGGTCAGCCTTGTCCTCCACGTCCAACCCGGAGAACAGGACCTGCACCTCATTGCGGAAGCCGCCGAGCTTGTTCACGCTGACCTTGGTGGTGGGCGGGGGAGCGTCGCCGGTGGCACCACTGATGCGTACCCGGTTGTCGCCGAGGTCCTCCACACGCAGGTGGTCGAGACGCAGGACAGCGTCCGGCCCGGCGTAGCGGGCACCGGTGACCTCGTAGAGCAGCTGGGCGATCACGGTGCCGGCGGTGACCGCACCGCCGGTGCCCTCATGCTTGGTGATGACCGAGGAGCCGTCCTCGTTGACCTCGGCGAGTGGGAAGCCGGGCATCACCGGGCGGCCGTCGAGGGCTCCGCGGTTGAATCCGGAGTAGTTTCCGCCGGTGGCCTGGGTCCCGCACTCGATGACGTGGCCTGCGGCCATGGCACCGGCGATCTGGTCGTGGTCGTCCGGACCCCAACCGAAGTGGTGGATGGCTGGTGCCACGACCACCGAGGCGTCGGTGACGCGGCCGGTGACCACGATGTCGGCGCCGGAGGAGAGGCACTCGACGATGCCGAATGCCCCGAGGTAGGCGTTGGCGCAGAGCGCATCAGGAACAGTCGGTCGTAATGGTTCCCGGACGTCATCACCGTCGACGTAGGCGACGGTGAGGTCCAGTCCGCGCTCGCTGATCTTCTCGCGCAGCGCGGCCGCGAGGCCGGACGGGTTGAGCCCGCCGGCGTTCGTCACGACCTTGACGCCGCGCTCGGAAATGCTGTCGAGGCAGGAGTCCAGGTGGTCGATGAACCGCTTGGCGTAGCCCAGCGTGGGGTCCTTCATCATTCCCTTGGCCAGGATGAGCATGGTGAGTTCGGCCAGGTAGTCGCCGGTGAGGTAGTCGATGTCACCGCCGTCGAGCATTTCTTTCATCGCGCTGTCGCGGTCACCGTAGAAGCCGGAGAAGTTGGCGATTCTCACGGGTGGGGTGTCACTCAAGGAAAGCCTCCGAGTGTTGTCTGTGCAGTGGAATGCTTCCGGAGACTAATACTGTGGTTCGCCTACGGAAATCATGCTGCTAGTTGTAGCACCCAGAAACAATCACGCGTGACCGATTGGAGCATTCACTCCATGTGCGCCAGATCACACCCCCATGTGGGGGAGAGGTGCGGGAGCGGCAGTGTGCCGTCCCAACGCAGAAAGCAACCCCACAGGTTGGTCGTGCCAACCTGTGGGGTTGCTCTCTCGGGATGCCCGCGCGGGGCGGGCTTGGCTGGTTAGCCCTCCTGAGTGTCCTGTCCTGAGTCCTGCCCCGAGTCATCCGAGAAGCTGGAGGTGGACGAGGAGACGTCGTCGAGGCTCACGTCCGTGCCGTGTAGCTGGACCGTCAGGCCGTCCTCGGTGATCGTCGCATCCTGGATCTGCAGGCCCTCAACGTCGTTGACGGTCTCCTGCAGTGAGTCGGTGAGCGACTGCACCATCGACTCCGGCAGGTCCATCCCCAGGATCTGCAGGTTCTGCACCTCGAAGTTCAGTGCACCATTGTCGACGACCGGGGTCATGCTCAGCGTCGCCAGCCCGCCGGTGATCTCCAGGTCCATGGTGTTGTCGGCGGTGTTCATCTGCACGCCCGTGACTTCGATGAGGCCCTCGAGCAGGCCGCCTGCGCCCTCGGCGTCGTCACCGGAGCCCTCCGCCTGCGACTTCTGGATCTCCGAGAGTAGGAAGTCCGGCGGAAGGGTGGTGTCCACGGTGATCTCACCGGCGGTGGGATTGTCACTGTCGGTGGACATGTCCTTGGCGTTGATCTTCATCGCCGGCTGACCGGTGACGACCGGGCGCGATTGGTCGGAGTCCTCGTAGGTCACGTCCAGGCTGGAAGGCAGGTCGGCCTCGAAGGAGGGGATCTTGCCCTGCAGTAGTCCGAGCAGGAGGGGAGACGTGCCGAAACTCACCGAGGGGTCCTCGGTGAGTTCGGTGCCGCGCTCTTCCGCGGAGGAACGGATCTCGTCGACCACCGTGTTCTTCGCGTAGGCGCGCAGTCCGAATTCGGCGACCGCCGCCAGGATGGCGAGGACGATGATGACGACGAGGAGAATCTTCCACCACCGGCCCGACCGCTTGCGTCCGGCGTTGCCGCCGTCCTGCGGTGATTGGGCCCCCCAGCCCTGCGGGCCGGCGGCGGATGGTCCGGTGCTGTTTGAAGTGCTCACCGGACCAGTGTGAACCATGACTACCCACTGGCGCCAGCAATACGGCGATTATCCGGTGGATTGTGCGGTGATCCGCAGGTTCACGGGGTGGATCAGAGGTTTTCCTTGATCCAGGTGTCGATGAGGGTGTTCTCGTTGTTGATGATGTCGCGGACGGCGTCGGCGACCTTGGGCTCGATGACCGGGCCGACCATG
The DNA here is from genome assembly GCF_052377405.1 of Corynebacterium sp. AOP40-9SA-29. Lineage (NCBI taxonomy): Bacteria > Bacillati > Actinomycetota > Actinomycetes > Mycobacteriales > Corynebacteriaceae > Corynebacterium > Corynebacterium sp. AOP40-9SA-29. Next base: position 228,077 of record NZ_JBQSWR010000001.1, on the reverse strand, counting down.
GGGATGGTGACGTCGATGTCGGCCTCGGCGGACAGGGTGGTGGAGTCGCCCTCACCGGTGAGGGTCAGCTCGGCGCCGAACTTGACCGGGGCGCCCTTGACCTCGGCGGCCATGTCGCCGTTGACGACGCCGTCCTTCTCATCACCGAAGGTGACGGTGCGCTTGAGCTTCAGGTTCTGGGAGACCATGGAGCGCACGGCCTCGGGCAGTGCGTCGGTGGGCAGGACCTCGAAGAGGACGACCTCGATGGGCTCGGCGGTGAAGGAGTTGACCTCGCCGGGGACCTCGGACAGGTTCTGGGCCTCGTACTCCCAGTACTCCTTGGAGCTCAGGGCCTTGATGACCTTGTCCAGCGGGTGGTTGACGGTCGTGGAGGACTCGATGTGTGTTGTCATGCAGAAAGGCTAACATCATAAGTGTGCCACGTCCTGATTTTACGTTCCAGCCGAGAATAATTTCCTTGCCCTCCGCAACGTTAGGGCATCTGACCAGTAGGGATGACGTCGAAACGTCGTCGCGAAGCTTCGCTGACTTGACCACATTGCGGGTCGGCGGTGCCCCCGCGCACACCCTGTGCTGTCGCTCGGCGGATGCCGTCGCCGAGGTTGTACGCAGCCTCGATGAGGCTGGCGTCCCCCTTCTCGTCGTCGGTGGCGGCTCCAACCTCGTCGTCGGCGAGGACGTCGCCGGCCTCGTCGCCGTCGTGCTGGAGAGCGAGGGGAAGGACGGTACAGACGTCGCGATCGACGCGGCGTCCGGCGTGGTCAGGGCTTTTGCCGGGGTAGTGTGGGACGACCTCGTCGCCGCCACGGTCGACGCCGGCCTCGGTGGCCTGGAATGCCTGTCCGGCATTCCTGGCTCCGTCGGTGCGACCCCGGTGCAGAACGTCGGCGCTTATGGTGCGGAGGTCTCCCAGACGCTGCACCGCGTGCAGTTGTTCGATCGCTCCACGGGGGAGACCTCGTGGGTGTCACCGGAGTCTCTGGAGCTGGGCTACCGCTACTCCAACCTGAAATTCACCTCGCGCGCGGTGGTCACCGCCGTGGAGTTTTCCCTGTCCACCGACGGTCTCAGCGCCCCGTTGCGCTTCGGGGAGCTGGCGCGCCGACTCGGCGTGACCGAGCAGGACGGGACGTCGCGGCGTCCTGCCTCCGAGGTCCGCGACATGGTGCTGGAGCTGCGTCGCGGCAAGGGCATGGTCCTCGACGATGCCGATCACGACACCTGGTCGGCCGGGTCCTTCTTCACCAACCCTGTCGTCGACGCGGCGACGGCCGATGAGGTGCAGCGCCTGGTGGCGTCTTCGCGTGGGGAGCAGGACGCTGCGGCGATGCCGCGCTTCCCGGCCGGTGACGCTGCGGGGGAGAAGATGGAGAAACTCTCGGCGGCCTGGCTGATCGAGCGCGCGGGCTTTGCGCGGGGCTGGCACGTTCCCGGTAGCGAACGGGCGGGTCTGTCGAGCAAGCACACGCTGGCGCTGACGAACCGGGGGCAGGCGTCCTCTGCGGACATCGTGGAACTCGCCCGCGCGGTGCGCGACGGGGTGCGCGAGGCCTTCGGGGTGACGCTGGTGCCCGAGCCTGTATGGATCGGCGTGACGCTCGACCCCGAATAAGTCTCTGGGTAAGGATCCGAGTAGCACGCGGGTACGGCCCGGCATATTCTGGGACGTTATGCGCGTCGCCATGATCTCCATGCACACCTCGCCGCTGGAACAACCCGGGATCGGGGACGCCGGCGGGATGAACGTCTACGTCCGCAATGTCGCCGAGCATCTCGCTGGCCATGGCGTGGAGGTCGATGTCTTTACCCGCGCCACGCGCGCCTCCCAGGGTGAGGTCGTGCAGGTCGCGCCGGGATTGCGGGTGATCAACTGTGTGGCGGGGCCCTTCGAGGGGCTGCCCAAGGAGTCGCTGCCCACGCAGCTCGCAGCGTTCACCGGCTCGGTGCTGTCCTTCGTGCGTCGCGAGGCGGCGGCGGCCGATACGTCCGGCACGTCCGGCACGTCCGGCGCCGCCGACCGCACTGGTGCGGGACGCTACGACCTGATCCACTCGCACTACTGGCTGTCCGGCCAGGTCGGCTGGCTGCTGCGTGACCTGTGGGGCGTGCCGCTGGTGCACACCGCGCACACCTGGGCGGCGGTGAAGAACCTCGGGCTGGCCGAGGGCGACACCCCGGAGCCGGAGTCCCGCCGCATCTGCGAGCAGCAGATCATCGACAACGCCGACCGCATCATCGTCAATACGCAGGACGAGGCGGACGCCCTGGTCACCGCCTATGACGCCGACACCGCCGACCTCACGGTCGTCTCCCCGGGCGTGGACGTCGACCGGTTCACCCCCGGCTCCGACCGGGCCACCGAGCGAGCCCGCCGCGAACTCGGCATCCCGCTGCGCGCCAAGGTCATTGCCTTCATCGGACGTCTGCAGGCGCTCAAGGGACCGCACATCCTGCTGCGCGCCGCCGCCGACCTGATCCGGCGGCACCCGGAGCAGAACATCCGCGTGGTGATCTGCGGCGGGCCGTCCGGCACGGGTATGGAACGTCCGGACGAACTGCATGAACTCGCCGCCGAGCTCGGGGTGTCCGGCTACGTGCGGTTCCTGTCGCCGCGCCCGCCGGAGGAACTGGTCAGTGTCTACCAGGCCGCCGATATCATCGCCGTGCCCAGCTACAACGAGTCCTTCGGCCTGGTGGCGCTGGAGGCCCAAGCGTCCGGCACACCGGTGGTCGCCGCCCGCGTCGGCGGTCTGCCGCTGACCGTGACGGAGGGGGAGAGCGGCGTGCTCGTCGACGGGCACGACCCCGCCGACTGGGCCAGTGCGCTGGAGAACCTGATCATGGACGATGACCTGCGTAACTCCATGTCCGACCTCGCCCCGTCCCACGCCGCCGAGTACTCCTGGGACGTGACCGTGGACCGGATGGTCGCCGAGTACTCCTCACTTGTGGAGCGGTGGCGCTCCCACGGATGCTCGGAACCCGGTGTGGCGCTGAGTTCCCTGGCCTCCCGTGACCCCAGCGGTACCACGGGCGGGTAAGTTCGATCCCATGGAACTACAGCAGCTGCAAGAACTTCTTCACGCCGCGGAGGTCGACTTCGAGGTCTCCAACGACGTGGCCGTGGTCGTGCTGCCCGGTGAACGCCGGCTGAAGACCAACGCCCTGTTCATCCCGCAGGACGGCATGCTGCGCGTCGAAGCCTTCGTGTGCCGCGCGGTCGAAGAGGCTCACGCGGAAGTCTACCGCCTGCTGCTGCAGCACAACCGCAAGGCCTACGGCGTGCACTACACGCTGGACAACAACAACGACATCTACCTCGCCGGCCAGTTCCCCGACACCACCACCGCCGAGGACGTGCAGCGCATCCTCGGCCAGGTCCTGGAGCTCGCCGACGGGGACTTCAACCACATCCTGGAGCTGGGTTTCGAGACGTCGATCAGGCGTGAGTGGGAGTGGCGGCTCGACCGCGGGGAGTCCACCCGCAACCTCGAGGCGTTCCAGCGGCTGCGTCCCGGCTACGAGGACGAGCGCGCCGCCGAGCGTAAGGACCGGGCGGACCGCGCAGAGCGCGCAGGACGCGCCGGGGGTGGGCAGGGCACCCCGTCGGCGCCACCGACGCCGTAGCGTCCTGCCGCGTCCTGTCGCGTCCCCCTGTGCGGTGGGCCGATGCGTGGCACAATGAGAACCATGAGTGAAAACAACCATGGCACGCTGATCCTCCTCCGCCACGGGCAGAGCGAGTGGAATGCTTCTAACCAGTTCACCGGCTGGGTGGACGTCGACCTCACCGACCAGGGACGGGAGGAGGCCGTGCGCGGCGGCAAGATGATCGCCGAGGCAGGCCTGGAGCCCACTGTCCTGTACACCTCGCTGTTGCGCCGGGCCATCACCACCGCCAACCTGGCGTTGGACGCCGCCGACCGCCACTGGATCCCCGTGGTGCGCGACTGGCGCCTCAACGAGCGCCACTACGGTGCGCTGCAGGGCCTGAACAAGGCCGAGACCAAGGAAAAGTACGGCGAGGACCAGTTCATGGCGTGGCGTCGGAGCTACGACACCCCGCCGCCGGAGCTGGAGGACGGCACCGAGTACTCCCAGTCGGACGACCCGCGCTACGCCAACCTGGCCGAGGTTCCGAAGACCGAGTGCCTGCTCGACGTGGTCAAGCGCTTCATCCCCTACTACGAGACCTCCATCCTGCCCCGCCTGGAGGCAGGGGAGACCGTGGTCGTCGCCGCACACGGCAACTCGCTGCGTGCGTTGGTCAAGCACCTCGACAAGATCTCCGACGAGGACATCGCCGGGCTGAACATCCCGACCGGCATCCCGCTGGTCTACCGCTTCGACGAGAAGGGCTCGGTGCTCAACCCGGGCGGCGAGTACCTCGACCCGGAGGCCGCCGAGGCTGGCGCCGCCGCGGTCGCCGCCCAGGGCGGCAAGTAAGCCACGGCGTAGGACGGGACGAGACGGGACGAGTAGGACGCAACGGACGTGGAATCAGAGATCGTCCTGCCGTTGGCCGGGGGAGTCCTGCTGGGGCTCGTCGTAGGCATCGCCGTCACCCTGGTGGTGACGGTGCTTCGCCGACGGGCGGACCGGCGTGAAAAGGAACGAATCCGCCGGGAGACCCAGCACAATCGGGTGTCGACCATCGCCCAGGTGATGCACTTCGCCCTGGAATCGTCCCCGCTGGGGGTCGCGGTGGTCGACCTGCGCGAGGACTTGGTATTCACCAACCGCAGTGTGCAGGATCTCGGGGTGGTCGAGGGCCGGCACCTCGTCCCGGAGGTGCACCGCCTGGCCCAGCGCGTCTTCGATGACGGGGAGCCGCGCGACGGTGTGCTGCATCCCGGTACCGGGGCGGTGGGGCCGGTGTTCTCCGTGGCGGTGACCGTGCGGCTGCTGACCTCTGTGGACAGTAGGTTCGTGGTGGTCTACGCCAACGACAACTCCGAGAACGTGCGCATGGAGGCCGCTCGTCGCGACTTCGTGGCGAATGTCTCCCACGAGTTGAAGACCCCCGTCGGGGCGATCTCCCTGCTGGTGGAGACCATGCTGGAGGCCAGCGACGACCCGGACATGGTCGAGTATTTCGGCGACAAGCTCCAGATGGAAACCCGACGGGTCTCCACGATGATCTCCGAGTTGATCGGCCTGTCGAAGCTGCAGGGGGCCGAGTCGCTGCCCGACGTACGCCCGGTCAGCGTGGACCGGGTCATCGACAAGGCGGTGGAGCGATCCCGCGTTGCCGCGGAGGTCGAGAATATCGACCTGATCACCGACTCCCCGGGCGATGCCTGGCTCACCGGTGATGAGGAGCTCCTCGTCACCGCCGTGACGAACCTGATCGCCAACGCCATCAACTACTCGCCGGACGACACCCCGGTCAGCATCAGCCGGGCGGTCCGTGGTTCTTCGGTGGTGATCCGGGTGACCGACCGGGGCATCGGCATCGCCCCGGACCAGCAGAAGCGGGTCTTCGAACGCTTCTTCCGTGTGGACAAGGCCCGCTCCCGGGCCACTGGCGGCACCGGGTTGGGACTCGCGGTGGTCAAGCACACCGTGATCAACCACGGCGGCAATGTCTCCTTGTGGTCGCAGCCGGGCACGGGGTCGACCTTCTCCCTGGAGTTCCCGGTGCTGGACCGTTCCGCGGTTGCCGAGGAAAACGTTCCCGACCAGGACCGTTTCACCGAGGAGCAACTGCTCGCCCGTGGTCAATGACCGCGTTCACCCGGCAGGATCCGCGCGCGGAGTTTACAATAACGTCGTCTCCCGGCAACCTCGCCGGGAATCGTCAGCTCCATCCTGTCCGGCCGTACCGCGGCCGGCGCAACGTGTGAGGACCATATTCCCGCTATGTCCAGTGACCGTCCCACCGTCCTGCTCGTCGAGGACGAGGAATCACTCGCCGAACCGTTGGCCTTTCTCCTCCAGAAGGAGGGGTTCGGGGTCTACACCGCCGCCGATGGGCCGACCGCGCTGAAGCTTTTCGACGCACACGGCATCGACCTGGTGCTGCTCGACGTGATGTTGCCCGGCATGTCCGGCACCGAGGTGTGCACCCAACTGCGCGCGGTCTCTTCGGTGCCGGTGATCATGGTCACCGCCCGCGACAGTGAGATCGACAAGGTCGTGGGCCTGGAGATCGGTGCCGACGACTACGTGACCAAGCCCTACTCCGCCCGCGAACTCATCGCCCGTATTCGTGCGGTGCTGCGACGCGGGGGAGACAGCGCGCTGGACGAGGGGGAGGGCGACGACAGCCTGGTGCTGCGCAGCCCACGGGTGGTGCTGGACGTGGAACGCCACACCGTTGCCGTCGACGGCGACCCGGTGGCCTTGCCGCTCAAGGAGTTCGATCTGCTGGAGTACCTGATGCGCAATGAGGGGCGCGTGCTCACCCGCGGCCAGTTGATCGACCGGGTGTGGGGCATCGACTACGTCGGCGACACCAAGACCCTGGACGTGCACGTCAAGCGGCTGCGATCGAAGATCGAGCAGACCCCGTCCTCGCCGTCGATCCTGGTGACAGTGCGGGGGCTGGGCTACAAGTTCGAGGGGTAGCGGTACTGCGTTAGCGGTGCGCCGCGGCGGTCGCCGGGTGGATCGAGAGCAGGGGGAAGCCGGACGGCGCCAGGCGCGCCATCTCCTCGCGCTGACGGCAGTGCTCGGCCACCACGTCATAAGCCTCGGTGCCGATAAGTTCGCACAGTTCCTCGGCATGGGTGGACCACAGGGCCTCGTCGCCGGTGTGGCAGCCCGGGTCCGAGGTGCAGTACCAGTCGAAGTCCTCTCCGCCGGCACCCCACCCGCGCCGCGTGTACTCGGTGACCGTGGTGCGCAGCACCTCCGCGCCGTCCGACCTGGTCTCCCAGTCCTCCAACCGGCGCAGCGGCAGCTGCCAGCAGACCTCGGGCTTGGCCACGGTCAGGGCGACGTCGTTCTTCAGCGCCCAGCCGTGCAATGCGCAGCCGGCACCACCGGGATGATCGGCGCGGTTGGCGAAGACGCAGGCACCCTCGTGCACCCGGGTCTTGAGGGCGGGTTCCGGCTCGCCGGAGTCGGTGTCGTCGCCGTCGAGTTCGTCCCACACCAGCCACGGCTCGATGCCGTCGGACGCGGGTTCCGATTCCTGGGCACCATCCATCACCATGGAACGGAACTGCCAGTCCTCGTCGGTCAGCTGGGGCACGATTTCGGCGAGGGCACCGCGGTCGTCATCGTCGGTGAGGAAGGCGCCGTGCACGCAACAGCCCACGTCGGGGTGCTCGGCGTCGATGCCGTGGCAGGCATCCGTGCCGAAGCGGCACCGGTAGGTTGACAGGAGCCACGTAAGATCGACCGAGACGATGTGTTCGGAATCCGCCGGGTCGGTGAACTCCAGGTACTCGCGCGGATGATCGGCGGGAGTCTCCTGTCCTGAACGCACCGAGAGGTCGGCCGGGGTCCCGTCCGGGTAGCCGCTGGTGATGTTGGAAAGAACAGAATGGGTCACGGTCAACACCGTAGACCGGATAGGGTTGAAACCGTGCGACTAGGTGTCTTGGATGTGGGAAGCAACACGGTCCACCTCGTGGTGGTGGACATGGCTCCGGGTGGTCCGCCAACCCCCATGAGCAACTGGAAGACGCCGATGCGGCTCGTCGAGTACCTCGACGAGGACGGCGCTATCACCGCGAAGGGCGTCCGCAAGCTGATCAAGGGGGTTGGGCTCGCCGCGGAGATGTCGGAACAGTTCCACTGTGACGAAATGCTGCCGTTCGCGACCTCGGCGCTGCGCTCGGCGACGAATTCCGAGGCCGTGCTGGCTGAGGTCGAGGAGCAGACCGGTGTGCAGCTGCGCATCCTGTCCGGCACTGCGGAGGCGGAGCTGACGTTCCTGGCGGTGCGCCGTTGGTTCGGCTGGTCTGCCGGACGCATCTGCGATCTGGACATTGGTGGTGGCTCCCTGGAGATGTCGGTGGGGGTCAACGAACTGCCGGACGTGGCGCTGTCGGTGAACCTGGGTGCCGGGCGCCTGACGCACGACTGGTTCCGGACGGACCCGCCCAGCCGCAAGGAGATCAAGGCACTGGCCGCCCATATCGACGAGACGCTCGAAGAGCCGGTCAAGCAGCTCAAGGAGGCTGGACCGGTGGACCTGGCGGTGGGTACGTCGAAGACCTTCCGGATGCTCGCACGCCTCACCGGTGCGGCTCCGTCATCGGCGGGGCCGCGGGTGCGACGGGTATTGACCCGCCCTGGTGTGCGGCAGTTGACCTCGTTTATCTCCCGGATGACGGCGGCGGACCGTGCGGAGCTCGAGGGCGTGTCCGTGGACCGCTCGGCACAGGTCGTCGCCGGTGCGCTCGTGGCTGAGGCGACGATGCGTCATCTGGGTATCGAGCAGCTGCAGTTGTGCCCGTGGGCGCTGCGTGAAGGTGTGATTCTGCGTCGGGCGGACGCCGCCGATGCGGCAGACTTCGACCCGAACATCGAGGTCGACAAGACCAGCTAATTGGCAGGTCGTCTGCTCCGGATGCCGGCGGTCTCTGCGGAGGGGGCTACGCTGGTGGGGTAGCGGCACTCGATGAAAGCACAGGTGGACGCACGGTTCACCCGGATTTCGTGGGCCCGTCGTTGCTTCGATGTGGGCTGTACACGTGATAACTGTAAACTGTCACCTGATAATTGAGACATGGGTGGCAGTCGTCGGGTAAGTTCGGCGGTCACGAAGGTGTCTTGGGCCTGCCGACCGGTCCGGCAGGTGATGACCGATGATGGGAACGACGGATGAGTGAGAAGCTGACTGTTGCGGAGCTTATGGCCCGCAACGCCAAGGACGGTGCTCGCAGAGCAGACCGTCCTCGGCGTCGACGCAACCTCGATGACGGTGGAGTCTCCGTCTCCGAGCTGACCGGTTCCATTCCCGTCGTCAATGATGAGGACCTCGCCGCTGCTGCCGACGACGGTAGTGACAGCGGCGATAGTGCTGTTCAGGCCGATCAGGTTGCCGACGCCCACCCCCACCGTGGTGGTCACGAACTCGATGACGGCCCGGCCGGGGACGCCACCGAGCAGGACGCTGCCGAAGAGGTCTCTGAGGACGCTACCGAGGACCTCGCTGAGGGCAACGACGACGAGGCCGACGAGGCCGCCGTCGTTGATGGGGAGGTCGTCGATGGGGAAGTTGTAGACGAGGAACTCCACGATGAGTCGCTCGATGAGCAGGTCTTCGACTCCAGTGCGACCACGGTCATTCCGCGCGTCGACCCTTCCGTCGATGATGCTGACGAGACCTCGGTGCAAGACTCGGTCCAGGACGACGAGGCTGACACCCCCGAGCCGCTCGAGGATCACGAGCCGGCCGAGACGGCTGTCCCCGACGCCGACGTCGACTCCGACGCCGCCCCCGTCGCAGAGGCCGAGGAGGGCGACTCCGACAAGATCGTCGAGTACGAGGACGACGCCATCTCCTGGCCCGCACTGCTGGGCCAGACCGCGATCGCGCTGGTGGTCGGAGTTGTCATCTTCTTCGGCTTCACCCTGCTGTGGGACAAGCTGCCCACCGCGCTTGTTCTGGTCATGGCCGGTGTCGTCACGCTGGTGTGTGTCGGCGTCGTCCACGCCCTGCTGCGCCACCGGCACACGCTCGTGCTGATCCTGGCGTTCATCGTTGGCCTGGTCATTACGCTCGGCCCGCGCCTGATCATGTCCGTCTGATACCCCGCAAGTGGCGTGCTTCACCCTCGCCTGGCACGCTGGTGGGTATGACACGTATTGCATTTATCGGCGGAGGAAACATCGGTGAGGCCCTGATCTCGGGTCTCGTGGCTGACGGGGGGTCGGCCGACAAACCCGACGTCGTCGTCTTCGACCCGAGTTCCGACCGCCTCAACTTTCTCCACGAGAAGTACGGCATCACCGGTGCGGACGACGCCGCCACCGCAGCCGCGGAGGCCGACTTCGTGGTCATCGCCGTGAAGCCCCACATCGTCGTCTCCGTCCTGGAGGACATCTCCTCGACGCTGGACAACAACGACGCCGAGACCGTCGTCGTCTCCGTCGCCGCAGGTGTCAGCCTGGGGACCATGGAATCCGCCCTGGCTGCCGGAGTGCCGGCCGTGCGGGTCATGCCGAACACCCCGATGCTCGTCGGCAAGGGCATGAGCGCTGTCGCCGGTGGACGGTTCACCTCCGCCGAGCAGGTTGAGGCAGTCAAGGACCTCTTCGCCACCGTCGGCCAGTCCGTCGCCGTGGCGGAGAAGGACATCGACGCGGTCACCGCCGTCTCCGGTTCCGGCCCCGCCTACATCTTCATGGTCGCCGAGGCGATGACGGACGCCGGCGTGCAGCTCGGCCTGGCCCGTCCGGTCGCTCAGCAGCTCGCGATCGCCACGGTCGAGGGCGCGGCCACGATGATGGCCCAGGGGGAGAAGAACCCCGTGGATCTGCGCGCCAACGTCACGAGCCCCGGCGGGACGACCGCTGCGGCCACCCGTGGTCTCGAGGAGAACGGTCTGCGGACCGCATTCTTCCGGGCGATGCAGGCCTGTGTGGACCGCTCTGTGGAGCTCGGCCGCCCGGCTGACGAGAAGTAGGCCGACCTACCCGCTTCCCCCGTCCGGGGGTGGGGGTAACGGTGTGACGCCCCCTGCGTCCCTCAAGTCACAACCGTGTCACCAGTGTCTCCCGTCTCCCAGGTCTTCAGCCGTTAACTTTTGTCATTCTCGTCGCAATATTCACGAGATTAACGATAGGATAGGGCGAGCGCCCGACGTGTCGAAGTTCTGCAGGAGGGGAAGCCTGCAGCGCGTGCGTGCGTCGTAAGGATTGGAAATTATGGCAAACAATGACAGTGGTACGTTCCTGACGGTCGCAGAGGTCGCCGAGCTAATGCGGGTGTCCAAGATGACCGTCTACCGCCTGGTTCACTCCGGTGAACTGCCGGCGGTGCGTGTCGGACGTTCCTTCCGCGTGCATGAGCAGGCGGTGCAGGAATACCTGGGTGCCTCGATCTACGAGGCGGGCCAGACCGGCTAGCCGGGACTCGAGACCCCTCCCTCACATCGACCTTGAGTCGGTGAGAGGGAGGGGTCTTTTGCCGTTGCAACGCTCCGCCAGTTAAACTAGACCGCATTCGTGTCGGATCGGTCCCGATCGGTGAGGTTATCCTGCCGTTTGCCGTCCGCCTGCGGTGCCATCGCGTACTGTGCGGGAACCGACCAGCAGCATGATCCTTAACCGAAGACCTACCACGAGGGAGGACCCATGGGTTCTGTCATCAAGAAGCGTCGCAAGCGCATGTCGAAGAAGAAGCACCGCAAGATGCTTCGCCGGACCCGCGTTCAGCGTCGGAAGCTCGGTAAATAGGCCGATGCCCCACGAGGCGCGGTCCCGACTCCCCATCACCGGGGAGCGGGGCCGCGCTTTCGTTATGTCCCGGCATGACCCGTCATGTACGCCGGGCGCCTGTTCTAGGCTGGGGGACATGGAGTCGAGCAACGAACACACCCCGACCGTGACGATCATGGTCCGCGAGACCTGCGGGTCCTGCGCGCGCGTGCGTCGGCAGATCGAGCCGGTGTGCGCGGGGCAGGGGGCCGTCCTGCAGGTCGTCGACGTCGACACCGACCGTGCGCTCGCCGTGGAGTTCGGTGACCGGGTCCCGGTCATCCTCGTCGATGACGAGGAGGTGGCGTGCTGGGAGATCGATGACGAGGAACTGCTGGAGGCCCTCGCCGCGGCGCGCGCGGAGGCTGGGTCGACCGGCCCCTCAGCCCAGTCCCGTTAACCGGGGGTCGGTAACAGCGCTCTCCGGTGCTTTTGTTATTGGGACCCATAAGGGGATACCGTAGGTACCCGGTAACGCTGGACGGCGTCGCCCGCCGCGCGTCGGTGGGTGGGACCGTCACAGCGCAAGAGTAACCACTGACGATTTCGCGGGAGGCTGTGCAGCCATGGCAGGACTCGGGATCACCGGACCGGCAGCCGTCCTTCTGGTCGGTTTGTCCTTCCGGTCGGCACCAGTGCCGGTTCTCGAGAAGGCGTCGGTCTCCCCGGCGGAACTCAACCGGTTGGAGCGCGACCTGGTCGCCGGCGACTGCGTCACCGAGGCTTTGATCCTCTCGACGTGCAACCGCATGGAGTTCTACGTCGCGACTTCCGCCTTCCACCCCGCGCTCGACCACGTCGTGGAGACGATCGCCGCGCACGCCGATATGCAGGCCGTGGACCTGGAGCCCTACCTGTACGTCCGCTATGCCGACGCCGCCGCGGAGCACATGCTCACCGTGGCCGCGGGTCTGGATTCGATGGTGGTGGGGGAGCAGCAGGTCATTGGCCAGCTGCGCAATGCCTACACCTCCGCCTCTGACAATGGCGCTGTCGGCACCACGCTGCACGACCTCACCCAGCGCGCGCTGCGCACGGGCAAGCGCGTGCACACCGAGACCAGCGTGGACGAGGCCGGTTCCTCGATGGTCAGCTTCGCGCTGGACCACGCGCTCGCGGAGCTCGGCGTGGCGGACATGGCAGGACGCGACGCGGTGGTCATCGGCGCCGGGGCGATGGCCTCGCTGGCGTCGACCTACCTCGGACGCTCCGGCGTCCGCCAGGTCACCGTGGTCAACCGGACGGTGGCACGTGCGGAGAACCTCGCCACCCATGCCCGCGAGGCCGGCGTGGACGCCGCCGCGAGCGGCTTCGATGGACTGCAGGACGCACTGGACGGTGCGGCCGTCGTCGTCTCCGCCACCGGTGCCGTCGGCACCGTGCTCGGGCCGGACGACCTTGCGCAGGCGCAGCGCAACAGCCCGCACCGTATGGTGCTGGTCGACCTGTCGATGCCGCGTGACATCGACGACGCGGTGATGGACGTCGCCGACGTGCGCCTGTTGAACATCGAGGAGCTCACCGCACTCGCCGGTGACGGTGCCCGCGACGAGTCCGCCGCCCGCACCATCGTGGCCACGGAACTCGCCGAGTACCTGGAACAGGTGCGCGTGCAGTCGGTGGTGCCGACGGTGAAGGCGCTGCGTCGCCGGGCCGCCGACGTCGTCGACGACGAGCTCGGCCAGTTGGTCCGCCGCACGCCCGGCATGGCCGACGGCGACCGTGCCGAGGTCGCTCGCACGGTACGTCGCGTGGTCGACAAACTCCTGCACACCCCGACCGTGCAGGTGAAGAAACTCAGTTCGCAGGACGGCACGGTGAACTACGCGGAGGCCTTGGCCACGCTGTTTAACCTGCCGGCCGGTTCCACGTCCTCGGTGTCCCAGGCCATCGAGCCGGGGGATGCGGGCAAGGCCCGGATCGGTAACGTCCTGCAGCAAACGGTGCAGCAGGAGAATTCGGCGCAAGACACAACGCACGACACAGGTGAGACGGATATCGAGGAGGCTTCGTGAGCAGTCAGTCCGCTGAGGCGCGCGACCTCCTCGTCGGGACGCGTGCCAGTAACCTGGCACGCACCCAGGCCGGCACCGTGCGCGACGCCCTGACCGGCGTCCTGAAGGACATGTTCGGGGAGGCCGCCGGCGCCGCCGAACTGCACTTCGTGCACACCCCTGGTGATGCCTCCCAGAAGGCCCAGACCCCGGTCAACCGGATCGGTGTCGGCGTATTCACCGAGACCCTGCGCAATGCGCTGGCCGACGGCGAGTGCGATGTCGCGGTGCATTCCTTCAAGGACCTGCCCACCGCACCGGACGAGCGGTTCATCGCCGTCGTACCGCCGCGTGTCGACCCGCGCGAGGTGCTGGTCAGCATCAACGGACTGTCCCTGCGTGATCTGCCCGAGGGGGCAAAGGTCGGTACCGGTGCTCCGCGTCGGGTGTCCCAGATCCGCGCGCTGCGTCCGGACCTCGAGGTTTGCCCGCTGCGCGGCAATATCGACACCCGTATGGGACGCGTCAGCGACGACGACCTCGCCGCCGTGGTGCTGGCCCGTGCCGGGCTGGAACGCGTTGGTGTGCTCGACCGGGCCTCGGAGACGGTGTCGGTGGACGACATCCTGCCCGCACCCGCCCAGGGGGCGTTGTGCGTGGAGGTTCGTGCCGACGACGAGGAGGCCGTCGCCGCCGTCCTCGGGCTGGACGATCCGGTCGCCCATGCCACCGCCGTCGCCGAGCGCGCCGTGCTGGCGGAACTCCAGGCCGGATGCACCGCACCCGTTGGTGCCTGGTCAACCTACATCGATGGCACGCTGACCCTGCGCGGCGGTGTGTTTGCCCTCGACGGGTCAAGACAGCTCCTTCGCGAGCGGTCAGTCGACCTGGAGATACCGCAGGGCCCGTGGCTGTCTACCGCCGCCGACCTCGGCCATGCCGTGGGACGCGAGCTCATCGACGGCGGGGCCGCCGAGATCATCACCGACATCGTCGGTGCACGTTGACCTGGTATTGACCGGTCCGTCGCACCCCGTCCACACAGCACAGCCTGACCTACCTGAGAAAGTCACCTCCATGACCACTGCCGGAATCCCCCAGACGGGACCCACGAACAGTCCCCTGACTGGCCGCGGACGCGTCCTGTTCGTCGGCGCCGGCCCCGGAAACCCGGAGCTGCTGACTGTCCGCGCCCGCGAGATTCTCGAGAACACCTCGAGGGTGTGGGTCGACCCCGCCGTCACCGCCGCCGTGCGCGGCATCATCGCCGAGCAGCTGCCGGTGCCCGAGGACAAGCGTGCCGCCGCGGAGAAGGAGTGGGAAGCCGAGCTGGAGGCGGCGAAGGCCGCCGGTGCTCGCCGCCGCCCGCGCCGTCCTACCGAGGTCACCGCCGCCGAGATCGTCTTCGCCGCACCGCACACCGCCGAGGCGGTGGCCGTGCACGCGGCTGCCGAGGAGGCCGCCCGCGACGCGGAGGCGTCCGGCTACGCCGCCTACCCCGATAGCCCCGACCCGGACGAGATCCGCCCCGTGGAGGCCGCCGAGGTCGCCCACGCGATGGTCGATCACGTGCACCACGGTCACAGCGTGGTCCGCCTCGTCGCCGGCAACCCGGTGAGTAACCCGGCGGTACTCATGGAACTGCAGGAGGTCGCCGCCCTCGGCGTGGAGTTCGAGGTCGTCCCCGGTATGACCGGAGCCTCGGCCCTGCCCGCCTACACCGGTATCGCCACCGGCGACGGCTACACCGCGGTGGACCTGACCACCGACACCGGCTCCGAGCCCGACTGGGACGGCATCGCCGCGGCACCCAAGCCACTGATCCTCACCGCCGCGCCGTCCGACCTGCCGGTGATCACCGGGGAACTCAAGAAGCGCGATGTGGTCGGCAGCACCCAGGTCACCGTGACCACGCACGCCACGACCCGGCGTCAGCGTTCCTACGACGTCACCCTCGACACCCTCAAGTCCGTCGTCGCCGCCTCCGGGCCGCTGGCGAAGGAGGGGGAGATGCCCCAGGAGCTCGTCGTCACGGTGGGCACCCAGGCCAGCCGGCGCAGCAAGTACTCCTGGTGGGAGAACCGCTCGCTGTACGGGTGGACCGTGCTGGTGCCGCGCGCCAAGGACCAGGCCGGCCCCATGAGCGCGCGCCTGGCGTCCCACGGCGCGATCCCCATCGAGGTGCCCACGATCTCCGTGGAGCCGCCGCGCAGCCCCGCCCAGATGGAACGCGCCATCAAGGGCCTGGTGGACGGCCGCTACCACTGGATCGTGTTCACCTCCGTCAACGCGGTCAAGGCCGTGTGGGAGAAGCTCGCCGAGTTCGGACTGGACGCCCGGGCGCTCGCCGGTGTGCGTGTCGCCGCCGTCGGCGCCAAGACTGCCCAGGCGGTCCGCGACCTGGGCATCACCCCGGAACTGCTGCCGAAGTCCAATGCGCGCAATGCGTCGGGCCTGGTGGATGTGTTCCCCGCCTATGACCAGGACCTTGATCCGGTGGACCGGGTGCTGCTGCCGCGCGCCGACATCGCCACCGACACCCTCGTCGACGGCCTGGTGGAGCTCGGCTGGTCCGTGGAGGACGTAGTCGCCTACCGCACGGTGCGCGCCGCCCCGCCCAGCCAGGAAGTCCGCGACATGATCAAGTCGGGTGGCTTCGACGCGGTGTGCTTCACCTCCTCGTCGACGGTGAAGAACCTGGTCGGCATCGCCGGCAAGCCGCACACCCGCACCATCATCGCCTGTATCGGCCCGATGGCCGCGCAGACCGCCCGCGAGCATGGACTGCGCGTGGACGTGATGCCCGAGGTCGCCGGCGTTCCCGAGCTCATCGATGCCCTGGCACATCACGTTGCCGAACTGCGCACGGCCGGGCAGCTCCCGCCGCCGCGCAAGCGCCGTCGCCGGCGGCGTCCGGTAACCGGGCAGTAGCGCCCGCGACGTCCGGCGTACGATCAGCACCATGACTGATCACGCTCACCCCGTCCGCCGTCCCCGCCGCCTGCGCACCACCCCGGCGATGCGAAACTTCGTCGCCGAGACCCACCTGGAACCCAACCAGCTGGTCCTGCCGATGTTCATCGCCGATGGGCTGGACGAGGCGCGCGAGATTTCCGCAATGCCCGGTGTCTACCAGCACACCGACTCCTCGCTGCTGCGCGCCGCCGAGGAGGCGCTGAACGCCGGGGTCGGCTCCGTCGACCTGTTCGGCGTCCCCCTCCCGGAGGCGAAGGACGCCGAGGGTTCGCAGGCCTGGGCCCGCGACGGCGCCCTGAACCGGGGCCTGGCCGCCCTGCGCCGCGAGTTCGGCGACGACCTCATCGTCATGGCGGACACCTGCCTCGACGAATTCACCGATCACGGCCACTGCGGCGTGCTTACCGTGGACCGTTTCGGATCCACCGTCGTGGACAACGACGCCACCCTGCCGCTCTACGCCCGCATGGCCGTCGCCCAGGCGGAAGCTGGGGCACACGTCGTGAGCCCGTCGGGCATGATGGACGGCCAGATTGCCGTCATCCGCGAGGCGCTGGACGACGCTGGCTTCCAGGACGTCTCCATCCTGGCCTACTCCGCGAAGTACGCCGGCGCGTTCTACGGCCCCTTCCGTGAGGCCGTCGGCTCCTCGCTGCAGGGCGATCGCAAGACCTACCAGCAGGATCCCCGCAATGCCCGCGAGTCACTGATGGAGGTCGAGCTCGACATCGCCGAGGGCGCTGACATGGTGATGGTCAAGCCCGCCATGCCGCACCTGGACATCCTGCGCCAGGTCGCCGACTTCTCCACCGTGCCGGTGGCCGCCTACCAGGTGTCGGGGGAGTACTCGATGATCACCGCCGCCGCGCAGAAGGGGTGGATCGACCGCGAGGCCGCCATCATGGACTCGCTGACCGGGATCCGCCGCGCCGGCGCCGACATCATCCTCACGTACTGGGCGACCGAAGCCGCCCACCTCCTGCGCGGCTGAACGCCTGTTGGCTAAGCTGGGCTCCGATATGACACAGCAGACACCCCCGAACAAGCCGCAGGGACTGCCGGGCATGCCGGACGGACCAAAGGGCCCACGCGGCGAAAAGGACTCAGGCAGCTCCGACAGGCCGTTACCGCCGAAGGTCGGCCGCCCAGGCGGGCTGGCACCTTCGCCGAAGGACGCCCCGGAAAACGTCCGCGACGGCGTGCGTGCCTGGTACATCGTCGGTGCCGTGCAGGCGCTCACCGCCGTGCTGCAGCTGGTCATGACGCTGCAGGATCCCCGCCAGCTGACCAGTCAGGTGCGCGAGCAGATTAGTTCCGGCTCGATCCCCGACGGGGTGTCGGAGAGCACGCTGGTCACCGGTACCGCCATCCTGAACCTGCTGTTCAACCTGGTGGCCGTGGCGGTATGCGTGTACCTGACCTCGCGGGTCGCGCGCGGAGGGGTGCGCAGTCGCCTGTTCCTGTGCGTGGGTTCGGTGTACCTGGCGCTCATGGCGCTATTGCAGGTGTTCTCGTCCCCGCCGGACTCCGGTGCGACCCCGCTGGTGCTGCTCGTCGGCGCGGGCACGATCATTTCCGGCGTCATCGCCGCCGTCGGCATCTGGCTGATCACGCGTCCGGACAACGCCGACTGGTTCGGTCTGCCGGATAAGCAGGAGATCGAGGAGTACGCCGACAAGATGGCCAAGCGCAACGAGGAACTCGACAAGGAACGCGCCGAGAAGAAGAAGCGTAAGGCCGAGAAGAAGAACAGGGGACGCTGAACCGTGCCCAGCATGTTCCCGGTCTCCCACAACTCCGACCCCGGCGACCGTAACCGTGCGATCCGCTACTGGGCTCCGGGCGACGGGATTCCCGGGGCGGTGAAGGTTGCCGTGGTGCTGTTCATTGTCGCCGGCATCGGCCTGCTGGTCAGCGGCGTGGTGATGTGGGTGGTCGAACGTCCGGTCGTCGACGATGCCGAGCAGATGGCCTACGTCGAGACGCTGTCGGCGAATATGCGTTGGGTCGGTTCGATCCAGATCATTGCTGCAGTGGCAGTGGGGGTGCTGGTTCCGGGCCTGTTGAAGGGCGATGCCCGTCGGCGCCGCTGGCTGATGATCGCCGTCGCGGTCGCCATGGGTTTCACCCTTGTCGGCTGGGTTTTCAACGTCGGCGACATGGAACAGCCGCTGGTAGCGCTGTTTCTCGCGCTGGCCAGCCTAGCGATGTACCGCCCGGCGGTGCGCACCTACTTCGGCGATACCCCGGGCGAGCTGCAAGACCGGGAGGGCTGAGCCGTGGAACCGGAGGTGTCGGACGAGGTATCGCGCGCCATCGCCGAGGCGAGGCGTGCCGCCCGCGCGGCTGGGCTCGCCCCCGACGACCCCGATGGTGACTACGACCCCGATGATCCCGAGGCATTCGAGCACTCCTGGGGCTATGGCAGGCACGGCCGACAGGGCCGGCAGGGCGGTCAGGGCAGAGGCGGGGTGCGCCTCACGTCCTTCACCTTCCACCTGGAGGGTCTGGAGTCCGCCGCCCACGCAGGACGCGTCGAGGGCGCGCTCAACGTGCTGCCCGGTGTGCAGGCGCGCGTCGTGTACTCCACGTCCATGGCCTGGGTGACGGCACCGGAGTCGCTGAAACCGGATGTGCTGCGCAATGTCATGACCGATGCGGGCGTGGAGTCCTGGTTGACCGTCGCCTCGCTGCGACGCCGCGCCGAACGTCTGGCGCGGCCACGTCCGGCGAGTTTCTACGCGCACCGTCACCGGGAGAACCGTGCCCGCGCGGCGCTGGAGGGGGAGTCCTTCCACCAGCTCGGGCAAGGCCGTCGACGTCACCAGGTCGGTACCGAGGTGCTTTACACCGCCCGTAACCTCATCACCGGTGCTCGATTGCTCGTCGCATTGCTCTTCGGTCTGCCGGTGGTGGTGTTGCAGCTCGTGCCCTCGTGGCAGTTCGACTACTGGCAGTGGGTGTGCCTGGGCCTGGCTACACCGGTGGTGTTGTGGAGTGCGTGGCCATTCCACCGCGCCACGCTCGGCGGGCTGCGGCGCGGCATGCCTGCGCTCGACGCGGCATCCTCCGCCGCCATCCTGCTGGCCTACCTGTACTCCCTGGTGGAACTACTCACCGGCCCGGCCGGTGAGCCAGGTTGGCGGGCCGGCAATATCCTGATCTCCTGGGGCTACCAGACCGACGCCCTGTTCTTCGACGTCGCCTGCGGTTGCACGATCCTGTTGTTGTTCGGCAGGCTCGCCTCGCGCCGTACCCGGTTGCGCTCTCTGCTGGCGCTGAACATGCTGTCGGTCGAGCGCGGTGGCGACGTGACCGTGGTGCGCAAGCCCCGCGGCGGCCAACCCACCAAGTCGGTCATTCCCGCCGCCGAGATCCGCGTCGGTGACGACGTCCTCGTCGGCACCGGCCAGGTCATCCCGTGTGACGGTGAGGTCGTGGGAGGACGCTCCGTCGTCGACGCCGGACCGTTCAGCGGCGGGCGCGGCGATGTGCCCGTCGAGGTCGGAGCCACGGTCTTCGCTGGCTCCACGAACTCCGGCGATCCGCTGAAGGTGCGGGTGAACCGCACCGGGTCACGGACCAGGGTCGCGGCCGTGCGCCGTTGGATCGCCGCGGCGGAACGCGAGGAGAACCGCCTGGAGCAGCTCGCCACGCGCACAGCGTCGTTACTGGTGCCCTGGGCCGCGGTCATCGCGGTCATCGCTGGGATCGCCTGGTGGACGGCATCGTCGAGTATCACCGCGGCGGTCTCTACCGCGCTGACCGTGCTCGTCGCCGTCGCCCCCGTCGCCCTGGCCCTGTCGACCACCCTGGCGCTGCGCCTGGGGCTGGCGCGCGCGGCGTCCGACGGCATGTTGCTGCGTGACACCGGCACCGTCCACCGCCTCGCCGCGGTGGACACGATCATCTTCAACCGGGCCGGCACCCTGACGAAGGGGCCGATGAACGTCGTCGGCGTGACCCCGGCCAAGGGCGAGGTCGGTGAACTGGTGCTGCGCGTTGCCGGCGTGCTGAGCTTGGAGAGCCCCCACGGGGTCTCGCGCGCGATCGTGCGTGCGGACCGGGAGTCGCGCGATAGCGGCGCCGGGGGAGCGGACGTGCCGCACTGGCTGGAGGCCGGTCCGGTGGAGGTCGACGGCAAGGGCGTGTTCACCGCGACGGTCGACCTGCCGATCGCCGACCCGCAGACCGGCGAGAAGGCGCTGCGCCCGGTCCAGGCGCAGCTGTGGCGTCCGCGCGACCTCTCCGAACTCACCGATCCCACTCTGGCGAACGCCGTGCTCAGCGGTGGGACGCCGCTGGTGGTCAGCTGGCGGGGACGTACGCGCGGGGTGATCAACGTTGCCGACGCCGTGAAACCCGACGCCGAATCCTCCGTCCACTGGCTCGAGGACGCCGGCGTGGAGACCTACATGCTCTCCCGCGACACCTACCCGGTGGCCCGGCGGATGGCGGATTCCATCGGTATCTCCAAGGTGCTCGCCGGCATCATCCCCTCCCAGAAGGCCCCGGCGGTGCGCAATGTGCACGCTCATGGCGCGACCGTGGCCATGGTCGGAGACCAGGACGTCCTCGACTGCCTGGAGGTCGCCGACGTCGGCATCCTCATGGGCTCGGCCGACCGGCTCGACAATATCGGCGGGGAGCACGGGGAGGTCCGGGGCCTGGACTCCGCAGGCAGCGACGTGGTGATCATCCGCGACGACGTGTCTGTGGTGGCCGAGTCGGTGAACCTGGCCCGCCACGTGCGTGCCACCGTGGACTGGAACCTGTGGCTGGCCTGGGGCTACAACCTCCTCGCCCTGTTGCTGGCGGTGTCGGGCCTGCTGAACCCGCTGCTGGCCACAGCCCTGATGCTGGGCAGCTCGCTGCTGATTGAGTGGCGGTCGGCGCGCATCAGTCACCGCGACTTCCGGATCGGTGACCCGCTGGGCAGGGACGGTGCGGAGGTGCCGGGCAGAAACGGGGACTCGCGCCTGGCCCGGCTACGCGCTTGGGCGGGGGAGAACCTGAGCCCCTGGCAGTCGCGCTGAGCGCTTCCCCCGCGCACCCGGAACCGCGACCCACTCATTATGCTGGGGCATGTTAGCAAGACACGCGATCCAGACGGATGACGAAGGAGCGGCAGATGAGTGGACGGACCAACAGTTCGCAGGCGATGGACCAGGCTAGGGCGGTCACCCCGGGTGGGGTGAACTCCCCGGTGCGGGCCTTCGGCTCGGTCGGCGGCACCGCCCCCTTCATCGCCTCGGCGGCCGGTTCGCGTCTGACCGACATCGACGGCAATGACTACGTTGACCTCATCTGCTCCTGGGGCCCGATGCTGCACGGCAATGCGCACCCGGCTGTCGTCGAGGCTGTGCGTGAGGCCGCGGGCAAGGGACTGTCCTTCGGCGCGCCGACGCTGGCCGAGATCGACCTAGCCCAGGAGATCATCGACCGCACCAGCGTGGAGCAGGTGCGCCTGGTCAACTCCGGGACGGAGGCGACGATGTCGGCCGTGCGCCTGGCACGCGGTTTCACCGGACGCGACAAGATCCTGAAGTTCAACGGCTGCTACCACGGTCACGTGGACTCGCTGCTGGTCGCCGCCGGTTCCGGTGTGGCGACGCTGGGCCTGCCGGACTCCCCGGGCATCACCGCCTCCGCCGCGGCGGAGACCATCGTGGTGGACTACAACGACCTGGACGCCGTGCGTGCGGCCTTCGCCGAGAACCCCGGTCAGATCGCCGCGGTCATCGCCGAGGCCAGCGCGGGCAATATGGGTACCGTGCACCCGCAGGACGGCTTCAACGCCGCACTCAAGGAGATCGCCCACGCCGACGGCGCGCTGCTGATCCTTGACGAGGTCATGACGGGTTTCCGTACCTCGCGCTCCGGCTGGTTCGGGGTGGACGGCGTGGCCGGCGACCTCACCACGTTCGGCAAGGTCGTTTCCGGCGGTATGCCGGCCGCGGCCTTCGGCGGACGCGCCGACATCATGGGCATGTTGGCCCCGGAGGGGCCGGTCTACCAGGCGGGCACACTGTCGGGGAACCCGGTGGCCACGGCGTCCGGCCTGGCGTCGCTGCGTCTGGCGGACGAGTCGACGTACACCACGCTGCAGGCTCATGCCGACCGACTGTCCGACCTGATCAGCGAGGCGCTGTCGCGGGAGGGCGTGGCGCACCACATGCAGCGGGCCACGACGATGCTGTCGGTGCGCTTCGCCGAGGGGCAGGGCCACAACTTCGCCGAGATGCAGGCGGCGGATACCTTCCGCTACGCACCGTTCTTCCACTCGCTGCTGGATAACGGGGTGTTCGCCCCGCCGAGCGTCTTCGAGACCTGGTTCGTCTCTACCGCGCTGACGGACGCCGACTTCGAGCGCATCGAATCGGCGCTGGTGCCCGCGGCGAAGGCCGCGGCTGCCGCGCGCCCGGCGTCCGACTAGAGCGTTATTCTGACCCGTTACTCTGCGTCGAGCGCCTCGGTGATCATCGGGATATAGCGCTCCAGGGCCCAGGGGACGGTCAAAGGATTGATCATCGAGGACCCGGTCACGAAGGACTGGTCGGTGGGGGCGACTTCCCGGCCATCCCGGATGGCGGAGATGTTGCCGTAGACCGGGTTGTCGTGCATCTCCTCGCGGTTGGTCTCGTCGGAGTAGAAGGTGAAGATCAGGTCAACGTCGTTGAGCCGGTCGGCGTCTTCGAGACTGAACTGGGCGGAGTCGGTGCCCACGACCTCGTCCTCCTTCATCTCCTCCACAACCGGGGCGACCTGCAGACCCATGTTTGCCACCATCGCGGCACGCTGCTCGCTGGGCAGGAAGACGCCCATGTTCTCCGCGGGTCCCTGGTTGTAGATGAAGGCGAAGTCGTGCTCGGAGAACTCGGGGTGCTCCTCACGCACGGCGGCGAAGTCGTCCTCGATCCCGCTGATCAGGTCATCGGCCTGGTCGGGCTCGCCCAGCGCGGTGGCGATGGTGGTGATCTGGTCCTGCCAGTCGATCGTCCACGGGCTTTCGGGGTAGGCCACGGTGGGGGCCACCTCGGAGATCTGGTCGTACTGGTCCTGGGTGAGCCCGGACCACGGTGCCAGGACGAGGTCGGGGTCCAGGGCGGCGATCTCCTCGGCGCTGACGTCGTCACCACCGGTGATGAGCTCGGGCAGGTCGCCGTCCTGATCCTCGACCGCCTCGCGGATCCAGGGGAGGTAGCCGGAGTCGTCGGCACCCCATTCGTAGCTTTCGGTGGCCACCGGGGTCACTCCCAGAGCGATGGCGGTCTCTGCCGACCCCTGGCCGAGTGTGACGATCCTCTCCGGCTTCGAGGTGATCTCCGCCTCGCCGAGGGCGTGGGTTATGGTGACGGGTTCGAAGTCCCCTGACCCGGATCCGTCGGAGGAGCCGTCGGTGGACTCCGAGGTACAGGCGACCAGGGTGGCCGAGGTCAGGACGGTTGCCGCCATGGTGGCGACGACGCGGCGCAGGCCGCGTCCGGAGGTTTTCCGGAGGATAGTTGACATGAGGGTAGGCTAGCATGCACACCGAGGTGACTCACGTTCACTAAGAGGTGGAGTTGTGGTCGTTCACTTATGAGCTGAGCACCTTGGGAGGTATTGTCGGGAGCCATGACAACGATCGTCCACCTCGTCCGTCACGGGGAGGTCCACAACCCCGACCGCATCCTCTACGGTCGCCTGCCCGACTGGCACCTCAGCGTCCGCGGTCGGCAGATGGCCGCCGCGGTGGCCGCGGACCTCGCCGACCACGACATCCGCTACGTCGTCTCCTCGCCGTTGGAGCGTGCGCGCGAAACCGTCGCACCGCTGGCGGAGTCGCTCGGTGCGACGCCCGGCGTGGACGAGGACCTGCTGGAGGCCGGTAACGACCTGCAGGGGCTGCACATCAAGGGTGCGCGCTCGGCACTGTGGAACCCGAAGCGCTGGCCGATGCTGAAGAACCCGACGATTCCGAGCTGGGGCGAGCCCTACTCCGAGATCCTCGACCGCATGTGGCGCGCCGTCGACCGGGCCCGCAAGGGAGTCGAGGAAGCAGGGGGTGGGGAAGCGGTCTGCGTGACCCACCAGCTGCCCATCGTCTGCGTGCAGCGCGATGTGCAAGGCCTTCCGTTGAGCCACAACCCGGCGGCGCGCCGGTGCGAGCTGGCGTCGGTGACCTCGCTGGTCTTCGAGGGCGACGACCTTGTGGACATGGTCTACTCGGAGCCGGCACAGGAGATCTGATCCGATGAGCAACGTGGGACAGCAGGGACGACGGATCGCGGCGGCGCTGGTCACCGCGTCGCTAGCACTCACCGTGGCCGCGTGCGGCGAGAGCAACACCGCCGGCACCGATGCCGTGGCCAGTGGCGGCACCTTCGAGTTCGTCTCCCCGGGCGGGCAGACGGAGATCACCTACGACGAGGACGACCGTGATCCGGTCGGCAACATCCAGGGTGAGTCGCTGATGGAGCCGGACGAGACGATCGAGCTCGACGACTTCGAGGACCAGGTCGTGGTCCTGAACTCCTGGGGTCAGTGGTGTGGACCCTGCCGTAGTGAGGCGGACGATCTGCAGCGCGTCCAGGAGAAGCTCGAGGACGACGGACGTGGCACCATCCTGGGCATCAACGTGCGCGACTCGGTCGCGGACAAGGCCCGCGACTTCGTCACGGACAACGGGATCAGCTACCCGTCGATCTACGACCCGCCGTTCAAGTCGGCGCTGGCGCTCGGTGGCCTGCCCGCCTCCGTCATCCCGACGACGATCGTGCTGGACAAGCAGCACCGTCCGGCGAAGGTCTTCCTGCGGGAGATCAACGACGATGAGCTGTGGGCGGCCGTGGAGCCGTTGCTGAACGATGAGTGATCTCGGTACCGCGTTCTCGGAGGCGGTGACGACCGGGCCGATTCTGCTCGCGTTGCTCGCCGCCGCCGTCGCCGGGTTGGTGTCCTTCGCCTCCCCGTGCGTGATTCCGCTGGTGCCCGGCTACGTCTCCTACCTCGCCGGCGTCGTCGGCGCGGACACCGAGTACACGAAGGACGGCACGGTCGTCACGGCTAAACGGGGTCGCGCCGGTGGCGCGGCCCTGCTCTTCGTCGCCGGTTTCACCGTCGTCTTCGTCCTGGCCACCGCCACGGTCTTCGGCGCGATCAGTGCGCTGATGATCAACCAGGAGACGCTGATGCGCGTCGGCGGTGTGGTGACGATCATCATGGGCATCGTCTTCATGGGCTTCATCCGCCCGCTGCAGAACGACACCCGCATGGCCCCGAAGCGCTGGTCCACCCTCGCCGGTGCGCCGCTGCTCGGCGGCGTCTTCGCCCTGGGCTGGACGCCGTGTCTGGGGCCGACGCTGGCCGCGATCATCTCGGTGTCCGCGGGCACCGGCGGCATGACGGCGGCGCGCGGCGTCATCCTCATCATTTCGTACTGCCTGGGCCTGGGACTACCGTTCATTCTGGTCGCCCTGGGATCTGCCAAGGCACTGCGCGGCGTCGGATGGCTGCGGAAGCACTCCCGCACCATCCAGATCATCGGCGGTGCCTTGCTCATCATCGTCGGCATCCTACTGGTCACCGGCCAGTGGGCGGTGTTCGTCGACTGGCTCCGACAGGGTCTGGTCTCCGACACCACTCTGCCGATATAGGCCGATCTAGGTTCTACCCGAGTTCCCCTCCCGAAAGGTTTCCATGATCCGCTGGCTCCTGCGTCTGCCGAAACGGGCTTGGCAATGGCTGACCCGTATGCGGACGGCACTGGTCCTGCTGTTCCTGCTCGCCCTCGGCGCATTGCCCGGTGCGATACTCCCGCAGCGCTCCCTCAATGAGGGCAACGTCACGGAGTACATCGAGAACAATGGGCGGGTCGGCGAGATCTACGACAAGCTGGGACTCTTCGACGTCTTCAGCTCGCCGTGGTTCGCTGCCATCTACGTGCTGCTGTTCCTGTCGCTGATCGGCTGTATCCTGCCCCGCACGTGGGACCACTACAAGGCGTTGAAGACGCGCCCGCCGTCGGCACCGAAGCGGCTGACGCGGATGCCGAACTTCGTGGAGGGCACCGTCGACGCCCCGGCCGAGGACGTGGAGAAGCAGGTGTCCCGCCGTTTTGCCAAGTGGCGCGGTGGTGTGACCGAGGCCTCCGAGGACCGGGCGGGGAAGTGGTCTTTCGCCGCCGAGCGCGGCTACATGCGCGAAGCCTCGAACCTTGTCTTCCATCTCTCCCTGGTCGGGATCCTCATCACCGTGCTCCTCGGGCGCATGGTCTACTACGAGGGCCAGGTCATCGTGATCGCCGGTACGGATTCGCCGAGCTCGGAGTTCTGCAACTCTGCCGTCGCGAACTATGACTCAATGCGTTACGGCCCCCTGTTCGATGGCACCACGCTGACCCCGTTCTGCGTGAATGTGAAGAACTTCGATGCGGTGTACGAGCCCACCGGACAGGCGACAAGTTTCTCTTCGGACATCGACTTCGCCGAGGGTGATGACGCGATGCTGCCCACCGACGAGTGGGACCAGGAGCAGTTGCGGGTCAACCACCCGCTCAATGTCGACGGGGACTTGGTGTACCTCCAGGGACACGGCTACGCGCCCACCTTCACGGTCACCTGGCCGAATGGCGAGACCCGTACGGAGACCATTCAGTTCCGTCCGGACGACCTGACATACTTCCTGTCCTCGGGCGCGATCAAGATGGACCCGCCGGCCGGGATGTACGACGACCTCTACGATCGCCGCCAGAACCAGTTGGCGATCCAGGGCCTGTTCGCCCCGACGGCCGAGTTCTCCGGTGAGAACGACTCCCTGCTGACCTCGAGTTTCCCTGCGATGACCGATCCTGCCGTGGCCATCGACATCTACCGTGGTGACACGGGTCTGGACGCCGGCACCGGCCAGGACATCTTCTCCCTGGACTCCACCCAGATGCACAGTGGTGCCTTGCAGAAGCTGGACCGCGTGAACCTCATGGAGGGCGAGTCCGTCACCCTGGACGATGGCACGGAGATCAGCTTCGATGGTGCCCAGGAGTTCGTGAACCTGCAGGTGAGCCGTGATCCCACGACTCCGTACGTCCTCGGCTTCGCGCTGTTGATGCTGATCAGCCTGGTCGGTTCGCTGACGATCAAGCGCCGTCGCTTCTGGGTGCGGGTCACCGATAACCAGGATGGCACCACGTCGCTGCAGATCGCCGGGCTGGCCCGCACAGATTCCGCTGGCTGGGGCCGGGAATTCAACCGTGTCGCCGAGGAACTGCTGCACCTCGAGGATGAGGAGCTGGACGAGGAGTTCGACCAGACCGACAGCGAGTGGGAGGACTGGGAAGACGAGCTCGAGCGCGAACTGGCGCGGGAGAAGTCCGAGGGTGAGCTTTCCGACCCGCCCGAGCCCACTGAGACCGGGGACACGGAAGACCGTCCTAAGGAACACTAAACCCCAGTTCACTTTTGGTTTTGGATAGTAGAGAGCAGTAACGTGGGCCGAGATACGGTCCAGTGAATATCGACGGAGGAAACGACGGATGGACATCCATGACGTCAACGAGGGCTTGGCTAATTTTTCCGACCTCGCCTATGCCACGACGGCAGGGCTGTACCTGGTCGGTCTCGCCGTTTCCCTCATTTTCTACGGGATGCTCCGGTCGGCAACCGAGGCCCGACGTGAGCGGGCCCGGATCTTGGGCCAGAAGAAAGCCGAGAATGACAAGGTCGCGGTAGCCGCCGGTGCCCAGGCGGGCGTCGCTGAGCAGGAGTCGGACGCCGCTATTTCGGACAAGGACTCCGCGCACGGCGGCAGCCGTGACGTCTCCGGAATCGCGACGGGTTCGCTGTCGGAAGACGAGCTGCCGAAGCGCTTCCAGGTCGAGTCCATCCGGTCAGGGTTCCGCCGTGCAGACCGTTGGGGCGGTATGGCCCAGGCCGTCATCTGGCTGGGTGTGGCGATGCACGTCCTCTTCCTGGTCATGCGTGGTCTGGCCGCGGAACGCTTCCCGTGGGGCAACCTCTTCGAGTACGTTTCCGTGGTCTCGGGTGTCTCGATGGTCATCGCCTGCTACGTCCTTCGCCGTAAGGCGATGCGCGTGCTGTGGCCCTGGATCCTCACCCCGATCCTGGTCCTGATGTTCTACGCGGGCACCGAGCTCTATGCCGACGTTGCGCCGCTGGTGCCGTCGCTGAACTCCTACTGGTTCGTCATCCACGTGTCGACCGTGTCGATCGGCGGCGGCATCGGCTTGGTCTCCGGTATGGCCTCGCTGCTCTACCTGCTTCGTCGTGCTCAGCCGAAGGGCCAGGAGAAGGGATTCTTCGGCGCGATCGCGACGCCGCTACCGGATGCCTCCAAGCTGGACGCCCTCGCTTACCGCGCGGCGATCTGGACCCTGCCGGTCTTCGGTCTCGGTGTCATCTTCGGTGCCACATGGGCCCACTTCGCCTGGGGCCGCTTCTGGGGCTGGGACCCCAAGGAGACTGTCTCCCTGATCACCTGGCTGCTCTACGCCGCCTACCTGCACGCCCGTGCGACGCCGGGCATGCGCGGCAAGCCCGCGGCGTGGATCAACGTCCTGGCGTTCGCCACGATGGTGTTCAACCTGTTCTTCATCAACATCGTCATCTCGGGTCTGCACTCCTACGCCGGACTGAACTGATATGACGCGATACCCCGACCGCCGGATCACCAGACTGTTGGTGACCGGCGGTGCTGGTTTCATTGGCTCCAACTTCGTCCGGCTTACCCGCCTCACTCGTCCGGACGTGGAGGTCACCGTCCTGGACTCGATGACCTACGCGGCGAACCCGGCCAACCTCGCCGGCCTCGACGGCGTCCGCCTCGTTGAGGGGGACGTGTGCGACGCCGCCCTCGTCGATGAGCTGGTCGCCGGACTGGCTGGTTCCGGCCAGGACGACGGGGGCGCAGGACGCGCCGCGGTGGTGCACTTCGCCGCGGAGAGCCACAACGACAATGCCCTGCGCGACCCGCTGCGCTTCGTACGCACCAACACTGAGGGCACCGGGGTGCTCGCCGAGGCGTGCGTCCGTCACGGGCTGCACCTGCACCACATCTCCACCGACGAGGTCTTCGGCGACCTGCCACTGGACGGCGATGATCGCTTCACCGTGGAGACCCCGTACGCGCCGTCGTCGGTGTACTCGGCGTCCAAGGCGTCCGCCGACCACCTGGTCCGCGCCTTCGTGCGCAGTCACGGTCTGAGTGCCACGATCTCGAACTGCTCGAACAACTACGGCCCGCGCCAGCACCCGGAGAAGTTTCTGCCGCGGCAGATCACCGGGTTGATCGAGGGGGAGACCCCACGGCTCTACGGCGCTGGGGACAATGTCCGCGACTGGATCCACGTCGATGACCACAACCACGCGGTGTGGGCGATTCTGGACCGTGGGGTGTCGGGGGAGACGTACCTGATCGGGGCGGACGGGGAGCGCTCGAACCGGCAGTGCGTCGAGGCATTGCTCGAGCTTTTCGGACGCGGCCGCGATGAGTTCGTGCATGTGACCGATCGGCCGGGGCACGATCGCCGCTACGCGATCGACCCGTCGTCGATGAAGTCGTTGGGCTGGGAGCCGCGCTACACGGACTTCTCGGCGGGGCTTGAGGCGACGGTGCAGTGGTACCGGGACAACCGCTCGTGGTGGGAAGTCAGCCGCAAGGACGCCGAGGTTACCTACCGGCAGTCGGAGGAAGTCCTCGACTGACGTTCGGCGATTGCCGGTACGGGGGTGATGTCCGGGGGGATTGGAAGTGCGCTGTGAGCTGGGACACAGCGGATTCGTCCCCTCATTCCGGAGCAATTACTCCAGAGTGTCCTTTCGCGAAAACAAATAAGGGTAGGTTGACCGATGTAAGCCAACCCATGCCCCCACCCGGCGCCACACCGGGGAAAGGACCACCAGCATGACCACGTCACGAGTCGTCACCGTCCCATCTGCCCGCCGCACCTGGCGCACGATGCTCAACACCGGAGCTGCCGTGCCCCGTCTGGCCTGTGCTAAGCCCTGCGACGGCTATCAGATCGGCGACGAGGCGGTCGTCCTGCCCGCCCCGCCCGCCGACTTCGAACTCACGCTGCCGGACTCCACGCTGACTCACGGGCAGACTGCCGAGGTGCTTACCCGGCTGCCGCACGGGCCCACGCTCTACTGGGAGATCGCCACCGGCTGTTCCCGGACGATCGCTCCGGAGGACCTTGACCTCGGACGGAGTTTCGCCGTCGGAGTGAACCCCGCCCCCGAGGAGGTCGATCACTACATCCTGACCCCCTACGAGATCACCTTCCTTGGTGACGGCGGCGATGGGAACCCCGTCGTCCAGTCCGCAGTCGCCGTACCGGTGCTGATCGCCACGGACGCCGACGGCAA
This sequence comes from Corynebacterium sp. AOP40-9SA-29, assembly GCF_052377405.1. NCBI lineage: Bacteria > Bacillati > Actinomycetota > Actinomycetes > Mycobacteriales > Corynebacteriaceae > Corynebacterium > Corynebacterium sp. AOP40-9SA-29. Next base: position 197,362 of record NZ_JBQSWR010000001.1, on the reverse strand, counting down.
CGCCGTCGAGCCGCTGCTCTACTCGGCGGAGCTGCACTGCGGTGTCGATCCGTCCGACATGGTCCCCGGCGTGCTCGACGAGCTCGTCGAGGGCGGGACGTACCGCGGCGCGGTGCTGGGCTGCGTGCGCAAGGACGGTTCCGGTGCGGCGCGTAAGCCGGTCGGTGTTCGCTTCCTGTTCCAGGCCGAGGGTTCCGACCTGGACCCCCTGCACGGAGGACGTGTCGTCTGGCGCTGAGGCGTCTACTTCCTTTGTGGCAGCCCTGGGGTCGCTAGAACTTGTTGACGTCCACGACCACCCGGCCGCGCACCTTCCCGTCCAGCAGCTGCTCGGCGGTGGGGATGGCCTCGTCGAGGCCAATCTCATTGGTGATCATGGCCAGCTTTGCGGGATCGAGGTCCTCTCCCAGACGACGCCACGCCTCCAGACGGTCCTCGATCGGGCACATCACACTGTCGATGCCGGCCAGGGTGACACCGCGAAGAATGAACGGTGCCACCGATGCCGGCAGGTCCATGCCCGCCGCCAGACCGCAGGCGGTGACCACGCCGCGGTACTTCGTCCCCGCCAGAACATTGGCCAGAGTGTGGCTACCGGCGACATCAACAGCGCCGGCCCACCGCGCCTTCGCCAGCGGCTTACCAGCCTCGGAGTAGTCCGCGCGGTCGAGGATCTCCGATGCTCCCAGATCCTTCAGGTACTGGTTTTCTTCTGGACGTCCGGTGATCGCGGCGACGGTGTAACCGAGTTTCGACAGCACGGCGACCGCCACGCTGCCCACTCCGCCGGACGCTCCGGTCACGGCAATCTCACCCTGGTCTGGTGTGACCCCGTGACGCTCCAGCGCCATCACACACAGCATGGCGGTGTAGCCGGCCGTGCCGATGGACATTGCCTGAGCAGGGGTGAAGCTGTCGGGGAGCGGAACGAGCCAGTCCCCGTTGACCCGGGCCTTCTGGGCCAGCCCTCCCCATCGACGTTCCCCGACGCCCCACCCGTTGAGGATCACCCAGTCGCCCTCCGCGTAGTCTGCCACTTCGCCGGAGTGCTCGCTGTGCTCTACCTGACCGACGAAGTCGATACCCGGCACCATCGGGAACTCTCGCACAATTTTGCCGGTGCCGGTGATTGCCAGGGCATCCTTGTAGTTCATGCCCGAGTGACTCACACGGACCGTGACGTCGCCGTCCGGAAGATTTTGTTCGTCGAGCTCGGCCAGTCGTGCGTGGTAGCCGGAATCGTCGTTGTTGATCTGTACACCTGTGAACACGGGGATGCTCCTTGATGGGTGGGGAGTAGGTTCGCCCACCAATATTAGACCGATCGTCTACGAAATTCGATGGTTGGCGCGAAACCTACGTCTCTTTCGGTGATACCTGCAGGCCAGCAAGGTAGAACTCTCGGAAGATCCACAACGGCTCTGCACTGCGGTGGAGCTTGGCATGCAGTACGGCACCCTCCCAGCCAATCCAAAAGGCCTCTGCCGACTGACGGCAATCGACCCCAGCGGGGATCTCGCCGTTGTCCTTGGCGACCGTTAAACATGCGGCGACCCGGGTCTGCCATCCGGCGAGTACATCGATGATCTGCGCGCGGTAGGCCTCGGGAAGCGCATTCATTTCCTGGCCGAGATTGCCGATCACGCAGCCGCGTCGGTAAGAGTGCCGTTGCATTCCGGCTTCGGCATCCTGGCAGAAGGCGTTGATGCGTTCAAGTGCGGGGAGAGTCTCATCGCCCAGGTGTCGGTCTAGCTTGCGGGTGAAGTAGCGGTCGTATTCCACGATGACCGCCGCGCCGAAGGCTTCCTTGCTGTCGAAGTAGGCGTAGAAGGATCCCTTAGGTACTCCGGCGGCGGTGAGGATCTCGTCGATACCGGTCGCGCAGTACCCTTTCTCCGTCAACGCGGCGACACCTGTGCGGCACAGGAGGTCGCGGGTGTCCTGGCGTGCGCTCTCCGACTTCCGCGGACGACCACGCTTGCGGGGTGGAGCGCTGGGTGGTGTGTTCTCGATCATGGGGGTGCGTGCTCCGTGGGATGAGACGTGGGGGAGGGGTTACAGGCGACACTTGGGGCTCACCTCAGATTAGGCGATAGTGGAGCCTCTCCGGCGATGAGCCGGTGGCCGCCTCTGCACTATCCTCGGGGGTATGACTGTTTCGCTGCCGTCGATGGCGCCGTCGACCTGGAAATGTGCGCTGATTACCGGGCTCACCGTCCCCGCTCTTGCCCTCACTGGCTGCTCCTTCGGCGAGGACAGCGACGACAGCGGCGACGACGCCGCATCTTCTGACGTCGTCGAGGAAGACACCGACGAGAGTGAACTGCTCACCGGCCTGACTCTGGACGGCGCACCGGGCGGGTTCCGTCCGACGGCTCCGGGCACAGAGCTGGACGTCGACGAACCGGCCTACGTGGTTACCCGCCAGGCTGGTGGTCAGGAAGCTGAGGACGCTGAAAACGCGGATGAGGCGCAGGACGCGCAGGACGCGCCGCTGCAGTTCTGGAAGGTCACCGCACTGCGCTCCAGCGTGGTGGACGCCGACGAGGTCGCGCTGACTGAGGGCGCCGATGACGTCGACCATTTCCTGTGTCTGCCCTATGAGGTGGAGTTCCTCGGAGCGGGGGAGGGGGCAGAACTCGTGGCCCCGGTGCCGTACCCCGCCGAGGACGAGGGCACCGCGGCCAATGTTGTCGAGCGCGCGGACCCGACGGTCTGCGGGGTCGATGAGGAGGATCTGCTGCCCAGTGACATGACTGACTTCGAGGTCGGCACCACCTACTCCGGGGCGGCACTGAGCTACGTCGACAAGGAACGTACCCGCGGCATCAACCCCACCGGGTTGGCCTTCGCCTATGCTCTCGCCGCCGATGCCGATGCCGATGCCGATGACACGGACGAGGTCGATGACACCGACACGGAAGGCACCGAAAACACCGAGATCACGACGGTCGAAGACCTGGACGGCACGGAGCCGATCCTCTGGAACTGACCGCAGGGAAATCGTCCGCCGGTGATTACGCCAGGAAGCTCGGGCGGGCCTTCTTCAACAGCTTGAGGCCCTTGCTCAGTTCCTTGTGACCGGTCTGCTCGGCGATGTCCGGGTTGGAGCTGAACGCCGCGTCCGACCGGACCTCCGGGGCGTTGGAGGCGTCCGCACGCAGCATGGAGTTCGGCAGGGAGAGCTTCATCAGCGTGCGCTGCACCTGCAGCAACTGCTTGGGGAAGCTGTCGGTGTTGTAGGGCAGGCCGTACTCATTGGCGATGGACTCCACCTCCTTGCTGATCTCGGCGAGGTGGTTGGACGGCATGTCGGGGAAGAGGTGGTGCTCGATCTGGTAGTTCAGGTTGCCGGACAGCACCGAGAGCACCGGGCCGCCACGGAAGTTCGCCGAGCCGAGCATCTGACGCAGGTACCACTCGTCCTGCGTCTCCTCGGCGAGGGTGCGGCGGGTGAAGGTCTCCACGTCGTCAGGGAAGTGGCCGCAGAAGATCACGGCGTAGGCCCAGAAGTTGCGGGTGAGGTTGGCCATGAGGGCGGTCTTCAGCGCCGCGCCTGCGCGGCGTTTCGCCCCGGCAGCGCGCGAGAGCTTCACGCCGTCTTTCGAGCCGGGAAACAGGAAGCCGGTGGCCGCGGCGATGGCGGGGAAACCGACGTAGTCCTTGCCGAACTGGCGTCCGGTCTTGGCGGCCGCGGCGATCAGCCGGGGCTTGGTCTCTTCCCAACTCTGGCGTCCGGTGAAGTAGCGGCCCAGTTCCACATCGTAGAAGCCCACGGCCACCTCGAAGAGGCTGGCGAGCACCACGTTGATCAACGGCTGGAACAGTGCCTGCGGGGTCCACTTACGATCACGGGTCACGCGCAGGATGCCGTAGCCGATGTCGTTGTCCATGCCGATGATGTTGGTGTAGGTGTGGTGCACCACGTTGTGGGAGTGCTTCCAGCCGGACGAGGGGCCGGTGTTGTCCCACTCCCAGGTGGAGGAGTGGATCTCCGGGTCGTTCATCCAGTCCCACTGGCCGTGCATCACATTGTGGCCGATCTCGAGGTTCTCGAGGATCTTCGCCAGGCCCAGCATCAGCCCGGCGGGCACGGCCACGTTGGAGGAGGTGGATGTGGCGATACGCGCGATGAGGTCAAGCGCGCGCTGGGCGCGGATGAGGCTCTTGATGTAGTCGGAGTCCTTGGTGCCCAGGGACTCGCGGTGGGCTTTCTCGATCGCGGCGAGGCGGCGACCGATGTCACGGACGTCGTCGTCGGATAGGTGGGCGTAGGAGGTGATGTCCTGGACTGCCATGGAGGCTCCTCAAGAGGGTGGGACGGGCGGGGTTGTGCTGGCTAGTTACTGGCGATGTGGAGGTGGCCCGAGGGGACGCTGCAGCAGGTGCGCACCTGTTCGCCGGGGCCGTAGGTGGTGCCGTCGCGCAGGTCGACGGCGGTGCCGTCGGTGATCGGGGCGACGCAGGTGCGGCAGATGCCCATCCGGCAGCCGTGGACGAGGTTGACCCCGCAGTTCTCCGCGGCGTCGAGGATCGTCGTGGAACCGGTGGACTCGGTGGTCACGCCGGTGTCGCCGAACTCGATGGTGCCGCCGAGATCGGCGGCGTCCGGCCCGGTACCGGCGTTGGCGGAGGCGGCCCCCTGAGCGTGGAAGGTTTCGGTGTGGGTGCCGGGCATCGCCTCGGTGAGGGAGTCCAGCAGCGCGCCGGGGCCGCAGGCGAAGGCCTCGCGCGCCGCCCAGTCGGGTACGGCCGCCGTGACGTCCTGCGCACTCAGGCGCCCCTGGCGCGAGGAGTCCCAACCGATAAGACGGTAGGACGCCTCGTCGGCGTCCAGAGCGTCCAACGCCTCGAGTTCGTCGGCGAAGGGCGACGGCGGGCGCGCGCCACGTTCGCTGTGCACGTGCACCACGTCCGGCCAGGTCTGCGGGGTGCATTCCTCGCGCAGCCAGCGCAGCATCGACATCACCGGGGTGATGCCGGCGCCGGCGGTGACGAAGAGCAACCGCTCCGGCAGCGGTGACGGGAGGTGGAAGTCGCCGCCGGGGGCGGACAGGCGGATGATCTGGCCCACGTTGGCGTGCTCGGCGAGGTGGCCGGAGACCATGCCGCCGGGCACCGGCTTCACGCTGACGGTCAGGGTGCGGCTGCGCCCGTGCCCGGAGCGCACCGGTGCATTGGTCAGCGAGTAGCAGCGCCACCGCCAGCGGCCGTCGATCTGGAGACCGAGGCCGATGAACTGTCCGGCGTGGAAGGCACCGCCCATGCCGGGCCCTGGAGAGATGGTCAGGGTGGTGTAGCCGCCGTGGCGGGTCACCCCGAGGATCCGTCCGCGAATCTCCCGGCCACGCAGCGGGTCGAAGAGACCGGCGTAGTCGGTGGGGGTCAGCGGAGTGGTCAGTTTACGGAGGGCAGGCGTGAGCGGTTTCGTGGCGCGGGCCACGACCTTCCCGAGTCGCACTTTGTTCATCACAGCGATATTACAGACAGAAAGATATATGTTCCAAGATAAAGAAGCTGTGAGTTTCCTGGTGTAGCCCCGTCGGCGACGCAGCGCACCCGCCGCAGGCCGTTACAGTGGTGGACATGACTGACATCTCCGACCTCGAGATCCCCGGTGCCTGGGTCGCCGAACCCCGCATCTTCGGCGACGACCGCGGAACCTTCCACGAGTGGTTCCGCGCCGACGTCGTCGCCGACAAGCTCGGCCACCCCTTCGACATCCCCCAGGCCAACCTCTCGACGTCGCGGGAGGGCGTGGTGCGCGGCGTGCACTTCGCCGACGTTCCCCCCGGACAGGCCAAGTACGTGACCTGCGTGGCAGGACGCATCGTCGACGTGCTCGTGGACCTGCGCCGCGGATCGCCGACGTTCCTGCAGCACGTGGCCGTGGAACTCTCCGCGGAGAACCGCCGCGGGCTCTACGTCCCGATCGGCGTGGGCCACGCCTTCGGCGTGCCCGCCGGGGCCGGCCAGGCCACCGTGAGCTACCTGGTCTCCGAGGGTTACGACCCGGGCGCCGAGCACGCGGTCAGCCCGCTGGACGACGGGCTCGGTATCGACTGGGCGTCTCTTGGCGTGCAGGAGATCGTCCTGTCCGACAAGGACCGCGATGCCCCGACGGTCGCGGACGTGGAGCGCGGGAACGTCGACGGGGTCGTCCTGCCGTCCTGGAACGAGTGCCGCGGCTGGGAGAAGGAGCTGCGTCTGGCGTGGGAGCAGGCCCAGCAGGACGCGGAGAACTGGGAGGGCGAGTGATGCGCGGCATCATCCTCGCCGGCGGCACCGGGTCACGGCTGCGGCCCATCACCCTGGGGGTCTCCAAGCAGCTCGTCCCGGTGTACGACAAGCCGATGATCTACTACCCGCTGAGCACGCTGATGCTCGCCGGCGTCCGCGAGATCCTGGTGATCACCACCCCGGAGGACAACGATCAGTTCCGCCGCCTGCTCGGCGACGGCTCCCAGTTCGGTGTGGAGATCACCTACGCCGTGCAGGACGCCCCGAACGGGCTGGCCGAGGCGTTCATCCTCGGCGCCGACTTCATCGGCGACGAACCGGTCGCCCTGGTGCTCGGCGACAACATCTTCTACGGTGCGGGCCTGGGATCCCAGCTGCGCCGCTTCCACGACGTGGCCGGCGGGGCGATCTTCGCCTACTGGGTCGCCGACCCGACCGCCTACGGTGTGGTGGACTTCGACGCCGATGGTACGGCGACGTCCCTGGAGGAGAAGCCGACCGACCCGCGGTCGAACTTCGCGGTGCCGGGGCTGTACTTTTACGCCCCGGACGTGGTGGACGTGGCCCGGTCGCTGGAGCCGTCGGCCCGCGGCGAGCTGGAGATCACCGACCTCAACCGGGCGTACCTGGAACGTGGCGACCTTCAGGTCGAGATCCTGCCGCGCGGGACCGCCTGGCTGGACACCGGCACCGTCGACAACCTCATGGCCGCCGGGGATTTCGTGCGCACCATCGAGGAGCGCCAGGGGTTGAAGATCGGATGCCCGGAGGAGGTCGCCTGGCGCATGGGATATCTCAGCGACGATGACCTGGCCGAGCGGGCGGGTGCCCACGGGGCCTCGGCCTACGCCTCGTACCTGTTCACGCTGCTGAAGCGGGGTAAGGAGAACTAAGGAGGACTAAGGAGAACTGACGGGGAGGGGGCTAGTCAGGCCCCAGCCTCGCCGTCCTTCTTCTCCTGGGAGCCGTTGTTGCCCGGCTTCTTGTCGGAGTTCTTCTCGACGTTCTTCTCAGGGCTCTGCTCGGGTTTGTCGGCGTCCTGTGCAGCGTCCTTTGCGGAGGGGTTCTCGGCAGTTTTGCCTGATGAGTCGGCGTCCCAGTGCTCGCCGCGGCGAGCCCGATCCACCGCCTCTTGTTCACGCTTCTCCGCCTCGCGTTGGGCCTTGAAGCGTTCCTTCTTGATGTTCCAGAGGAAGTCGGGATCGTCGTCCGGGCCCTTCGCACCTGCGCCTCCGGAACCCTTGCCGCCCCGGATCTTCTGGATTCCCAGCGGCGGGAACTGGCTCTTCTGCGATCCCCCGGGTGCGTTGTTCCAGGTCTTCGGACCGAATGCCTTCCACAGCACGATGACCGTGACGATCACGAGCACAACGAGTACTACACGTCCCATTGTTGTCGACCTCCTGTCGGCGTAGGGGTGGTCGGTCGCCAGACCGACGCGTCCCTCCATGCTAACCACCTGGGGACACAGAGTCGATCATCGGGTGTGAATCACATTCATCCACGTTCTGAGGCGCCCGCCACGAAGGGTTTGGGGTGCGCTGCACAGGGTCGTAAAGTGGGGCACGTGGAAGACAGGGATATCAGGGACGCTAGGGACACCAGCGACACAGACGACACCGTCCGCACCGACAGCGCCGAGAATACCGGTGCTTCCGGTGCTGCCGACGCTGACCTGAACCCCGGTAAGCTGCCGGCCGGTGCCTGGCGCGACATCGCCCTGTACGGCCTGGCCCGGGTGCTGGTGTTCGTGGTGCTGACGGTGGTCATTCAGTCGGTGGCGATCCTCATGGGGATGGGGCAGTCGTTCCCGCTGCTGATGAGCGCGCTGCTGGCCCTCATCGTGGCCCTGCCGCTGTCGATGTTCTTGTTCCGCAAGCTGCGGCTGCGCGTGAACGATCAGATCGCGGTGCGCGACGCGGGCCGTCGGGCCCACAAGGAGCAGATGCGCGCCCAGCTCGAGGAGCGCCTCGACTAAGCGTCCTGCGCCCATGAATGGCCCGGGGCCCGTCAGTTCAGCAGCATCGCGATGAACATCGCTGCCGACCACACCAGCATCCCGCGGCCGGTCAGCCCCAGTACCGGGATCAGCTCCTTGCCCTGCGCGCCCTTGACCACCGGCAGGGCGGCGACGAACAGCAAGGGCACGGCGATGAGCGCGATGAGGGCGGCGATGCCGACCGCAGATACCGCCACGGTCACGACTACCGACACCGCGACGAGCACCACGTAGAGCACCCGGGTCGCACGGTCGCCGAGGATCACCGCCAGGGTCGTCTTGCCGGCTTCCTTGTCGGTGGGGATGTCGCGCAGGTTATTGACCAGGTTCACCGAGGCCGACAGGCTGCCGACGCCAACGGCCAGCAGCAGCCCGACCCAGCTGACCTGGCCGGACTGGGTGAACTCCGTACCGGTCACCGCGACCAGACCGAAGAAGACGAACACGGCGACCTCGCCGAGTCCCCGGTAGCCATAGGGGTTCTTGCCGCCGGTGTAGAACCAGGCGCCGAGGATGCACAGTGCGCCGATGAGGATCAGCCACCAGGCCGACATCAGCGACAGGACAATGCCAGCCACCCCGGCCACAGCGAAGCAGAGGAAGGCGGCGTACTTCACCCGCTCTGGCGGCACCAGGCCCGATCCGGTCAGTCGCAGTGGGCCGGTGCGGTCGTCGTCGGTGCCGCGGATGCCGTCGGAGTAGTCGTTGGCGTAGTTCACGCCGATGATCAGTGCCATGGCGACCACGCCGGCGAGCACGGCGCGTATCCAGGAGGCCTCGCCGTCGTACACGGCGGCGGCGGTGCCGGCGAGTACGGGGGCGACGGCATTGGCCCAGGTGTGCGGGCGGGCACCGGTCAGCCAGTCGCCTGCGGTGGCGGTGTTGTGGGACAAGTGGATCTCCTGACGGGCGCGTTCGTCACCGGCGTGTTCCGGCGGTGTCTCTCAGCCCCTCAGCCTAGTCCGCATCTCCTCGCGCACGGCCCGACGGTCGACCTTGCCTGGCCCGGTGGCCGGTAGGACGGACGTGCTCAGGACGCGACGGGGGATGAGGTGGCTCGCAGTGCCGGACGTCTTCAGCGCGGCGCGTACCTCCTCGGTGAGTTCGGCCGCCGTGGCGTCCGACTCCACGAGGGCGACGACAGCCTCGCCGAGGTCGTCGTCGGCCAGACCGACCACGCACGAGCGGTACCCGATGGTGTTGAGGACGGCCTCGACCTCCTCGGGCAGGACCTTTAGTCCACCGCTGTTGAGTGCCCCGTCGGCGCGTCCGCGCACGGTGAGCACCCCGTCCTTCACGGTGCCAAGGTCACTGGTGCGGAAGGTGCTGGCGGTGGGGAAGGCGTCCTGCTCCGCCGCACCGTCGACGTTGCGGTAGCCATCGGCGACGGTCGGCCCGGTCAGCAGGATGCGTCCGGTGGTCTCCTCGATCGTGGCGACCGTGCCGGGGATCGCCTCCCCGTCGTAGACCACGCCGCCGGCGGTCTCCGAGGAACCGTAGGTCAGCACGATCGGCACGCCGGCCTGCCGGCAGCGTGCCACGAGATCGGGGGACGTTGCCGCACCGCCGACGAGGATCGCGGCGTACTCGCGCAGCGCAGCAAGCGCGCCGGACGTATCGGGGCCGTCGAGCAACCGGTGCAGCTGCGTCGGCACCAGGGAGGTGTGTAGATCCGCCTCGGGGTGGGCGGCGCGCAGGGCCGTGGTGGCGCGCACGAAGCCGGAGGCGGTGAACGGTCCGTCGGAGTCCATCACGGTGGGGGAGTGCCCGGCATGCAGGCTGCGCAGGATCACCTGGAGTCCGGCGATGTGGTGCGGCGGCAGCGCCAGCAACCAGGGTCCGGGTGCGGTGCCGAAGCGTGCACGCAGGTAGGACGCCGTGGCCTCGGCGGAGGCCACGAGGTTGGCCGCGCGCAGTCGCGCGCCTTTCGGCAGCCCGGTTGAGCCGGAGGTGCAGGCGATCAGCGTTCCCGGGGCCTCGTCGGTTGCGGCCCCCATTGCGTCCTGCAGGTCTTTGGCGGCGCGGGCGTCGGGCGGGACGGGGAGGACGGCGCGGCGTCCGGCGAGCACGTCCTGCAGGACGGGCAGTGCGGCGGCGACGCTGGCGGTGTTCAGGGCGACGGGCAGTGCTTCGAGCTTCACGGCTCCAACGCTACGCCGCCGTGGCGGTGGCTCAGGCGAGCAGGCCGAAGGAGGCGACGTAGGCGCAGGCGGCGGACGCCTCGGCGTCGGTGGGGTGGCGGCCTTCCAGGGCGCGGAAGGTGTAGCGCACCTCGCGCGGGGTGGCCGGGGTGCGTCCCTCATCGATGAGCAGGGCGAGTACGTCGGTCGAATCGGTGCCGACGCCCAGGTCGGACGGGGAGAACACGCGGGTATTCGGGCCGGTGTCCTCGCGGCGCACGGTGCGCGGCAACGTCATCGTGCAGGATCCGGGCAGGACGCCGAGCACGGTGTTGTCGATGAAGGCCTGGTCCCCTGAACTGGGGCGACGGTACCAGTCGAAGAGGCTGACCAGTCGCCGGGTGATCGATGTGGTGGACGGCACGGGATTCACTTCCTTCAAAGCAGGTAACCGCCGTTGTGGCGGGGGAACAGAGGACGACGTTTGTCGATCTACCCAAGATGGTAGATTCAAACAATGGGAGACGTCAAGTATTATCTCTGTTTCTCCTGCGTGAAGGGCATGTTGACCCGTCCGAAAAGTGGTGGCGTTAGCGCCAGAGGCTAGTGCCCGCCACCGGTGGTGGCCGTCCCGAAGACGTCCCATCCGAAGGTCGAGTAGATGCGGCCCTGGGTGACCCACATCAGTCCGACCAGGATCGCCAGGGCGATGAGGGCGAAGATGACCATGGCGGCGGAGCGGCGCCATCCGGTGTTGTGGGTGATGGTGCTGTCGGCGCCGTCGGCGGCGGGCACCCAGAGGCGGATTCCCACACCGAAGAGGATCGGCAGGCCGGCGCCGAGGACGAGTCCGGCGATGGTGACCTGGAGCAGTGACTCAAGGATGGTCATGATCTAGTTCTCCTGGCTGGTCGGGTGTCCGGCGGAGGTGTCGAGCACGGAGGCGGGGTCGCCGCGTCCGATGCTCGGATCTCCGTCAATGTCGCTGGGGGCTGCGGCAGCGTCGGCGGTGCTCGCACCGGAGCCGGCCAGGGCGTGGACGAGAGTGTCGGTGGCGGCGGGTGCCTCGTCGGCAGCGGCGGTAGCGGTGGCGCTGGCGTCCGTAGAGTCCGCGGGGGACAGGCCGTTCTCGTCCCAATCCTCGTTGACGTTGTCGGCATGCACCGGCTGCTTACGGGCCTTGTACACGATCAGACCCACGCCGATAGCCAGGATCAGGAAGGAGAACAGCGAGCCGACGGCCATCGAGGTGGCCTCGGCGACCAGGTTGGACGCCGACCACACCAGCCACGACGCGGCGGCGGCGAGCGGCAGGGTGGTGACCCAGGCGATGGCCATGCGTCCGGCGACGCTCCAGCGGACCTTCGCACCAGGCTTGCCGACACCGGAACCCAGGATCGAGCCGGTGGCCACGTGGGTGGTGGACAGCGCCATACCCATGTGCGCGGAGGTCAGGATGATCGCGGCCGAGGAGGTCTCGGCGGCCATGCCCTGCGGGGAGGTGATCTCCACGAGGCCCTTGCCCAGGGTGCGAATCACGCGCCAGCCGCCGGCGTAGGTGCCCGCGGCGATGGCGATGGCACAGCTCGCGGTGACCCAGAAGGGCATGTCCGCGGCGGCGTCCAGGTTTCCGCTGGCGACGAGGGCGAGGAAGATGACGCCCATCGTCTTCTGTGCGTCCGAGGTGCCGTGGGCCAGGGCGACCAGGGAGGCCGAACCGATCTGGCCGAGGCGGAAGAGGTTGTCGCGCTCGCCTTCGCGGGTGCGCCGGGTGAGCTTGAAGACTCCGGCGGTACCGACGGCGGCGACGAGTCCGGCGATCACCGGGGCGGCCAGCGCCGGCACGATGATCTTCTGCAGGACGCCGTCCCACACGACGCCGGAGACGCCGAGGGCGGCGATTGCCGCGCCGATCAGGCCGCCGAACAGGGCGTGGGAGGAGCTGGAGGGAAGCCCGAAGAGCCAGGTGAACAGGTTCCAGAGGATGCCTCCGATGAGGCCGGCGAAGACAACAAGCAAGAGCTTGTCGGCTTCGGCGACGACGCTGAGGTCGAAGTCCTCCAGGTTCACGATGCCGTTGGCGACCGTCTTTGCGACCTCCACGGAGAGGAATGCTCCGACGAGGTTCAGCAGGCCTGCGAGGGCGACAGCCGTCTTCGGCTTCAGGGCTTTGGTGGCGATGGAGGTGGCCATCGCGTTGGCGGTGTCGTGGAAACCGTTGGTGAAGTCGAACGCCAGGGCGGTCCCGATCACGAGCACGAGGATGAGAAGCTCAGTCACAACTAGAAATATCCCGCTTATCGGCGGAAACGTCTACTCTTCCGACTTCTACGGGGGTGCAAAATGGGGGTATATCGTATTCACTTAAGTGGGCTGGACAGGCGGCAAAACTGCAGGTCGTGGAATTGCGCGTATGTACGGTGAATGACGGTACGGGTAAACAGTGGGTGAATTCAAGGGAAATTCGGAAAGTGTGCTACCGAAGTGACCTGCAGAATGAATCCGGGGCGGGGCTGATCGTTGACCCCGCCCATCATCGCCCCAGTTCTCGCCGCATACTGACTGGTGGCTCCTGAGATTCACAGGCCGCACTCAGCTCGAACGGCCGCCCACAGGCCGCCCAATAGCTCAGTAGTAGTAGGGGAACTCGTCCCACTGCGGCGCCCGCTTCTCCAGGAAGGAGTCGCGGCCCTCCACGGCCTCGTCGGTCATGTAGGCCAGACGGGTGGCCTCCCCGGCGAAGACCTGCTGGCCCATGAGCCCGTCGTCGGGCAGGTTGAAGGCGAACTTCAGCATGCGCTGCGCCGTCGGGGACTTGCCGTTGATCTCGCGGGCCCACTGCACTGCAGTGTCCTCCAGCTCGATGTGGTCGGCGACCTCGTTGACCGCGCCCATCTGCATCATGCGCTCGGCGGAGTAGGCACGTCCCAGGAAGAAGATCTCGCGGGCGTTCTTCTGGCCGACCTGCTTGGCCAGGTAGGCCGAGCCGTAGCCGGCGTCGAAGGATCCCACGTCGGCATCGGTCTGCTTGAACATGCCGTGCTCGCGCGAGGCGATGGTCAGGTCGCACACCACGTGCAGGCTGTGTCCGCCGCCGGCGGCCCAGCCGTTGACCACGGCGATGACGACCTTCGGCATCGTGCGGATCAACCGCTGCACCTCCAGGATGTGCAGGCGTCCGCCTTCGGCCTTGACGCGTGCTTCGTCGACCTTGTCCGCGGTGGCCTCGGTGACGTCACCGTCGTGCTCGGTGGCGTACTGGTAGCCGGAACGGCCGCGGATGCGCTGGTCGCCGCCGGAGCAGAACGCCCAGCCGCCGTCCTTCGGGCTCGGCCCGTTGCCGGTTAGCAGGATCGTGCCCACGTCGGGGGAGCGCCGCGCGTGGTCGAGCGCGCGGTAGAGCTCGTCGACGGTGTGCGGGCGGAAGGCGTTGCGTACCTCGGGACGGTCGAAGGCGATGCGCACGATGCCGTTGGCGCGTCCTTCACCGGCGTGCCGGTGGTAGGTGATGTCGTCGAATTCGAAGCCGGGGACTTCGCGCCACTGGGAAGGGTCAAAAGGATTGTCGCTCATGGGACCATCGTAGGGTGTGGTCATGCTGCCTCACGCCCTTCCGTCACTTTCCGAGCTCACCGACCGCGCCCGCGTGGTCACCTGCCCGCTGCGCGTGCGCTTCCGCGGCGTCACCGAGCGCGAATTGATGCTCATCGAGGTACCGTCCGGTTGGGTCGAGTGGTCGCCGTTCCTGGAGTACGACGCCCCGGAGGCCTCCCGCTGGCTGCGCAGCGCCGTGGAGCTCGGCTGGGGCGAGGTGGCCGAGCCCACTGTGAGGTCTGTCGAGGTCAACGCCACAATTCCGGCGGTGGACGTCTCGGTCGACCCGGAGGCCGTGCCGCGCCTGCTGGAGCGTTACCCCGGGTGCACCACCGTGAAGGTGAAGGTCGCCGAGAAGGGACAGACGCTGGAGGACGACCTGGCGCGGGTGCGCGCCGTGCGCGAGGCGCGTCCCGGCATCGCCGTGCGGGTGGACGCCAACGCCGGCTGGACCGTGGACGAGGCCTTCGAGGCCGCGACCGCGCTGACCGACCCCTCGCGCGGCGGCGGGCCCCTGGACTACGTGGAGCAGCCGTGCGCCACCGTCGCCGAGCTCGCCGAACTGCGCAAGCGCCTCGGCTCACGCGGCATGATGGTGCGGGTCGCCGCCGATGAACTCATCCGCAAGTCCACCGACCCGATGGCCGTGGTGCAGGCCGGGGCCTGCGACGTGGCCGTGCTCAAGGCCGCGCCGCTGGGCGGGGTGTCGCAGGTCCGCGCGATCGCCGAGGAGGTCGGACGCTTCGGCGTGGCCGTCACCGTGTCCTCCGCCCTGGAGTCCGGGGTGGGCATGTACGCCGGCATCCTCGCGGCGGCGACGCTGCCGGGCTACACCGACGACGACGAGATGACCGTCGTGCCGCAGGCCGCGGGCCTGGCGACCGGTTCGCTGTACGCCGAGGACGTCTGCGCGCCGCGTGAGATCGTGAACGGACGCCTCGCCGTGGAACCTCTGACGCCCGATGCCGACCGGCTCGACGCCCTGGCGTCCTCCGCCGAGCGCCGCGACTGGTGGTTCGAGCGGCTCGCAGCGTCCTACCGGCACCTGGGGTGAATTGCTTCGTTTCACTCTACCCGTATTGGGCAGAACCCTATTGCCCCGTAAGGGTGGCTCTGGCTAGACTTGTGACATGAGCGCACCATTTGTGACCACGGATAACCGGGGCCGGGTCTCGTTGGGGCCTGGTCACGGGGACGAAACCTTCATCATCGAAGAAACCGCTGCCGGCAGTGTGATCCTCACCCCGGCCAAGGTGGTGTCAAAGTTGGACGAGTACATCGTGAGCAACCCGAGGATCATGGCTGCTCTGGCCGAAGAGCCGACGCCGGAGAACACCGTGCCTCGGCGTCACAGGGGGAAGCAGGGACGTAGGAGCTGATGGGGGATATCGGGGAGGGGATTGTTCTATCAGGGCAAGCGGCAGAAGAGTTGGACGCGCTGTACGCGGAAGACCCGGTGCTTGCGGAGAGGGTCGATGACGCGCTGGATGAGATTGAGTCTCGAATCGGGCAAGGCACATCCCGGTACCCGGTTTTCGACGGGCCGGACGGCCTCCGGTATTCGAGATTGCTCGTACTTGTCGGGGATCGGGCGGCCGTCATCGTCTGGAACACGAGACATCCGCAACGCGTGGTGGCCATCGACGTAGTGCCGCCCGGAATCATCTAGAGCCCACCCCGCGCCTTCGGCTATAAAGGGCCCAATGAGCGACAGTCACGACACCATCCACGTCCGGGGCGCCCGGGCGAACAACCTCAAGAACATCGACGTCGACCTGCCCAAGCGCAAGCTCACCGTGGTCACCGGCGTCTCCGGGTCAGGTAAGTCCTCGCTGGTGTTCGGTACCGTCGCCGCGGAGTCGCGCCGGCTGATCGACGAGACCTACAGCGCGTTCATCCAGGGCTTCATGCCCAGCCTGCCGCGACCGGACGTGGACGTCCTGGAGAACCTCTCGCCGGCGATCATCATCGACCAGGAACGCATGGGCGCGAACTCACGCTCCACCGTCGGCACCGCCACCGACGCGTCCTCCCTGGTGCGGCTGCTGTTCAGCCGCCTGTCGCAGCCGTACGTCGGCGCGTCCGGCCACTTCTCCTTCAACCTCCCCGAGGGCTGGTGCCCGACCTGTGAGGGCACCGGCGTGGGCGCCACGCTGGACCTGTCGGCCTTCCTCGACGAGTCGAAGTCGCTGAACGAGGGCGCGATCGACGCGCCGGGCTTCGGCGTGGGGGACTGGTACTGGTCGTCCTACGCGAAGAACCCGCGCCTGGACCCGGACGTCCCGGTCGCCGACTTCACCGAGGAGCAGCGCGAGTTCTTCCTGTACGCCCCGGCGCAGAAGATCAAGGTCCCGAAGGAAGACCACAGCGGGTTCTCCACCCTGAGCTACGACGGGCTGGTCACCCGCATCCGCCGCCTGTGGATCGACCGCGACACCCCGCCGAAGCAGAAGCAGATCGTGAACTTCGTGGAACGCATCAGCACCACCGGCCCGTGCCCGGACTGCCACGGCACCCGACTCAAGGAGGCGTCGCGCACGGCCACCGTCGCCGGACGCACCATCGGTGAGTGGAACTCCACGCAGGTCACCGAGCTCCGCGAGCTCGTGCTGGCGCTGGACGCCGAACCGTCGGTGGCACCCGTGCGCACCAACCTGCTCGGCATGCTCGACAACCTGGTGGACGTGGGCCTTGGCTACCTCAGCCTCGACCGCCCGGCGGGCACCCTGTCCGGCGGTGAGGCGCAGCGGGTGAAGATGATTCGCCACCTCGGATCGTCCTTGTCGGATGTCACGTACGTCTTCGACGAGCCGACCATCGGGCTGCACCCGCACGACATCGACCGGATGATCGACCTGCTGCGCCGCATCCGCGACAAGGGCAATACCGTGCTCGTCGTCGAACACAAACCCGAGGTCATCGCCGCCGCCGACTACGTGGTCGACGTCGGGCCGGGCTCCGGCGACGCCGGCGGCGAGATCGTCTTCGCCGGCACCTACGAGGGACTACGCCAGGCGGACACCGTCACCGCGCGCTCCCTGGAGCGCGGCGTGGGCCTGCGCGACCACGTGCGCGAGGCCACCGGCTCGATCGCGTTGCAGCACGTCAACGTCAACAACCTGAAGGACGTCTCGGTCGACGTGCCCCTCGGCGTGCTCACCGTGGTCACCGGCGTGGCGGGGTCGGGCAAGTCCTCGCTGGTGCACGGCGGGCTGACCGGCAGGGACGGGGTCACGGTGGTGGACCAGTCCGGGATTCGCGGCTCGCGCCGCTCCACCCCGGCAACCTACACCGGTCTGCTCGACGACGTGCGCAAGCTCTTCGCTCGGGCCAACAAGGCCGCCGGGGCCACACCGGCGCACTTCAGCCCGAACTCCGAGGGTGCCTGCCCGGTGTGTAACGGCCTCGGCGTGGTGTACACCGACCTGGCGATCATGGCGGGGGTGTCCACCCCGTGTGAGGAGTGCGGTGGACGCCGCTTCCGGCCGGAGGTCCTGGAGTTCACCCTGGCAGGGCGCACCATCAGCGACGTGCTGGACATGACGGTGCGGGCCGCCCGCGAGTTCTTCGCCGAGGAGGTCAAGGCCAGTGCGGGGTCGCGCAGCGTGGTCGCTGTGCTGGAGCGACTGGCCCAGGTGGGGCTGGGGTACCTGCGGCTCGGGCAGCCGTTGAACACACTGTCTGGTGGCGAGCGGCAGCGGTTGAAGCTGGCGGCGAAGATCGGCGAGGGGCTCAAGGGCGGCGGCCCCGGGGACGGAGAACACGTCATTGTGCTGGACGAGCCGACCTCGGGCCTGCACCTCGCGGACACCGGCACGCTGGTCACGATGATGCAGTCGCTGGTCGACGACGGCTACAGTCTCGTCGTCATCGAGCACAACATGGCGGTGATGGCCCAAGCCGACCACATCATCGATGTCGGTCCCGGAGCCGGCCACGAGGGCGGGCAAGTGGTGTTCACCGGCACGCCGGCGGAACTGGTGGACGCAGCGTCGGGTTCAGCGCCCCTCACCGGGCGCCACCTCGCCCGCGCGGTGGGCAGGTAGGTCCGGCTGTGGTTGCGGGGACCTCGACAGGTAGCGTCAGAGGGTGTGACTGACCTGATCGACACCCCTGACCACACCGGCGACCACACCAATGCCGCGCATCTGGCCCCGGCGACCCGCGTCGCGGCGATCGTCGTGGACGCCCTCATCGCCAACGGGGTGCGCGAGGCGGTGGTCTGCCCGGGGTCTCGGTCGGCGCCGTTGGCGTTGGCCTTCGCCGAGGCGGATCGGCGTCACCGGCTGCGACTGCACGTGCGCACGGACGAGCGGTCGGCATCCTTCCTGGCGTTGGGCCTGGCCAAGCGCTCGGGGCGGGCGGTGCCGGTGGTGATGACCTCCGGGTCGGCGGTGGCGAACTGCATGCCGGCGATGGTGGAGGCCACCGCCGCCGGGGTGCCGTTGATCGTGTTGTCGGCGAACCGGCCGTGGGAGATGCTGGGCTCGGGGGCGAATCAGACCATCGACCAGTTCGGCATCTTCGGCAGCCACGCCGTGGAGGCCGTCGGCATCGACGCCGCCGTCCGTGGCTCTGAGGGGGACGCGCAGGACGCCGCAGCCGCTGAGACCACCGTGCGCGACCGGGTGGCCCACGCCGTCCTGCACGCCATGGGCCCGGTCGGGGCCGGCGGCGTGCAGGTCGACGTCCCCTTCGCCGAGCCCCTGGTCCCCGCCACCACGGCGGACGTGACCCTCGCCGCGACGCTCGCCAGCAGCGAGCACTCCGTCCCGGATCGGCTGCGCACCCCGCACGACCCGGCGGCGACGGTGGACCTGTCGCTGCGCACCCTGGTGGTCACCGGCGATGTGCGTGACCGCGTCTGGGCGCAGGAGATCCTCGACGAGCTCGCGGGTGTGCCGACCATTGCCGAGCCCGGCAGCCCCGCCCCGGACACCCCGGTGCACCCGGCCGCTGCGGGCCTGTTCGCCGCCGAGATCGGCGCGGGCGTCGGCGACGGCGACTACCGGGCGCAGATGCGTCCGGAACAGATCGTCCTCGTCGGACGGCCCACGCTGCACCGCGGCACCGCCCGCCTCCTGGCGGACCCGGCGATCCGGGTCGTGCCGGTCTCCGACCGTCCCACCGCCCCGAGCGTAGGACGCTCCGACGTCGACACCGCCGCGCCGTTTCGCGGGGTGCGCGTCACCGGCGAGCACCCGCGCGGCTGGCTGCGCACCTGCGCCGCCGCCGGCGAGGTCGCGGCCACGGCGGTGCGTGAGGAGATCGCCGCCGCCGAGTTCACCGGCTTGCACGTCGCCGCCGCGGTGACGGACAGCCTGTCCGACGGGGACGCCGTGGTGCTCGGGGCGTCCTCCGCCGTGCGCGATGCCTCACTGACCGGCCTGCCGTTCCCCGGCGTGCACGTGGTGACCAACCGTGGTGCTGCCGGTATCGACGGCACGGTGTCCACGGCTGTGGGCGTGGCCCTGGCACACGCCTCGGCCGAGCCAGATCTGATGCGCGCACCGCGCACCGTGGCGCTGATGGGTGACCTGACGTTCCTGCACGACATCAACGGCCTGTCGGTAGGCCCGGGCGAACCGCGCCCGGAGAACCTGGTGATCGTGGTGTCCAACGACGACGGCGGCGCGATCTTCGAGACCCTCGAGGTCGGGGTTCCGGGGCTGCGTGAGTTCGAGGACGGCGTGTCCGCCTTCGACCGGGTGGTGGGTACGCCCACCGGCGCGGACCTGGAGGCGCTGTGCGACGGCTACAACGTGGCGCACCAGCGCGTGACGAACATCAACGAACTGGCCCTGGCGCTGGAGAACCATGCCGAGGGCTCTGGCGGCATGCTCGTCGTTGAGGCCGCGGTGACGCGCGCCCCGCGTGAGCGCATGCACCGTCAGCTCACGGAAAAGACCACTGTCACCCCGGCTGCCCCGGCGACCCCGGCTCAGGGGGCGTGACACCGTGGTTTCCCGCCCGTCGTTCCTGAGTTCCGTGGAGGAGCTGCGCCCCTCGCGGGCGACCGTGCACCGTCGACTGGTCCAGGCGATCCTCGCCCTGGCGGTGCTGGCCACCGCGGTGAGCGGGATGCTGGTCGTCAACGCCGCGATCGGCGACGCGAAGATCGCCCGCGACCGGGGTGTGGCCGTGGCCGACATCCTCGGCGGCGGGAACACTACCGTGGTGCGCTACCGCGACGACGCCGGGGTGTACCACCAGCCCGACCGGGGGCTGAAGTACCCGACCGGACTCTCGCAGGGCGACCGGGTATACGTGGACTACCAGCGCTCCGACCCCGACAACGTGAAGGTCCAGGGGCGCGGGTGGACGCTGTCGATCGTGCCCGCCCTGTCGGTGTGGCTGGTGTCGATGGTCGTGGTCGGGCTGCTGCTCGGCCTGGAACGGCTGTGGTGGCGGCGGGGGCGCGCAGGGCAGGACACAGGACAGGCCGCACGGCAGGATGCCGTGATCGACTAGGCTTGGTCAGCGTGTCACGAGCCAGCCTGGAGAAGAACCCGTCCGACGTTGCCCGCATGTTCGACGCCGTCGGAAAGAACTACGACCTGACCAATACGGTGCTTTCCTTCGGGCAGGACCGTCTGTGGCGCAAGCGCACGCGCCGTCGTCTCGACCTGGCGCCGGGGGATAAGGTGCTGGACCTGGCGGCGGGCACGGCGGTGTCCACCGTGGAACTCTCCGAGTCCGGCGCATGGTGCGTGGCCTGCGACTTCTCGCAGGGCATGCTGGCCGCCGGGGCGGACCGCGATGTGCCGAAGGTCTGCGGCGACGGCATGAACCTGCCGTTCCCCGACAACACCTTCGACGCGGTCACCATCAGCTTCGGGCTGCGCAATATCGTCGACCCGGCCGCCGGACTGCGCGAGATGGCACGGGTGACGAAGCCCGGTGGGCGTCTCACGGTGTGCGAGTTCTCCACCCCGGTGGTCCCGGTGTTCCGCACCGTGTACATGGAGTACCTGATGCGTGCGCTGCCGGCGGTGGCCCGTGCGGTGTCCTCCAACGCCGAGGCCTATGTGTACCTGGCGGAGTCCATCCGCGCCTGGCCGGACCAGGAGGCCCTGGCCGCGCTGGTCAACGATTCCGGCTGGCAGGGCTGCGGCTGGCAGAACCTCACTTTCGGCATCACCGCGATGCACAGCGCCACCAAGCCGAACTGAGATCGGCCGGCGGTTACGCCCCGAACAGGGGGCGTGATTCCGCGTGCCAGAAGCGGTCGTGGGCGCTGCTGAGGCGTCCTGCACCGAGCCAAGCCCGGGCGGTGAGGTCGCGGTCTTCGGGGGTCACCAGGTTTCCCATCAGTCGTGCGGCCGAGCCCATGAGCCGGTCGGCGACCGGCCCGCGCATCCCCAGCGGCCCCACCGCGGAGAGCAGGCCGGGCATGGTCAGCAGCGTCGCGGCACGTCGGGCCAGGGAGAAGGCGTCGCCGTAGCGGGCGCGCAGGTGCTCGGGCCACATATAGCGCAACCCGTCGGACGTCCCGTCGGCCGCCGCGAGCATGTCGATGAGGTCCACGCCTGACTCCAGGGCGTAGTCGATGCCCTCACCGTTGAGCGGGTTGACCAGCGCGGCGGTGTCGCCGATGGCGGCCCAGTTCACCCCGGAAACCCGGGTGACCGCCCCGCCCATCGGCAGCAGCGCGCTGGCCACGTGCGTCGGCGCGCCGAGGTCCCACTCCTGCTCGCACTGCGCGGCGTAGGACGCCAGCAGCTTGCGCACATTCACCTTCGCCGGACGCCGCGAGGTCGACAGTGCTCCGCACCCCAGGTTCACCGCCGGGCCGTGCTCACCGTCGGCACCGAGCGGGAAGATCCAGCCGTAGCCGGGCTGCGCCACGCCCTCGGCGTCGCGCAGTTCCAGGTGCGAGTGGATCCACGGTTCATCGCTGTAGGGGGAGGGGCAGTAGGACCGAGCTGCCACGCCGTGGACGAGCCCGCGTAGCCACTGCAGACCCAGCGTCCTGGCCAGGCCGCTACGCACGCCTTCGGCGAGCACGAGGTAGCGGCAGCGCACGGCGGAGCCGTCGGCGAGACGCACGGCGCGCACCCGGCGGGCGCCGCCCACCAGGTCGGTCTCCACGTCCACCGCCTTCGCCGTGAGGCGACGGGCGCCGGACGCCACGGCGAGGTCGACCAGGACGTTGTCCAGGTCGGTGCGGGCCACGGCGGTGCCGCGGGCAGGGAACTGCGGGTGGTCGGGCCAGGGGGCGGTGACCGATCCGCCGAAGCCATGCAGTTTCAGGCCGCGGATCTCGGGGCGTCCTGCGCTCGGTGCGACGAGGTCGCCGGCGCCGAACGCCTCCAGGGCGTGGACGGCGCGCGGGGTGAGTCCGTCGCCGCAGGTCTTGTCGCGCGGGAAGTCCTGCATGTCGAGCAGCAGGACGTCGCGGCCGGCGACGGCGGCGCGGTGCGCGGCGGCGGATCCCGCCGGCCCCGCGCCGACGACGAGAACTTCGCACTGTATGTCATTCATCGTCGACTATTCTGGCACGGTGTCGCCGTGGGAGGTCATTGGCGCAAGTGTCGGCGCAAGTGTCCGTCTGGGTCCGTGCCGAGGTGCTGGTCTACAGTAGCGTGGAGCAAGATTACCCAGAGAAGACGTTTGACGGACAGAGGCTACGTAATTCATGGCAAGCACTAACTCGGATGTGCGGGTGGGGCTCGACCTCGGTGACGAGTACCTGAACACCGCTGTCCCGGACGGCCTGGCGCGTGTGGAGGCCAGGCTCCGCGAGGTCCTGTCGTCCGGGGAAAGCTTCCTCACCGACAAGATCAGCCACCTCGCGGTGTCCGGGGGAAAGCGCTTCCGTCCGATGTTCGCCCTGCTGGCGGGGCAGTACGGGCAGGACCGGGAACTCACCGACACGGTGACCGACGCCGCCGTGGTCGTCGAACTCACCCACCTCGCCACCCTCTACCACGACGATGTGATGGACGAGGCCGAGCGCCGACGCGGTGCTCCGAGCGCCAACGCCCGCTGGTCGAACTCCGTGGCCATCCTCGCCGGCGACTACATCTTCGCCGTCGCCTCCGGCCTGATGGCGGACCTCGGCACCGAGACCGTCCGGCACTTCGCCGACACCTTCGGAGAGCTCGTCACCGGTCAGATGCGCGAGACCATCGGGCCGGCCGGTGAAGAGGATGAGATCGAGCACTATATGCAGGTCATCCAGGAGAAGACCGGTGTGCTCATCGCCTCGGCCGGCTTCCTGGGCGCGCTGCACTCCGGGGCCTCTGACGAGCACCGCGACGCACTGTTCCGTTTCGGACGCCACCTGGGCCAGGTCTTCCAGATCGTGGACGACATCATCGACATCTGGTCCGACCCCGAGGAATCCGGCAAGACCCCCGGGACGGACCTGCGCGAGGGCGTATTCACCCTGCCGGTGCTCTACGCCATGCGCGAGCAGACCGATGGTGGGGCGCGGTTGCGCGAACTGCTCACCGGGCCCGTGACCGACGATGCGTTGGTCGACGAGGCTCTGACCCTGATCCGGGCGTCCAACGGGCGTGAGCGCGCCCTGGAGGACGTGCGGCGCTACCGCGGACTGGGGGAGGACGAGCTGGCGCAGCTGCCGGCGATTCCCGCGACGGGCGCGCTGCGCAACCTCATGGACTACTCGCTGGAGCGGTTGGGTTAGCGTTCGGGATAGCGCCTTGGATAGCGTTCTGACCTGCTGATTTGCCTGAACTGTATGGGGTCGTAGTAGGGTATCCATCGCACCGTGAGGTGCACGCCAGGTTGCCCGAGCGGCCAAAGGGAGCGGACTGTAAATCCGCCGGCATTGCCTTCAAAGGTTCGAATCCTTTACCTGGCACAAGATGGTACATCGAGTACCGCGAACCGCCCGAGGAGTGGAAACACTCCCCGGGCGGTTTTTTCGTGCGTGGGGGTTGGGGTGTGGCGTAGGTGCTTGGGGTGGCGCCGGTGGGGCGGGGTTGAGGCAGCATCCCCGGAAGGGTGCTCGAGCCAACCTCCGGGATTGCTCGGTCACCCGAGCGGTCGGTTGCCAGAGTGCCCGGTGTGGAAAGGCCCCGTCGGACGCGGTGAGGAGGGGAGGAGCGGCACCGTGCGGGGCGAGGATGCGGTTGCCGCGTTCCTGGAGTGTCATTTATCGATGGTGACCTGCAGATTTGTGCAAGTAGGGTCGCTCTGGTTATTCTACTTCAGGCTTCAAGCGATGGAGCGGGAACAACAAAGGTTGTAAACCGGTCCTGATGCCAGAAGTACGCCCCCTTAGCTCAGTCGGTAGAGCGTTTCCATGGTAAGGAAAAGGTCGACAGTTCGATTCTGTCAGGGGGCTCAAGTCATCTCTAGGCGATATCCGGCTTGCCGGTCACAGCCGGATGAATGGCCCTGGCGGTGTAGCTCAGATGGTTAGAGCGCACGACTCATAATCGTGAGGTCCCGGGTTCGATCCCCGGCATCGCTACAACTAGAAACACCACTGAACACCCCGCGGCACCGAGAAATCGGGCCGCGGGGTGTTTCGCTGCGCGTGGTCGCCCCGCCGCGACGCGACGCCCCTTCCCTCCGAGCGTCTCCCCGCCGGGGCATGCACCCATGGCCGCGTGCCGGATTCGCCTCGGCGCTGGCACGGGAACACCGTAGTTGGCACGCGGCGCGGGGTTGCGTCCGATGCGTGCGCGCAGGAGCATGGGATGCGGCATGGACGCGCCGGACGCATCCCGGCGGTACTGCGGCCGGCATCCTGCGCGCGTCCCGCCCGCAACCTGCCCGCATCCTGCGCGGCACTCCGGCAGTGCCACGCCCACGTGCCGGATTCGCCTCGGCGCTGGCACGAAAGCGCCGTATTTGGCACGCGGTGCGGGGTTACGTCCGGCGCGAGCGCGGAGGAGCCTGGGATGCGGCACGGACGCGCCGGACGCATCCCGGCGGTACTGCGGCCGGCATCCCGCGCGCATCCCGCCTGCGCCCTGCCCGCATCCTGCGCGGTACTCCGGCGGCGCCACGGCCGCGTGCCGGATTCGCCTCGGCGCTGGCACGAAAGCACCGTATTTGGCACGCGGCGCGGGGTTACGTCCGGCGCGAGCGCGGAGGAGCCCGGGCAGTACGACGGATGCGCCCCGGACGTGCCACGGTCGCGGCCCTTACGCGCGCTCCGGACGCGTCCACGGCAGCACCATGCCAGCACCCCGCACACACCACGCCGGCACCCCAGCACCCACCCGGCCCAGTTGTTGCCGGGCGCGGGCTACTGATACACTGCTGCGGTGCCGTTGTTGCGGTACCGTCCGTGAGACGTCGACGTCTGCCCGAGTGGTAGGCTGAGATTCATCGCGAAGGGGCGTGGCTCAATTGGCAGAGCAGCGGTCTCCAAAACCGCAGGTTGCAGGTTCAAGTCCTGTCGCCCCTGCACATGCCCCGGGATGCCGGGCCGGTGGTTCGCCACCGACCCGGGGTCACCGGGGTCTTCCATATTCCGAGGAGCTGTAGATCACGTGAGCGACGAGAAGAACGATGA
This sequence comes from Corynebacterium sp. AOP40-9SA-29, assembly GCF_052377405.1. Lineage (NCBI taxonomy): Bacteria > Bacillati > Actinomycetota > Actinomycetes > Mycobacteriales > Corynebacteriaceae > Corynebacterium > Corynebacterium sp. AOP40-9SA-29. The sequence goes on along the minus strand of NZ_JBQSWR010000001.1, from coordinate 171,912 downwards.
GGTCGGTTCCGCCGGCGGTCCGTTGCGCCCGTCAGGTAAGCGTCAGGTCAGCGGAGACGGCGCCGGCCAGGACAACGCCAATGGCGGTACTGCCAAGGTTGCGGATGTCGACGGGGCCAAGTCCGGCGGTAGCCGGGTTCTGGCGTTCCCGCGTTCCGTGGGTTCGGAGGTCAAGAAGGTCATCTGGCCGACCGGTCGCGAGATGGTCACCTACTCCATCGTCACGATCGTCTTCCTCATCGTGATCACCGCGATCTGCACGGTCGTCGACCTGCTCACCGGTGAGGGTCTGGAGTTCATGTTCGGCCTCTGACCGTGCTAGAATCTTGGTTGTAACCACCGCCTCCGCCTTCCGGCGAGGCGGATTTTTCATGCGGGGGACGGCAACGTGCCCGTCCGCCAGGCGTCAGTACCATCCGGGAGATGATCAACCCATGAGTGACGAGAACATCCACGACAGCAGCACCGCCGAGGGCCTCGCAGCCGCCGCGCACAGCGATGTGCAGCAGGCCGTCAGCGAGCTCGGCGATAGCGCGCCCGCCGGCGCGCAGATCGACGGGGAGGACGGCTCGGCCGCCGCAGCGTCCTCCGCCGATGCGTCCGCCGAGCAGGCACCCGAGGACGCGGCGATGGCCGCGTACCGCACGCGCCTGCGCGAGTTCATGCGCGCTCTCAAGAAGCTCGCCGGTGACTGGTACATCATCCAGTGCTACTCGGGCTACGAGAACAAGGTGAAGACGAACCTGGAGATGCGCGCGCAGACCCTGGGCGTCGACGAGCAGATCCACGAGGTCGTCGTCCCGATCGAGGAGATCACCGAGCTCAAGGACGGCAAGCGCAAGCGCGTCAAGCGCAAGCTGCTCCCGGGCTACGTCCTGGTGCGCATCGAGCTGGACGACGCGTCCTGGTCCGTCATCCGCGACACCCCGGGCGTGACGTCCTTCGTCGGTAACGAGGGCAAGCCCACCCCGGTGAAGATCCGTGAGGTCGCGAAGTTCCTCCTGCCGCCGGAGACCGCCACCGCGCCGGCGAACGAGGAGGAGACCGACTCCGCCAGCAACGTCGATGTCAGCGACACCGGTGTCGCGATGGCCCCGACGCCGCTCGGCGAGCAGGTCGAGGTCGACTTCGAGGTCGGGGAGTCCGTCACCGTGCTGTCCGGTCCCTTCGCCTCGGTGTCCGCGACGATCTCCGAGATCGACGCCGCCAACAGCAAGCTCAAGGCCCTGGTCTCGATCTTCGGTCGCGAGACCCCGGTTGACCTGGCGTTTGACCAGGTCGAGAAGCTCAACTAGAGTTTGACCGTTGCTCTTCGTGAGCACAACAACATTCCACCCGGTGGCCGGTAGACAGTCCGGCATCCGGACAGGTGCGTCCGGCCCCCGCCATAGGGCCGGCGGCGTCGCTCCCCACGGGGGACGCGGCACACCTGGTACCACGTGAAGAGGTGAACCATGGCTAAGAAGAAGAAAAAGGTCTCCGGCCTGATCAAGCTGCAGATCCAGGCTGGCGCTGCCAACCCGGCTCCGCCCGTCGGCCCGGCGCTCGGTGCGCACGGCGTCAACATCATGGAGTTCTGCAAGGCCTACAACGCCGCGACCGAGTCGCAGCGCGGCAGCGTCATCCCGGTCGAGATCACGGTCTACGAGGACCGCTCCTTCGACTTCAAGCTGAAGACCCCGCCGGCAGCGAAGCTGCTGCTGAAGGCCGCCGGTATCCAGAAGGGCTCCGGTGTCCCGCACACGGAGAAGGTCGGCCAGGTCAGCTGGGCTCAGTGCCGCGAGATCGCGCAGACCAAGTTCGAGGACATGAACTCCAACGACCTGGAGAACGGTGCACGCGTTATCGCCGGCACCGCCCGGTCGATGGGTATCGACGTCATCGATCAGCCGGCCAAGTAGTCACCTACCTTCCGGCTCCACCCGTGGCAGGGCCACTTGCGGCCCGTCGACCACAATCCAACAACCACTGATTGGACCAGTACCATGAGCAAGAACTCCAAGGCGTACCGCGCCGCCGCAGAGAAGATCGACGCCGATCGTCTCTACTCCCCGATCGAGGCCCTGAAGCTGGCCAAGGAGACCTCCTCCAAGACGCACGACGCTACCGTCGACGTCGCCTTCCGCCTGGGTGTCGACCCGCGCAAGGCCGACCAGCTCGTCCGCGGCACCGTCTCCCTGCCCAACGGCACGGGTAAGAACGTCCGCGTCATCGTCTTCGCCGAGGGCCCCAACGCCACCGCCGCCGAAGAGGCCGGTGCCGAGGCCGTCGGAACCGCCGAGCTCATCGAGCGCATCCAGGGTGGTTGGACCGACTTCGACGCCGCGATCGCTACCCCGGACCAGATGGCCAAGGTCGGCCGCGTTGCTCGCGTCCTGGGCCCGCGTGGTCTGATGCCGAACCCGAAGACCGGCACCGTGACCACCGATGTGGCCAAGGCTGTTGCCGAGATCAAGGGCGGTAAGATCTCCTTCCGCGTCGACAAGGCCGCGAACCTGCACGCCATGATCGGCAAGGCCTCCTTCGACGAGAAGGCTCTCGCCGAGAACTACGGCGCGCTGGTCGAGGAGCTCCTCCGCGTGAAGCCGTCCGCCGCCAAGGGCCGCTACATCAAGAAGGCTTCCCTGGCGACCACGAACAGCCCGGGCATCCAGGTTGATCCGACCGTCGTGAAGAACTTCACCGGCGAAGAGGTCTAGTTTCCTCTTTCGTCCCGCGTCGGACGCCGCCCCGTCCTCCCCGTTCCCCGGGGAGGACGGGGCGTTTTCGTGCGTCTACGCAGTGCGACCGCTCAGTACCCTCGCTGGCGCAACTGCCCGAGGACGGGCAGGACGCGGGCGACGACGTGCGGGTGGGCGCGGCGGTAGGCGCCGTCCTCCCCGCCGTCGCTGTCCGACAGACGCTCGAGAACGAGGTCGAAAGTGCGCGGTGAGTAGCAGATGGAGAGGTGGTCGCTCCAGTCGCCGGAGTTGCCGTCGGACTGGACACAATGGTTGCGCACGCTTGCGCCCTCGCCGGGTGTGAGGAACTGGGTACGCCACGGGGTCACGACCTCGTCGTAGCGGGTCCCGATCATCGTGTAGTCGATTCCGGGGACGGTGTGGCCGTCGCGGTTGATGTGGTTGATGACATCGGAGTCCACGATCTGGTCCTCGGCACATCCGCCGAGGATGCTGCGCACGATCCGGGAGACATCGATCCGGCCGCGCAGGGCCTCGCGGAGCTTTACGGTGAGCGTGGCGAGGCCCATCATCGTGGTGCCGTTGCCGGCGCCGGCGAGTCCAATGATGTTGCGGATCTTGGGTTCTCCACCGGCGAACCGGCCCTCGTGCTCGGTTGCGAGCATCCGAGCCTGTGCGGAGCCCTGTGAATGTCCGATCACGTCCACCTTCTCGGCACCGGTGGCGTCCAGGACCCGGTCGATGAAGGCCCCGATGTCCTCGGTGGCGTTGAGCAGGGGACCGCTGGCGAAACAGCAGGCTCGGCGGCCCAGGAGGCTCTCGTGGTCGTTGCCGTAGTTGAGCGCGAAGACGCGATAGCCGCGCGCGATGAGTTTCGGGGCGATATACGACCAGGTGCCGTAGGAGTTCATCCACGTGCCGTGGAGTAGGACGATCGGTATCGGGTGTTCCTCGGGCATCGGTGTCTCCCAATCGTTCACCCCGCCGGGGAGGGGTTCGGGTTGCCCCCACGACCGGAGAAAGGCGGAGAGGAAGAACCGGTGGTCGGGGACGCCGGCAGGAGCGGAGGCAAGGGAAGTCATGTTCACGAAACTACCTCCCGCGGCGGCTCAGGGCGGGGATTTTGCGGTTCATGTGTGTCGGTCTATAGTGATGCGAGAAGTTTGATCGCGGGTACGCCCGCGAACGTTCAAGTTTCACCGGAGACCGTCGGTCGACGTCTCACCCGGGCAGCACCGGGAGAGTCGGACGAAGGACCATCACCGTCAAGGCGATGGCGACCCACGCAGGGAAACACGGAACACGCCGAGCATCGGCGGGCCCATCGGGTTCGCGAGAATCGCTCCAAGCGCCCCGTGCCCTGTGGCACGGGGCGTCACTGTTTGTCACGGAGGGTCGTTCAGGACACCGTCTGGTCGCACCACCGACAGACATCAGGAAGGAGGCGAGAGTATGGCAAACGCAAAGAACACCGCATCGGTCGCGGAGCTCACCGCACGTTTCGAGAACGCCAGTGCCACCGTGCTTACCGAGTACCGTGGCCTGACCGTCGCTCAGACGACGGAGCTGCGCAAGGCCCTGGGTTCCGAGGTCACCTACTCCGTCGCCAAGAACACCATGATCAAGCTGGCTGCTAAGCAGGCCGGCGTCGAGATCGCTGATGAACTGCTCACCGGACCTACTGCCGTCGCCTTCATCCAGGGCGAGGCAGTTGACGCCGCCAAGGCGTTCAAGAAGTTCGGTGCGGATCACAGCGCCCTCGTGATCAAGGGCGGCAACATGGACGGCAATCCGCTGTCCGCTGCCCAGGTTGAGGCAATCGCCGAGCTGGACAACCGCGAGACCACCCTGGCCAAGCTGGCCGGCGCCCTGCAGGGCTCCCTCAGCAAGGCTGCTGGGCTGTTCAACGCCCCGGCTTCCCAGGTTGCACGGCTCACCGCCGCGCTCCAGGAGAAGAAGGAAGCTGCCTGATCTTTCAGGCTGCTTAACCCCCATACGTAACAAAACCTGTTCCCGGCCGCGTCCGGTCGGGACAAAGAAAGGAAGCCGACATGGCTAAGTTCACCAACGACGAACTGCTCGAGGCCTTCAAGGAGATGACTCTGATCGAGCTCTCTGAGTTCGTCAAGCTCTTCGAGGACACCTTCGACGTCACCGCTGCCGCCCCGGTCGCCGCTGCTGCCGCTCCGGCCGCTGCTGCTGCCGAGGAGGAGGAGAAGGACGAGTTCGACGTCGTTCTCGAGGATGCCGGCGCCAAGAAGATCGGCGTGATCAAGGTTGTCCGCGAGCTCGTCTCCGGCCTGGGCCTGAAGGAGGCCAAGGAGCTCGTCGAGGGCGCACCGAAGGCTCTGCTCGAGGGTGCATCCAAGGATGACGCCGAGGCTGCCAAGACCAAGCTCGAAGAGGCCGGCGCCAAGGTTTCCCTCAAGTAGGAGAAACTCGGCTTACGCCGCTTTCGCACCACCCCCGTCAGGGACGTCCACGCGACGTTCCCGGCGGGGGTTGTGTCGTATGTACTCCCGGACACGTCGACCACTACGATGGTCCGCATGCTTCCGAGATCTCGTGTCACCGCAGTCCTCGTCCTGGGACTGGGGTGTCTCCTCCTTGTCCTCGGCATCGCGCTGCCGGTTCTCGTACCGCCGGAGCGTCCCGTGCCCCTGGAACTCAGCGAGTCGCAGCTGACGCTGCACGACGACGAAGCGCGCGTCGGTACGTCCTACCTGGGTAACGGTGACGAGGCGGTCACCGCGCCGGTGACCAAGACCTACGCGGTGTCATTGGGGGAGCCGGCGGACGACGACGCGGCGGCGGCGACCGTCGGTGTGACCGCCGTGCGCGACGATATGGAGGGCGGCGACGCCCTGTTGGACGCCGAGGTCTGGAGCTACCGCGTCGACCGCATGACCGGTGCGTCGCTGGGGGACGCGAAGGTCGCGGACACGCCGGGGACGCCCGCGGTGGCGAGCGAGGTCACCGGCCAATGGCTGGCTTTCCCGCGTAATACCGAGCAGGAGGAGTACCCGGTCTTCGACAATCTGCTGCGCCGCGAGGTGCCCGCGCAGTTCGTCCAGACCGAGGACGTCGACGGCTCGGAGGTCTACGTCTTCCGGCAGGACTTCGACGCCGAGCCGGTGCGTCAGGCGAATCCGGGCTACTACCGGTCGACGTCGACCACGGCGGACGGGGCGTCCTCCTCGCTGTACCGCAACGGCTACAAGGAGTACCGCGTGGAGCCAGGGAGCGGCATGATCGTCTCCGTCACCGAGGACATCCAGGACGTCTACGTGCCGGACGCACCGACGCAGGACGGCGAGGACGCGACTCCTGAGCTGCTGAGTTCCTTCAATGGCGCGACGCCGGACGCCGAGCGCGACGACCTGCTGCGACAGGCGGCGGAGTTGGGGGAGGACCGTCCCACGCGCGGTTGGGGTATTGTGCTGACCGTCACGGGTGCTATCGTGGCACTCGGTTCGGCGGTGGTGGCCTTGCGGCCACAGCGTGCCCAGCGGTCTGGGACGTCAAAGTCGTCGGAGTAGCCGGGTCGTCGTCGAGGATGGCCGAGAGGTTGCACGGTTCACGGGTGGGTGAACCGGGTGTGTCGCAGGGGTGGACATACGCCTACGGGTGATATACGATCGATCGTTGCGCTGGATTGACGTCTGGTGATGTTGCGACAATAGCAGTACACGACCTTGATGAGTGAAGGCATGGAGGGGATCGACATGGTCACGGCACGGCGGAACGCCAGGGTGCCAGACCGCGCCGGTCCGGTCCGGACCGGTGACTTGACAAGGTCCATCAACTGTTTCCGGACCAAGGTTCGCAACTGACCCGGTCACCGCCAATCCCCACAGAACCCCACAGATTTCCACAGACCACCGCAGACCGTACGCTCATAGCAACCGTGTCGGCCACCGCCCCAGGATCCGTCCCCTCGGAACCAGGCGACCGGCAGGCACGTGAGGTGCTGGAAGGACCCCATCTTGGCAGTCTCCCGCCTGACCAGTTCCACCCCGGGAATTCCCGGAGCTTCGCAACGTCACTCGTTCGCGAAGATCGACGCCCCGATCGAGGTTCCCGGTCTTCTCGACATCCAGAGGGACTCTTTCGCCTGGCTCGTCGGCACGCCGCAGTGGCGCGCCCGTAAGCAGGCTGAGGCCGGGGAGGGCGTTCGCATCACCTCCGGTCTCGAGGACATCCTCGAAGAGCTGTCCCCTGTCGAGGACTACTCCGAGAACATGTCCCTGGTCCTGTCCGAGCCGCGCTTCGACGACGTGAAGAACACCGTCGACGAGTGCAAGGACAAGGACATCAACTACTCGGCTCCGCTGTACGTCACCGCGGAGTTCACCAACGCGACCTCTGGTGAGATCAAGAGCCAGACCGTCTTCATCGGCGATTTCCCGATGATGACGGACAAGGGCACCTTCATCATCAACGGCACCGAGCGTGTCGTGGTCTCGCAGCTCGTCCGTTCCCCGGGCGTGTACTTCGACGAGTCCATCGACCCCGGTACCGAGCGTCCGCTGCACTCCGTGAAGGTCATCCCTTCGCGCGGCGCATGGCTGGAGTTCGACGTCGACAAGCGCGACACCATCGGTGTGCGCATCGACCGTAAGCGTCGCCAGCCGGTCACCGTGCTGCTGAAGGCCCTGGGTCTCAGCGCCGAGGAGATCACGGAGCGCTTCGGCTTCTCCGAGATCATGATGTCCACCCTCGAGAAGGATGGCGTCGCCAACACCGACGAGGCTCTGCTGGAGATCTACCGCAAGCAGCGTCCCGGCGAGTCGCCCACGCGCGACTCCGCTCAGGCTCTGCTGGAGAACAGCTTCTTCAACTCCCGTCGCTACGACCTGGCGAAGGTGGGCCGGTACAAGGTCAACCGCAAGCTGGGTCTGGGCACCGGTGGCGAGGGCCCCATGACCCTCACCGAGCAGGACATCCTGACCACCATCGAGTACCTGGTGCGTCTGCACTCCGGCGAGCGCGACATGACGTCCCCGGACTCCATGGAGATCCCGCTGGGCACCGACGACATCGACCACTTCGGTAACCGTCGTGTGCGTACCGTCGGCGAGCTGATCCAGAACCAGATCCGCGTGGGCCTGTCGCGCATGGAGCGTGTCGTGCGCGAGCGCATGACCACGCAGGACGCGGAGTCGATCACCCCGACCTCGCTGATCAACGTGCGTCCGGTCTCTGCCGCGATCCGTGAGTTCTTCGGCACCTCCCAGATGTCGCAGTTCATGGACCAGAACAACTCCCTGTCGGGTCTGACGAATAAGCGTCGTCTCTCCGCACTGGGCCCCGGTGGTCTGTCGCGTGAGCGCGCCGGCCTCGAGGTGCGAGACGTGCACCCGTCCCACTACGGTCGTATGTGCCCGATTGAGACCCCTGAGGGTCCGAACATCGGTCTGATCGGTTCGCTGGCGTCCTACGCCCGGGTGAACCCGTTCGGCTTCATCGAGACTCCTTACCGTCGTGTGGAGAACGGTCAGATCACCGACGTGGTCGACTACCTCACCGCCGATGAGGAAGACCGCCACATCATCGCCCAGGCGAACACGTCCTACAACGCGGACAAGCAGTTCGTCGAGGAGCAGATCGAGGTTCGTCTGCGTGGCGGCGACGTGGAGGTCGTCCCGGCCAACAAGGTCGACTACATGGACGTCTCGCCGCGTCAGATGGTCTCCGTGGCGACCGCCATGATTCCGTTCCTGGAGCACGACGACGCCAACCGTGCCCTGATGGGTGCGAACATGCAGCGTCAGGCCGTGCCGCTCCTGCGCGCCGAGGCCCCCTTCGTGGGCACCGGTATGGAGCAGCGCGCCGCCTACGATGCCGGCGACGTCATCGTCTCCCCGAAGGCCGGAGCCGTGGAGTTCGTCTCCGCCGACTACGTCACCATCATGGATGACGACGGCGTGCGCGACACCTACATGCTGCGCAAGTTCGAGCGCACCAACCAGGGCACCTGCTACAACCAGAAGCCGCTCGTCAGCCAGGGCGACCGCGTCGAGGCCGGCCAGGCCATCGCCGACGGCCCCGGTACCGACAACGGTGAGATGGCGCTGGGCCGCAACCTGCTCGTGGCCATCATGCCGTGGGAGGGCCACAACTACGAGGACGCCATCATCCTCAACCAGCGCATGGTTGAGCAGGACATCCTCACCTCGATCCACATCGAGGAGCACGAGATCGATGCCCGCGACACCAAGCTCGGGCCGGAGGAGATCACCCGCGACATCCCCAACGTGGGTGACGACGTGCTCGCCGACCTGGACGAGCGCGGCATCGTGCGCATCGGTGCGGACGTCCGCGACGGCGACATCCTCGTCGGTAAGGTCACGCCCAAGGGCGAGACCGAGCTGACCCCGGAGGAGCGCCTGCTGCGCGCCATCTTCGGTGAGAAGGCCCGCGAGGTTCGCGACACCTCCATGAAGGTGCCCCACGGCGAGACCGGCAAGGTCATCGGCGTGCGCGTGTTCTCCCGCGAGGACGACGACGACCTGTCGCCCGGCGTCAACGAGATGGTTCGCGTGTACGTCGCCCAGAAGCGCAAGATCCAGGACGGCGACAAGCTCGCCGGCCGCCACGGCAACAAGGGTGTCGTCGGTAAGATCCTGCCCGCCGAGGACATGCCGTTCCTGCCGGACGGCACCCCGGTCGACATCATGCTGAACACCCACGGTGTTCCCCGTCGTATGAACATCGGTCAGGTTCTGGAGACCCACCTTGGCTGGCTGGCGAAGAACGGCTGGGCCGTGGACGTCGACTCCGAGGACGAGACGATCAAGGCCATGATGGAGACCCTCCCTGAGGATCTCTACGACGTGCCCGCCGACTCGCTCACCGCCACCCCGGTGTTCGACGGTGCGTCCAACGAGGAGCTCTCCGGCCTGATGAAGTCGGTGCGTCCGAACCGTGACGGCATCCGCCTGACGGACGGCGACGGCAAGGCCGAGCTCATCGACGGACGCTCCGGCGAGCCGTTCCCGTACCCGGTCTCCGTGGGCTACATGTACATGCTCAAGCTGCACCACCTCGTGGACGAGAAGATCCACGCGCGTTCCACCGGTCCGTACTCCATGATCACCCAGCAGCCGCTCGGTGGTAAGGCGCAGTTCGGTGGCCAGCGCTTCGGTGAGATGGAGGTGTGGGCCATGCAGGCATACGGCGCGGCCTACACCCTGCAGGAACTGCTGACCATCAAGTCGGATGACGTCGTGGGCCGTGTGAAGGTGTACGAGGCCATCGTCAAGGGCGAGAACATCCCGGACCCGGGCATCCCGGAGTCCTTCAAGGTTCTGCTCAAGGAGCTGCAGTCGCTGTGCCTCAACGTCGAGGTGCTCGCGGCCGATGGTTCCCCGATGGAGCTCAGCTCCACGGACGACGATGAGCTGGATCACGCCAACGCCGCCCTGGGCATTAACCTGTCCCGCGATGAGCGTCCGGACGCCGACAGCGACGTGGGCTAGCCCCCACCACCAGACAACGACCTTTTTTCACTGCACCACCCGTACTACCGCCCTCCGTATGAAGACGGAGGGGAAAGGGAGTCCACGTGCTGGACGTCAACTTTTTTGACGAACTGCGTATCGGTCTCGCGACCGCCGACGACATTCGTCGTTGGTCCCACGGCGAGGTCAAGAAGCCGGAGACCATCAACTACCGCACCCTGAAGCCCGAGAAGGACGGTCTGTTCTGCGAGCGGATCTTCGGGCCGACCCGTGACTGGGAGTGTGCCTGCGGCAAGTACAAGCGAGTCCGTTACAAGGGCATCATCTGTGAGCGCTGTGGCGTTGAGGTGACGAAGTCCAAGGTGCGCCGTGAGCGCATGGGCCACGTCGAGCTTGCCGCCCCGGTTACCCACATCTGGTACTTCAAGGGCGTGCCCTCTCGTCTGGGCTACCTGCTGGACCTGGCGCCGAAGGATCTCGAGAAGATCATCTACTTCGCCGCGAACATCATCACCTCGGTGGATGCCGAAGGTCGTCACAACGACCAGACCACCCTCGAGGCTGAGATGCTGGTGGAGAAGAAGGAGGTCGAGAACGAGCGCGACTCCGACCTCGCCGAGCGTTCCGAGAAGCTCGAGGCCGACCTGGCCGAGCTCGAGGCTGCCGGCGCTAAGGCCGACGCCAAGCGCAAGGTTCAGACCTCCGCCGAGCGCGAGATGCGCCACATCCGTGAGCGCGCCGAGCGCGAGGTCGAGCGTCTCGACGAGATCTGGAACACCTTCGTCAAGCTCGCCCCGAAGCAGATGATCGTGGACGAGGGCATCTACACCGAGCTCGTTGACCGCTACGAGGACTACTTCACCGGCGGCATGGGCGCGGAGTCCATCCAGAGCCTCATCCGCTCCTTCGACCTCGAGGCTGAGGCCGACAAGCTGCGCGAGATCATTCGCGACGGCAAGGGCCAGAAGAAGCTGCGCGCCCTCAAGCGCCTGAAGGTCGTCGCCGCGTTCCTGCGTTCCGGCAACGATCCGGCCGGCATGGTTCTGGACGCTGTCCCGGTGATCCCGCCGGAGCTGCGCCCGATGGTGCAGCTCGACGGTGGCCGCTTCGCGACCTCCGACCTCAACGACCTCTACCGTCGTGTGATCAACCGCAACAACCGCCTCAAGCGCATGCTCGACCTCGGCGCCCCCGAGATCATCGTGAACAACGAGAAGCGCATGCTGCAGGAGTCCGTTGACGCGCTCTTCGACAACGGTCGTCGTGGCCGCCCGGTCACGGGCCCCGGCAACCGTCCGCTGAAGTCGCTCTCCGATCTGCTCAAGGGCAAGCAGGGCCGCTTCCGTCAGAACCTGCTCGGTAAGCGTGTCGACTACTCCGGTCGTTCGGTGATTATCGTCGGTCCGCAGCTGAAGCTGCACCAGTGTGGTCTGCCCAAGCAGATGGCCCTGGAGCTCTTCAAGCCCTTCGTGATGAAGCGCCTGGTCGAGAAGTCTTACGCGCAGAACATCAAGTCCGCCAAGCGGATGGTGGAGCGCCAGCGCCCCGAGGTGTGGGACGTGCTCGAGGACGCCATCGCCGAGCACCCGGTGATGCTGAACCGTGCGCCTACCCTGCACCGCCTGGGTATCCAGGCCTTCGAGCCGGTGCTCGTCGAGGGTAAGGCCATCCAGCTGCACCCGCTGGCCTGTGAGGCCTTCAACGCCGACTTCGATGGTGACCAGATGGCTGTGCACCTGCCGCTGTCGGACGAGGCCCAGGCCGAGGCCCGCATCCTGATGCTCGCCTCGAACAACATCCTGTCCCCGGCGTCCGGTAAGCCCCTGGCTATGCCGCGTCTGGACATGGTCACCGGTCTGTACTTCCTGACGCTGCAGAAGTCCGTGGACGAGATCGGCGGCCAGGGTGCCTACACCCCGGCCGACGAGAACGGTCCCGAGCGCGGCGTGTACTCCACCCTCGCCGAGGCCATCATGGCCCGCGACCGTGGTGTGCTGGGTCTGCAGGCTCCGATCAAGGTCCGTATCGACCACCTGCGTCCGCCGGCGGACGTCGAGGCCGAGCGGTTCCCCGACGGCTGGCAGAAGGGGGAGGTGTGGCTCGCCCACACCACCCTCGGCCGCGTGCTCTTCAACGACTTGCTGCCGTGGAACTACCCCTTCGTCGACGATGTCATGGCTAAGAAGCCGCAGGCCGCGGTCATTAACGACCTCGCCGCGAAGTACCCGATGATCACGGTCGCGCAGACCGTGGACAAGCTCAAGGACGCCGGTTTCTACTGGGCGACCCGTTCCGGTGTGACCATCACCATGCACGACGTGCTGGTCCTGCCGAACAAGAAGGAGATCCTCGACCGTTACGAGGAGCGTGCCCGCGTCATCGAGAAGAAGATGGCACGCGGCAAGATCAACGGAACGGAGCGGTACAACTCCCTGGTCGACCTGTGGAAGGAAGCCACCGACTTCGTCGGTGAGTCCGTCGAGCAGCTCTACCCGGACGACAACCCGATCCCGATGATCGTGAAGTCCGGCGCGGCCGGCAATATGCGTCAGATCTGGACGCTGGCCGGTATGAAGGGCATGGTCACGAACTCGCGTGGTGACTACATCACGCGTCCGATCAAGACCTCCTTCCGTGAAGGCCTGTCGGTGCTGGAGTACTTCAACAACTCCCACGGTTCGCGTAAGGGCCTGGCCGATACCGCGCTGCGTACCGCCGACTCGGGTTACCTGACCCGTCGTCTGGTGGATGTCGCGCAGGACGTCATCGTCCGCGAGGATGACTGCACCACGACCAAGGGTGTCACCATCCCGCTGGCCGAAGCTGTGCCGGACGCCGAGGGCAACCCGACCGGGAAGTTCCGTCGTGCGGAGTTCGTCGAGACCGCGGCCACCGGCCGTTTCCTCGCCGCCGACGCCGTGGACCCCGAGGGCAACGTCGTCATCCCGGCCGGCCAGGACCTCGGCGACCCCGAGATCCAGCAGCTCGTTGACGCCGGCGTCGCCACGCTGAAGGTCCGCTCCGTGATGACCTGTGACACCGCCACCGGTGTCTGCGCGACCTGCTACGGCCGGTCCATGGCGACCGGTAAGAAGGTCGACATCGGCGAGGCCGTCGGCATTGTCGCCGCCCAGTCGATTGGTGAGCCGGGTACCCAGCTGACCATGCGTACGTTCCACCAGGGTGGTGTCGGTGGAGACATCACCGGCGGTCTGCCCCGTGTGCAGGAGCTCTTCGAGGCTCGTGTGCCGAAGGCCAAGGCGCCCATCGCGTCCGTCGACGGCAAGGTGCGTATCGAGGACGACGACAACTTCTACACGCTGACCATCATCCCGGCCGATGGCTCGGACGAGGTCGTGTACGAGAAGCTGTCCAAGCGTCAGGGGCTCGCGGTCATCAAGGTTGGTGACTTCGAGCGTCAGATCAAGCAGGGCGACACCGTGTCCCGTGGCCAGCAGCTGCTCAAGGGTTCTGCTGACCCGCACGAGGTGCTCCGCGTGATGGGTCGCCGTGGCGTCCAGCAGCACCTGATCAACGAGGTCCAGAAGGTCTACCGCGATCAGGGTGTGGCCATCCACGACAAGCACATCGAGATCATCGTGCGCCAGATGCTGCGCCGCGTGACGGTCATCGACTCCGGTTCGACCGAGTACCTGCCCGGTTCCCTCGTCGACCACGCCGATGCCGTGTCTGCCTCGAAGGCTGCGGTTCAGACCGGTGGACGTCCGGTCGAGGTGCGTGCCGAGATCATGGGTATCACCAAGGCCTCGCTCGCCACCGACTCCTGGCTGTCGGCCGCCTCCTTCCAGGAGACGACCCGTGTGCTGACGGACGCTGCGATCAACAAGCGCTCCGACAAGCTCATCGGCCTCAAGGAGAACGTGATCATCGGTAAGCTGATCCCGGCCGGTACCGGTATCTCCAAGTACCGCAACATCGCGGTCGAGCCGACCGAGGAAGCCCGCGCTGCCGCCTACCAGCTGCCGTCCACCTTCGGTGACGGTTTCTACGGTGACGACTCGTACGGTGAGTTCACCGGCGCTGCCGTCCCGCTGGACGACATCGACCTGAACTGACGGTTCTCGCCGCCGGACATCCGGCGGCACTGACCGTGTAGCAGTCACAAGCCCGGCCCCGACTGGGGGCCGGGCTTGAGTCGTGTCTGGGGGAGGGGGTGGGGTGCGGTTTGGTCGCTATACGGGTGTATTACTACGACGGCCAAGCGCGGTGAACTGAAAGGGCAGTTCGGCCCCTTGGGCCCGTGCCCGGGGACGATATCTGGTACCTCCGTATCATTGCGGCCTCGTGGGACCCCGGAGTCGGCGGGGGTTGGAATTTGGTGGTATGCGGCGTCTCGGGTAGTGTCAGGCCACAGTCCCAGTTATCAGGACGCGTCTGCCGGTTCTTCCGGTTGGATATGAACTTCTACCCCGTAGGCCAGCGAGAGCGGCTGAGGGGTTTCGGCACGTTCAAAACAAAGACGCGACTGACACAGCAGGGAAATGATCTCGAAGAAGGTCTCGTCCGACCACGAGGGTCCACCGGCATCAGTACCGGGAGAGCCCGGGGTTCCGGCAGGACACGAACAAGCAGAAAGTCGGTTTATGCCTACTATCCAGCAGCTGGTCCGTAAGGGCCGCCACGACAAGTCTGTCAAGACTGCCACGGCTGCGCTGAAGGGCTCGCCCCAGCGTCGTGGCGTGTGCACCCGCGTGTACACCACCACCCCGAAGAAGCCGAACTCGGCTCTTCGTAAGGTCGCCCGTGTGCGACTGACCTCCGGCATCGAGGTCTCCGCCTACATCCCCGGTGAGGGCCACAACCTCCAGGAGCACTCCATGGTGCTCGTTCGTGGTGGTCGTGTGAAGGACCTCCCGGGTGTCCGTTACAAGATCGTCCGCGGCTCCCTCGATACCCAGGGTGTCAAGGACCGCAAGCAGGCCCGTTCCCGCTACGGCGCCAAGAAGGAGAAGTAGAATGCCGCGTAAAGGTCCCGCACCCGCACGTCCCGTCGTCGAAGATCCGGTATACGACGACGTCATCGTCTCCCAGCTCGTGAACAAGGTTCTGCTGGACGGCAAGAAGTCCACCGCCGAGCGCATCGTCTACGGTGCCCTCGAGGCCTGCCGCGACAAGACCGGTACCGACCCGGTCCTGACGCTGAAGAAGGCCCTCGACAACGTGAAGCCGGCCCTCGAGGTCCGCTCCCGTCGTGTCGGTGGCGCCACCTACCAGGTCCCGGTCGAGGTCCGTCCCGGTCGCTCCACCACCCTGGCCCTGCGTTGGCTGGTCACCTTCACCCGTCAGCGTCGTGAGAACACCATGACCGAGCGTCTCGCGAACGAGATCCTGGACGCCTCCAACGGTCTCGGTGCCTCCGTCAAGCGTCGCGAGGACACCCACAAGATGGCCGAGGCCAACCGCGCCTTCGCCCACTACCGCTGGTGATCTGAGAGGGGCCACCCCCAGGGTGGTCCCTCCCGGCCGGCGTGGAACCTGCGTGGTCGCCCGGTCGATGGCACAATCATCTACGACATTCCAACAACACCGAGGGAATAGACTGTGGCACAAGAAGTGCAGAAGGACCTGAAGAAGGTCCGCAACATCGGCATCATGGCGCACATCGATGCTGGTAAGACCACGACGACCGAGCGCATCCTCTACTACACCGGCATCAACCGCAAGGTTGGAGAGACCCACGACGGTGCATCCACCACCGACTGGATGGAGCAGGAGAAGGAGCGTGGCATCACGATCACCTCCGCCGCCGTCACCTGTTTCTGGGATGAGAACCAGGTCAACATCATCGATACGCCCGGCCACGTCGACTTCACCGTCGAGGTCGAGCGCTCCCTGCGCGTCCTCGACGGCGCCGTTGCCGTCTTCGACGGCAAGGAGGGCGTTGAGCCCCAGTCGGAGCAGGTCTGGCGTCAGGCCGACAAGTACGACGTCCCCCGCATCTGCTTCGTCAACAAGATGGACAAGCTGGGCGCGGACTTCTACTTCACCGTTCAGACCATCATCGACCGTCTCGGTGCCAAGCCGTTGGTCATGCAGCTCCCGATCGGCGCCGAGGACGACTTCGACGGCGTCATCGACCTGCTGAC
Organism: Corynebacterium sp. AOP40-9SA-29; assembly: GCF_052377405.1. Classification (NCBI taxonomy): domain Bacteria; kingdom Bacillati; phylum Actinomycetota; class Actinomycetes; order Mycobacteriales; family Corynebacteriaceae; genus Corynebacterium; species Corynebacterium sp. AOP40-9SA-29. The sequence goes on along the minus strand of NZ_JBQSWR010000001.1, from coordinate 155,661 downwards.
CATGAAGGCCATCACCTGGCGCGGCCGCGTCGAGGTTGGCGCTGAGCCGACCTACGAGGAGATCCCCGCCGAGCTCGCCGACAAGGCTGCCGAGTACCGCGAGAAGCTCCTTGAGTCCGTCGCTGAGTCCGACGAAGCCCTCATGGAGAAGTACTTCGCGGGCGAGGAGCTCTCCCTCGAGGAGATCAAGGCTGCCATCCGCAAGCTGACGATCAACTCCGAGATCTACCCCGTGCTCTGTGGTACCGCGTACCACAACAAGGGCATCCAGCCGGTGCTGGACGCGGTCATCGACTACCTCCCGTCCCCGCTGGACGTCGAGAACATCCAGGGCCACAAGCCGGGCCACGATGACGTCGAGATGTCTCGCAAGCCCAATGACGACGAGCCCTTCTCCGCTCTCGCCTTCAAGATCGCCGCTCACCCGTTCTTCGGCAAGCTCACCTTCGTGCGCGTCTACTCGGGCAACGTCGAGCCGGGCCAGCAGGTCCTGAACGCCGTCACCGGTAAGAAGGAGCGCGTTGGCAAGCTCTTCCAGATGCACGCCAACAAGGAGAACCCGGTCGACAAGGCTCACGCCGGTAACATCTACGCGATGATCGGTCTCAAGGAGACCACCACCGGTGATACCCTCTGCGACCTCAATGATCCGATCCTCCTGGAGTCCATGGACTTCCCGGACCCGGTCATCAAGGTCTCCATCGAGCCGAAGACCAAGTCGGACCAGGAGAAGCTGGGTGTCGCCATCCAGCGCCTGACCGAAGAGGACCCGACCTTCACGGTTAACCTCGACGACGAGACCGGCCAGACCATCATCGGTGGTATGGGCGAGCTGCACCTCGACGTCTTCGTTGACCGCATGAAGCGCGAGTTCAAGGTCGAGGCCAACGTGGGTGCCCCGCAGGTCGCGTACCGCGAGACCATCCGCAAGCCCGTCGAGAAGATCGAGTTCACCCACAAGAAGCAGACCGGTGGTTCCGGTCAGTTCGCTAAGGTGATCATCGCTCTCGAGCCGTACAACCCGGATCCCGAGGAGCTGGAGGAGGGCGAGGACGCGAACTACAAGTTCGTCAACGCCGTCACCGGTGGCCGCATCCCCCGTGAGTACATCCCCTCGGTGGACGCCGGCATCCAGGACGCCATGCAGTACGGCTTCCTGGCGGGCTTCCCGCTGGTCGACATCAAGGCCACCCTGATCGACGGTCAGTACCACGACGTCGACTCCTCGGAGATGGCGTTCAAGATCGCCGGTTCCCAGGCCCTGAAGGAAGGCGTCGCCAAGGCGAAGCCGGTCCTGCTCGAGCCGCTGATGGCTGTCGAGGTCACCACCCCTGAGGAGTTCATGGGTGAGGTCATCGGCGACATCAACTCCCGTCGTGGCCAGGTCTCGGCCATGGAGGATCGCTCCGGCGCCAAGGTCGTCAAGGGCAAGGTCCCGCTGTCCGAGATGTTCGGCTACGTCGGCGACCTGCGGTCCAAGACCCAGGGTCGTGCGAACTACACCATGATCTTCGACTCCTACGGTGAGGTTCCCTCCTCCGTGGCGACCGAGATCATCGCGGAGCGCACGGGCAACGCCTAGTTTTCCGCAGCAGTCTTCGGCCTCGGCCGAAGATTGCGACCTCGTCCTCCCCGAGGAGTCCAACGCCGGCTATGTGCTGGTCACGCCGGACGTCCACGGGGGAGGGTAGGGGTCAGCACCCGGTATCCTCGTAACCTGCCGTCACCACGCGGTTTTCGCTGCGGCGCAGGTTGCAGTAGGATGCAGAGTGCTGGCCGTTACCCAGCACCTGCGTGTAGGCAGGAAGCCCTTTCAGTCCCGCCGTTCCGGTGCGGGGATGTTACGGCCGCCAACGCGCTGTACGATGCTGTAATCGGCACAATGAAAGACCCGGTGTTCCGGCTGCTGCACCAGCAGTGGACCCGGTACCGGAGTACATAATCCCCGTGGCTGCGAAAGTCGTAGTCACCGAAGAGTCCAGGAGGACACCACAGTGGCGAAGGCTAAGTTCGAGCGTACTAAGCCGCACGTTAACATCGGCACCATCGGTCACGTCGACCACGGCAAGACCACGACGACTGCCGCTATCACGAAGGTTCTGGCTGACACCTACCCGGAGCTCAACCAGGCCTTCGCATTCGACGCCATCGACAAGGCGCCGGAGGAGCGTGAGCGTGGCATCACGATCAACATCTCCCACGTGGAGTACCAGACCGAGAAGCGCCACTACGCACACGTGGATGCGCCGGGTCACGCCGACTACATCAAGAACATGATCACCGGTGCTGCTCAGATGGACGGTGCGATTCTCGTCGTCGCCGCCACTGACGGCCCGATGCCGCAGACCCGCGAGCACGTTCTGCTGGCTCGCCAGGTTGGCGTTCCCTACATCCTCGTTGCGCTGAACAAGTGCGACATGGTTGACGATGAGGACCTCATCGAGCTCGTCGAGATGGAGGTCCGTGAGCTCCTGGGCGAGCAGGACTACGACGAAGAGGCCCCGATCGTCCAGATCTCCGCTCTGAAGGCGCTTGAGGGCGACCCGAAGTGGACCCAGGCTATCGTCGACCTCATGCAGGCTTGCGACGATTCCATCCCGGATCCGGAGCGCGAGACCGACAAGCCGTTCCTGATGCCCGTCGAGGACATCTTCACGATCACCGGCCGCGGCACCGTGGTTACCGGTCGTGTCGAGCGTGGCGAGCTGAAGCTCAACGACGAGATCGAGATCATCGGCATCCGCGAGAAGTCCACCAAGACCACGGTGACTTCCATCGAGATGTTCAACAAGCTGCTGGATTCGGCTGAGGCCGGCGACAACGCCGCTCTGCTGCTCCGCGGTCTGAAGCGCGAGGACGTCGAGCGCGGCCAGGTTATCGCCAAGCCCGGCGCATACACCCCGCACACCGAGTTCGAGGGCTCCGTCTACATCCTGTCCAAGGATGAGGGCGGCCGCCACACCCCGTTCTTCGACAACTACCGCCCGCAGTTCTACTTCCGCACCACCGACGTCACCGGCGTCGTGAAGCTGCCGGAGGGCACCGAGATGGTCATGCCCGGCGACAACGTCGACATGAACGTCACGCTGATCCAGCCGGTCGCCATGGACGAGGGCCTGCGGTTCGCCATCCGTGAGGGTGGCCGCACCGTCGGCGCCGGCCGTGTCACCAAGATCACCAAGTAGTCTGATCTGATCTGACAGGGTCCGTCCCCGCGCTTCGGCGCGATGGACGATTCTAAGGACTGCCTCCTCCCGTGTCCGCACGGTTGGGGGCAGTCCTTTTTGCATGCCCGGGCGTCCTCCGTGGTCCTCCCCTCGGCCGTAGGGGAGGGGCCATGCAGCGCGATCACCCCTCCAGGTAGGCAAATGGGCCGAAAGGCTGCTTGGAAGGGTGGTTAATTCACTGGGCGCCCCAGCCATGTAGCGCGATCACCCCTCCAGGTAGGCAAATAGGCCGAAAGGCTGCCTGGGAGGGTGATTATTCCACGCGAGACTAGGCCCGCCGCTGCGCCCCACCCACCTGCCAATATCCTGGCAACGCGCGACCGCCACCTCCAAGGGTGAACGCCATTGTCCCGAGTTGCGCTGCAAAGATGCTACTCAGGTGTCCGGTAGGGGACAGTAGGGGCCATTCTTCGCGCTTGTGACAAATGACATAGATAGGTCTGCCATGCGTGAAGCAAGGGTAGGGTACGCTGTTGCCGCCATTGCTTATAGCGGTATACCCTCACACACCCACTAGGAGGACATCGTGCTTCCCGCGATTGCACCTTACCCGCTGCCCGCCGCCGATTCCCTGCCACGCAACCGTGCAGACTGGCAGCTGGATGCCCCTCACGCAGCTCTGCTCATCCATGACATGCAGGAGTATTTCATCGACGCCTTTGGCTCGGATTCGCCGATGGTCGCCACGGTCATCGAGAATATCCGCGCACTCCGGGAGGCTGCGGATGCCGCGGGCGTCCCGGTGTTCTACACCGCGCAGCCGCCGAACCAGGATCCGTCTGACCGCGGGCTGCTCGGTGACTTCTGGGGCCCCGGCCTCACCAACGACGGACGCCAGGCGATTGTCAACGACCTCGCCCCTCGCGACGGCGACACGGTGCTCACCAAGTGGCGCTATGATGCCTTCTCCCGCTCGGACTTCGAGGAGATCCTCGCCGGTGACGGCCGCGACCAGCTCATCATCGTCGGTGTGTACGCGCACATCGGTTGCCTGACCACGGCAACGTCGGCGTTTATGCGAGACGTCAAGCCCTTCCTCATCGCCGACGCGATGGCGGACTTTACCCCGGAGGATCACTCGCACACCCTGGACTTCGCTGCCTCGAGGTGTGGTCTTGTCACGGATACCGCCTCGGCCGTCGGCCAATTGGCACAGTTCGCACGTCCCGCCGCACCGGTCGGGGCGCGTGGTTAATGTGTCCCATGTTTTTGTCACGGGCGCGGCGGGCGGCATCGGCAGCGCCGTCGTGACCCAACTTCTAGAGGCCGGTCACACGGTCTCTGCGGCGGACGTCTCCCATGACCCCGGTATCACCGAGGTCGACATGGCGCTGCCGGGCAATCTCCATCACGTGGGGTTGGACGTCACCGACTCCCACCAGGTCGCAAAGATTGTCGAGGACGTGTGGTCCTCCGTTGGCCCGGTCGATGCCCTCGTCAATGGTGCCGGTGTGATCGCCGGGGGGCCGGGCGCGGATGCCAGCGACGAGGACTGGGATCGCCAGTTCGCCGTCAACGCCTTCGGTGTCTTCGCCCTGTGCCGCGCAGTCGGCCCGCGGATGGCAGAGCGCGGTGGCGGTTCGATCGTCACGATCGGTTCGAACGCCGGCTCCGTGCCGCGTTCCAGGATGGCCGCCTATGCCGCGTCCAAGGCTGCCGCCAGTAGTGTGACCAGGTCCTTTGGGCTGGAGCTGGGGCCCCGAAATGTGCGGTGTAACGTTGTCTGCCCAGGCACCACCCGCACGTCGATGATCGACGGTCTTGGCTCGGAAGAGTCGTTGGTCGCCGGTCAGCCGGAGATCTTCAAGTCGGGTATCCCGCTGGGGCGTATAGCGGATCCGTCCGATATCGCCTCAGTCGTCGTCTTTCTCACCGGTGACGGTTCCCGTCACATGACTCTCCAGGAGGTGGTCGTTGATGGTGGTGCCAGCCAGCGTTGACCCGCGTACCGATGACATGTTGTTCGAGTTCTCCACGCCGGAGTACCGGTTGTCTGCCCGTGGCGTGAAGCAGGTCGTTGACCCCGGCCTCTGGAACGGCGATAGCGTCGCCGATGCCGTCGAGTCCCTGCTCGTGCATCTGGGCAACGAGGGCCCCGTGGTTGGCTGCATCCCCTTCGACACCGGACGCCCCGCCGTCCTCTACGTGCCGGAGGAAGTCACCTGGCGGGAGGGGTCCGTGGGTGGTGTGGCGCAGGACGCACCGACGCAGGACGCTGCGACGTCCTCAAGCGTCGCCGCGGCGCCGCTGTCGCTGCCGGATTCGCCCGGCTATCGCCGCGCGGTCGCCAGCGCCGTGGAACGGATCGAGGCCGACGAGCTCAAGAAGGTCGTGCTCGCCAGGACAGCATCATTGGAGGCGGAGCAGGACTTCGACCTCGACCGCCTGGTCGCCGATCTCGGTGCGTCGAACCCGCATGCCTATATCTACCGCGCCGCCCTCGGGGAGGCGCAGGGATCGCTGGTGGGGGCGAGCCCTGAGCTCGTCCTGCGTAGTCGGCGCGGTGCGGTCACGAGTTTCCCGTTGGCTGGTTCGGTGCCGCGGGATCGTCAGCACCCCGAGCGCGATCGGGACCTGACCCGCAACCTCCTGACCTCGCCGAAGGACCGTGCCGAGCACGGTCATGTGGTCCACCAGGTGGGGGAGGTATTCCACCGTCATGCGAACAACGTGGTGGTGCCGGAGGCGCCGAGCGTGGTGTCCACCCCGGTGATCCTGCATCTGGGCAGTCGGATCACCGGCCGGTTGCCGGGGGTTGGTTCTCCGGCGGCGGTGATGAAGATGCTGTACGACCTGCACCCCACGCCTGCGGTGTGCGGCTGGCCCACGGCCACCGCCCGAGAGGTCATCGGAGAGCTGGAGGACTTTGACCGCGGTATGTACTCCGGTCTGGTGGGTTGGGTGGACGCCAATGGCAACGCCGAGTGGGCGTTGTCCTTGCGCGGCGGGGTGGTGGACGGACCGAGGGCCCAGCTCTTCGCCGGGGCCGGCATCGTCGCCGGTTCCGTGCCGGAGGAAGAGCATGAGGAGACGGCGACGAAGTTCGCCACCTTCGCCCGCGTCCTGCAGAACCAGCAGCGCCGCGCCGTCAGTGTCTAGGTAAAAGTAGGAAAGCCTGGCCTAAAGTGTGCGACTGTGTCATGATCCCCTCATGACGTTGTTCTCGCACCCCTCAGCCATCACTTCCACTAGCCACGCCCGCCGCCGCGCGGCGTCCGGCGTCCTCGCCGCAGCCCTGCTTCTCGCGGTGCCCGCATGCAGTTCCGGCGGGGAGGACGGCTCCGGCTCTAACTCCGGCTCAGCCACGGACGTGGCAGACGGGGAATTCCGCACGGTGACGGATTCCGAGGGCAATGAGGTGGAGGTCCCGGCGAACCCGCAGACCATCGTCACCCTGCACTTCGCCGCCGTGCAGGCACTCCTCGACCTGGGGACGGAACCCGCCGGCCAGAACGGCGAGGCCACGAGGTCCCTGCTCACCGAGGAGCAGTTCGAGCGCATGAAGGACGTCACGGACATCGGCCGGGATGGTCAGGCGGACCTCGAGGCCATCGCGGCGCTGGAACCCGACCTGATCCTCGTGCCGAATATGGTGGACGAGGAGATGGTGGAGAAACTACGGGAGCTCGCTCCGTCCTACATCTACACCCACTCCGGACCCGACCGGGCGAACTGGTCCGGCCGGGTGGCGCAGATCGCGGACGCGATCAATCGCACCGACCGCTACGAGGAGCTCGAAGAGGAACTGCGCGCCCGTCAGGAGGACGTCGCCGACACCTATGGTGATGAGCTGGCCGACCGGCGGGTGGCTTTCTTCGCCTCCTACAACGACCAGGAGATCACCGCGATGGGCTCCGGCAGCATGGCCGGCGAGATCATCACGCCGGCGGGTGCCCGCTTCGCTGACGGCATCGACGACGCCACCCGCGACGCCGACGGCTGGGAGCAGGCGATGTCTGCGGAGAATCTCAGTTCGGTGCTCGGCGATGCGGACGTGGTCTTCTACGGGACAGGATTCGACGGAGCGACGACCGACTCCCTGGACACCCTGATGGAGTCGACCGCCTTCCGTGACCTCGAGGCCTCGCGACAGGGGGAGGTCTACCCGCTGGGCAAGGGGACCATCGCGGGATTCACCGATGCCTTTGACGTGCTCGACAATCTCGAGGCCGCGGTCGAGGACGCCTCCGCCAACTGACCTGTGAGGCGTATGCTGGCCGGTCATGCGACTGTGGAGCCTTCACCCCTCGACCCTCGACCGTGCTGCACTCGTCGCCTGCTGGCGTGAGGCGTTGCTGGCCCAGAAGGTGCTGGAAGGCGGGACGAAGGGCTACACCGCCCACCCGCAGCTCCGTCGGTTTCGTGCGCAGGACGCTCCGACGGAGGCGATCGCCGCCTACCTGTGGGCGGTGCGCGAGGAGGCCACGGCCCGGGGATATAGCTTCGACGGCACCCGAATCCACGGAACGGCGACGCCGGACGACCTCCCACCGATCACCGTCACTACCGGGCAGCTCGCCTACGAACTGGAGCACCTGCGTCGCAAGGTGACCGAGCGTGCGCCAGAGTGGCTGGACAACCTGCCGGACGCGAGCCTCCCGGACGACAAGATCCCCGCCCACCCGCTGCTGCAGGTTGTGGCGGGGGATGTCGAGGACTGGGAGGTGGTCAGCGACCCCCGGCGGTAGCGTTCTCGTGCTCCGGGTTCACCGCGGAGACTACGTTCTTCTCCGCCCGCGGATCCAGGGGCACGATATTCGGCGTGCCCGTCACCGGGTCGGGGACCACCAGGGCGCGCAGTCCGAAGACCTCCTCGACGAGCTCCGGGGTCATCACGTCCTGCGGGGCGCCGGTCGTGATGATCTTCCCGTCGCGCATCACGATGAGGTGCCCGGCGTAGCGGCAGGCTTGGTTGAGGTCGTGGAGCACGGTGACCACAGTCTTGCCCTCGTCGTGGAAGGTACGCAGCAGTTCCATCAGCTCGTACTGGTGGGCGATATCCAGGAACGTCGTCGGCTCGTCGAGCAGCATGATCGGCGTTTGCTGAGCCAGCAACATCGCTACCCACACGCGCTGACGCTGCCCGCCGGACAACTCGGAGACGAGACGGCCGGACAGCACATCGGTGCGGGTGGCCTCCAGGGCCTCCTTCACCGCCTTCTCGTCCTCACGCGACCACTGGTGGAACAGCGACTGGTAGGGGGCGCGACCGCGGGCGACGAGGTCGGCGACGCGGATGCCCTCCGGTGCCAGCGAGGTCTGCGGGAGCAGGCCGAGCTGCCGGGCGACGTCCTTCGCACCGTAGGACGAGATCTTCTTGTCGTCGAGCAGCACCTCACCCTTCGTGGGGGAGAGCACGCGGGCGAGTGCGCGGAGCAGGGTCGACTTTCCGCAACCGTTGGGACCGATGATGGCGGTGAACGACTCATGCGGGATGTCCACCGAAAGGTCGGTGGAGATGATTCGCTGGTCGTAGCCGATGGTGGTGTCGACGGCCTTGAGGCGGGTCGAGGGGCCGTGCTGTGAGTCAGTCATTCGAAGTTCCCGTTAGTTGGTCTGTTTCGGTGCGCCGTACTGTTTACGGGCTTCGCGGACGAGCAGCCCGATCATGTACACGCCACCCACGCTCACGGTCAGCAGACCGACGGGGATGGAGCGGTAGAACTGGGCGATCACCAGCGAGAGGAAGTGCGCGAAGGTGAGTAGTGCGGCGCCCACCGCGGCGGCACCGAGCACGGTGACGCCTGGGGTGCCGGCGATGCGTCGGGCGAGCTGCGGGGCGACCAGGGCGATGAAGCCGATCGGCCCGGCTGCCGCGGTGACCAGAGCGGTCGTGGCGACACCGGTGACCATCAGGGCCAGTCGGGTGCGCTCCACGTTCACGCCCTGAGTGGTGGCGGCGTCGTCCCCGAGCTCCATCTGCTTGAGCGCCGGGGCCAGCAAGGCGATCAGGACAATGACCAGGATGCCGATCGCCAGGACGGGCAGCAGGGACTGCCAGGTGACGCGGTTGATCGAGCCGGCGGACCAGAAGCCGACCATCATGGCGTCCTCCACATCGGCGCGGGTGATCAGGTAGGCGTTCAGCGAGCCGAGGGTGGCGGAGACGCCGATGCCCACGATGATCAGCCGGAAGCTCTGTACCGTCTTGTTCCTCCTGGCCAGCAGGAAGACCACGAAGGCGGTAAGCACGCCGCCGATGATCGCGGCGATAGCAATGTTCCAGTAGGCGGTGGAGCCAATGACCAACATGGTCAGCGTCACGGCGGTATAGGAGCCCGCGTCGAAGCCGATGATGTCCGGTGAACCCAGCGGGTTGCGGGTCATCGACTGGAAGACCGCGCCTCCGATGCCGAGTAGCGCGCCGAAGAACACCGCGGAAATGGCCACTGGCATACGCCACTCCACCACCACGATGCGGTGGAAGCGCTCACCGTTGCCGATGATGGCGTTGAACACCTCCATCGGGTTGAGCGGGTACTGGCCGATACCGATGGACACCAGGGCGAGCAGTGCGGCCGAGCCAATGAACAGGCAGGCCACGACGCCCGAGCGGATGTGGAAGCGGTGGTCGGTGAACGGGGTCCGTACGGTGCGGGTGGCGTAGCCGAAGTCGATGGTGCTGTCGGCATCTTTCGGCGCGTTCTTAAGGGGAGTCTTCACAGTCCGCTCGCATTCTTCCGTCGGACCAGGGCGATGAGCACCGGAGCACCGATGACGGCGGTGAGAATGCCGACCTCGATCTCACCGGGGCGGGCGATGACGCGGCCCAGGGTGTCGGCCAGCATCACCATGATTGGCCCGCCGAGCAGACAGTAGAAGAAGATCCAGCGTTGGTCCGGCCCCACGATCCAGCGCACCACGTGGGGCACCATCAGCCCGACGAAGCCGATGCCACCGGTCAGTGCGGTGGCCCCGCCGGCGAGCACGGTGACGGCGAGGATGGTGACGACTCGGGCCCGGACGACCTTCGTGCCCAGGGAGGCGGCGAGGTCATCGCCCAGGGCGATGGAGTTCAGGTCGGTGGATACCAGCACAGCCAGGACGAACCCGAGCAGCAGGAAGGGGATCACGGCCTGTGCGTCGCCAAGGGAGGTGCGTGCCACGGAGCCGAGGTTCCAGTTACGGATGGCCTCGAAGGTGTCGGGGTCAATGAGCTGCAGGAAGCTGGTCACACCGCCGAACACGGCGGCCAGGGCCACACCCGCCAGAACGAGGGTCGCGGGGTTCGCCCCACGCGAGCCCCCGGCCACGCCGATGACGTAGACGAGCACGGTGGTGGCCGCGGCGCCGAGGAAGGCGAACCAGATGTACTGGGTGATACCGGCGATGCCGAAGATGCCGACACCGACGGTGACGGCCAGGCCCGCGCCGGCGTTCACGCCGAGGATGCCGGCGTCCGCCAGCGGGTTTCGGGTGAGCGCCTGGATGAGTGCGCCGGACAGGGCGAAGGCGGCTCCGGTGAGGATGCCGATGATGGTCCGGGGGAAGCGTTGGTCCCACACGATGTAGGACGCCTCGTTCTCTCCGCGGTTCCAGATCGCCTCCCACACATCGGCGTAGGGGATCGGGTTGGCGCCGTGGGCGAGGCTGGCGATGAAGGCCAGGAACAGGATGACGAGCAGGACGACCAGCCCGATGGCCCGTTTCGCGTACAACCCGGTGGTCGCGGAGGACGCTACGGCCTTGTCCTTCCCGTTCTCGTCGGCATCATCGGGGGGCGGGGCCTGCGAGGTGTCCAGGGTGTGTGTCATTAGTGCGTGAGCGGTCCCGGGACAGCCGGGAACCCCGTTCTTCCTTCTCGTAGTCGGCGTGGAGCGGACCACGTATAAGGGTTCGCTTGCCCCGGGGACACTATCAGTAGGCTAACCTCACTGTCAAGAGACGGAAAATCCCCTGACCTGCGGTCTAGCGTGTCTGTGAGCAGGTCCTTTGGACTCCTACCGGGGTCGGGCAGGTTGCTCTACCTGCAGCAGGAATCGGGGGAGGATCTCCTGGCCGGGCAGGGCAGCCGTGATCTCCTGGGCCGCACGGGTGCAGTCGGCACCGAGATCGGCGACGTCTGCCTCGGCGGGGATCCGTAGCCGGATCTCGATGATGTCGGTGCTGCGGTCGGTGGTGGCCCGGTAGGACGCCGAGCGCACGTCGTCGCGCTTCTCGAAGGATTGGGCGACGGCGGAGGCGATGTCTCCCGGGGACGTGCGGATCGTGCCGGTGGGTGCGGACGTCGGCGAGGCGCTCCGGCTGAGCCGGCGCCGCTGGATGTTCACGCCGATAAGGAACAGGCCCACCAGGCCGGTGACCACGGCGGCGATGACCAGGATGGCGGTGTAGTTGTCCTGCTCGGTCAGCCCGGACCAGAAATTACGGTCCACGACGTCGCCGATGGCCTCGGCGGGGCCGAACTCGAATTGCAGTCCGATTGCCCAGAAGGCGAGCCCGCCGAAGAGAAGGAACAGCAGGAAGGTCACGAGCCGGTCGAAGGTTGCTCTGCCACGGTTCACTTGTGCTCACCTCCAGCCGAGACGCTCACGTCGACTGTCGGGTTCGACACCAGGTGCTCGGCAAGTTCGGTGACCTGGGTGGCCACGCTGTCCCGAATGGCTCCGGCGGAGTCCGGGGTCACCGCGGTTTCCACGGTCACGGAGATCTTCTTTCGGGTCGCCACGCTCCGGGCCGTGAGTACCCCAGGTACCCGACGTGCGGCGGCGGTGGACAACCGAGCCACGTCCACGGGTCGGGCGAACAATGCCGTGTCGTCGGCGAAGGAGAGGTGTGTCCGACTGCGGGGTCGCAGCGTGACGATGAGGAAGATGAGAGCGACGATGGCGCAGCCGATGCCGGCCCAGAACATCCAGGGCTCGTGGTGGACCTCGGCGAACCAGTCGAACACCGGTGGCAGGAGCTGCCTCCCACCGACGGTGTCGGTGACGATGAGGATGTCACGGACAATGACAGCGGTGGCACCGATCAGGACGAGCCCGAGCAGGACGGTCCAGCCGCGCGCGTGCGGCGCGGCCTTGGGTTCCGGCGTCGCAGGCGGCGCAGGACGCGACGCGTCCTTCCCCTTCTTCTCGTCGTTCCGGGAGCTCTCATCCAGCGTGGCGAGGTCGACGGCGAACCGGCCGGAGGGCTCCGGACGGTAGTGCTCGGGATGCTGTGGTGCGTTGTGCGTGGTCGTCACCGCGGGCTCCTCTCGTCAAATGTGGACGTGTCTTCCGCGGACGTTCTCCGCCAGCGGCGGGAGGTGTCGACGGTGACAGGGATGGTGCGACGGCGCCGCACGGTGGGGAAGACGGTCACCGGCAGTCCTTGGGGTGTCGGCACTGCCCGGGTGGCTAGCCCGCGGGGGGTGGGAATGTCGCGCAGGCGCGGTCCCGCCGGCGTGGGGACGTCCCGCAGGAGGGGAAGTCCCTTGGCTGGCGGGGGCACGACGACGTCGGCGTGGTCGACAAGTACCGGTTCCATCGGACGCGGACGGGCCGCGTCGTACGGCGCACGCGGGTGACGCACCGGTTCGGTGGGCGGGGTGACCGGGTGGGCGACCTCCGGCGGCGCGGGGAGGTGGACCGGGGTGAGCTGTACGGGGGTCGGCGTGGTGGGCCGACGCACCGGGCTACGGGTCGGGGCGGAGACGTGCCGTGGTGCTGGTGGCAGGTTCAGGATGACCTGGGTGATGTTCACCGACTCCGGCGCCGTCGGATGCTCGACCTCTACCTCCTCCAAAGCGGTGGGGGAGAGAACGTCGGTCACCGATCGCTCGACGGTGGGAGAGGTGACGTCCAGCCGGTCCGTGGTCACACGGGTGAGTTCGGGGGTTCGAGGTGCGCGCACCAGCTCGTCGAGGGTGACCCCGGAGCTGTCGCTGGATTCTTCTTCGCCGGAGCCTGGCACGACCGCGGCGACATCCACATTGACTGCCAGTACGGGTACCCCGGTGCTGTGCTCGATCCATTCACCGACGGTCTCGCGGGTCACCTGGGCCACGGCCACGGTGGGCGCGGGCCAGGCGGTGGCGATCTGGACGTCGGCGACAGCCGCGCGTCCGCCAGGATCCATCTGCACCGAAACCCGGGGCAGTCGCCGACCGGTGAACTGGCCGATCCCGGAGGAGTGGCGCAGCACACCGGGCACGGACAGTGCTGCCCGCGTGGCGATCTTCTCCAGGACCTTCAACTCAATGGATGTATGCGTGCGCTGCTCGCGGTAGGCCTCGCTGCGCGGGAGGTCGCCGGCGGTCGCCGCGTCCGGCACCTCACCCTCGAGGGATGTGGTGCCCGACTGTGTGGTCTGGGTAGACACGGGGGATCAGCCCCGTCCCCGGCCATTGGTGTTGAAGGCGCGGCGGAGGTCGATCAGGCCCTCCAGGTGGGCGCCGACGAGGCCGCCGACCCCGCACAGGACGAGTACCACCAGGAAACCGACCACGCCGTGCCACAGGGCACCGACGGCCAGCAGGAATCCCAGCAGCACCCCGATGATTGTCGCGTACTTCATGATGTCCTCATTCTCTGTCTGACTTGTCGTCTGAGCCGGTCTCGGTGAACCTCCGGGAACCGGGGAAACTGGAGGGCAGCCGGGACCGGACGGTCCGATCGGCGTCCCTGACGAACTTCCCGGCGGCACGCATCACGCGTCGGGTCTTCGGGGAGTGGGCGATGACGGAGCCGCGGGCGCGCAGATCCTCGGTGCGCCGCAGTACTTCGTCGGACGTCCGCTCGGCGAAGTCGGTCGCCTGGCGCGCGACGTCGTCGGGAATGAAACCGGGGAGCTTGACGCTCTCGACGCTCCGGCGCAGCGAGGTGCGTCGTTCCCACTGGGCGTCGAGATCGCGCAGTGCGGCGATGAGTTGGTCATCGGTGCCACCGCGGTCCGGGTGGTGCTCGCGGATGACCTGGCGACGCAGCCGCACGTACTCCGGATCCTTCCGGAAGTCCGGATAGGGTCCGGATGCTCCGGGACTAGTCATGATTGCTCCAAGATCTCCGGTATCGGTGGACGATGGGGGTTACTGGACGCGCGGGGCCTGCTCGGGCTCGGCGTCCTCTTCCTCATTGTCCTCGGGAAGGTGGACATCGTGGACGACGACATTGACCTCGGTGACCTGCAGCCCGGTCATCTCCTCGACGGAGAGGATGATGTTGCGCCGGATCGCCTCAGCCAGTTCGTGGATGGCAACGCCGTACTCGGCGACAATGGCGATGTCGACGGCGGCCTGGCGGTCGCCGACTTCCACGGAGATGCCCTGCTGGACGTTGACGCGACCGCCCGGGATGCGCTCGCGGATGGCGCCGATCGTGCGCGAGGCACCGCCGCCCAGGCCGTGGACACCGGAAACCTCACGGGCTGCCATGCCCGCGATCTTCGACACGACGACGTCGGCGACGGACGTCCGGCCGTGGTCGGTGAACAGATCCGAGTCGGTGTTCTCGCCGTCCTGCACCGCCGGGACCGAGCTGCTTCCGGAGTTCTTCTGGGAGTCGTTGTCACTCATGGGGTGGCCTCACTGTTCTTGAAGAGTCTGAAATGGTGTCTCTCACGGGGCGTGCCGACGTCGGTGTCGGTACTGGCGCCCAGAATACTCATTTTTGCGGGGTGTGACGGCCGGGCAACAGCTCGTCGTGTAGCGCCCCCTCCCGGAGGCCCCCGGCGAGCACCGGGGCCTGCGGGAAGGCGGGATTTGAAGGAAGTGCTCCGGCATGGTTAAATAGCGGACGTTGCTTTGACATTGCGTCTGAGCGTCTTCGCTTTATACCTCGTCATCAGGCCGGATCGGAACCGGTGGTGGGGAAGCCTGAGACGTGAGACGGCGCAGATGGTGAAGTGAGCATGAACCATCATCGACGGATCACCTTCGCCTGGGCACTGCCCGGACGGGGTCGGACTGTCGTGCGGTAACCCAGGTGGACCGGGCCGACACGCCCGACCGCGGGGGCCGGAGGTGGGGCATGGCAAATAAACAGCGGCAGTAAGTGAAGATCCCGGCCACCACGTTGGAGGGGCTCTTCCTCACATAGATTTCGGCGGCCACCAGGGTGCACACCCTCGTGGCTGACCGGACGGTCACCGTGTTTGCCATCGTCTTTCCACGACGGCACCCAGGGAAACCGTGAGACCAACCGAAATCATGACTGGCGTCTGTGCCAGGCCCACGGCCGGACAGCGTTGACATTGAAAAGAAGTTCCCTCGGACCCGGGCTCCGGGCGAGGGGGACACGAGGAAGAGGACTAGCGTGGCGGGACAGAAGATCCGCATCAGGCTCAAGGCCTACGATCACGAGGCAATCGACGCTTCTGCCAAGAAGATTGTCGAGACGGTCACCCGTACCGGTGCTCGTGTGGTCGGCCCTGTGCCTCTGCCCACTGAGAAGAACGTGTACTGCGTCATCCGCTCGCCGCACAAGTACAAGGACTCGCGCGAGCACTTCGAGATGCGCACCCACAAGCGCCTGATCGACATTCTCGACCCGACGCCGAAGACCGTTGACGCCCTGATGCGCATCGATCTGCCGGCGAGCGTCGACGTCAACATCCAGTGATCTCGTCAGAGAACCTGGACTTGAGTCTGAACTGAGGCAGCGGAGACTGAATTATGAGTGAAAACGAGATCAAGGGCATCCTGGGCAAGAAGCTCGGCATGACTCAGATCTTCGACGAGGACAACCGGGTCGTTCCGGTCACCGTCGTCGAGGCTGGGCCGTGCGTCGTCACCCAGGTGCGCACTAAGGACATCGACGGCTACGACGCCGTCCAGATCGCTTACGGCGACATTGACCCGCGTAAGGTCAACAAGCCGCAGGCTGGTCACTTCAAGAAGGCCGGTGTGACCCCGCGCCGCCACTCCACGGAGATCCGCGTCGACGACGCGTCCTCCTACGAGGTCGGCCAGGACATCACCGCAGAACTGTTCGGCGACGTCACCTTCGTTGACGTCACCGGCACCTCCAAGGGCAAGGGCTACGCCGGCGCTATGAAGCGTCACGGCTTCGCCGGTCAGGGCGCCTCCCACGGTAACCAGGCCGCTCACCGCCGCGTCGGTGGCATCGGCGCCTGCGCCACCCCGGGTCGTGTCTTCAAGGGCACCCGGATGGCAGGCCGTATGGGCAACGAGCGCGTCACCCTGCAGAACCTGAAGGTTGCAAAGCTGGACGTCGAGTCCAACCTGCTCCTCATCAAGGGTGCCATCCCCGGAGTTAACGGCGGCATCGTGACCGTCAAGACCGCAGTGAAGGGCGGTGCACACGCATGAGCAATCTGACTCTTAACGTCCAGACCGCCGACGGTGCCACCAATGGCTCGGTCGAGCTGCCCGCGTCCATCTTCGACGTGGAGCCGTCCGTTCCGCTGATGCACCAGGTCGTCGTGGCCCAGCTGGCCGCGAAGCGCCAGGGCACCCACGCCACCAAGACCCGCGGCGAGGTTCGCGGCGGTGGCCGTAAGCCCTTCCGCCAGAAGGGAACCGGTCGCGCCCGTCAGGGTTCGATCCGCGCCCCGCACTACACCGGTGGTGGCACGGTCCACGGCCCGCAGCCGCGTGACTACGACCAGCGGACCCCCAAGAAGATGAAGGCTGCCGCCCTGCGCGGTGCCCTCACCGACCGCGTCCGCAACGAGCGCATCCACCTGGTGGACGAGCTCGTCGCTGGCCAGACCCCGTCGACCAAGGCCGCGCGGACGTTCATCGAGCGTCTCACCGACCGGAAGTCCGTCCTGGTCGTTCTCGGCCGCGAGGACGTCACGGCGTGGAAGTCGGCCAACAACCTGCCGAACGTCCACACCCTGGCCTTCGATCAGCTCAACACCTACGACGTGCTGAACGCAGACGACATCGTGTTCTCCGTCGAGGCGCTCAACGGCTTCATCGCCGTGGCTGACACCGCCAAGGCCGCCGCCAAGGAGGAGGCAAAGTGAGCACCATCGCCGACCCCCGGGACATCATCGTCGCACCCGTCGTCTCCGAGAAGTCCTACGGACTCATGGAGCAGAACGTCTACACGTTCCTGGTGAACCCGGACTCCAACAAGACCCAGATCAAGATTGCCGTCGAGCAGATCTTCGGTGTGAAGGTCGCCAGCGTCAACACCCTGAACCGCGCGGGCAAGCGGAAGCGCTCCCGCACCGGTTACGGTCAGCGCAAGGCCACCAAGCGCGCCATGGTGACCCTGGTCGCCGGCAGCGATCCCATCGACATCTTCGGTGGTGCGACCGCGTAGCGGCCGTGCACACCGACAGGTAAAGAGAGAGCAGAAGTATGGCTATTCGCAAGTACAAGCCGACTACGCCGGGTCGCCGCCAGAGCTCCGTTTCCGAATTCGACGAGATCACTCGTTCGACCCCGGAGAAGTCTCTGCTGCGCCCGCTGTCGAAGACCGGCGGCCGCAACGTCCACGGCCACATCACCACCCGTCACAAGGGTGGCGGCCACAAGCGTCGCTACCGTGTCATCGACTTCCGTCGTAATGACAAGGACGGCATCACCGCCAAGGTCGCGCACATCGAGTACGACCCGAACCGCACCGCAAACATCGCGCTGCTGAACTACGCCGACGGCGAGAAGCGGTACATCATCGCTCCCCGTGGTCTGACGCAGGGCACCGTGATCGAGTCCGGTTCGACGGCCGACATCAAGGCCGGCAACAACCTGCCCCTGCGCAACATCCCCACCGGTACGACCATCCACGCTGTGGAGCTCAAGCCCGGTGGCGGTGCCAAGATGGCCCGCTCCGCCGGTGCCTCGGTGCAGCTGCTGGGTAAGGAAGGCAAGTACGCCATCCTGCGTATGCCGTCCTCCGAGATCCGTCGCGTCGACATCCGTTGCCGCGCCACCGTCGGTCAGGTCGGCAACGTCGACCAGATCAACATCCGGTGGGGCAAGGCCGGCCGTATGCGCTGGAAGGGCGTCCGCCCGACCGTCCGTGGTGTCGTGATGAACCCGGTCGACCACCCGCACGGTGGTGGTGAGGGTAAGACCTCCGGTGGTCGCCACCCGGTCTCCCCGTGGGGCCAGCCTGAGGGCCGTACCCGCAAGCCCAATCGTCCGAGCGACAAGCTGATCGTCCGCCGTCGCCGCAGCAACAAGAACAAGAAGCGCTAAAGGAGGTAGTTGAGAATGCCACGCAGCCTCAAGAAGGGCCCGTTCGTCGACGAACACCTCCTCGCGAAGGTGGACGTTCAGAACGACGCCGGTACCAAGAAGGTCATCAAGACCTGGTCCCGTCGGTCGACCATCCTTCCCGATTTCATCGGTCACACTTTCGCCGTCCACGACGGTCGGAAGCACGTCCCGGTGTTCGTCGATGATTCGATGGTTGGTCACAAGCTGGGCGAGTTCGCCCCGACCAAGACCTTCAAGGGTCACATCAAGGATGACAAGAAGGGTCGGCGATAGATATGTCTGACACCGCTGTCAACAACGCACGCGCAACCGCCAAGTTCGTTCGGGTCACCCCGATGAAGGCACGCCGCGTCATCGACACCATCCGCGGCAAGTCCGTGGAAGACGCCCTGGCACTGCTGCGCTTCGCGCCGCAGTCGGCTTCCGAGCCGATCGCCAAGGTTGTTGCTTCCGCCGCGGCCAACGCCGAGAACAACTTCGGCCTGGATCCCCGTACGCTCGTCGTCTCCGAGGCTTTCGCCGACGAGGGTCCGACGCTCAAGCGGTTCCAGCCGCGCGCTCAGGGTCGGGCCTTCCAGATCCGCAAGCGCACCAGCCACATCACCGTGGTTGTCGAGAGCCAGAAGGGAAGTGCTCAGTAGTGGGCCAGAAGATCCAACCCCACGGCCTCCGGCTGGGTATCACTTCCGAGTGGCGCTCCCGCTGGTACGCCGACAAGCAGTACGCTGACTACCTCGCCGAGGACATCAAGATCCGCGAGTTCCTGTCGAAGGGCCTCGACCGCGCCGGCATCGCCGACGTCGTCATCGAGCGCACCCGCGACCGGGTCCGTGTGGACATCCACACCGCTCGTCCGGGCATCGTCATCGGCCGCCGCGGCTCCGAGGCCGACCGCATCCGCGGTCAGCTGGAGAAGCTCACCGGCAAGCAGGTGCAGCTCAACATCCTCGAGGTCAAGAACATCGACGCGAACGCTCAGCTGGTGGCTCAGTCCATCGCCGAGCAGCTGAGCAACCGCGTGGCATTCCGCCGCGCGATGCGCAAGGCTATCCAGTCCGCGATGCGTCAGCCCGAGGTCAAGGGAATCAAGGTCGTGTGCTCGGGTCGTCTCGGCGGCGCCGAGATGGGCCGCACCGAGCGTTACCACGAAGGTCGCGTTCCGCTGCACACCCTGCGCGCCGAGATCGACTACGGCACCTACGAGGCCCACACCACCTTCGGACGCATCGGCGTCAAGGTGTGGATCTACAAGGGTGACGTCGTCGGCGGTCGCCGGGAGTCCCTGCAGAACGCACGCGACGAGCGTCCGCGCCGCAACAACCGCGAGCGTCCGCGCCGCGGTGGTGCCCGGCGCCAGCGCGCAGAGCAGAAGCAGGAGGGTTAACCCGTGCTTATCCCCAAGCGCACGAAGTACCGTCGCCAGCACCGTCCGCACCGTTCCGGTGTGTCCAAGGGCGGTAACCGGGTGACGTTCGGCGAATACGGCCTGCAGGCCCTGGAGCCGACCTACATCACCAACCGTCAGATCGAAGCTGCCCGTATCGCCATCAACCGCCACGTCAAGCGTGGTGGCAAGGTGTGGATCAACATCTTCCCGGACCGTCCCCTGACCCAGAAGCCGCTCGGCGTGCGTATGGGTTCCGGTAAGGGCCCCGTGGAGAAGTGGGTGGCAAACGTCAAGCCCGGCCGCATTCTCTTCGAGATGGATTACCCCAACGAGGAGATCGCCCTCGAGGCGCTCCGTCGTGCCGGCAACAAGCTGCCCTGCAAGGTGCGCATCGTGAAGAAGGAGGATCAGTTCTGATGGCTACCGGAACCCCGGCTCACGAATTCCGCGAGCTCAACAATGAAGAACTGACCACCCGTCTCACGGAGGCGAAGGAAGAGCTGTTCAACCTGCGCTTCCAGTCCGCCACCGGTCAGCTGTCCAACAACCGTCGACTGGGCACCGTGAAGCGCGACATCGCCCGGATCTACACCGTCCTGCGCGAGCGCGAGCTCGGCCTGTCCACCGTCCCCGGTGGTGAGGACGCATAATGAGCGAGGCTACTGTGAGCAACGAGAACACCAAGGGCGCACGTAAGGTCCGCACCGGATACGTCGTATCCGACAAGATGAGCAAGACCATCGTGGTCGAGCTCGAGGATCGTAAGAAGCACGCCCTTTACGGCAAGATCATGCGCGCGAACTCCAAGGTGAAGGCGCATGATGAGAACGAGAACGCCGGCATCGGCGACCTCGTCCGCATCGAGGAGACCCGGCCGCTGTCCAAGGACAAGCACTTCCGTCTCCTGGAGATCGTCGAGAAGGCCAAGTAGTCCCCTCCCAGGGATCACCCTCTTCTTGACGCGTTAAACCCCCGCACCCCGGATCACTCCGGGTGGCGGGGGTTTCGTGCGTGCGGGGGCTGGTGCGTTCGGTTTTCGCCCGACCCCGCGTCGCGTACAGGATCGGGGCTTCTCGTGCCGAGTGAGGAACGAATCGGGCACGCGGCGCGGGGTTCTGCTCCAGCGCGAAGGGTTCTACCGTGCCAGAAGATGCCTACCCAACCTGCTGGGCCTTCTTACTCACCTTGCCCACACCGGTGACGGGGAACTCGTCGACCACGTCGATGACATCCGGCACCGCGAAGCTCGCCAACCCTTGTTCCCGCACGTACCTCTTGAGTGCACCGGCCTTCAGCGGCTCCGTGGCGTCCGAGCGGGGGATCACCAGCGCCCGGATCTTCTCGCCGAGCACCTCGTCCGGCACTCCGACGACCGAGACGTCGTGCACACCGGGGTGGGTGAGCAGGACATTCTCGACGGCCTCCGGGGCAATTTTCTCGCCTCCGCGGTTGATCTGGTCCTTGGCGCGCCCGACCACGGTCAGTGTGCCATCGACGAAGACCACGATGTCGCCGGTGCGGTAGTAGCCCTCTTCGGTGAAGGAACGGGCGTTGACCTCGGGGGCACGGTGATACTGGCGGATCGTGTACGGCCCGCGGGTCAGCAGGTTGCCGGGCGTGCCGGCGGGCACCTCCCGGTCCTCGTCGTCGACGACGAGGATCTCGTCGTACGGACTCATCGGACGGCCCTGGGTCGCCACGATCTCTTCGATGTCGGCGTCCAGCGGGGTGTAGTTGACCAGCCCCTCGGCCATGCCGAAGACCTGCTGGAGGTTCCAGCCGAGCTCGGGGCGCACCCGCCGTGCGGCGGCCTCGGAGAGTTTCGCCCCGCCGACCCAGACGGTGCGCACACTAGTGATGTCGTGATTGGCGCGATCCGGGTAGTTGAGCAAGCTGATCAGTGCCGGGGGCACGAGCGCCAGGTGGGTCACGTGGTGACGTTCGATCAGGGGCAGCACTTCGGTGGGCAGGGGACCGTCGGCGAAGATGATGGTCGCGCCGACCTGTACGGCCCCGAGGATGCCGGGGGAACTCATGGTGAAGTTGTGCGATGCGGGCAGGGCGACGAGCAGGACGTCGCCGCCGCGCAGGTCGCAGACGTCGATGGACGCGCGCACGGAGTAGAGGTAGTCGTCGTGGGTGCGCGGGATCTGCTTGGGTACGCCGGTGGTCCCGCCGGAGAGCTGCAGGAACGCCAGGGCTTCCGGGGACGCCGGCGTCAGCGGGGCGGCGCTCGCAGCGTCCTCCGTAGCGTCCTCCGCAGCAATCCAAGGCTCCGCGGCGCGCTCGTCGACGAGCACGGTGACGACGGTGCGTCCGTCGTCGAGCGGTCGGGCCAGGTCGTCCTGCACGCGGGTGAGGTGCTTGTTGGGACGCGACGTGCCCACGTAGTGGTTGGCGGGGGCGTGGGTGGCGAAGTGGCGGACTTCGGAGGATCCGTGGGCCGGCAGGGCGAAGACGGGGACGGCGCCCAGGCGCCACAGCGCGAAGATGGTCTCCAGGTAGGCCACGCTATTGGGTAGCTGGACGACCACTCCATCGCCGTGGCCGACGCCGGCGGCGGCGAGCACGCTGGCGGCGCGGGCTACGCCGTCGTCCAGTTCGGACCAGGTCAGTGACCGTGTGGCGTCGACGGCGGCGATGGCGTCCGGTCGGGCCTCTACGGTGCGGCGGAAGAGGGCCCAGTGGGTGTCGCCGGTCCACGCACCGAGTGCGCGGTAGTGGGCTGCGGCCTCGGCGGTGAAGCCGTTGGCGAGGGTGTCGTTCATACCAGTGTCTCCTTTTCGACGGTCTGATCGGCAGTAAGCGCGGCAGCGATGGCGGGGGCGATGGCGTCCCATCCGTCGTCGGTGACGAGTCCGGCGTGGGTGGTGTCTAGGGGCAGGACGTCCGGCTCGTGGGCTAGCGCGTCGCGCCAGGCGGGCGCGGGGTCCCAGACGATGTCGGGCCGGCCCTCGGCCAGTAGTTCGTCGGCCCGCGTGGCGACGATGACCTGCGTCGTCCCGGTGAATTCGCCCAGGTCAACCGGGGCGGCCGTGCGCAGCAGCCGGTCGCAGTAGGTGAGGTTGGCCAGCAGGGTGGCGGTGTCGTCGGTCGCGAGGTTGCTCTCGATGCCGCTCCCCGTCAGCGCGCGCAGTTGGTCGTCGCTGTAGTTGGACGCTGCGGGGGCGTCGGGCAAGGCCGGTCCCGCGCCGGACGGGTAGGCGTCGAGCACACCGAGGTAGACGACCTCCTCGCCGCGGCGCAGCAGTTCGGCGACCATTGCCTGGGCGACGACCCCGCCGAAGGAGTAGCCCAGCACCCGGTACGGCCCGTGGGCCTGGACCGACTGCACCGTGTCGACGTAGCCGGCGGCGAGTGCGGCGATGTCCGCGACCTCGGGGTGCGGGTCGGGTAGGTGCAGCCCGGTCACCGGGACGTCGTGGCTGGCCAGCCTGGTGGCCAGACCGCGGAAGGGCAGCGCCGATCCGCCGGCGGGGTGCACGCAGAACAATGGGTCACCATTGCCAGTCGTCAGGGACAGGACGTTGGACGCTGCGGCGTCGTCTGAGTCGGACGTCCCGGCAAGCCGTGCGGCCAGCGCCGCCGGCGAGCCGGTTTCCACGATGTCCTGGATGGTCACCGTCGCCAGCGCGCCGGTGCCGTCGCGACGCAGACGCCCGAGCAGCCGCATGGCCAGCAGGGAGTGTCCGCCGATGTCGAAGAAGTTGTCGTGGACGTCCACGGTGTCCACTCCCAGCAGGTCGGCCATGAGCGTGGCCGCTGTCTCGGCGATGGCAGAGTCTGCAGCACCGGACGCACCGGACGCACCGGACGCGCTAGACACGCCGGACGCCTCGGCGTCGTGCTCGGTCTCGGCCGCGACGGACGGGCCGGTGGTACGCGCGACCCAGGCGGCGGGCAGGGCGTCGAGCACCTCGCCCACGGTGTGCTGCGCGCCGTCGGTCAGCATGCCCAACACCGTCCGAAGCGTCTGCGCTGCCTGCTCGACGAAGGCCTCGTCGACCAGATCCGCGCGGTGCGCGAGCACCACACGCGGGACGTCACCGGGCGGCACCACCAGCGACAACGGGAAATCCGTCATCCCGTCGGCGTGCACCGCGGCGACGGTCACCCGGTCCTGAGCGTCCGGCGCGCCCTGAGCGTCCGGCGCGTCCTGCAATGCCGGGAAGTTGTCGTAGACCACCAAGGTGTCGAACAACGAGCCCACGCCGGCGAGTTGTTCGATGTGTACCAGCGGGGTCGAGGCGTGGGCGGTCATCTCGGCCTGACCGCGGCCGAGGCTGGTGAGCAGCGCGCCGAGCCGGTCCGTCCGATGAAGCGCGACGCGTGCGGGCAGGGTGTTGATGAACAAGCCGACGGTGTGCTCGATACCGTCGAGTTCGGCCGGTCGGCCGGATACGGTCGTGCCGAAGACCACGTCGTCGCGTCCGGACAGCGCCGCCAAGGTGAGGGACCAGGCTGCCTGCAGCAGCGTATTGGGTGTCACGCCGGCCTGCCGGGCCGTGCCGGTGAAGTTCTCAGTGAATGCGTCGGACGCTCCGGCGATCTCCTGCACCTGCTCGCGCGGAGCCGCGGCGCTGGTCCCGGGCGCGGGGGCCAGCTCGCGCACGAGGGTGCCGCGGTCGAGGCCGTCGAGGTGGGCGCGCCAGGCGTCGTCGGCGTCGCGCGGGTCCTGACCGGCGAGCCAGTCGAGGTAGGTGGCGTAGGACGCGGCGCGTGGGAGTGGCTCGTCGTGGTAGATCGCCAGCAGGTCGCGCAGCATCACCGGGGTTGACCACCCGTCGGTGAGCAGGTGGTGGTTGCCCAGCACGAGGCGCGCGGTGGGGGAGCCGTCCGCGCCATCCGGCAGCAGGACCAGCGTCGCGGTCACCAGCGGCCCGCGGGCGGTGTCCACCCGGCGGTGCGCGGTGGTGGCCAGCAGGTCATCGGCGGCGCGCAGCGCGTCCTCGCGGGCGAACCCGCGCAGGTCAACGGTGCGCCAGGGCAGATCGACACCACGCGGGACGACCTGTACCGGGCTGTGGTGGGTGCTGGTGTCGAACCGGGCGCGCAGCTGGTCGTGACGGTGCAGTACGCCAGCGAAGGCGCGGTGCAGACGCTCGGGGTCGACCGTGCCGCGCAGGTCGACGCCGGCGGCGAGCACGTAGCCATCACCGCCGTTGACGGCGTGGTAGAGCAGCCCCTCCTGCAGCGTGGAAAGCGGCCGGACGTCCGACAGCGGGCCATGCTCCTGTTCCCACCCGTCGATCGTGTCCTGGCTGACCCCGCCATGCCTCGCGAGGGTGAGGTCGCTGGGGGACGCACCGCCGTCGGACGTGCGGGCGTGGATGGCCAGGTCGGTGAAGGCGCGGGACGCCCGGTCGGCCAGCTCGGCGTCTCCGGCGAGCACGGTGTCGGTGTCGCCGACGATCAGCAGCGGTGCATGCGCACTGTGTCCGACCGGAATCATGTGGGTGTCTCCGCAGGTCACGGTGATGGCGGCGGGAACTGTCGATGCTGTGTCGCCGCGGTGTTCTTTGGCATGCAGCAGCGCTGACCGTGGTGTTGCCTGCTCGTGGTCGGGCAGGGCAGGCAGGGCGGGGACGCGACGCACGGTGCTCAGCGCCCCGATCACCCCGGTGGTGTCGGACGTCTCATCGGACGCACGGCTCAGCACGTCGACGGGCCCACCGGTGGCCAGCAGCGCCGCGGCGACGGCCACGTCCAACGGCCGTGCCCGGTAAGACTCGGCGAGCCGGTCGAAGACGCCCGGGGCGTCCGACAGGGTGGTGCGGTGGCAGGTCACCGGGCTCACAGGAGTCACGGGACTCTTCAGGTCCGGGGCGACCGCTGCGGCGCGCCACGAGCTCGTCGGCGCGGCGAGCGCACGTCCGGATAGCGCGGCGGCGAGGTCGCCCAGTAGGACGCCGACAGATGCCTGGTCGATCACTGCAGCGTCGACGGCGATCCGCAGCGAAGTCCCGCCGCCGGCTGGTGGGGCGATCCGCCACACAACCCCGGAGGCTGGTGATACCGACTCGGCGAGTTGCTCACCGTCAAGGCCCGCCGGGGCGATGACTGCCTCGGCGGGCACCTGGGCCACGCGCGGCACGATGAAGCGCGGTGCCCCGGCGATGGACGTGTCGAGCACGGCGCGCAGCGCGCCGTGGGTGGTCATCATCGTGGCGACCGCAGTGCGCAGTCGGTCGGCGAGTTCGGTGGCCGGCAGGTGTGCGACGTCGAGGTGCCCGAATAGAACCGCTCGGGTTCCGGTGACTAGCCCGGTGGGTACGGCGCCGGTGTCATAGCGTAGGCCGGCTTCGGTCGTCGTGCTGTCGCTTCGAGACTCCTGCCGGACGCTTCGGCCCGAAAGTGCTCCGGCCGGCCCTGCAACGCGTCCAGCACCAGCTCCGATATCACCCAGTTCGACCCCGCCGAGCAGGTCCTTCGCCTGGACTACCAGGCCGCGTTGCCGCAGCTGTCCGGCGACGGTGAGCGCGCCGATGCTGTCGCCGCCGAGGCTGATGAAGTCCCGGTCGAGGTCGATGCTGGTATCGGGGACGTCGAGCGTCTCGGCAACGACCTCGACGAGGAGATGCTCGGCGTCGGTACAGGCAGGACGCCCCGGCGTCCCCGCGCCTTCAGCAGTATCGGCGCCGGCGGCGTCCTGAAGGGCGCGCCGGTCGACCTTGCCGCCGACGGTCAGCGGCAGCCGGTCGTGCACCAGCACCCGGGTGGGCACCAGGTGGCCGGGGACCGTGGCCGCCATGTCGGCACGCACCGACGCGGGCGTGGTCGAGCCCTCGGCGGTGATGTGGGCGATGAGTTTCAGCGCGCCGGGCTGCCCGAAGGTGCCGACGGCCGCGCCGGTGACCTGCGGCAGGGCCAACAGGGCGGCCTCGACCTCGCCGGGCTCTACGCGGTGGCCGCGGATCTCCAACTGGTTGTCGACGCGGCCGAGGAAGTGGTGTGCACCGCCGGCGTCCGGCACCCATCGCACCAGGTCACCGGTGCGGTAGCGTCGTTCGCCGTCCACCGTGTCGAAGGCGGCGGCGGACTGCTCCGGCAGGCCCCGGTAGCCCAGTGCGACCTGCGGGCCGGCGAGGAAGAGTTCGCCGGTCTCGTGGTCGGGGACGACTTCGCCGTCGGTGTCGAGGATCTGCGCGGTCATGCCGGGCACGGGGCGTCCGATGGTCACCGGGCCGTCGGTGACGCGGGCGGACAGCGCGTCCACGGTGGTCTCGGTGGGGCCGTAGACATTCCACGCCTGGAAATCGCGGGTGCGCGCCAGCGCGGCGAGCCGGTCCCACAGTGACTGCGGTACGGCTTCGCCGCCGAGGATGACCGTGGAGACCTCGGCGTCGTCGAGCGCACCGGAGTCGATGAGGGCACCGGCGAGTGAGGGGGTGGCGTCGAGCACGTCGATGCTGTCGTTGGTCAGGGCGGCGCGCATCGAGGCGGGGTCACCGACGGTATCGGTGGTGTAGAGGTGCACGGTCGCTCCGGTAAAGATCCAGGACAACTGGTCGATCGCGGCGTCGAAGGAGAAGGACGCGGTGTGGGCGATGTGCATATGCTCCGAGCGCGCACGCGTCCAGGCGTCGGGGTAGAGCCCGGTGCGGTGCCCGGCGAGCAGCGCTTCCACCGCGGTGCGGGTGACCTGCACACCTTTCGGTGTGCCGGTCGTGCCGGAGGTATAGAGCAGGTACGCCAGGTCGGGTGTGACGTCGCCGGCCGCACAGCCAGTGGGACGCACGCCGGACTCGTCGATCACGGCGACGGCCCCGGAGTCGGCGAGGATCGCCTCGCGCCGGGCCTGCGGATGCTCGCGGTCGAGCACGACCACGGCCCGGTGGGCCCGCCACACCGCGAGCAGGGCGACGGCCAGGTCCACGCTCTTGGGCAGGTCCACGGCGACAACGCCGAACTCCCCGTTATCCCCGGTGACCTGCGCGATCTCCTCGGCGAGTGCGGTGATACGGCCGTGGAGGGACGCGGCGTCGAGGGCGCTGTGCGCGTCGACGAGGCGTCCTTCACCGGACGCCAGGGCGTCGATGAGGTCGTTGAGGGGCAGGACGCTCCGGGCGTCCGGCATCGGGTCACCGGCGCGCTGCCGTGCGGCGGCGTCGGTGAACTCGCGGCTGCGCAGCCGGACGTCCTGCAGTGGGCCTTCTGCGGTGAGTAGCGCGCGGATGTCCTCGAGACGCTGGCGGGCGGTGTCGGCGTTTACGCTGTCTGGGTCGGTCTCGAAGGCGAGGTCGACGCCGCCATCGGCGGCCGGGGTGACCACGAGCACCAGGTCTTCCGGTGGACCGCCGGCGACATTGCGCAGCACGCCGGTGGTTCCGTGGAAGTCGAGGGTGAAGTCGAAGGTCTTCAGGTTCAGGCCCACCCCGTGCAGCACCGCTGGGCTGCCGAGGTCGCGGGAGAGTTCGCTGCCGGGGTAGCGCTGGTGGGTGCGCAGGGCGTCCAGACCGGTGCGCACGGTCGCGGCCAGATCGGTGACGCTTCCGGTCGGGTCGACCGGCAGGCGCAGCGGGAGCATATTGACCAGCATCGCCGGGGTCCGACGCAGCGGTCCGGAGGTGCGCGCCATCAGCGGCATCGCGATGAGTGCCTCGCAGCTGCTCTTGGGTGCAGCGGAGGCGTGGCCGAGTTTGCGCAGCCAGGCGGCGTAGGCGGCGGTGACCAGGTCGGACCAGGCCAGGCCGAGGTCCTCGGCGCGGGCCTTCAGCGTCTCGACCTCGGACGCCGGCAGACGCAGGGTGGTGGTGATGCTGGCGGTGCCGGCACCGTGGACGAGGTCCTCGCGTCCGGCGGTGGCAGGGGTGGGCGTCATGGTGTCGGCCCAGAAGTCGCGGTCGGCGCGGTAGTCCTCGCCGGCCCGGTAGGCGGTGTCGGCGGCGACGACCTCGGCGATCGGGGCGAACTTGGTGCGTCGGGCGGGACGTCCTCCGGCCAGTGCGGTGTAGTGGGCGGCGGTGCGCCTGGTCAGCAGGGCGGCACTGTAGCCGTCGACGATGATGTGGTGGTACAGCTGTATGCACCACACCTCATTGGTGCTGGTCTCGCCTGTTTCTCCTGTTTCTCCTGTTTCTCCGAGGTCGAGGATGAGATAGCGGAACAGCGGCCCCTCGGTCATGGTGCGCCAGCGTTCCGCGCAGGCGGTCTTCTCCGCGTCGATCACCGCGGTGGCGGTGAGTCGGGGGTCCGGGGCGTCGGAGAGGTCCAAGATTTCGGGCATCACCGCGGCGGTGTCGTCGACATACTGGCGGGGGTCATCATCGGTGTCGGTGAAGCGCAGCCGCAGGGTCTCGGCCTCGTCGACGGTGAGCCGGACGGCCTCGGCGAGGAGGCTGGTGTCGATGCGTCCGGCATCAGCTTCTGGTCTCAGTTCCAGCACCTCGCCGACCACGTAGTAGGGGGAGGTGGGGTCGAGCTGCTGGGCGTTCCAGATCCCGTGCTGCGCGGCGGTGAGCGGGAGGAGGCCGGCGGCGGAGTTGGCAGCGGAGCCAGGGATGGAACCGGGGGACGACGGGTGGGGCACCGGTGGTCCTTTCAGGATAGGAAGTTGGAGAGGCTTACTTCACTTCACGGGGCGGTGGTAGAGTCTGCGCGTCACCGAAGCGGTGACGGCGAACTCCCAAAACGAACGACGAAGAATCACGAGGTGCAGGATGGCTGAAGACAAGGTCGACGACCGGGTTGAGGACAAGGTTGAGGCGACGATGGGCCGCCTGCTCGCCCGTGTGGCGGAACTGCTGAACATCGAGGTGTCCCAGATCGACACCGACGAGGAGCTCATGGATCAGGGGCTGGACTCGGTGCGTCTGGTGGAGATCGTGACCTTCTTGCGCCGGGAAGGGTTCGAGGCCGACTTCGCCGACCTCGCCGAGGACAGCTCGGTGGACGCCTGGCGCGAACTGCTCACCGACCAGGTCTAGGGCAGGTCTAGACCAGCTCTAGCGCCCGTCGGCGAGTCGGCGCAGCGCGGCGCGGTCCAGTTTCCCGTTGGGGCTGACCGGCAGGTCGTCGAGGACGGTGATCCGGGTCGGCACCATGTACTCGGGCACGTGCTGCGCCAACTGCGCTGCCAGGTCAGCGCCCGGCTCAGCGGCCGGATCAGCGCCCGTGCCGGCTCCGTCGAGCACAACGAAGGCCAGCAGGGTGTCCGCCCCGCCCCGGTTCACGGCCACCGCGGCAGCCTGACGCACGCGATCGAGTTCCCGCAATCGCGACTCGACCTCGCCGAGTTCCACACGGTTGCCGCGGATCTTCACCTGGTCGCCGATACGGCCCAGGAACTGCAGCATGCGGGTGCCGTCGACCTCGGTCCAGGAGACCACGTCGCCGGTGCGGTACATCCGCCCACCGTCGACCTGCGGCTGAAGCGACTCCACGAACACCTGCGAGCTCAGCTCGGCGCGTCCGAAGTAACCGCCGCCGACCTGCGGTCCGGAGATGCACAGTTCGCCGGGACGCGACCAGTCAGCCGCGTTGCTCCCGCCGGGGTCGACCTCGACACCGTCCTCGTCGATGACGTATACGCCCACATTGTCCTCCGGCAGGCCGAGCAGGCTGGCCCGGTCGTCGAAGTCGGTGGCGGCCACGAGCTCGTCGGTGTACTCCACCCACGTCACGTCCATCGCCGCCTCGGTCGGGCCGTAGAGCCCGTGGACGCGGCAGCCGATGCCGTCACGGGCACGACGCACCACGTCCGCCGGCACCGCCTCACCGCCGAGCAGCAGGTGACGGATATTCGACAGCGACGACAGGGGCGTGCCGAAGTCGTCGAGCACGTCGAGGAGCACCCGCATCAACGACGGCACCATCGACAGCACGGTGACCTCGTGCACGGAGATCATCTGCACCATTGTGTCCACATCGCCGGGCCACCACTCGGGCCCGGGCACGACGACGGTGCCGCCGGTGGCCAGCGGTCCGAGCAGTTCGGCCACGCCAACGTCGAAACCGACGGGTGCTTTCTGCAGCATCCGGATCGGGGTACCGGCACCAGCTCCAGCGCCCATGACCCGCCTCATCCACTGGAAGTGCGCGGCCACGCCAATGTGCGTATTCAGCGCACCTTTGGGCGTACCAGTCGTCCCGGAGGTGTAGATCAGGTAGCAGTGGTCGTTGGGGGACACCGGCCGCGACTGCTCGGAAGCCTCGAAGGACGCACCGGTGTCGCGCAGGAAGTGGCGTCCTAACGCGGAGTCGTCGGTGACGGTCCCACCCGGCAGTGTGACGTCCTGCGTGCCGTCCTGCCGGGGCAGCGACGCCCCGCCGAGGGCGAAGGCGGCGGCCGGGGCGCAGTCCTCGAGGATGAAGGCGACGCGTTCGTGCGGGTAGGACGCGTCGACGGGGACGTAGACCGCGCCGGCGCGGATCACGCCGGCGGCGACGACGGGCAGCCACCCGCAGCGGTGGGCGAGCACCACGACCCGGTCGCCGGTGCCGATACCCTTGGCGCGCAGGAAGCGGGCCACGGCGCTGGACCTACGGTCCAGCTCGGCGTAGCTCAGCGTCCCGCCGTCGCCTATGACTGCAGGGGCGTCGCCGCCGGCGGTGAGGGTGTTGTGCAGCAGTGCGTCCAGCGTGGACGGCTCGATGGGGGCGGCGGGGCCGAAGCGCAGGTCGCCGGCGCGACCGGTGTACGGGCGCACGGTATCGGGTGCGGTCACAGGATGGTCCTTTCGGGACGGGAGGGGGCGAAGCGCAGGGACTCCGGGTCCGGGGCACAACCTGCGCCGAGGCCGGCGAGTACGCGGTCGGAGAGTTCGCCGAGGCAGCTGAGGTTGGCCAGACCGGGGCCCTGGCACCAGCCAGAGACCGTGGGCAGGAAGAGGGTGGGGTCCATACCGGTCAGGGACAGGTCGGCACCGATGCGGTCCATCACGCCGGACGGGGTGACTGCCCCGCCGCAAGCACCGATGAGCCGGGCGACGACCTGGTCGTTCATCATGCGGGTGAACCACAACGGTGAGTTGCCGCGGGCGTCGACGACGAGGTCGACGACCTCGGTACGGTCACCGATCTGCACCTCGGCCATACCATTGCCGCCGTCCCTGCCGTGCACGGCGGTGACGCGGCCGCGGACGTGGCTGACCCGGTCCTCGGCCATGAGTTTCTCCTGCACCTGGGCAGAGAACACGCCGCGGTCGCAGCGGTTGATCACGTCGGTGCGGTCGGTTTCGTCCAACCCCGACCACAGGCGCGGGTTGGTGTAGAGCTCATTTTCGAAGGAGCCCTCGGCGCGGGTGAAGATCGTGGGAGTGGGGGAGACGACGGCGATGTCGACCACGTCGTGGCCGATGAGTTCCTCCACCACGCTGGCCGCGGTCTCCCCGCCGCCGATCACCGCTACCCGCGAGGCCGGGGGCAGCTGGGCCGAGGACACCGCCTGCCAGAACCCGGCGACGGAGTACACCGTCGGCAGTGGGGCGATACGACGGTCGGAGCGTCCGGGGCCGGTGAGCATCAGGGCGTCGGCCTCTAGGCGGGAGATCGTGCCGTCGATGCGGTCGACCGATAGTGACCAGCCGGACGCGCCGGACGCGCCACTGCCGGTGCCGTCGCCGTCGCGCAGCCCCAGGCGGGTGACCTGCCCATTGACCAGGGTCATATGGGAGCGGGCGGCGACCCAGCGCAGGTAGTCGGCCCACAGGTAGTGCCGCGGGTTGGGGTGGCCGTGGTCGACCCACCAGGCGTAGCGGTCGGTGGCGATGAGGAAACTCGTCCAGCTCACGTCGAGCAGGGCGCGGTCGACGGCGCGGTTTGCGTCCTGTCCCGTGTCCTGTCCTGTCTGTTCTCCGGCGATGCGGGTGCGGTAGGGGAAGCCGACGTCCTTGGTGGGGGACGTGCCGAGCTGGTGGCGTCCGTCCGTCCACCCGCCGCCGGCGCGCCAGTTGCCACCCACCCCCTGGTGGTCGACGACGGTGATCGTCGGTGCCGGCAGGCCGAGGCTGCGCAGGGCGTGCGCCTTGGCCTGGACGGCGACCGCCTTGGGCCCGGCGCCGAGGATGATGAGTGAAGGGTTCGACACTGTGAGGGGTGCTCCTGTCGTTGGACGACGATGGATGTCAGACTGTTCTGGTGGCACGCTACTCTGTCACGGCAGCCCTTATCAAAGGGTAGGAATCCCTAAGTATCATATCTGCGGCATGACCAGCAGGAGAAGGCAGGAACTGTGACCGAGAAGAACCTCACTGATGATCGAGACACAGGAACGGACCTCAGCGTGCTGCACCGGCTGCGCACCGACCTCCCCGACAGCGAGTACCTGGACGCACCCCCGCAGATCCCGGTCGAGTACCGCGCCGGGTCCGGGGTGGGTGGTTCGGGAGCGGGCGGTACGGGAGATACCGACGGCATCACCCTGCGCGTGGCCGACCCGGCCACGGACGCGCAGATGGTCGCGGAGTGGATGAACCGCCCGCACCTCGTGGAGACCTGGGACCAGGCTTGGCCGGCGCAGCAGTGGGCAGCGGACTGGACGGCGAAACTCTCCACCACCTACGCCGTGCCGCTGATCCTGTCCTACGAGGGGCCGGACGGTCCGACTGACGTCGGCTACATGGAGATCTACCGTCCGCGCCGCGACGAGATCGGCATGGCCTATGCCTCCGAACCCCACGACCTGGGCTTCCACGTTGCTATCGGGGAACCGACGCTGACGGGCAAGGGCATTTTCGGCCCCTTCGTTGGCGCGTTCGCCGACCGGCTGCTGCAGTCCGATCCGGAGTGCCGGCTGGTGATGGCCGAGCCGGACGTCTCCAACCACCGGGTGCACCGGGTGATGAGCCGCGGCGGCGGGGTGGACGCCGGGCAGTGGCAGCAGCGCGCGGACCGTCGGGTGCGCCTGTTCTTCTGGCCCGGTGCCGGCGTGGGCCCGCGGTCGCGCCTGCTCGGCGACCCGCAGGACGGCGACTTGGTGTGACTCCCGCAGTAGATGAGCATTCTGTCGTTCAGCCCGACGATGCACCATTGGCACGAACAAAGCCCCGCGGTGCCTAACTGACCTGAGTCAGACAGAGGACGGTTGCCGCGGGGCGATGCACCTATAGTAGCAGATATGACCGGTGATGAGTCCTCGCTCGATGCCGCGCAAGCGGCGCGGTGGCTGAGCGCGCCACGATACCGCCGCTACCTTGATGTGGCGAGCGGAGACCATGCCCTAGCGATGGAAACCTACTTATGGAACTCGCGGGTAGCGGCCGCCGGGATCGTGGACGTCGGGCACCTGGAAGTCGCGCTGCGCAACGCCTACGACCGCGAACTCACACGACGATTTCCGGACTGGGCCATTGACCCGCAAGCGCCGCTGTTCCATCTGGAACAGGGCGTTCAACGAGCCCGCGACCAGCAGCGCCGCCGCAATCAGACGAGCCTGGCCCGGATCGCCGATGCCAAGCGAGGCCTGAGTTCAGCACCGACGCACGCCGAAGTCGTGGCCGCTCTGACGTTCGGGTTCTGGTCGAACCTGACCGTGGGCGAGCGGACGCCGACGCTGTGGAACCCGATGCTGCACCGGGCGTTTCCCAAGGGAACCAGGCGAGCGAGGGTGCATGACCTCGTGGCACGCGTGGTGAAGTTCCGCAATAGGCTGGCACACAATGAGCCGGTGTTCTCCACCCGCACCGGCCTGGAAGAACGTTTGGTCGAGGTTCAGGAATTATTCGAGTTGATCGACCCGGACGTCTACGCCTACGTCACCGGGCGCTCCACGCTCGATGCCGCGATCTCCTCGTGCCCGATATCGGGGCTGACGAGCGCGACCGGCCTGCGCTAAGCGCATCGTAGAGCGTTCCTTCCTGCCCGTGTGTGAGGGAGATGATCAACCGATGATCAACCGATGATCAGCCGGCCGGTCACGCCGCTGCCGACCCGCCCGGAGCGTCCACCGGTGGCCTTCGGGTCGGTGACTCCGGGCAGGCGCACCAGCGTGGTGCCGCCGGGGTGGGTGGCCTGCAGTCGTTTGACGATCTCGAAACCGTTGACCTCGGGAAGAAGCGAGAGGTTCACCGTCCGGTCGGCGGCGACCGCCCCGTGGCCGAAGAGGTTGATCGAGGTCGCAGGCATAGACTCAGCGGCTTCCATGACTCCGGCCTCGATGAGCCGTGCCAGCGCGGACAGGCTGATCAGCGCCTGCTCCAGGTGCGGCCACACCAGTTCGCCGCCGGCACCGCCGCGTTCGTCGACCACCGTCACCCGCGCCAGACGCTGGGTCCCCAGGATCACGTGCGGCACCCCGTCCACCGGACGCACCGGCCCGGACACCGACACCTTCGCCGCGCTGACCTCCACCGTCGCCGCCGGTACAGGATCGGACGCTGCGTCGGACGCTGCGCTGGTCGCGGCGCCGCCGCGTAGCGCGTCGCGTACGTGCGTCAGCGTGGCCAGCACGGCCGGACCACCCGTGAGCAGCGCCGCAGCGTCCAATCCGTCCAACCCGTCCACGCCGCCAGGCGCGGCGACCACGTACTGCCGGTCGAGCCGTCCGACGGTGCGTCCGACCCCAGGGCTCAGCGGCGAGGTGCGCCCGCGGGCGCGCAACGCCACCGCAGCGTCCGGCAATCCGGCGGACGCGCGGGCCAGCAGGACCGCGGCGAGCATGATCTCGTCGTGGCTGACCCCAAGTTGGGCGGGGAGTAGTTCGAGCAGGGCGTCGGCGTCGCTGACGTCGATGGTCTTGTACGTTGACGGCCCGCCCCCGTCGAACGGTGCCGGCGGGTCCATCTGTGCCTGCGGGCCCCAGTCGCCGGCCGGGGCGACCGCGTGACCGGAGAGTAAGGACCGGGCGTCGGCCACGAGGGTGGACCACGACTCCGCGTCGACGACCCCGCGGTAGACGCACAACAGCAGCCGCGTCGGCGACAACAGACTGACCCGCCACACCCGCCCGGATGCCGGGCCGAGGGATGCAGCGAGCGCGCCGGGCCCGGTGCCGTCCTCGGCGATGACATCGCCGGGGGCGAAAGAGGCCTGCTCAGGCACGGTGCACGTGCCGTCCGGCGTGATGACCGCGCGCAGCGCGCCGTGAGTGTCCATCAGCCCGGCGACGAGGAAACGCAGGTCGGCGTCCTCTATATCCCCGGCGGCGTCGAGCGTCGTCCAGTAGACGGCGGAGGGCGGTACCGGCGGGACGCTGAAAGTCATGCCCCGCAGGTTACCGGGCGCACCCGCTCACAGCTGAGGCCCGGGTACGGGGTCCTCGCCGGTGAGCGCGGCGCGTCCGAGGACGACGAGTTTGTCGCGGCGTCGTTCATGCAGGGTGTGGGTCCGCAGGTCGCGCCAGTGCCGCGCCAGATCCCCGCCGGGACCGGTCACCCCGCGGGTGCCGGTGAGTTCGAAGAGGCGGGACGCCA
The DNA here is from genome assembly GCF_052377405.1 of Corynebacterium sp. AOP40-9SA-29. NCBI lineage: Bacteria > Bacillati > Actinomycetota > Actinomycetes > Mycobacteriales > Corynebacteriaceae > Corynebacterium > Corynebacterium sp. AOP40-9SA-29. Next base: position 119,583 of record NZ_JBQSWR010000001.1, on the reverse strand, counting down.
GGTCGACGGTGAGTTCCCCCGTCGTCGCTTTCGCCGCGGCGACCGCGAGCGACGCGGCGGCGGAGGGACCGTCCTGTGCCCACACGGCGTTGACGGCGCGTCCGGCCTTTTCCAGGACGGCCTCGGCGGCGAACTGGGCGGCGACGAGGTCGCCGGCCAGGTGGGCGGTCACGGGGTCGGGACCGGCGGCTGGGGCGAAGGAGCCGTCGCGGCTGAGCGCGAGCGCAGCGTCCAACGCGGCACCGGAGATGCCGACGTCAATGGCGGTGTGCAGCAGTTGCGCGAAGGCACCGTAGGCGGCCGGGCCCGATTGCGTGTCGAAGGCGCGCACGGCGTCCGGCGGGACGGCGACGTTGTCGAGGACCACGGTGCCGGAGGCGGTGAACTCCTGGCCGAGCGGTGAGCGCTCGCCCCAGTCGTCCAACACGCGGATGCCGGCGGTGTCGGCTGGCAGGAAGACGACCAGGGATTGGCGGTCCTCGCCGGGGCGTCGGGCGGTGATGGCGAGCACGTCGGCGTAGGCGGAGCCGGTGCAGAATATCTTCTCGCCGGTGAGGCGTCCGTCCTGCAGGACGGTGGGTTCGCGTTCGGCCTGGGCGTTGGCGACCAGCGTGCCGTCGAGCAGGAGGTCGGCCCAGCGGCGTTCGGCGTGCGGGTGTGTGCCGGTGAACAGCCAGCGGGTGAAGACGAAATGGCTCTGCGGGATCTGCCCGAGCGAACCATCCCCGGTGGCGAGGATGCGCAGCACCTCCGCGATCACCGACGCCGGCAGCTCGGGCCCGCCGAGGCGGGCGGGCACCGTGGCGGCGAGCAGGCCGGACGCCCGGAGCCGCGCGACCGCGTCGGCGACGAGCGCCTGCTGCGTGCTTGTGCTGCGCGGCCCGCTGCTACGCGGGGACATCGGCAGGATGCGCGGCGCGCAACGGCTGGATGATCTCCGTGCCGAAACGCTCGACCTCCTCCTGGAAGTGCAGGTAACCGGTGAGTACGAGGTCCACGCCGATGCGGCGCAGCTCGTCGATGCGTTCCTCAATCTGCTCGCGGGTGCCGATCAGACCCGTGCGGAAACCGTCGTTGTACTGCACCAGGTCCTCCACGGTGGAGTTGGCCCACATGCCCTGGCCGTCGGCGGTGGACTGGCCGGCCTGCTTCACCGACTGGCGGAAGCCCTCCACGGCGGGACGGCTGGCGTTGTCGACGATGTGACGCAGCTTGTCGTGTGCCTGCTTCTCGGTGTCCTCCAGGATGACGAAGGCGTTGACTCCGATCTTCGTCTCGCGCCCGGCGGCGTCGGCGTGGCGGCGGACCTTGTCGATCTGGGCGGCGAGTTCGTCGACGGGGGCACCGTTGATGAAGTACCAGTCGGCGAAGCGTCCGCCATTGGCCTGCGCGGCGGTGGAGTTGCCGCCCTGGAAGAGTTCGGGGGCGACCTGTGGGCGCGGGCTGATGGCGTAGTCGTGCAGGCGGTAGAAGTCGCCCTGGAAGTCCGCCGGGGACTCGGTGAAGATCTTACGCAGGACCTGCAGGAACTCCGCGGAGCGGCGGTATCGTTCATCGTGCTCCAGCCAGGGTTCGCCGAACTTCTGGAATTCGTCCTTCAACCAGCCGGAAACGACGTTGAGCGCGAAGCGTCCGCCGTGGATCTCGCTGGCGGTGGTGGCGAGGTTGGCCAGCACCGCGGGCTGCCAGAAGCCGGGGTGGACCGCGGCGATGACCTTGAGCCGCTCGGTGGCCTCGAGCAGCGCCAGGGAGAAGCTGACGGACTCGTGCTGGGACTCCGCGCCATAGGAGCCGAGGTAGCGGACCTGGGTGAGGGCGTAATCGAAGCCGACCTGCTCGGCGGTGCGCGCGAGGGTGCGGTTGTAGTCGATGCCCCAGTCGGTGCGTTGTTCGACCTCGGAGACCACCAGGCCGCCGGAGACGTTCGGTGTCCAGTAGGCGAACTGGAGGTCCTGGGGTGCAGGTGTGGTGGCGGTGGACATGGGTGTGCCTCCTTATCTTTTCTCTTGTCGGGGTCGGTCAGAGTTCGCCGACGACGGTGACCTGGGAGCCGTGGAACACCAGCGGCACCTCGGAGGGGGCCTCCTCGCTGACGCGGTCGATCTGCAGGACGGCGGTGACGTGGTCGCCGGTGTCGTATTCATCGACGATGTGTCCGGTGAGGTGGACGACGGCGTCGTCGACGAGCACGGCGTCGCGGTCGGTGCTCCAGCCGACGCTGTCGAAGCGCTTGTCGACGGGGCCGGCGAGCTGTCGGACGTGGCCCTGGTGGGCGCGGGTGAGCACGGAGATGCCGAGGTGCTCGGCGTTGCGCAGCAGTGGCCAGGTCCGGGAACTCTTCTGCACGCTGACCGCCACGAGAGCCGGTTCCAGCGAAAGTCCCACGTAGGAGCCGACGATCAGGCCGACGGGGTGGCCGTCGATGACGGCGGCGACCGTGGTGATCGGTGTGGGGATCGACGCCCATGCACTGCGCAGTGCGGTGGGGTCGGCCGCTGGGGTGTGGGTGGTGGTGTGGGCGGTGTGGCTCTGGGAGCTAAGTGAAGACGTCACGGTGGTTCTCCTGACGGGGGATGGTGTTGGGACGGTGCACGGGGTGGTCTCAACGTGCGACACCTCCGAGTAGACCATGTGGTCTGTTTTGGGGCCATGATTCCGCAAAGGGGTGAATGAAAGGTCTGTGGCGTGACGATCCCGCGCCACGTGCCGAATTCGACGCGAGCTCGGCACGGGAAGGCCGAATCCGGCACGCGGCGCGGGGTCCGTCTCGGCAGGGGTCCCGCCAAGGTCCCCAGCGCGCCCAGTCTCGACGATCCGCCGTGGTTCATCTCGACTATCCGCCGTGGTTTACGTCGACTATCCGCCGTGGATGCTATATTGGGCCAGGTGAACACCTATGCACCGAGAATTGTCGACGATGAGTTAGCGCGTGCCCTCAGGCTGTCGCCAGCAGTGGCAGTGACCGGTCTCCGTGCGTGTGGAAAGACCACCACGGCGTTGCAGCATGCCCGGTCTAGTGAAGTGCTCGACGAATCTCGGCAGGACGCGCTGGCGGCAGTGCGTCTGTCGCCGCAGATGGCATTGGATGGTGAGGAACCGAGACTTATCGACGAATGGCAGTTGGTACCGGAACTCTGGGGTGCGGTACGTCGTGGTGCGGATGAAGATCCTCGTCCCGGCCGCTTCATTCTGTCGGGTTCTGCATGGCCCGAAGATGATGCGCGCCGTCATCCCGGTGCCGGACGGATCGTCTCGGTACGCATGCGCACCATGAGTCTTCAGGAGTCCGGCGACTCCACAGGCGAGTTCTCGCTCAATGCGGCGTTCGCCGGTGAGTCGGTGGAGTGTGGCCCGTCGCCGATCACGCCCGAACAGGCGGCAGGCTTGATTGTCCGAGGCGGATTCCCCGCATGGATCCAGCACGCCCCGGATGATGCGCAGTATCTTGTCCGGAACTACCTCGATGCGTTGAGCATCCACGACTTCCCGCTTGTCGGCGGGACGAGGAGAGCACCGGAACGGTTCCGCAACTTTGTACAGGCCTATGCCTCGTTGACGGCGCACCCGTCGCCGTTGTCGACCGTGGGGAAGCGGCTGGGTGAGGAAGGTATCGACGTCGGGAAGGACTTCGCCGGGGTGTTCCATAACTTCGCCGAGCGCATGTTCATCGTCGAAGACCAGCCGGCATGGTCTCCGCAGCGCCGGTCACGTACCCGGTTGGTGGCCACGCCGAAAAGGCATCTGGTTGACCCGGCGCTGGCCGCTGCTGCCTTGGGTATGGGGCAGGAGGGGCTATTGCGGGACCCGGAGACGCTCGGCTTCCTCTTCGAGTCCCTGGTGGTCCGTGACCTGCGTATCTACGCACAACGCATGGACGCCACCGTGTTCCACTATCGGACGAAGGACGCGACAGCGGAAATGGATGCCGTGGTGGAGCGTCGCGACGGTTCGTGGATCGGGGTGGAGGTCAAGCTGGGGATCCGTGCAGCACAAGCGGCGTCTGAGCGTCTCCTCCAGATTGCGTCGACGATCGATCATCCTCCGGCGGCGTTGATCGTGGTCGTCCCCGGCGGTCCGGCGACTCGCCTGCCCAACGGAGTGTGGCTCGTGCCGGTGGGGTTGCTCGGCCCCTGAGGAGACAGGCCCCGTTCATCCCTCGCTGTTCACACCGCGCACCCCGGCAGAGACGGACCCCGCGCCACGTGCCGAATTCGACGCGCTCGTGCCGCGGGAAGGTCGAATCCGGCACGGCGCGCGGGGTACGTCTCTGCAGGGGTTCCCGCCGAGGTCCTCAGAGCGCCCAGTCTCGACTATTCGCCGTGGTTCACGCCGCGCACCCCGGCGCTCCAGGCGTAGGGCAGCGTGGTGCCGTCGCCGGTCAGGGCGTAGCGTCCGAGGGCCTGCTGCTTGTACACCGCCGGATTGTGCACGGCCAGGGTGCGCGCGTTGCGCCAGTGCCGGTCGAGGTTCAGCGTGTCGGACGCCAGGGACGCCCCGCCGGTCTCGAAGATCTCGTTCACCGCGTCCAGCACCAGCGGGATCAGCGACACCTGCGCCCGGGCCGCGGCGAGTTCGGCGGTGTCGATCTGTGCGTCGCTGCCGTTGAAGGCCGCCGCGACTGCTTCGGCGACGGCCAGTGTGGTGGCGCGGGCGGTGAACGCCGCGGCGTCCACCCGTCCCAGCACCGCCTGCACCAGCGGATCCTCGCGCGGGACGTCGGACGGTGCGTGGGTGTAGGTACGGTCGCGCACCAGGACGCGGTCGCGGGCGTCGTCGGCGGCGCGCCGGGCGATGCCCGCCAGCGCGGCGAGGTGGAACAACTGCAGGTAGGACGTATCGGGCGTCCTGCCGGCGGTGCCGTAGCCGCCCGGCGCGACGTCGTCGGCGGGCACGGCGACGTTGTCGAAGACGGTGGTGCCGGAGCCGGTGAGGCGTTGGCCGAAGCCGTCCCAGTCGTCGATCTGGTGCACGCCGGCGGCGGTGACGGGGACCGTGGCGGTGACCCGCTCGCCGTCCAGGTCTGCGGCGACCACGATCCGGTCGGCGAAGAGGCTGCCGGTGCTGTAGTACTTCGTGCCGTTGAGCAGGTAGTCGCCATCGTCCTGCCTGGTCAGCCTGGTCTGGTAGCGCTCGGCGGCGCCGATGCCGCGCTCGGAGATCGCATTGCCGAACAGGACGCCGTCCACCACGTCACTGAGGTTCTTCTCCGCGACAGAAGCATCAGGACCCTCTAGCGCGGCGAGGAACCCCTCCACGGAGAAGAAGTGCACCCGCAGCGCCTGGGTGAGGTTCGGGTCGGCGGCAGCGAGGTCGATGAGTAGGGCGAACGTCTGCGGCAGTGAGGCGCCGAAGCCGCCGCGGTCGACGGGCACGCGCAGCGTCCCGAAGCCGGAGTCGCGCAGGAGGCGGATGCCCTCGGTGGGCAGTTCGCGTCGGGCGTCGCGGTCGGCGGCACCCTCGGCGATGCGCTCGAAGGCGGGACGGAAGACCTCGGCGAGCTGCTCGTCGCTGGGAAGTGCGCTGTTAGCAGCAGGGGAGACAGGGGAGATGGTCATGATCGGACTCCTTCGGTGCGGGGGAGGTGGCGGATTCGCGCGGCGTGGGCGGGGTGGTTGTCGGGGACGCGGGCGCCGCGGCGAAAGAGGGTGTCGCGCAGGGTGGTGGGAGTGGTGGGGTGTTCGACGGGGTAGCGTCCGCGTTCCTGCAGGACGGGCACCACGTGCTCGATGACGTCGCGGAAGGTGCCCGGGGTGATGGCGTAGGCGAGGTTGAAGCCGTCCACCCCGGTGGTGGCGACCCAGTCCTCTAGCTCATCGGCGACGCTCTCCCCGGAGCCCACGACGACGGGGCCGAGCCCGCCGATGCCGCCGAACTCCGCGAGGTCGCGCACCGTCCAGCCGCCGTTACCGTCGCCGTCGGGACCGTCGGGACCGCCGCTCCCACTAGCCTGCTGGAACGCCGCGACCGCGGACTGGATCGCATTCGAGGAGGCCGCCGGGCCCAGGTCGGTCAGCGGTGCGTCCAACCCCACTTCGGCGAAGTCCACGCCCATCCACCCGGACATCAGCACCAGGGACCCTTCCGGGTCCACGTAGTTGCGGTATTCGGTGGCCTTCGCCTGCGCCAGCGCGTCGGTCTCGTCGGTGATCACGGTGAGCAGCGCGTAGATGACAACGTCCTGCCGGGAGCGTCCGGCGTCCTGCAGTTTGGCGGTGAGATTGTCGACCACCGCGGCGAGCGTCTCCTTCGTGGGCGCGGCGACGAACACGGCCTCGGCGTGGGTGGCGGCGAAGGCGCTACCCCGGGAGGACGCCCCGGCCTGGAAGATCACCGGCGTGCGCTGCGGCGATGGCGCGGAGACGTGCACACCCGGCACCGTGTAGTGCGCGCCGTGGTGGTTGATGGGGTGGACCTTGTGCGGATCGGTGTAGATGCCGGTCAGCGGGTCGGCGCGCACTGCGTCGTCCTCCCAGGAGCCCTCCCAGAGTGAGTAGAGCACCTCCAGGTACTCGTCGGCGTGGTCGTAGCGGGCATCGTGCTCGAAGGTGTCGAGTTGGCCGTGCGACTGCGTGTTCTGCGCCGCCGAGGGCAGGTAGCCGGTCACCACATTCCAGCCCAGGCGTCCGCCGGTGAGGTGGTCGAGGGTGCTGGCGCGCCGGGCGAAGGGCACGGGGTGCTCGAAGGCGGTGCCGGTGGTCAGCCCGAAGCCGAGGTGTTCGGTCACCGTCGCCATCGCGGCGACGAGCGGCAGCGGGTCGGTGACGGGCACCTGCGCGCCGGCGCGCAGCGCCGCGTCCGGCGACGCCCCGTAGAGGTCGTACACGCCGAGCACATCGGCGAGGAAAATGCCGTCGAACAGGCCGTCCTCCAGCGTGCGGGCCAGGTCGGTCCAGTAGCTCAGGTCGGTGTAGCGGTGCGATTCATCGTCCGGATGTCGCCACAGCCCCGGCGACTGGTGCACCACGCAACTCATGTCGAAGGCGTTGAACCGGATGCGCCCGCCGCTCATGCCGCGACCTCGCGGTAGGACGCTACGAGCGCGCGCACGTCACCGGCGGTGCGCAGGCGCAGCGCCGGTGCCGGGTCGGAGAACAGGCTGAACAGGGCGCTCGCCGCCGCCGGGTCGCCGGGGGCGGAGGTGAAGAATTCTTGGGCGACCTCGGCGTACTCCGGGTCTCCGAGGAAGAGCGAGGTCACCGCCACACCGGCCGCGGCGTGGTTCTCCCAATGAGTTTCGAAGAGGTCGGTGAGCAGGCTTTCGTCCCAGGCGTCGTTGTTGTTGAGGGCTGCGCGCAGTCCGTCGCGCAGGGCGGCGACCTGGTAGGTACCCAGCTGCGCGCCCTGCCCGGCGATGGGGTCCACGGCCACAGAGGTGTCGCCGAGGGTCGCCACGAGGTGGCCGCCGGACGTGCGGGCGGTGGGGCGACGCACCCGCGGCGTCACCGCGCCCTTCAGCCAGGAGTGCGGGTCGGAGTCCAGCGGACGCAGGGAGTCGAGGTCCCCGGCGACGTCCGGGAACACGCGGTGGTGCAGATCCTGCAGGACGTCCAGGGCCGTGTCCGCGTCCACCGCCGAGCGGAACGCCTCCTCGGTGGCGGTGCCGGGGCGCGCCCAGGCGAGGATGACCCAGGTGCTTGTGTCGTCTGTGCTGTCAGGTTCCCCGTCCTTGTGCAGGTGCGGGCCCACGAACACCTCGCCCTCCTCGTGCAGCGACAGCAGGCCGCCGGGCACCGTGCTGCCGCGTCCGGCGAAGACGTGGTCGGCCGGCAGGCCCTGGGCGGTGACGGTGAGCAGGTAACGCTGGGCGGAGTCATAGGGGGTGCGGTCAGTGTCGGCGTCGAAGATATCGGCGAGCCCGGCCTTGCCCGTGGCCACGAACGTGAGGTCGTGCTCGGCGGCCACGGCGTCCAGCGAGTCGGCGGTGATGTCCTCGACGATGAAGCGGCTGCGTTCGTGGGCTTCGGCGAGGAATTCGCCGAGCCGGTCGTCGGCGCGCAGGCGGGGATCCACCGACTGCGCCTCGTAGGTGAAGTTGGCGGTGAAGGACGCCTCGGGCGGTGCTCCGGCGATGACGACGGAACTCGCGGCGAAGTGGGCGGCGGCGTGGGCTGAAGAATCTGCGGCGTAGCGGTCGGTGGTGATGGTGCGGTCGGGTTCGCGCGAGGCGCCGAAGAGGATCGCGGTACCCGTGGCTGGCACCTCGTCGCGCAGTTCAGCGCGGGTGCGGTTGCTGTAGAGGTCCACCGCCCAGCCCTCGCGGTGGAAGGCCAGGGCGGCGTTGACGCCGGCGAGGCCCGCGCCGATGATCGCGATGGTTGGGGTGCTGTTCGTGTCGTGTGTGCTTGTCATGCCCCGGAACCGTAGGGGCTTGCCGGGAGGCTCCGACACCCTTCGCCACACTGCGTGGCGAACCCTTGACCGGCGACGATGTGGCACGGTAGAAGGCAGGGCAGGTGCGTCTACTCTTGCCCGGTGTCCTGTGCACGACGGGTGGGGAGTAGGTTTGCAGGGGTTCTGACGGGCGCTTATGGTTCGTCAGGTAGCAGCGCGTATTTCTTGAGCAGGAGGTTTTCGACGGTGGCGGACGACAGGCAGGGTGGCGACCGGACGCAGAGGCGTGGCAGGTTGCCCGGCGGACCGGTGATCCCGGTGGTGCTGGCGTTCGTCGCCGTGGCCGTCGCCGCGGTGAACCTGCGCGCCGGCATCGCCTCGCTCGGCCCGGTGCTCTCCGACGTCCTCGACGCCTACGGCACCTCCAGCTCCTATGCCGGGCTGATCACCGCGCTGCCCGGAGTGCTCTTCGGTGTGATGGGCCTGTGCGCGGTCCCGTTGGCCCGACGCTTGGGGCTGAGCCGCACCATCCTCATCGGCATGATCGTCTCCCTGGTGGGCCTGGTGGCACGCCCGTGGGTCGGCTCCATGGCGGTGTTCATCACCCTGACCGGCCTGGTCGTGGCGGGAATCGCGCTGGGCAATGTGCTGATCCCGGCGTGGGCGAAGAACTACGGCGGACGCCGCACGGTGGCCTTGATGACCGTCTACAGCGCGCTGCTCGGAGTGTCCGGCGCGGTGGGCCCGCTGTCGGCACTGTGGTTCGACGGGTCGGACGCCTGGCGTTGGGCACTGTTCGTGTGGGCCTTCCTGTGCCTGTCGCAGGTGCTGGTGTGGGTGGTCGTCGCCCTGCGCACCGGCTCCGACTTCCCCGGCGCGGCGAAGAAGCAGGACGCGCAGGACGTGGCGGACGCTGCGGACGCTGCGGCGTCCGGTGCGTCCGACACGATCCCCTCGGCGCTGCCGCAGCCGACGGCGCAGGAGGTCGAGCGCCTCACGCGCACCTCGCTGTGGCGCTCGCCGACGGCGGTGTTCCTCACCCTGTTCTTCGGCGTGCAGGCGATGAACGCCTACCTGCAGATGGGTTGGCTGCCGCAGATCTACGTGGACTCCGGGGTGTCGCGCGACGTGGGCAGTGTGGCGCTGGCGATGATCGGCGCGTTCAACATCCTCGGCGGCATCGTGATGCCCACCGTCATCGACCGGGCACGTAGTCTCGCACCGTTCCCGCTGGTGTTCGCCCTGTTTACCGCGGCTGGCTACCTGGGCGTGCTGCTCGCGCCGACGGCCGCGCCGCTGCTGTGGGCCGGGCTGCTGGGTCTCGGCGGATTCTGCTTCCCGACGGCGATCGCGCTGATCACCGCGCGTAGCCGCTCTTCGCTGGTCACCGCCAGGCTGTCCGGTTTTGTGCAGCCGATGGGTTACTTCATCGCCGGCATCGGACCGTTCGTGATCGGCCTGGTGCACGGGCACACCGGCGACTGGACGGGGATCCTCATCGCTCTGGTGATCATCGCCCTGGTGATGGGTGTGCTGGGTGTGCGCGCCGGCAAGAACACCCTCATCGACGACGAGCTGCTTGCCACACACTGGCGCGAGTACACGGGGCACTAGGGCTGGGTGGCTAAAGGCTCGTCAGCGGAAGCCGTCCAGTACCTGCTCTTTTACCGTTACTGCGACCTCATGCAGTCGGGGATCGTCGATGTCCAGGAGATCCGCGTACACCAGCGGCAGCGGCGGCCTACCGATCCCTTCGCCCGAGTACTCGGACGACCAGAACCTCCGACGGACCGTCACTTCGCCACGGTCGTCCTGCCGCCATCTGTTCTCCACTAGGACGGGAACCGGGACCCTTCCGCGGTCGTTAGCGTCAAGGTAGACGGTCAGTGTCTCCGGATTCCGAATCAACTCCGGAACCGCCTGCTCACCGCTGATATCCGCACCGAATCCTGCCGGGACGGCAAAGTCACGGTCGGAACGTGAGGCCGTCATCAACAACAGGTCTCGACCGAGACCGGAGCGGAAGGAACTGGCCCAGGCATCGAGCAGCAGCTGCGGTTCCACGATCCACCGCTCCCGACTGGTGGTCTCCATGTACTTGGACTGCACAAGCAGGTCCATCGTCCCCTTGGCGATTGCCAGTGACGTACCCGATTCCCTCGCTATCTTCCGGAGCGGGGCTCGCGCCAGTGATGCCTCGGTGAGAAGCATGCAGATCACCTGCGACCGCCGCGGAGTGAACAGGTTTTGCGGCTGAGGCCGGGGCCGGACCTGCTTGCGAATGCGCTCCTGCCTGCCCCGAATGTCCACGTAAAGGCCGGGGCCGGACAGGAAGGCGTTGCCGGAACGGTCCACGAACCAGTATCCGATCTCTCGAAGTTGGTCTCCGATCATCGGGGTCACCCGGTCGGCGACCACGAGCGTGTAGATTCCGCCCTTCCGGGCATGGTCCAGTCGCGCGAGATCCGGGGAGCGGAGCTGTGGCATGACCTGAAGCTGCGCCAGGTGAGTGCCGCCTCCACCCGGGAGCTGGAATTCCAGACACGTACTCGTCGCCGCATTCCGGGCCTGCCCGGTGCCTTCCACCGGGCTGACAGCTAGGCCGGTGTTCTCGCGCAGCCGGCGCAGGATGCTGTCGACGTCCAACTGAGTCGCGTCCATGCTCTACAACTTATACGCTTGTTCGCTTGAACTGAACGTTCACTAGGACCGAACACGGGTGCCCGGACTCGCTCGGGTGGTCGCTGCTTAGCTCGCACCGTGAGGAGAGAGGCGCCAGTACGGGCGGGGCGGGGGCCAAGATCGAGCGTGGGATGTTTGAACCGGTGGATTCAAACATCCCACGCTCGATCTTGGCCCCTCAGTCGGTTCATTCGGTTCATGGGGAGCGGAAGCCTAGGGCTCGGACTAGACAGAGTGGTTCACTCGGGCCATGCCATTACATGATGAACACACCTTAGAGCGGCACCATGAACCCGAACTGACCTTCCACTGGTACCTGCCGCCCTTCGTCGACTCCCGTTACGTGGTCGGCGGCGGCCCCGGTGGTCGCGTCGCCGCCAACGGTCGCGACGGCCTGCCGGACCGCCCGGTCGACAGCCGTTACCTCACCCAACTCGCGCTGGCCGCCGAGCAGAATGGCTTCGACAGCGTGCTCATCCCGGTGGGCCTGTGGTGCGAGGACCCGTGGCTCATCGCCACCAGCCTGCTGGGCGTGACCGAGCGGCTGAAGTTCCTGGTCGCGGTGCGTCCGGGGCTGGCGACGGCGTTGAAGGAGGCGCAGTCGGTGGCCACCTTCCAGCGGCTGTCCGGCGATCGGCTGAACCTCAATGTCGTCACCGGTGGCGAGCCGGTGCAGCAGGCCGCCAGCGGGGATCGGCTGGACAAGGCGCAGCGCTATGAGCGCACCGCCGAGTACCTCGAGGTGTGGAAGCAGCTCTGGACCAGCGAGAACCAGATCGACTACGCAGGACGCCACGTCGACGTGCGCGGCGCACGTCTGCCGGTGCGTCCGGCGACGGTGCCGCCGGTGTACTTCTCCGGGTCGTCCCCGGAGGCGTTGCAGGTCGCCGCCGAGCACGCCGATACGTACCTGACCTGGGGGGAGCGTCCTGCCGAGGTGGGCGAGAAGTTGCGCGCCGTGCCGAAGGCGCGCGGCGGGCTGCGCGTCCACGTGATCGCCCGGGAAACCTCCGAGCAGGCGTGGGACGCTGCAGCACAGTTGCTCACCCACGTCTCGGAGGAGGACGTGCGCGCCGCGCAGGAGACCATCGCATCCTCGGAGTCGGAGAGCCAGCGGCGCATCGCCGAACTGCACGGGCGCGGAGCGTCCTTCCATCGCGGTGACGACGTACGCGCACTGCAGATCCACCCGGGCCTGTGGACGGGCGTGGGCCTGGTACGCGGCGGGGCGGGCACGGCGCTGGTGGGTTCCTATGAGGAGGTCGCTGACCTGGTCCTGGAGTATCAGCGTGAGGGGGTCACCGAGTTCGTGTTGTCGGGGTACCCGCACCTGGAGGAGACCTACCACGTGGGCGAGGGTGTGATCCCGGCGGTGCGTCGGCGCGGTGCCGCCGTGACACATCACGGCCCGGCGCTGGCAGAGCAGGCAGAGGTGAAAAGCGCATGACACGCAACACCAGCCTCACCGCCCTGACCGCTGTGGTCGCGTCGACCGCCCTGGCGGTCAGCGGCTGCAACGCCGTGTCCGACAGCGCCGGGGACGCCGACTACGACGAGACCGCCGCGATTTCCGATGTGGTCGACCCGGACACCGTCCTGCGCATCGGCGATCCGCGCACGCAGACGGCGCTGGAGGCGTCCGGCCTGATCGATGAGCTGGACTTCACCCCGGAGTGGGCGAATATCGACGGCGGGCCGAAAACGTTGGAGGCCTTCCGTGCCGACGCGCTGGACGTGGGCGCGGTCGCCGACATCCCGCCGCTGTTCGCCACGTGGACCAATGAGCCGGTGCGCATCGTCTCGGCGCGTCGGACCGTGGACCCGCTGGAGCACCCGACCTATGAGTTGGGTATCGCCCCCGGCGCGGACGTCGCCGATATCAAGGACCTGAAGGGTAAACGTATCGCCTACAGTCCTGGTCAGGCGCAGGGCGCGTTGGTGCTGCGCGTGCTGCAGGAGGCCGGGCTGAGCAAAGACGATGTGGATCTTGTGGAGCTGCAGAGCACCGATGACACCTTCGTCAACGTCATCGCCAAGGGCGAGGTGGACTTGGCCCCACTGGGCATCTCGCAGGCGCGGTCCTACCTGGCGAAATATGAGCAGGATGGGGCGTCCACCATCGCCCCGGGCGTGCCGGACGACCCCTGGCACCTCTACGTGCCGACGTCCACGCTGCAGGACGAGAAGAAGACCGCGGCGCTGAAGCAGTATGCGCAGGTGTGGGACAAGCTCAACCTGTGGATCAACGATCACCGCGAGGAGTACGCGCAGGCCTACCTCGTCGACCACGAGGGCTTGTCCGAGCAGGACGCCGCCTACGTCGTCGAGCGCCAGGGCGACTTCGCCGTGCCGGACACCTGGGACGACCTCATTGCCGAACACCAGCAGACCGCTGATCTGCTCTCCACGGAGCAGGACCACCCCGAGATCGACGTCGAGGACCTCTACGACCGTCGCTTCGAACCCGAGGAGTTGTCATCATGACCACCACACTGGAACCCACGACCTCCCCGCCTGTACAGGACGTTTCTGCGCAGGACGCACCGACGCAGGACGCACAGACGCAGGACGCGGCGCGCGCCGCGTCCGGCAGCACCGGCACAGATGTGCGCCCGGTGCGGCGCAGTTACGGCCCCGGGCGGGCCACACGCCGCGCGCGCGGCTCCGTCGGCGTCCTCGTCCTGCTGGCGGCGTGGGTCGTCGGCTCGGCGACGGGCCTGATCGACCCACGCATCCTCGCCGCCCCCTGGCAGGTGGCGAGTGCGTTCGGCGAGCTGGTGGCGTCCGGCCGTCTGCAGGAGTCGCTCGTGGCCTCGCTGACGCGTGCCGGCATCGGCATCGCCGCGGGCGTGGCCGCCGGTGTGACGCTGGCGCTGCTGGCCGGACTGTCGCGCTGGGGCGAGTCACTGATCGACGGCCCGGTGCAGGTCAAACGGTCGATCCCCACGCTGGCGCTCATGCCGCTGCTGATCCTGTGGTTCGGCATCGGTGAGGAAATGAAGATCACCACCATCGCCCTGGCCACGCTGATCCCGGTGTACATGAACACCTTCGACGGGCTGCGCTCGATCGACCGGCGGTTCGTGGAACTGGCCAGCACCCTGGAGTTGAGCCGGGTGGAGTTCCTGCGTCGGGTGATCCTGCCTGGCGCGCTGCCCGGGGTGATCCTGGGGCTGCGCTACGGGGTGACCGCGGGGCTGCTGGCCCTGGTCGTGGTGGAACAGGTGAATACGACCTCGGGGCTGGGGTACATGATCACCTTGGCGTCCAACTACGGGCAGACCGAGATCATCGTGGTGGGCCTGGTGGTCTACGCCGTGCTCGGCGTGGCCGCCGATGCACTGATCCGCACTATCGGAGGGAGGGCGCTGACATGGCGACGAACCATCAGCTGAGTGTCCGTAATCTGCACCGCACCTTCGACGGCACCCGCGATGTGCTCGCCGGGGTCGACCTGGACATCGCGCCGGGCGAGTTCGTGGCACTGCTGGGACGCAGCGGATCCGGCAAATCCACGCTGCTGCGTGCGCTGGCCGGGCTGGATGCCGATGTCGCCGGTCGCGGTGTCGTCGCCGTGCCGGAGCGGGTCTCGGTGGTGTTCCAGGACTCGCGCCTGGTGCCGTGGCTGCGCATCGCCGACAATGTGTCCCTCGGGTTGCCGTCCACCGGTGCCGCAGGGCGGGCGACCGAGAAAGCCGTGGCCGACGCCCTGGAGGAGGTCGGCCTGGCCGGGCGCGAACGTGCCTGGCCGGTGGAGTTGTCCGGTGGCGAGCAGCAGCGCGCCGCGCTGGCCCGTGCCCTGGTGCGCCAGCCGGAGTTGCTGCTGGCCGACGAGCCCTTCGGTGCGTTGGACGCGTTGACGAAGATTCGGATGCACGGCCTGCTGCGCGACCTGGTCGCCCGGCACCGACCGTCGGTCCTGATGATCACCCACGACGTGGACGAGGCGATCGCCCTGGCCGACCGGGTGGTGGTGCTGACTGACGGGCAACTGAGTCTTGATGTGCGCACGGACAGTACGGATGGCGATCTGCGTGAGCGCCTGCTGGAGGAGTTGGGGGTTGTGGCACACTCCTGACATGAGCACTTCTGCACAATCTGTGGCCGCGCTGATGCGCGCGAGGGCGGCGGACGGCCGGCTGCCCGGCGGTGTCGTCGCCGATGGGGAGGACGTGGCGGCCGTCGGCGTGCAGGACCTGGCGTCCGGCACGCCGGTCACGCCGGACACCCTCTTCTTCTGGGACTCCCTCGGCAAACCCGTCATCGCGGCGGTGGCGTTGACCTTCGTCGCCGAGGGGCTGCTTGACCTGGACACCCCGGTGACGCGCTGGATACCGGAACTCGCCAATCCGCGCGTGCTCGTCGACGCCACCGGCTCCCTGGAGCACACGGTGGACTGCAACCGTGAGGCCACGGTGGAGGACCTGCTCACCCTGCGCGGTGGGCTGGGCTACATCCCGGATTTCGAGGCTCCCTACAGCGTCCGGCTGTTCGCTGACCTGCAGGAAG
Source organism: Corynebacterium sp. AOP40-9SA-29 (assembly GCF_052377405.1). Taxonomy (NCBI): domain Bacteria; kingdom Bacillati; phylum Actinomycetota; class Actinomycetes; order Mycobacteriales; family Corynebacteriaceae; genus Corynebacterium; species Corynebacterium sp. AOP40-9SA-29. Next base: position 104,061 of record NZ_JBQSWR010000001.1, on the reverse strand, counting down.
GCCACCACGGGGAGGTGTCGCGTGAGCAGTACCTCGCTGCCGCCGCGGCGATGCCTTTGGCGCACCAGCCGGGGCAGGGGTGGACGTATAACACCGGGGCCACGCTGCTCGGTCTGCTCGTCGAGCGCGTCGGCGGGGCCTCACTCGAAGAACTGACCGCTACCCGTGTGCTGAGACCGCTGGGTATGGACGATACGACGTGGTGGGTGGACGCCGCGCGTCGTCCGCGCTTCGCCTCCCGCTACGTGGATTCGGCGGAAGGCATTCGTCTGGTGGACGCTGCGGACGGCGTGCACGCCGCACCGCCGTCGTTCGCAGACGGGGCGGGTGCGTTGATCGGCCCGGTGGGTGACTGGGTGCGTTTCGCCCGGATGCTCGCCGGCGGTGGGGAACTCGATGGGGTGCGGGTGCTGCCGAAGGAACTGGTCACCGCGATGATGACGGATCATCTCGACGACGCCCAGCGGGCGATGGGTGGCTTCTTCCTCACCGACATGGACGGTCAGGGCTGGGGCTACGGAGGCAGCGTGCGCCCGGACGGCTCCTATGGGTGGGCCGGTTCGGCCGGCACGTGGGGGCGGGTGGACCCGGTCACCGGTGAGGTGCTGGTGGTGTTCACCCAGTTGGCGCTACATGGCCCGCAGGGTTCGGCCCTGTTCGACGAGGTCGAGCAGGTGTGGGGCGCACGCTAGAGCCAACAACCGGTCACGGCCGGGGCTTGCCCTCGATCCAGTAGGCGACCCAGTCGACGAAGGCGGTGTCCACGCCCCAGTCGTCCACGGCCACACCGCGCACGGCCTTGGTCATGCCGACCTCCCCGCTGGCCCACACGTACTGGGCGGCGGTGCACGGGTGCGAGATCGAGGCGGCTTCGTGCAGGTGCCGGGTCACGGCCTCGGCCTCCATGCCGGGGGAGGTGTAGATGATCTGCAGCGAGGCGACCTTCTCCGACCAGTCCTCGGCGATCCCGCCCTCCAGGTCCTCGGGGGAGTGGGCGACGATAACCAGGTGGTAGCGGTGCAGGTCGTCCGGGTGGTGATCGGCGGTGAACTCCAGGATCGTCAGCAACGCCGGCACGGCCGAGGGGTCGGCGACGAAGAGCGGACGCTCGGCGTGCCGGATCCAGATCGCATTGCACAGCCACACTCCGGCGGTCGCTCCGGGGGAGACCTCGCTGACCCAGGTGGCACCGGGGCCGGGGTGGTCGTCGTGCATGACCACGTCCACGTCGATCTCGCCAACGTCCTGGCGCAGGTGGCGTACCGTGTACCAGCGCAGACCGGGCCGGACGTCCTCCTCGATGTCGGCGACGGCGGCGCGGATATTGCGTCCGGCGGTGTCGAAGGGCTCGAAGTCGCGTCCGTCCTGCGGCATGAGCAGGCCGAAGAACTCGTCCGGGCCGGTGAGTTCCAGCTCCCGGAAGTCCGGGGAGGCCAAGGTGAGCCGGCGCAGGTTCGGGGCGATGAGTTCATTGGCGGACACGGTGACCGCGATGAGCCGACCGCCGAAGTCGTCGGCGGGTTCGGTGCCCTCGGAGGCGTCGCGGCGCGGGTGCTCGCGCAGCTGGATGTCGCGGACGGCGGTGGCGGGTGTGGTGGCCATGGATGTGGTGTTCCTTATTCTCTTACGGTGTTTATATGGTGTCGGCGAGGTGGTCGCCGGTCTCCGGCGGGGCGGAGGGGACGATGAGCGGCCCGCCGACGACGGGGTCCTCGATGACGACGGCGTCCAGATTGAAGACGTCGGCCAGCAGTTCGGAGGTGATGATCTCACCGGGGCTACCGGTGGCCTCTATGGCACCGTTGCGCATCACCACGAGGTGGTCGGAGTAGCGCACGGCGAGGTTGAGGTCGTGCAGGACCATCACCACCGTACGGTCCAGGCGTCGCTTGAGTTCGCGGACCAGGTCGAGGACCTCGATGGAGTGCGAGAGGTCGAGGTAGGTGGTCGGCTCGTCGAGGAAGAGCACCTCGGTCTGCTGGGCCAGGACCATGGAGATCCACACGCGCTGGCGCTGCCCGCCGGACAGGGAGTCCACGGGACGGTCGGCGAGGTTGGCCACCGAGGTCATCTCGAGGGCGGCCATGACCTCATCCTCATCGGTGGAGGACCACTGGCGGATCCAGCTCTGGTGCGGGTGACGGCCGCGGGCGACGAGGTCGGAGACGATCAGCCCGGGAGGCGACAGCGGGGACTGCGGCAGCACGCTGATGACCTTCGCCAGGTCCTTGCGCTTCATCGAGCCGATGTCGGTCTCGTCGAGGAAAACGTCGCCGGTGCGCGAGGGCAGCAGGCGGGACAGGGAGCGCAGCAGCGTGGACTTGCCGCAGCCATTGGGCCCGATGATGGTGGTCACCTTGCCGCCGGGGATGTTCAGCGACAGGTCGCTGATGATCGGGTCGGCTTTGCCGTAGCCGACGGTGAGGCCGGAGGCGCTGATGGTGTTGGTCTGGAGACTCTTCTGGGTACTCATTCGGTGGAGGCCCTCCGGTTGTTCTGGATGAGGAGGTAGATCAGGAACAGGCCGCCGACGGCGGAGGTCAGCAGTCCGACGGGCAGTTCGACGGGGAGGATCGACTGCGTGGCCATGTCGGCGAGGATCAGCAGGCAGGAGCCGAACAGGCCGGACGCCAGCAGCGGCGGGGTGGAGCGTCCGCACAGTCGTTGCGCGATCTGCGGGGAGACGAAGGCGACGAAGCCGATGGGGCCGGCGGCGGAGACCGCGACGGCGGCCAGCGCGACGGAGAACACCAGCAGCGCGACCTGCACGCCGGTGACGTTCTGGCCCAGCGAGCGGGCGACGTCCGGCCCCAAAATGCTGGCCATGAGCTGGAAGGAGATCCAGGCGAACACCGGCACACCGATGAGCACCACGAGGATCACCGGCATGGCGCGCGTCCAGTTGGAGGCGTTCAGCGAGCCGGACAGCCACATCTGTGCGGTGGTGGCGTCGCGCAGGTCCGCGCGTGTCATCAGGAAGGAGATATAGGCCATCAGCAGCGCGGAGATGATGATGCCGGAGAGCACCAGGCGGAAGGGGTCCATGCCGCGCTGGTAGGCGAGCAGCCAGATGGCCACACCGGTGAGCAGGCCGCCGATCAGGGCGGCGACGGGGATGCCGACGCCGGAGAGCCAGCCGACCAGACCGCCGGACGCTCCGCCGCCGAGCACGATGATCGTTACGGCCATGGCGGAGGCGCCGGTGGTGATACCGAGGATATCGGGGCTGGCCAGAGCGTTGCGGGTGACGGACTGCGTCAGCGCGCCGGAGAGCCCCAGGGCGGCGCCGACGACGATGGCGGTCACCGAGCGGGGCATGCGCCAGTCGAAGACCACGAGTTCCTCGATGCGGGAGGGCTCTACGATCATGTCGCGCAGGCCGGTGAGGTGCAGGGCGTCGAAGAGGCGGGAGCCGATGACCTCGGCCACGCGGATCGGGGTCAGCGGGTAGTCGCCGAGGCAGATGGACACCAGCAGCAAGAGGACGACGCCGACGGCGAGGGTCGCCGAGACGGCGAACTGCCGGGGACGCCAGACCATCGATAGTGCCCCGAGGCGGAAGGCAGGACGCCCGGGGACGCTGCCCTCGTGGACGTAGGTGCGCTTGGCGCGCTTGCGCGTGTCGGCGTTCTGGGTCATAGCTGCACGACCTTCCTGCGCACGAGCATGTAGATGAACAGCGGGGCACCGACGAAGGCCAGCACGATGCCGACCTGGAGCTCACCGGGGCGGGCGACGAGGCGTCCGAGCACGTCGGCGTAGAGCAGCAGGGTGGCACCGCCGAGCGCGGAGTACGGCAGGATCCACCGGTAGTCCGGCCCGGTGATGGAGCGCACCAGGTGGGGGACGACGAGTCCGAGGAAGGCGATGGGGCCGGCGGCGGCGGTGGCGGCCGCGGCGAGCAGGGCGATGATCACCATGCCCATGAGGCGGGCGAGCTTGGTGTTCACGCCGAGGGCGGTGGCTACGTCGTCGCCGAGGTTGAGGAGGTTGAGCTGCGGGCCGGTAGCGAAGGCGAGGATCAGGCCGACGATGATGATCGGCAGCACGCCCCAGAAGATCGTCATGTCACGTCCGGCGACGGAACCGACGGTCCAGAAGCGCATCCGGTCGAGGTTGTTCTCATCGGTGAGGACGAAGGCACTGATGATGGCCTGCAGGACGGCGTTCATCGCGGCGCCGCCGAGGATGAGGGTCAAGGGGTGGACGTTGCCGCCGCCGACGGAGGCGAGTCCGAAGACGGCGCAGGTGGCGATCAGTGCACCGCCGAAGGCCCAGGCGGCGGTGGCGCCGGTGCTGGAGACGTTGAAGACCGCGAAGCTAACGACGACGGCGAGGGCGGCACCCGAGGAGATACCGAGGATGCCGGGGTCGGCCAGCGGGTTTCTGGTGTGTCCCTGGATCAGGGCACCGGCGACACCGAGTCCGGCACCAACGATGATGCCGATGAGGGTCCGGGGGAAGCGGAGTTCGGCGATGACCTGGAGATCGGGGTCGGTGATCTCGTCGGCGCGCAGCGCGGAGGGCAGCTGGCGCAGGGAGTCCAGCATCACATCGGTGGGGATGACGCGGGAGCCGTAGGCGAGGCTGAGGACGAAGCCGACGACGAGCAGGACGGTGAGGCCGAGGAGGCCGAGGAGCCGGCGTCTGCGAAGTCGGGAGGTGGCGGATGGGCCGGGTGGCGCGGCAACATCGGTGGTTCCCGTCGTCATCGGGCCCCTTTCACTCGTCGGAACGAGCGTGGAGGCATGGTTCGACCCCTGCATCCACGCTCGAGGATAGGTTCACCTTAGATCTTGGGTGAGCTATTCCGCAATGGATGCAGGGGTCGGGGGCGACCAGCGGGGAGTACCCGCCGGGGTCTCCTTAGATGACCAGGCTGCCCAGGCCGATGGCGGCGGAGATGAGGCTGATCACGGTGGTGATGTTGCTGACGCCGTTGGCCCAGTCGCCGTCTTCCCCGGTCACGAAGGAGCCGAGGATGCCCTCGTCGCCGAAGATGTCCGCGAGGAATGCCTCGATGTCGATGTCGGAGGAGCCCGAGAGGGAACCTTCGCTGGAGCCCTCGCCGGAGCCCTCGGAGGAGCCGTCGCCGAGGGAGGAGGTGATCGAGCTGAGATCGCTGGACTCGGTCTCGCTGGAGGTGGAGAAGGAGCCGGTGGGCAGGCTGCCTTCCTGCGCGGTGGCGATACCGGTGCCGGCGATCGCGAGGGTGGCGGCGGTGGCGCCGGCGAGCAGAGACTTCTTGAGCTTCATGGGGATTCCTCTTGTGTCAGTGTCCAGCTACGCCAGGTGGTGTAGCTGACGTGTTCGTTCCGCCTCTTATCATGTTGTATAGAGGAAGAAAGGTCCACAGCTAGATCTTATTGTGCCCCGATCGGGTGTAGTTGGACTGGGCTGACATGCAAAAACACCCCGCCGGAGGGGGCGGGGTGTTAAGCGGTCGGCTGTTTTTCGCTTAGTCGAGCTGGCTCTCGATGAAACCGCGGCTGTTCTCGACGACACCCTGGAAAGCATCAGATGCGTCGACGACGGCGACGTAAGCACCGGCGAGGGTGGCGACGGCTGCGCCACCGGCGGCAAGGCTGACGAGGGCCTCAGAGGCCTTGTCGTAGTCGAACTGTCCGTCGGTCCAGGAGCCGAGGGCATCGGCGCCGGTGACGGAGCCCAGGACGTCGCGCTCGTTCGAGAGCTCGGCCGACGGAGCGGTCGGGGCGCTGCCGGACTCGTCGTTGGAGGCCGAGCTTCCCGTGCTGCCGGTCTCGTCAGGCAGGTCCTCCTGTGCGGAGGCGATACCGGTGCTGGCGATCGCCAGGGTGGCGGCGGTGGCGGCGGTCAGGAGAGTCTTACGGGTCTTCATGCTTGTTTCGCTCCTCTTGAGGATCGGTGGTGAGGGGGACAAAGCAGAACGTAGCATGAACGATTTTCTCCGGGTAGGGATATATTCGCACTGGTCAAAGTGAAATACAGGGGAGGGTATCGGTGTGTGGGGCGGCCTTGTGGCGTCCATGTCGGCAGGGGGATACGGGGCAGGGTACGAGAGCGTCGGCGGTGACGGGCGGGATCGTTGGCGTAGGGAGAGGGGGTATGTCCTGAAGTGTCGGTATGGAGAAGGACGCTGAGAGGATGTACCTGTGTCGAGGGTGCTGGCCCTCGTTTGGGGGTGCAGGCATGTGAAACGGCCCCGACCGTGTGGTCGGGGCCGTTCAGCTTCTTCTGACCCCTCTATGGGGCTGTCTACCGCGTGGGCGGTGTCAGATCAGAAGGGGAGGGCGGGGAGGTTGCCGGAGATGTCCTCGACCATGTCCTGGAAGTCCTGGACGGCGGAGTAGATGGCCGGAGCGGCACCGATCGAACCGGCAACGGCGGCACCGGTCACGGCAACGGCACCGAGTGCATTGAGCGCCTGCTCGATCGTGGCTGATTCTCCACCCTCCGGGACGGAGCCGAAGATCTGTGAGCCTTCGGTCGACAGCGCTTCGCCGTCGAAGGAGCCTTCCACGGAGCCAGCTCCGGCGTCGGGAAGGTCGCCTCCGTCGGCGGCGGAAGCGATGCCGGTGCCGGCGATGGCGAGGGTGGTGGCGGTGGCTGCGGCGAGCAGGCTCTTCTTGATGGTCATGAAAGTGTGTTTCCTCACTGAACTGGGGTGTCCGTCCGGAGCGTCAGGTCTCCGATCGGGGGCGGAGGTCCCGCCGTTCGGGAGAAAAGTTACCAGCGCGACGCGCGCTTGTCGCGGGGTAAAACAGTTTCATTAGCCCTACGTTCTATCCTGAAATGTAATTGGAGGCTTACCTGAGTCCACGGCATTACGCCCCTGGGTATGCGTCCGATGAGTTCTAAATCATCGAAATGTGGCATCACGCCGAGGTGCCAACAGGCTTGCTGGCGCTGTGAAACTACTGGTAGGCGACTGGATGGCGGTGTTATGAACGGTGCGTGTGGACTGGGTGGTGCAGGGGCACCGCGGTGGCGAGAATGGGTGAATGTGACGTAATTCGCCCCTGTGGGAAAAGTGAGCCAAACACAGATTGAGCCGTTACTGTGACGTACCCCATAGGGTAATTTACGGGGGTACTTTCGTCGTAATGCGCGGACCGCGACCGTCGCGGACGTAGACAGGTTTGGCTCGTGGCGGTGCTGGTGGCATACTTGAGCGGTTGCCTGTGGTCCATAGGTCGCTCTGGTGTGCTTCGCGCGTACCGGATCGCCGACCGGCTGGACCACGAAGAGGCACGGACCGCGCACGTGAGGGTCGGTAATCCCACGTGCACAGAACTACTAGGTCTACAAGGAGACTAGAAGTGATTCAGCAGGAATCGCGTCTGAAGGTCGCCGATAACACCGGAGCCCGGGAAATCCTGGTCATCCGCGTGCTCGGCGGCTCCACCCGACGCTCCGGCGGTATCGGCGACGTTGTCGTCGCCACCGTCAAGGAAGCAACCCCCGGCGGAAACGTGAAGTCCGGTGACATCGTCAAGGCTGTCATCGTGCGCACCAAGAAGGAGACCCGTCGTCCGGACGGCTCCTACATCAAGTTTGATGAGAACGCTGCCGTTCTCATCAAGGGTGTCGACAACGCCGACCCCCGCGGTACCCGCATCTTCGGGCCGGTCGCCCGTGAGCTGCGCGACAAGCGCTTCATGCGCATCGTTTCTCTCGCACCGGAGGTGATCTAACCCATGAAGATTCATAAGGGCGATACCGTCCTGGTCATCTCGGGTCCGGACAAGGGCGCAAAGGGTCGGGTCATCGAGGCCTTCCCGCAGCGCGACAAGGTCCTGGTCGAGGGCGTTAACCGCATCAAGAAGCACGTCGTGAACTCCGCACCCGAGCGTGGTGCTGAGTCCGAGGGCATCGTCACCCAGGAGGCCCCCATCCACGTGTCCAACGTGATGGTCCTCGACGCTGACGGCGAGCCCACCCGCGTCGGCTTCCGCTTCGATGAGGACGGCAAGAAGATCCGCATCTCCCGCCGCACCGGGAAGGACATCTGATGAGCGACAACTACACCCCCCGTCTCAAGACCCGCTACCGCGGTGAGATCCGGGAGAACCTGAACAACGAGTTCAACTTCGACAACGTCATGCAGATCCCCGGCGTGACCAAGGTCGTCGTGAACATGGGTGTCGGCGAGGCTGCCCGCGACTCCAAGCTGATCAACGGTGCCATCAAGGACCTCACCCTGATCACCGGTCAGAAGCCGCAGATCCGCCAGGCCAAGAAGGCGATCTCGAACTTCAAGCTGCGTGAGGGCATGCCCATCGGCGCCCGCGTCACCCTGCGTGGCGACCGCATGTGGGAGTTCCTCGACCGCCTGCTGACCGTGGCCCTGCCCCGAATCCGCGACTTCCGCGGTCTCTCGGACCAGCAGTTCGACGGCAACGGTAACTACACCTTCGGTCTCAACGAGCAGTCCATGTTCTACGAGATCGACGTCGACTCCATCGACCGTCCCCGCGGTATGAACATCACCGTGGTGACCACCGCCACCAACAACGAGGAAGGCCGCGCGCTGCTGCGCGAGCTGGGCTTCCCGTTCGAGGCCGGCCAGAACGCCGAGAAGTAGTCTTCCGGCCGCGTCGAGTTCTTCTCGACGCCACTGACGCCGTTCCGTCCTGCCGATCCGGCTGGACGGGACGGCGTTTTCTGTGTTGTTTTCAGGTGGGCACTCCTGGCCTTTGCCCGCGAGCCCGTGGTGGCGCTGGGGAAGTGCGAGTGCCGGAGCAATTCGCATGATTCGCTAGTTGAGGTTCTTGGCGGCAATTCAGTCTGGGGTGGGCGCGTCACTGTATCCGAAGCGGCGGCGGAAAATCCGGGCTGGTATCTCGTCGTTGCAGGTTACTCGTTCGTGTTCTACGTGCTGTTTCGGACATTAAAGGCTGGCCTGGGATGGGGAGTTGCCTTCGGATTCTGGACGGTGGCCGGCGCGGCACTGACAGCCGTCCTCGGGTTGGCGGTCTACGGCGGCCCGATGACGGCGGCGAAATCCGTGGGGACATTGCTGGTGGAGATCGGTGTTTGCAGCGCACCTCACAGCAGGCCGAGGAAAAGATCTACCGATTGCCTGGCTGCTTCTGACCGTCGCTGTCGTCTTTGAAGTGGCTTCGCGGTTTGCCTCCGGATGTCCGTCACTGGATCCCCGACTGGTGCGGCCTCGTCGCCGCCGGCTAGGTTCTAGCGTTCACTTCACTGGCAATGGGCTTGGGGGCACGGGATGGGAATTCGCATAGCGTACGGCAGAAAGTTCCTCGGGTGAGGCGGTGTCAGGCGTGGTGACGGTGGCCCGGAGTGCTTTCTCGGGGCCCGGTCATCCGCGCCCCGCTCATCGGCGAGGTCAGAGGAGCAAGTGCCCGTCGTCATCCAGGAGCAGTGTGGCATCCTGCATTGTCGGCACGGCGACCGATCTGGCGTCGATATAGTCGGTGACGAGCCAACGCAGTTCCCCGGGGAATTGTCGGAGGAACTAAGACCGGCGGTATTGCCGTGCAAGGGCGAGTTTCGTTACGGGTCGCGTGCTGAGGTAGGACGGACCAGTAGCTGGAGAAAACTCTACCCGTCGGTGGGCGTCTTCCGCGGCGCTTTCTCTGTGGCCACTAACTCTGAGCTTGCGGCGAACTCTGTCTCGATCTCCTCATTGCGTTGGTAGGTTATGAGGCTCACAGCCATCGTGGTGACGAGTGCGAGGATAAAGGCCGGGAGTAGTTCATATAGGCCCGTATCGAGGGCATTCCATCCGAACACGCTCGCTGCGCCGACGATCATCCCTGCGAGCGCGCCCCAGTTCGTGAGCTTCCTCCAGAGAAGACTGAGGAGAACAATCGGACCGAATGCGGCTCCGAAACCTGCCCATGCGAAACTGACTAGGCCGAGAATCGTGTCACTGGGCGAAAGTGCCAGCACTGCGGCCACTGCCGCAATCACCAGAACACCTACCCGTCCGTAGACGAGGAGCGTATGGTCGGGCGGCGGGTTCTTCCTCGCAACCTTGAAGAGGTCTTCGATGAGAGCCGAGGAGGTCACGATCAATTGGCTCGACATCGTGCTCATGATCGCGGCGAGAACAGCAGCCAGGATGAATCCAGCCACCAGCGGGTGCAGCAGTGTTTGAGCCAGAACAAGGACCACGGTTTCAGGGTTGTCAAGACTTCCGCCGGAGTGCGTGAAATAGGCGAGGCCGATGATTCCGGAAAGGATCGAGCCGAGCATTAGGACATATGTCCAGCCAACCGCAATATGGCGACCTCGCCGCGCATCCGCGGAGCTCCGAAGTGCCATGAATCGGACTAGGATGTGCGGCTGTCCGATATAACCCAGCCCCCACGCTAGACCAGAGACAATGGTTAGGATGGTGGCCGTACTCAGCCCCTCACCGACGAGGGAAAAGTAGGATGGATCGATATCATTCACGGTGGAGGTGACCTCGCCTATTCCGCCGACAGCGAAGAGCGCAGCGACAGGGACGGCAATTAGGGCGAGGACCATCATGATTCCCTGCACGACGTCCGTCCATGACGCGGCGAGGAATCCACCCACGAGCGTGTAGAGAATAGTCACGCCCGAGACTATGAGCATCCCGACCATGTAGTTCCCGCCCAATGAGCCCTCGACGAAGACTCCGCCGGCGACCATTCCCGATGACACGTACAAGGTGAAGAAGACCAGGACAATTACCCCGGCGACGATCCGGAGGATGCGGGTCTTGTCGCGGGTTCTGTTCTCGAAGAAACTCGGTAGGGTGATCGAGTTCTTAGAAACCTGACTGTAGGCGCGTAGCCGGGGAGCTATGACTTTCCAGTTGACATAGACCCCGATACCGAGCCCTACCGCAATCCATGCTTCGACCAGACCGCCGAGGTAGACCGCACCTGGAAGCCCCATCATGATCCATCCGGAAGAGTCGGATGCTCCCGAGCTCAGGGCGGCAACCCACGGTGGTAAAGCACGGCCACCGACCATATAGTCCTCGTGTCCTGTGGTCTTCCTGTAGGCGGCGTAGCCGATCAACAGCATGATAACGAGATAGATGGCGATGGCTGTGTAAATCAGAGTCTGGTCGGACACTGGCTTCTCCTTTGTCCGGTGGTGTGGGGACGGACGGTGGTGGGGAGGTGTCGAGACGGCATAACGCCCGTCAGGACCGATTAATATGCGGCCATCCAGCCACCATCGACGACTAGAGTGTGCCCGGTGACCCAGGATGACTCGCGGGAAGCCAGGAAGACGACGGCTCCTGCGAGGTCCTCGGGTTCTCCCACTCTCCCGAGGGGGATCTTGGTCTGCACTAGCTCTTCTTCGCCCGCGGTGTCGGGGATAAGGCCTTCGATCATCGAAGTGTGGATGTAACCAGGTGCTATTGCATTCACCCGGATCCCGTACTGTGCCCATTCATAGGCGAAATTGCCGGTGACGTGTTCAATGGCGGCCTTGGATGAGTCGTAGACGGATGACTGGGGTCCGTCGACAGTGAGGGCTCCGATTGATGCGATGTTGATAATGCTGCCGCCGCCCCGCGTTCGCATCAAGCGCGCCGCGGTTTGTGCAACAAAGTAGGCTCCACGCGAGTTAACGCTGAAAGTGCGGTCGTAGTCTTCCTCGGTAGCCTCAAGTGCGGAACGACGGAAGGACACCCCGGCGTTGTTGAGAAGAATCGACGGCACTTTTCCGTTGATTTCAAGATGCTCGAAGGCGGACCGGATCTGTGAGACGTCGCGGACATCCATCGGGAGAGATGTCGCTGTGAATCCTTCCGCGCACAACGTTTCGGCAGCGGTTCTACTGGTATTGGTGTCGTGGTCTGAGACGATGACTTCGGCACCGACCGAGGCGAGTGCGCGGGCTTGCGCGAGTCCGAGGCCTCGTGCGGCACCGGTGACTAGTGCGATTTCTCCGGTGAGGTTAAACATGTTTTCTCCTCAAATCAGGCTTTCCACGACGTGGGGGATGCCGTTCGCAGTAGTGGAGTGATAGTCCCCGATCTGCAGCTCGGCACCGAGAACTTCGAGAACTTCGAGCTTCTCGCCGTCGAGAATGTTGTTGGCGATGTCCACCTTGCCGATGGTTACCTTCGCCTGTCCGAGCCGCCGGCTCTTGGGAATGTAGTCGACGGACGGGTCGCGTGACACGACATCGAGGATGTCGAAACTGCTTCCGTTCTTCTGTGGGACTCCACGCACCTGGTACTGCGGATAGATAGCGAGATGGTCCCACTTTTCGTCACGGACTGAGTCATCGAATGTGACATCGACGGAGAAGACCTCGGTGTCGTAGTCGGTGACTTCGGCATGAATACCCTCGGTAGTCTCGGCGTACTCGACGCGGGCGAAGGCTTTCGGATAGCCCCAGGTTTCGCGGCCCATCGCTACGGACGCGTGTTGGTCTTCGTACTCGAAATAATAGGTTCCACCCTTCTCACCGTTGAATGTGATTGGGAGGATGATGCTGGCGTCAGCCCACCCAGGGCCGTCGGAGAAGTCCCCGACCCCCAGAATGAAGATGTCATCCTGCAACTCGAACGGAAGAAAACCTGATAGACGCTCGAGTTGAGCTCGGTCGCCGCGGCAGTAGACCCACAGCTGGTGAAGATCCTTAACGGAGTAGGTGCTGTTTCCCGGCATCATGCCGGTATAGGTCAGGAGGTTGTTGATCTGGTAGCTCATGGTGCTGTTCTCCAAAGGGGTAGCGCGCACGGAGGGTGATGGCGTCAGGCGAGCGAGTCGAGCACTTCGGGTGTCCCGTGTTCGGGCGTCGATGCGAAGTCCGTAACCAAGTATTCGCCGCCGAGTACCTCAAGGACCTCAAGGCCTCCGGGACCGAGGATGTCGGAACCGATGTCCACGCGACTTAGGTTCGCCGATGCACGGCCGAGTCGTCGCTGTTTGACTACGTTGTTCGCCGCCGTATTCCGCATTGATATGTCGAACTGTGAATAGGACGGGCCGTCGAGCTGCGGAACGGCGCGTGCCTGCAGCGTGGGGGCAAATACCGTCTCGGCCCATCCTTCGCCGGTGACTCGGTGGTCAAACTCCACGGCGATGTCGAGGATCGGGGTCTCGTAGCTCCAGATTTTTCCTCGTGCGCCGCTGTCGTCGACGTCCATGGAGAACTTGGCGTATCGCTTGGGATAGCCCCAGAGCTCTCGACCGGCTGCCGTGCTCCAGTGTTCATCCTCGAATTCGAAGAAGTAGGTGCCTGCAGCGCGACCGTTGTAGGAGATTGGCAGGATCACCCCGCCGTCGAAGTAGCTGCCTTGGGTCATCGTGCAGTTCGCGAAGTCAGCAATGGTAACGACAAAGATGTCGCTTTCCATAGTAAAAGGGGTCAGGTGAACGAGGTCCTGCAGCTGTTCCCGGTTCCCCCTGCAGTAAACATTGATCGTTGCAAGGTCAGGGCACTCATACTGTTGGTCGCCGGGGTCGAAGCCGAGGAACGTGAAGAATCTGTGCGGGTCGAATTGTCCTTGCATGGTGTCGTTCCTCCTGCAGCGTGATGGTGGTGGCAGGTAAGAGCCGTGAGTACGGCTCGTGACCTACTGCAAAGACTAACATTTCAGTAGTTGGATCACCAGTATTTTTCGCTATGAACGCTCTTGTCGGGGCCAGGTCAGGCCTGCGCGGGCCTAAAGGTCCAGGTCGCGAACCATAGAGAGGGCAGATTCGGTGTCAGCGTGCACGTGTTGCCTCATTGCCTGCTCAGCAGCGCCACCGTCCCGGTCACGGATCGCCTGCACTATCTCGCGGTAGATGCTGGCGTCGTATCTGGACAGCGAGAACGTCTGGGCCCGGTGGCAGTAATGCCAGATTCTCAGCGCATGGGCAAAGTGTCGTTCAAGGTCAGGGATGAGGCTGGGGTTGTGGGTCTCGCGGTAGATTATCCGGTGCAGAGCACTGTCAAGATCGGTGAACTTCATGAGTGTGGGAAGTTCGTCCTCGTCAGCATTCTCCGAGAGGTTCTCCATCATCCCCACGTGGGTGAGCATCTCGGAATGGGCGGCGGATGAACTTCGCTTAGCGGCGAGCCGGGCGGCGAACCCCTCGAGCTCTTCGCGTATCTCAAGCTCCCATTTCACGGAGCTGAGTCCGATCTCGGTGGTAAGTGTGCCTCGGCGTGGAAGTATCATCACGAGCCCGTCGTACTCCAACCGACGTAGTGCCTGTCGGACGGGGGAGAGGCCCATGCCGAGGTTCAGGCTGAGTTCTTTCTCGTTGAGAGTCGTGAGCGGGGGGTAGTCGAGATGGACGATTCTCTGCCAGATCTCCTGATAGGCGCGTTTCCCGAGAGTGTCATCGGCGTTCGCCACAGGTATTCCTCCGCTAGGGTCAGTCGCAATGGGGAAGATTCGTCGGCACGTATCGGCGAACTACATGTCAGACTAGCATTTCAGTTTGGTGTCAGAGTGCCGTCGACCCATCGTCGAGAGTTGATCAGGTGTGATCAGTGTAGGGAGTGCCTCGATCTCACAGGTAGGATCTGCCAGGCAGCCCGTCACGCAAACGCAATCGTTATACGATGACCCGGAAGCCGTAGAGGATCCCACACCATGAAGCCTGCAGATACTCGAACCCCCGACGAACACCTCGATGCCCTCCGCGCACTCGTCGGTGAGCTGCCCGTCGAGAACGTCGACCCGGCCCTGGCGCTTGGACGTCGCCTGGCCGCGGATGTCACGGCCGTCGAGGATTCGCCGCGCTTCGACAACTCCCAAATGGACGGTTACGCCCTGGCGTCCGCCCATTTGGCCGGCGGCACCTTCGCCGTGGACGCCACCATCGCCGCCGGGGCCGACCCTCGCGACGTCCTACCCGCCGGGGCGGTGGGGGACGCCGTGGTGCCGGTGATGACCGGCGCGCGTCTGCCCGCCCGCACCGCCGCCGTCGTACCCGTGGAGAAGTGCGCACCCGCGCACTTCGGCACCTCGCAGGTCACCGTCCCGCAGACACCGGACGCTCAGTTCGTCCGGCTGCGCGGCACCGACATCCGCACCGGCGACCTGCTCATCCCGGCCGGGGAGACGGTCAACCCCCGCACCGTCGGCGTCGCCGCCGCCCAAGGACTCGCCACCGTGCCGGTCACGCGCACGGCCCGCGTCCTGATCTGCACCGGTGGCGACGAAGTCACCGCCGGGCAGGACGCACCGGCACCGCTGCCCGGGGCCGCCACCATCCGCGACGCCAACGGCCCGATGCTGCGCGCCCTGTGCCACGTCCACCACATCGACGTCGCCGGCACCGTGCAGACCAGCGACAACCCCACCGCCTTCCGCGCCGCACTCTCGGCCGCCATCGCCAAGGCGCAGCCGGACGCCGTGGTCACCAGCGGCGGCATCAGCCACGGCGCCTTCGAGGTCGTCCGGCAGACCCTGGAGGACGCCCCCGACGCCTGGTTCGGCCACGTCGCCCAGCAGCCCGGCGGCCCGCAGGGCCTGGCACGCTTCGACGGCGTGCCGGTGATCTGCCTGCCCGGCAACCCGGTGTCCACGGCCGTGAGCTTCCGGCTCTTCGTCGCGCCCGCCCTCGGCGAGGCGTCCTGCGCGGTCACCGCCAGGATCACAGTCGCCGAGGACGGCCTGCCGGACAAGGACCGCTACCTGCGCGGACGCACGCAGGTGCGCGAGGGCGAACTGACCGTGAGCCCCGTCGGCGGTGCGGGCTCACACCTGCTGGCCCAGTCCGTCACGGCCGATGCCCTGATCCGTGTCCCTGCCGGAGCCACGCTGAGCGCCGGTGCGCTCGTGGAGATCCATCCTCTCGACAGATAGCCCCACCCCGGGGACGTACCCTGTACGCATGTCGACGCCGCCCCACCCGCACAACCCCTTCATCGGATTCTTCGCACGGACGCAGCCGAAGTTCACTCCGGCGGCCCTGCTGGTCTCCGGGGCGGCCGTGACCGTGGTCATCTGTGTGCTCGGCCTGCTCACCGAGGCCATCGGCCACCCGTTGTTGATGGCCGGGTTCGCGGCGTCCTGCGTCCTGGTCTTCGTCCTGCCCGCCGCACCGGTGTCCCAACCGATGAACGTGCTCGGCGGACACCTCGTAGTCGCCGTGGTGGCGGTGCTGGCCGACTACCTGCTGCCCACATCCTGGTGGGCGATCGGCCTGGTCACCGGCATTTCGGTGATGCTGATGTGCGCGCTGCGCATCCTGCACCCGCCGGCGGCGGTGCTGCCGATCGTGATGATGACCTCGCACGAGCACTGGGAATTCGTGCTCACCCCGGTGATGCTCGGTGCCCTGATCGTGACCCTCGCCGCCGTGGCCTACCGCGGTATCCTGCGCGGGCGCATCCGCTGGTTCTGAGGGCGGGGAGGTTTTCACCTAGCCGGCGAAGGCGTTGCTTTCCGCGCTTTCCGTCCGTGCGGGTTCGGCGGCAGCGTACGCTCTCGTGACGGCAACATCCTTCTCCATGCACACGATGAGTTCGTCCAGCGACGTGAACTCCTGTTGCCCACGGATGAATGTGTCGAGATGGACCTGGAGCTCTCGGCCGTACAGGTCTCCAGCGAAATCAAGGAGAAAGGCCTCTACCAGGAGTGGGCCCTGGTGATCGTAGAACGTGGGCCGCCTTCCTACCGAGACGGTGCTGATGAACGTGGCACCGGTCATCGTGTCCTTTACCCACCCGGCCCATACTCCCGTGAGCCCGGCTTCTCTGCCGGGGGAAACGTGGGAGATGTCGATATTCGCCGTCGGGAAACCGAGTTCGCGTCCACGGCGATCGCCGTGCTCTACGCTTCCGCAGATATCGTGGGTGCTGTCCATGATGCCTCCTTTGCAGATCTCTTACTGGAAGTTCGGGATAACGTCGTCGATGAACAACTGCAGGGACTTCTTCTTGTCCTCATGTGACATCGAGTTGTCGGTCCAGAATGCGTACTCGTCGTAGCCCATCTCTTCGTACGACTTCACCCGCTCGGTGATCTCTTCGGGAGTGCCGATCATCGCATTGCGATGCAGTGCGTCGACATCGAACTCGGGTCGATCCGCAACCGAGGACAACGGCTGAGGATCGAGGAAGCCGTCCTCGGGAGCCTGCTTGCCGAATGCCCAGGAACTGAAAGTGCGGTAGAAGCGGCTGACTGCTTCTGCGCCTGGCCGCCACCCCTCAGGATCGTTGGGAGAATGGACGTAGGTGTGCCGGAGGACCATGATCTCAGGCTCATGGGCGACCTCTGGATGGGCGGCCACTGCTGTATCGAACTTGTCCTTGAGGTCCTGTACCTCGGCATCACCCTTCATAAGCGGTGTGACCTGCACGTGGCAGCCATTCGCGATGGCAAACTCGTGAGTTTCTGGAGTGCGGGCCGCTACCCAAGTCTTTGGTCCAGGTTTCTGCACAGGCTTGGGTACCGATGTGGATACCGGGAAAGACCAGTGTTCCCCATCGTGCGCATAGTCGCCTTCCCACAGATTCTTCACGGCCGGGATGAGTTCCCGCAGGTAGGAACCGCCGTCCTTGGCGGACAGTCCATCAGCCAGCCGGTCGAACTCGAACTGGTAGGCACCTCGGGCCACTCCCAGTTCCGCGCGTCCTCCGCTGATCACGTCCAGGAGTGCGGTCTCTCCAGCGGCGCGGATGGGGTTCCAGAACGGTGCGATGATAGTGCCCGCGCCCAGACGGATGGTGGTCGTCTGAGCAGCAAGTGAGGCGAGTGCCACCATCGGGTTGGGGGCGACGGTGTACTCCATGGAATGGTGCTCGCCAGTCCAGACGGTTCCGAAACCACCAGCCTCAGCCATGGTCACCAGTTCGACGAGGTTATTCCAGTGCTCCTCGTGGCTGATGGAGTCATCCCAACGCTCCATGTGGATGAACAGTGAGAATCGCATGTCATTTCCTTTCTGCGATGGTGGTGTTTGTTCGTGCCCAGAGGTGATGAGGAACCTCCCGGACGATGACGGTGATGTTTTCTGGTGCCGCGTCGACCGTGGACTCTGCTACGCGGTGGAGACCGTCGATGAGGTCCCGTAGCTGTTCGGGTGTGCGGCCTTCGGCGATGGAAACGTCGATCAGTGGCATGGCGCTCTAGCCCCTCATGACGAATGGGTCGGCGACTGGAGATTCATCGGTGTTGATCCAGACGGACTTCAGCCGGGTGTACTCGTTCATTGACTCGATCCCGTGCTCGATGCCGACACCGGACTGTTTGAACCCCTGCCGCGGCGACATCGGTGACATTGCCCGGTAGGTGTTAATCCACACGGTGCCTGCGTCGAGGCGCTGGGACATGCGCATCGAACGCTGCAGGTTAGACGTCCATACCCCGGCAGCCAGTCCGTAGTCAGTGTCATTCGCCAGACGAAGGACTTCTTCCTCCGTATCGAACGGGATGACCGCTGCAACGGGTCCGAAGATCTCCTCCTGGCAGACCCGCATGTCGTTGGTCGCGCCAGTGAGGACAGTGGGGGAGAGGAAGTAGCCGGGAAGATCCAAGCCCTCGGGACGGGTACCGCCGTAGTGCAGGGTGGCTCCCTCATCGACACCGATGTCGACGTAGGACTTCACCTTGTTCAGCTGGTCCTCAAAGGCTAGGGGACCGAGTTCGGTGTCGTCGTCCAGCGGGTCACCGATCTTGATGGTCGACGCGCGGTGAGTGATCTTTTCGAGCAGCTCGTCGTGAATGCTCCGGTGTGCGAAGATCCGTGATCCTGCGATGCAGGTCTGGCCGGCTGCGGCGAAGATGCCGGCCACCGCGCCCATGGCGGCGTTGTCGATATTCGCGTCGTCGAAGACGATATTCGGGCTCTTGCCGCCCAACTCCAGGGTGCAACCGATGAAGCGCGAGGCAGCGCTGGAGGCAATGTTCGATCCGGTGGCGGTAGAGCCGGTGAATGAGATCTTCGCGAGTTCCGGGGAGGCGACAAGAGCGGCCCCGGCTTCTGCGCCGTAGCCGGTGACGACGTTGACGACACCCGCGGGGAAGCCTGCTTCGATAGCGAGCTCTGCCAGACGAAGGATGGTCCGAGACGTGTATTCACTCGGCTTGATGACCAGGGTGTTCCCCGCAGCGAGTGCAGGCGCAAGCTTGGAGATCGTCAGCGTGAGTGGTGAATTCCACGGTGTGATTGCTCCGACGACGCCCAGCGGCTCACGCATCGTGAAGTTGATGATGTCCAGCGAAGATGCCGGGATCTGTGAGCCCTGAACCTTGTCTGCTAGACCTGCGTAGTAGTAGAGGTACTCTGGCACGCTCTTGAGCTGGCCGGTCATTTCGCGCAGTAACTTGCCATTGTCCAGGCTCTCATACCGCGCGAGCTCGGGACCGTGCTCGCCGATCAGGTCGCCGAGTCGTCGCAACAGGTGGCCACGCTTCGTCGCGGTGAGACCTGCCCACGAAGGACTCCGGAATGCCTTTTCGGCGGCAGCTACCGCTGCGGCCACGTCTTCGGCGGTGCCTCGTGCGGCCTCGTAGAGGGGCTCGAGTGTGGCAGGGTTCGTTGAGGTGAAGTATTCCCCATCTGCCGGATTGTGGTGTTCTCCATTGATGAAATGGGTGAGGCGGTCAATCATGTGGTGCTCATCTCAGTGGTGAATGTTCAGGGGGTGATGCTCAGTGGTGGAGGTCAGTCGAGCGGGCTACGTTTCTTAGGATCAATGTCGACAGAACCTCCGGGTGAGTATCAGGGATCATGTGACGGGCCCCGTCGATGACATGGACCGGTGTTCCGGGGATCCGCTCAGCGATGCGCCTGCTCATCTCCGGTGTTGATCCAGGATCGAGTTCGCCTGTGACTGTCAAGACCGGTTGCTTTATGAGGTGGAGGTCTGGCTCCAGATCCTTGTCTCCTTGAGCGAAAACTCGGTAGGCGTGCAGATAAGAATCGACGTCGTTCGCGAGGAGGATCTTCTGTGTTCGCTCTCGGAGCGCCGCTGCGTCCGGTATGCCGGTGCCGTCCGGGAACCACCGTTCCAATGCTTTCTGCGCGCTTCGCTCGAAGTCCTCTGCGGCGGTATCCAGTCGCTGCATGACCGCGGCCGACTCTTCGTCGGTCCTGGCACACACGGAACTGACGCAGGTAAGGGACGCGACTCGGTCTGGGTAGTGCACGGCGAGGTACTGCGCTATGAGGGATCCCAGGGAAAAACCGACCAGATGCACTGGTTCATCGGGAACCCCGGGGAGGCGGCTCACGACGTCGGCGGTCAACTCCGCCAGGCTGGTGGCGCCTTTCAACGGGAGCTCGCCGCCATGTCCTGGCAGGTCGAGCGCGATGACCGGGCCGATGGCATCGCCTTCGGCGCCGGCCAGCGCGGAGATGACGGCGTCCCAGATGCTGGCGTCAAGGCCGACGCCGTGGAGGAGAACGATGGGATATCCCATGGGAACGACCCGCTACTTCGTTTCCGTCGAGAGGTCCGCGAGACGCTGCTGGGGCCGCCCGGTCCCCGTACCGCCGAGAGCGATGACGATCTCATCGGGATGCGGAGCGTCTGCAACCCGGCACTCCACGGTCTGGTGGTGTGAACGGATCGTGGCATCGGTGAAGTGCTTCAACGGCATGTCGAACGGAGCACCCGAAATGCCTCGTCGTTCCACGGCGGGCAGGAGGGTGGAGGCGTCAGCTGCGTCACGGAAGTGGTTGCCGAATTTCAGCGTGTGGATCAGGCCTGAACCGTGCTCGATTTCCCCATTCGTCCCGACGATGGCGGCCTTACCGTAGGCCTCCAGCGGAACTCCGAGAGCCTCCATGACCCGGGGGGCCAGCAGTGCTCCGAGCTCGGAGGCGTTGGCCTCGATCCCCGGGGCGAGGTCGTCGACGAATCCTTGGCCTGCCCACGGGTTCTTGATGACAGCAGCAACGACGACCACTCGCTTTACCGGGTCGACACTACGGCCGCCCTCGGAGAAGATCTCGTCGACAGTGGTGGTGAGTTTACGGAGTTCCATTAGATGAGTCCTTTCAGGATGTCAGTGGTGACGGGCTGATCAGTGCGGCGGTCGCCGATACGGGGGAACGGTCGAGGCCCGGTGGACGCGGCCGCAATCACACAGATCTCATCGGCGTGAGGTGCATCAGCGAGATTTACGTCGATCGTCTGGTAGTGGTCGCGGTTGGCAGCGTGGGTCTTGTGCCACATCGGCACGTGCACAGATGTGCCCTCCGGCACCCTCCCGTCGGTGAAGCAGATGATGGACGTACCGCCCAGCAGCTCGCGGACGAGATTGCCGAAGTACGGGGTGTGGACGAGTGCTCCAGCGTGCTCGAGCTCACCGTCCGTGCCGACGAGAGCGGCCTTTCCGAAGGCCTCGATGTTGTCGGCCCCGCCCAGCGAATCAGTCAACCGCTGCGCCAAGAGGGCCGCCAGGACCGGGGCCACTGTGCGCGTCTCTTCGGCCAGATCCTGCTCCGGTCCGCCGCCAACCCAGGGGTTGCGAAGTACCGCGATGGCCGCGGCTTTATGCACAGGCTGTGCCAGGCTGGTACCCGCCTCGGCGACGACTTCTTCATGAACCAGCGATAGTCTTCGCACGCCGAGGCTGGCTCCCAGTTCCTCAAAGGTGCTTGGTTTGTTCGTCATTTGTTCTCCTCTGTGGGGTCAGTCGGGACGCCAGGTCCGAAGTTGTCGCCGAAGCTTTGGTAGAGCGCTGCCCGGCTCGACGCCCCGACATGGGCTCGCATCGCCATTTCTGCGCCATACGGGTCTTTGTCCCGGATGGCCGCGAGTACGTCGTGATGCTCGCGGTCAGACTCGGTGAGGCGTTGGGGGTCGGTCACCGTCTTCTTGACGAGGTGGTCGTACGCCAGTTGGTTCATGAGCCACCCGTAGGTTTCGTAGAGTTTCTCGTTGTCGGCACCACGAACCAGGGTCCAATGGAACTCGCTGACCAGCCTGGCGTACCGATCGCTGTCACCGTCGCGAGCTGCGTCGTCCGAATCGAGGACATTGCGCTCCAGAACATCGAGTTCAGCAACCCGGCCCCGTTGCGCCATGAGGTTGGCAGCCAGTCCCTCGAGCGATTCCTTGAGCTGGAAAAGCTCGATGATCTCGCGGCGGGTCGGTGCCCGAACGAAGGTGCCGACCCGTGGCCGTATTTCCACGAGCCCGATCATCTGGAGGGCCTTGAGGGCTTCGCGGACCGGGGTTCGGCTTACCCCGTACTCCTCAGCGAGCGAGGTTTCGGGGATCTGGTCACCGGGAGCGAACTCGCCGGAGGCGATGCGAGCTCTGATGCGCTCATGGAGCGTCAGATCGGCATCGCTGTCCGAAAGGCCTGTGGTCGTCTGTTGCATACAAGAAACCTAGCGCGGATCTCGCCTGTAATGCAAGACGTTCAGCAAAACTATCTAAAAAATCCTGCACAAGGACCTCGGTTCCGTCCACGATGCTGGCGCTTACGGCCCGGTCAGGAGTGTCTCGCTCGGGCGTGTGGGGGCGCTTTTTTCGGCATCTCTTGCTGCATCGCTTTCCCGCCTGATCCTGCGGAGATGGGTTGCGCACCGCATGTCGATGGATGGGTGGGGCGGGTTGGCTGTGGATCGTCCAGTTCAGTTGTTACCCCACGATAATGGCTATTTCTGCAGGCGTTCCGATGTTGCCTTTGGTCCGGGGGAGTCTCGCTGAGGAGTGGGGTCAGAGAGGGGGAGTGGACATAGGTCACCTGCCTGCTACTGGCCTCGGTGACCCGCGCTCGTCTCGAAGAAGCGGCGGTAGGCCTCAGTGCGTCCTCTCGACCCTTTGGGTTGAGGCTGGGCGGACGGCGGAAGCTTGTTCAACGTGAGTCCTTGACGTGATGGCCAACACTCTCTATGGTTTGTTGTGTGCAACATAACGTTGCTGTTGAATACAACAGAGGCGTTGTCCTGAGGCCGACACGAGCCCGGACACGTATTGAGGAAAGAGGTGCGCATGAGTCAGAACTTGAAGAAGGCCATCACCGATGCCTGGCACGCAGCATGGGACAAGGGTGATGTCTCGGTCTTCGATAAGCTCATCGACGACAACTTCCGCCGCAAGAGCGCGCATTCGGGCGGACTGACCGATCTGAACGCGATCAAGACGGACATTCTCGGGATTCGAGCAGCGTTCCCCGACTTGACCACAGTTGTCGACCACATCGTCATCGACGGTGACGACCGGGACTGCAAGGCGGCGGTGTACTGGCATTCCACCGGGACCTTCACCGAGCCTTTGGGTGATGTGCCGCCCACGGGAACAAGCGTTGTCACCCATGGATCAAACCTGCTGACTTTCGACGCCGGCAAAATCATCCTGGAGGAAGCAACGTGGGACCCGAGCGCACTGCTCGCTGACCTCGGACTGAAGTCACTCAGCTCGGCCTTTGACCAGGAAGCCAGCTCGGTCAGTGACAATCTGGACGGAGAGCCGACAAAGGAAGCGCTGAAGGCGTTCAACCGGCAGTTCATCACAGGGGTCACCGTCGTGACGGCCGTGGACGCAGAGGGCAAGCCACGCGGACTCGCTGTGAACTCCTACAACTCGGTGTCTCTGGAACCGCCGCTGGTGATGGTCTGTGTGCAGAAGACCTCCTCCACGTATGCATCGCTGTTCCAGGCCACTCATATGGGCATCAACATTCTGGGCGGCGGCCAGCGGGATACGCTGCGCACTTTCGCATCCAAGGGGGCGGACAAATTCGCTGACCTGGACTGGCATCACGCGCCGAACGGGTCTCCACTGCTGGACGGCTCGTCGGCATCGATTGAGGTGGAGATCAAGGAACGCTTCCAGGCGAACACGCACACCATCTTCGTCGGTCGGGTGCGCTCGGCCGAAGCCACGGACGACGATCCCATCATCTACAAGGCCGGTCAGTTCTTCGAAGGCTCCGAACTTACCCCGCTCGACTGAGCGGGCCAGCGTTCCGAAAGGCGAACCAACGTATGTCCCTGCCAGCTTCTGTACCTACCGGTCTCCTCATCAACGGACAATGGCGTGAGTCGTCAGACCGCACCACCTTCGACGTGAATAACCCTGCGACCGGCGACACGATCGCTACCCTGGCATCGGCTACGTCTGAGGATGCCGTTGCCGCTCTCGATGCTGCCTGTGGCGTCCAGGACGATTGGGCCCGAACCTCACCGAGGTCACGTGCCGAGATTCTGCGCCGCGCTTTCGACCTCGTCAGTGAGCGCAGCGAGACGTTCGCTTCGCTGATGACGCTAGAAATGGGTAAACCTCTGCGCGAAGCCCGTGGGGAAGTCGCCTACGGTGCGGAGTATCTGCGATGGTTCGCCGAAGAAGCGGTCCGGCACTATGGTCGGCACGTCGAAGTTCCCGAAGGCACACTGCGCATGACGACCCGCCACAAACCTGTCGGCCCATGCCTGCTCATCACTCCCTGGAATTTCCCGTTGGCGATGGCGACGCGCAAGGTCGCTCCGGCCATCGCTGCTGGATGCACGATGGTGCTCAAACCCGCCAAGCTCACCCCGCTGACCGCGCAGTACTTTGCGCAGACACTGATCGATGCCGGGCTTCCCGATGGCGTGCTCAACGTCGTGTCCTCGGCAAGCGCCTCGCAGATTTCCGCGCCGTTGATGGCCGATTCGCGCTTGCGGAAAGTGTCGTTCACAGGATCCACGCCGGTGGGCGTGACATTGCTGAAAGCAGCGGCGGACAATGTGCTGCGTACCTCGATGGAACTCGGGGGAAACGCCCCGGTCATCGTCTTCGACGATGCCGACATTGATGCTGCCGTCGACGGGGCATTGGCAGCCAAGACCAGAAACGGCGGCGAAGCCTGCACCGCGGGCAATCGCATTCTGGTCCACGAGTCGATCGCCGAGGAGTTCACGGAGAAGTTCGCAGGAAAGATGACCGCCTTGTCTGTCGGCAATGGGATGGATGACGGCACCGACATCGGTCCGATGGTTGAACCCAAGGCGGTGACCAACCTGGAGTCACTGGTCAGCGACGCGGTAGCCCACGGGGCCAGGGCGATCACCGGTGATGCCCCGATCCCCGAGTCGGGGTACTTCTTCCGTCCGACCGTGATTGTTGACGCGCCGAGGGATGCACGGGTGTTCCGTGAGGAGATCTTCGGCCCGATAGCCCCCATTTTCACCTTCGGTTCGGAGGCGGAGGCGATTGCGATGGCCAACGACACGGAGTTCGGTCTGGCGTCGTATGTGTTCTCGGGGGATCCGAGTCGGATGTACCGGTTGGCAGACGGCTTGGAGTTCGGGTTGATGGGGTTCAACTCCGGGGTGATCTCCAACGCAGCCGCGCCATTCGGCGGGGTCAAGCAGTCCGGGATGGGCCGTGAGGGAGGCGCTGAAGGCATCGACGAGTACTCCACCGTGCAGTACATCGGACAACTCGACCCGTACCGGTCATAACCAGGACCCACACCGCCCAACCCATCACAGAGACAGGACTACCTGACATGAGCGGCAAAAATGACAACACCGAGCAACCCAATGAACGTCGCAAGCGCGGGCTGAAGCGATCATCACGGAACCCGGTTGACGCGCTCCGAACGTCGACCACCCACAGCTCAGTCGGGCTATACCCCCATGATCTCCATCCGGGGCTGGTCCCTGGCATCAGCGTTGAAGAGCAACGCAACAGGTTTGGCCTCGACAAAGTGGTTTTCGGGGTTGCCGCGGTGCTCATGGTCTCGTTCATCACATGGGGCATCGCGAGCCCCGAGTCGGTGGGCTCTGTCTCGTCGACGATGTTCGTGTGGGCTCTCGAGCACTTTGGGTGGTTGCTGAATACAACGATGATGCTCGGCGTCATCGTGATGGCATACCTGGCGTTCTCCCGCTTCGGAAAGATCAAGCTAGGCAAGGACGATGAGAAGCCGGAGTTTTCCCGTTTCGCCTGGATCGCCATGATGTTTGGTGCCGGCATCGGTGTGGGTATCTTCTTCTTCGGCCCATCGGAGCCGTTGTCGTACTACTTGAGTCCTCCGCCGGAGACTGTCGACGCAGAGACGCCAGCGGCGTTGCACCGTGCAATGGCGCAGTCGCACTTCCACTGGGGCCTGTTCATCTGGGGTCTGTATGCCATGGTCGGTGGGGCATTGGCCTACAGTTCCTATCGCCGAGGGCGCGTCACACTGATCAGTTCAGTTTTCCGGTCGCTCTTCGGCCGGCGCCACACCGAAGGAGTGGCGGGCCGACTCGTTGACATCATGGCGATCATCGCTACGCTCTTCGGCACCGCGGCCACCCTGGGCCTGTCCGCCATTCAGATCGGACAGGGCGTGCAGATCATCTCCGGCGTCAGCGAGGTAACGAATACCGTTCTTGTCGCCATCATCGCTGTGCTGACGATATGTTTCGTGGTCAGTGCAGTGTCTGGTGTTGCACGTGGAATCCGGTATCTGTCGAATACCAATATCACCTTGACGCTCGGGCTCGTTCTCTTTGTATTCCTGCTCGGCCCCACGCTGTTCCTGCTCAACCTCGTGCCCGCCGGTATTCTCAGCTACTTCGACAATATGCTCGACATGATGAGCCGCGGACTCTCCTGGGGTGACGAGACGGTGGAATTCCAGTCCTGGTGGACTGCCTTCTACTGGGCCTGGTGGATTGCCTGGACGCCCTTCGTGGGCATGTTCATCGCCAGGATCTCGCGCGGTCGAACAATCCGAGAATTCGCGATCGCAACGACCGTCGCACCGACGTTCATTCTCATCTTGGCGTTCACGATTTTCGGCGGAACTGCCATCAGCTTCAGCAGGGAAGGTAGAGAGGGATTCGACGGGTCGGCGTCGTCCGAAAACGTCCTGTTCTCGCTGTTTAATGAACTACCTCTCGGTACGATCACTCCCTTCCTCCTTATGTTGGTCCTCGCGATCTTCTTCATCACCTCGGCCGACTCCGCCTCCGTCGTGATGGGCACGCTCTCGGAGCGAGGCAATCCGGAACCCCGCAAGGTCATCGTGGTCTTCTGGGGGCTGTGCATGATGGGTATCGCTGTGGTGATGCTTCTTGTCGGCGGCGAAACGGCGTTGACTGGTCTCCAGAACCTGACCATCCTCGTCGCCATGCCGTTCTCGCTGGTCCTGGTAGGAATCGCAGTAGCGTTCATCAAGGATCTATCTACCGACCCTGCAGCGATCAGAAGGACATACGCCCAGAATGTGATTCAGAATGCCGTGATCAAGGGCCTTGAAGAGCATGGCGACGACTTTGAACTTGAAGTCTCAGCGTCGTCGGATGGGCGAGGGGCCGGTGCGGACTTTGACTCGACGGACCAAACCATCACCGACTGGTACCGGCGGACAGACGAGGACGGCAATGAGATTGGCTACGACTACGAGTCACGTGCCTGGGCAGATAGTGAGGAATCAACGGACGACAGGCATCCCGATACTGAGGGGAATCTGCCTCGGCACTAGCCGAATCACGACCGAGCCTCAGTGACCGCGGCCGGCATAGGGGAGGGGTAGTTACCCGCCGATGGCGCTCATCGTGCGCTCGGGCTGCACGTACTCCGGGTCGTTGAGCGTCACCGCGTCCGAGCCATAGGCCCGCGGCTTGCCCCACATGGCCGTGGCCCAGGCCTGCGCGACCTCCACGTCGTCGGCATCGCCGCGCAGCAGGTGCATCAGGTCGGTCTCCTGCTGGGAGAACAGGCAGGTCCGGATCCGCCCATCGGCGGTGATGCGGGTGCGCGAGCACGCCGCGCAGAACGACTCCGTCACCGAAGCGATGATGCCCACCTTCCCCAACGCGGGGGAGGACGCCGCGGCACCGTGCTCGCGGACCTCCCACAGCTCCGCCGGCGCGGAGCCGCGCGGGGTAGGGTCGGACGCCAGGTCGAAGCGTTGCGACAGGCGTGTGCGGATCTCCTCGGCGGAGACCAGGTTGTCGCGCGCCCACGTGTGGTCGGCGTCCAGGGGCATCTGCTCGATGAACCGCAGCTGGTAGCCGCGCTCCAGGCACCACTGCGCCAGGTCGGCCACGCCGTGGTCGTTGACCCCGCGCATCGCCACCGCGTTGATCTTCACCGGCTCCAGGCCGGCGGCCTTGGCCGCCTCCAGCCCGGCGATGACCTGCGGCAGACGGTCGCGACGGGTGACCTCGGCGAAGGTCTCGCGGTCCACAGTGTCCAGCGATACGTTCACCCTGGTCAGCCCGGCGTCCAGCAGTGCATCCACCCGCTTGTCCAGCCCGATCGCATTCGTCGTGATCGAGATCGGCACATGTGGGTGGAGGGCGCGCACCCCGGCGATGATCTCCTCCAGGTCCTTGCGCACCAGCGGCTCACCACCGGTGAACCGGATGTCCTTGACACCGAGCACCCGCACACCGATATCGGCGAGGCGCACGGCCTCGTCCGCGGTGAGCAGGGCGTCCTTCTTGAGCCACGGCAGCCCTTCGGCGGGCATGCAGTAGCTGCAGCGCAGGTTGCACTTGTCGATCAGCGAGATGCGCAGGTCGTCGGCGGTGCGTCCCCAGCGGTCGGTCAGGCGGAGGCCGGCCTCTGGACGGGTGGACGCGAGCGTTGCGGTGATGGGGGCCTCCTCCTTCGGGTGGTCGTGGTGCTGTTCTGCCATGGTAACCCCGTGGTGTGGGCCTGTCTCTCCACCCTGTCTACCGTGAACTGGGGTGCGTGCGTGAATGACGGGCGTGCGGCAGTTCCGAATGCCGGTCCGGAGGTACAGGCCGGTGCTAGCGCTTCCTGCCCGAGCGCCGTAGAGCGCACGCGGCTAGCATGTCTGAGATGCGCGCCTTCGGCGTCGGCAGAGGAGAACCACACAGCAGAACGGAAGAATAATGGCAGCACTCACGACCCGAATCCTTCGCACCACGGCCGTCCTGGCTGGGGCAGGGGGGCTGGTGCTGGCCGCAGCCTGTTCCACCTCCGGTTCTGATGGTTCTGAGCCCTCCTCTGTGCAGGTCTTCGCCGCCGCCTCGCTGAACAACGCTGGCGACGAGCTCGCCGAGGCCTTCGCTGACGAGCAGGGGGACGACGCCGACATCACGTACAACTTCGCCGGCTCCTCCGCGCTGGTTCAGCAGATTGACCAGGGTGCAGACGCCGACGTGTTCATCAGCGCCGACGAGAAGAATATGGACGACGCCCTCGCCCTCGACGCCTTCGACGGTGCCGAGCCCGAGGTCATCGCCACCAACCAGCTGGTGCTGGCCACCGCACCCGGCAACCCGGCGAATATCACCGCGCTGGACGACCTGGCCACCACCGCCGATGCACGACTGGCGATCTGCGCCGACGGCGTTCCCTGCGGCACCCTGGCCCACCAACTGCTCGAGGATAAGGGCTACGACCTGGCCAACTGGACGGTGTCCGAGGAAGCCAATGTCAGCGACGTCGCCACGAAGGTCTCCACCGGTGAGGTCGACGCCGGTTTCATGTACGCCACCGACGCGATGGCCCTGCAGAAGAACTCGTCCGAGGACATCACCGTCGTCGAGCTGGACGAGGACCTCGAGCCCAACGCCTACCCCGCGGCGCTGACCGTGGACGGCCAGGACAACGAGACCGCCGTCGAGTTCCTCGAGTGGCTGTCCTCCGACACCGCCCGTGGGATCCTCGAGACCTATGGCTTCGACACCCCGTAAGGCCCGAAACACCGGCGCACGACCGGTCACCGCTGTGCCGGTGGCGGTGGCCGGTGTCGCCCTGCTGGCCG
Organism: Corynebacterium sp. AOP40-9SA-29; assembly: GCF_052377405.1. Taxonomy (NCBI): domain Bacteria; kingdom Bacillati; phylum Actinomycetota; class Actinomycetes; order Mycobacteriales; family Corynebacteriaceae; genus Corynebacterium; species Corynebacterium sp. AOP40-9SA-29. The sequence continues at coordinate 74,492 of NZ_JBQSWR010000001.1, read as the reverse complement.
TCCTGCTGTTGCTCGGCCCCCTGGTCGCGCTGCTGCTGAACATTCCCTGGGCCCGGGCCGTCGAACTGGTCACCGACCCGGCCACCGTCCAGTCGCTCACGCTGTCGCTGTCCACCGCGCTGGTGGCCACCGTGTTGTGCGTGGTCCTGGGCCTGCCGTTGTCGTTGTGGTTGGTGGAGTTGCTGCGCCGACACCCGCGCCGCGGCGATGTGGTCCAGGTCGTGATTTTCGCCCCGCTGGTGCTCTCCCCGGTGGTCTCCGGTCTGGCGCTGGTGTTCTTCTGGGGACGCCGCGGCCTGGTCGGGCAGTGGCTGGAGGGCCTCGGCCTGCACGTGGCCTATACCTCGCTGGCCGTGGTGGTGGTGCAGGTCTTCGTCGCCCTGCCCTTTTTCGTCGCCACCACGGCCACCGCGCTGCGCGCGATTCCCACGGTGGTCACCGAGGCCGCCGCGTTGGACGGTGCGAGCCGCTGGCAGACGGTCACCCGCGTGCTCGTGCCCCTGGCGTGGCCCGGCATGGCCGTCGGCGTGGTGCTCTCCTTCGCCCGCGCCCTGTCGGAGTACGGTGCCACGCTCACCTTCGCCGGCAATGTCGCCGGTGAGACCCGCACCATTCCGCTGCTCGTCGAGCTTGGCCTCAGCGCCAATGACATGGACCGGGCGCTGGGGGCGTGCCTGACTCTGATCGGGTTGTACGTGGTGGTGGTCGGGGGGATCGTCCTGGTCAGGAGGAGGAAGGGGTAGCGTCGACGGCATGCTCCTGACCCAGCTGACCTACTTCGAGGCGCTCGCCCGCGAGCAGCACTTCGGTCACGCCGCCGCGTCCTGCTATGTGTCGACGTCCACCTTGTCCGAGGCGATCAGAAAACTCGAGGCCGAGGTCGGTTTCCCGCTGGTCAACCGCGGCAAGTCCGCATTCCAGGGGATCACGCAGGAGGGCGAGATCGTGCTGGCCTATGCCCAGCGCATTCTCTCAGAGCAGCGCTCCCTGAGCCTCGACCTGGCCCACCGGCGCGGCAACCTGGAGGGCACGGTGCGTTTCGGCACCATCCCCTCCGGCACGGACCGGGCCGCCGGCATCGTGGCCAACCTCGTCGGCGAGCACCCCGCCCTGCGCGTGGACCTGGCCGCCGGGCTGACCAGCGAGGAGATCGTGACGCGGGTGCTCGACCACGACTTCGACGCCGGCATCGTGCACCCGCTCGGCGGCGTCGCCCGCGCCGGACGCCACGACCCCGCACTCACCTTCACCGCCCTGGGAACCACCCGCTTCGTGGCCGTCGGGCGCCCTGGCCTACTCGACGGTTTCGGCGGGCAGGTCACCGGCGCCGAGCTGGCCTCCTTGCCCACCGCGCTGCTATCGCGCGGCATGGTTGCCCGCGAGGAGTTCGACCGGGTGATGGGCGAGGCGGGTGTGCAGGTCACACCAGGGGTGGACGCCACCTCGGTGGAGTCGCTGCTCGCTCTGGCGCGCACCGGTAGGTGGGCGGTGGTGGTCCCGGCCCCGGCGGTGGGCACCACGCGGCTGACCACGCTGCCCATCGTGGAGCCGGAGGTGCGCCTGGATCTGGCGCTGGTGCGCCGCGACTCGCGTCCTGCCCCGGTGCTCTCGGCCGCCTTCGACGCTGCGGCGGAGGCCACCGTCACCTGAGTCATGCCCCAGGCACAAAAATGCCCGTTTTTCACCCTGGGGCATGACTCAGGTGACATGGGGCAGGGGAGCCCAGGGGAGTCAGGGGGACACCATGGGGGCGGATACGGCCCGGTATCTGCGAACGGTCGTTCGGCACGGCCGATCGCCATAGCGCGGCCTGCAGGTCAACGTCCTGTTTTTGCAGGTAAACGCAGGTTTGCTGGTCAAACCGGCCCCTGGTGCTGGAGTAGAAACTCCCTATGGCGACGACTACCGAGACGAGAACCGACAAGGAACCGCTGGCCGGGGCATTCAACACCGCCGCCGACGCCGCGGTGGCCAAGAAGACCGCCCTCTTCGGCGACGACCTGCCCCGCTACACCGTGCGCGGCGTGCTGGCCGGGGCCTACCTCACCCTCGGGACGGCCTTCGCCGCGGTGTCCGGCAACGCCGTGGAGCAGCTCGCCCCGGGGTTGGGCCCGGTGGTCTTCGGCTTCCTGTTCTTCATCGGCCTGGCCATGACCCTGCAGCTCGGCGCGGAGTTGGCCACCGGCTCGATGATGTTCATGGCCTACGGTGCCGCCCGACACCACATCGGCTGGGGACGCGCCACCACGATCGTGCTGTGGACGGTGCTGGCCAACCTCATCGGCGCGGTGATCATCGCGGTGATGCTCGGGCAGTCGGCGAAACTCGGCGGCATCGGCGTGGACCATCTCATTGCCGCGCTGGCCGACGGCAAGCTCACGAAGAGTCCGTCCGGCGTGCTCGTCGAGGCGGTGCTGGCGAACTTCGTGGTGAACATCGCCATCGTCGGCGGGCTGATGATCAAGGACTACGCGGGCAAGTTCCTGCTGACCCAGATGGTCATCGCCGTGTTCGTGGTGCTGGGCCTGGAGCACCTCATCGCGAACTTCTCCCTGTTCACCCTGGCCTTCTTCGGCCTGGGCGACGGCTTCGCTGCCGGGGCGGGCGTGCTGGACTCGTTGACCCTCGGCAATGTGGCGGTGAACTGGGCGATGGCGCTTATCGGCAATGTGATCGGCGGCGGCCTGCTCATCGGGGTGGTGTACGCGTGGCTGAACCGGGGGAGCAGCCGCGGCGGCGAACTCTACCGGGACTGAAAGCTACAGCTCCACGTACTCCACCTCGTCGCCGGCGGCCACCCCCTGCGGCGGGACGACGAGCAGGACGTCCGCCGCGGCGTAACCGCGCAGCATATGCGAGTGCGCGCCCGGCGCCGGGGTGAGACGGGGCGCATCAGAATCGCCGGGGGCACGGGTGGCGGGCAGCAGGCGCACCCGCTGGCGGGGCATCGACTCGATCGCCACGGCCATGGTTCCGGTGCGCGTCCCTACCGGGTCCGCAGCATCCAGCAGCGTGGCCACCGCCGGGGCGACGAAACTGTGCAGCGCCACGTGCGCGGCGAAAGGATTGCCCGGCACACCGATGACCAACTGGGTGTGTGACCCCGACCCCTGCACGGAATTCCGGGTCGTGACCAGGGTGGGGTGCCCGGGCCGGCAGGCGATCTCCTCGGCGAGCACCTCGTCGGCCGCGCGGGTGATGAAGCGGCGGGCGAAGTCCTGCCCGGAGCGTCCCGACCCGCCGGTGAGCACCACGATGTCGGCGCCGAGCACCTCGGGACGCCGCAGCCAGTCCTCCACGGCCACCGGGTCGTCCGGCAGACGCTGGGTGCCCACGACCTCGGCACCCCAGGCGTCCAGCAGGGCGGGGAAGGACGTGCCGAAGGCATCGCGCACCTCACCGGGGCGCGGCAGACCGTGGGTGATGACCTCGTTGCCGGTGAACGCGCAGGCCACGGTCGGGCGCGGCGTGACCTCCACGGTGTCGACGCCGCACGCGCCGAGCATCGCCACGTGGCGGGCGGTGAGCCGCACCCCGGCATCCACCAGGATCTCGCCGCTCGACCACTCCTGCCCGGCAGGGCGGATATCGCGGCCGGCGGAGGGGGTGGCGGCCGTCAGCGTGTCCCCGGTGACCTGCGCGTCTTCGGCGCGCACCACCGCGGTCGCCCCGTCGGGCACCAGGGAGCCGGTGAGCGCCGGTAGTGCTTCACCGTCGGCGAGGGTGCCGCCGGTGATGTGCACATTGCGTCCCTGCGCGCCGACGGCCGGGGCGTCCAGCAGTCGCCAGGGGCCGTCGCCTGCCACGGCGAATCCGTCCATCGCCGAGGACGCGTAGTGCGGCACGTCCATCGGCGCGGTGACCGCGGCGTGCAGGACGTCGCCCGGGGCAGGACGCTTCGTCACCGCTGCGCGCAGCTCACCGGTCGGGGAGAGTGCGGCGACGATGCGCCGCCGGGTCTCCGCCCAGCTCACCGGGTCGCTCGTGTGTCCGCTCATGACCTCTCACCACCGTATCCGTGTTCCACCGCATCCTCCCACGTGTCCACGTCCGCCGCCGTTGCGGCGTCGATCCCGTCGGCCTCGCCGACCTCCGCGAGGTCCAGGCCGCGCAGGACGGCCCGGACCGGGGCGTCGCGCAGGTCGCCGGTGATGGTTGCGCGCAGCCGGTCGAGGCGCACCAGGGCGAGCAGCGGCTGGCGCCGCCCGTCGACCACGGCGATACACCCGTCGCCACCGGTCCTCCGGTAGGTCTCAAGCAACCGGGCCATCGCGGCGGCCGGGGCGACGAGGTCCCCGGCGAGCAGGAACACAGCATCCCCGGGAGCGTCCCCGAGCGCGTCCACCCCGGTGGCCACCGCCGCCGCCGGGCCGGACAGGGGCGGGTCCTCCCGCACCAACGTCACGTCCTGCGGCAGGTCCATCGCCTGGGCGACGACCACCCGGCGTGTACACCCGACCTGCGCCGCGGCGTCCAGCACCACGTCGATAAGGCGGACGCCGTCGCGTCCGACGAGCAGGGGTTTCGCCGGCGTCCCGTCCGGCGCGGAAGCCGCCAGGCGGGAGCCCGCACCACCGGCGACGACGACCGCATGCACGTCCATCTATCCCCCTGCGAACGGCGGCAGCACGTCCACCCGCGACACCGCGTTAAGCGATGTGGTCGCGGCGTCCTCCCGGGCCACCGAGCGTCCGTCGACGAGGAAACTGCAGCGCTCGAAAACCTGCGACAGGCTCATCCCGCCGGCCGTGAGCCCGGTGTGACGGGAGCCCAGCACCTCCAGCAGCGAGGCCAGGTCGCGCTCGGGCGCAAGGGTCTCCTGTGCGACACCGCGGGCCGCCCGCGCCGCGGCGAAATAGTGGATCTCCAGCATGATGACAAGTGTAGGTCGGGGTAGCGTGTGACGGTATGGAGAGTCACCCCGATCACCTCACACACGTCCGGGAGGACGGGTCGGCGCACATGGTCGACGTCACCGCCAAACACGAGACCAGCCGCACCGCAGTCGCCACCGGGCGCGTGCGCACCCGCAGCGACGTGCTCGACATGATCTTTGACGGCTTGTCTGACGGCCTGCCGAAGGGCGACGCCCTGCCGGTCGCGCGCGTCGCCGGGATCATGGGGGCGAAGAAGACCCCCGAGATCGTCCCGCTGTGCCACCCGCTGCCGCTGGGGAAGATCACCGTGGACTTCACGCGGGAGGACTTCACGCAGGAGGACGGTGCCGTGCGCATCGAGGCGTCGGTGAAGACCCGCGGGGTCACCGGCGTGGAGATGGAGGCGCTCACCGCGGTGACCAGCGCCGCCCTGACCGTGGTGGACATGATCAAGGCCGTGGACAAGCACGCCGTGATCGAGGACGTCCGCGTGCTCGCCAAGTCCGGCGGCAAGTCCGGGGACTGGGACGTGCGGGAGGACGCGTGACAGCCCCCGTGCCAGCCCCCGTAACTGCCACCGTGATCGTGGCGTCCACCCGCGCCGCCGCCGGCACCTACCCCGACCGCACCGGCCCCGTGCTCGTCGGGTGGCTGCGCGGGCGCGGCCTGGACGTGCCGGACGCCACCGTCGTCGCCGACGCCGACATCGCGAAGCAGGTCGACCGCACGCTCGTCGACGAACAGCCGACGGTGCTGCTCACCACCGGGGGCACCGGGGTGAGCCCCACCGACCAGACCGTGGCCGCCGTCCGCCCGCACCTCACCCACGAACTGCCCGGGCTCATCACCGCCCTGCAGCAACGCGGGGTGGACGCCGGGGTGCCGACCGCGGTGCTCTCCGGCGGGGTCGCCGGCGTCGCCGGACGCACCTTCGTGATGACCCTGCCCGGCTCACGCGGGGGAGTGGCCGACGGCATCGCCGTCCTCGACCCGCTGCTGGACCACCTGCTCGACCAGCTGCTCGACCGTCCGACCGCCGACCACGCAGGAGACCACCATGGCTGACACCCCAGACCCCGCACGCGTGAACGCCGAGACCGGCGTGGTCGTGCACACCGCCGTCACCCACGAACCCCTGGAGAACCACCTCGCGCACGCCCGCGCCACCACCGCGACGGACGCGATGGGCGCGGTCGTCACCTTCGAGGGCGTGGTCCGCGACCACGACGGCGGCCACGAGGTCAGCGCCCTGACCTACACCAATCACCCCACCGCCGCCGCCACGCTCGCCGAGATCGCCGACGCCACGGTGCGCGCCCACCCGCAGGTCCGCCTGTGGGCCGAGCACCGCACCGGCCCGCTGGCCATCGGTGAGCTCGCCTTCCTCGTCGTCGTCGCCGCGGCCCACCGCGGGCCCGCCTTCACCGCCATCGCCGAGTTCGCCACCGCCGTGAAGGACGGCGTGCCGATCTGGAAGGAACAGGACCGCCCCGACGGCTCCACCGACTGGGTGGGGCTGTGATGGAGTTCTCCCCGCACGAGTACGCCCGCTACCGCCGCCAGATCACCCTCGAGGGCTTCGGTGCACAGGCCCAGCAGGCCCTGGCGGACGCCCACGTCGTGGTCATCGGCGCCGGCGGGCTCGGCTCGCCGGCGTTGCTCTACCTCGCCGCCGTCGGCGTCGGGCACGTCACCGTCATCGACGACGACGTCGTCGAACTGTCCAACCTGCACCGCCAGGTCATCCACACCGACGCCGCGCTCGGGCAGCCCAAGGCGGAGTCGGCGCGCCGGGAGATGCTCGCGCGCAACCCGGAGATGCGTGTGACGGTGGTGCGCGACCGCCTCGAGGCGTCCTGCGCGGTCTCTGTGCTGGACGGCGCGGACGTCGTGCTGGACGGCACGGACAACTTCGCCGCCCGCTACGCCGCCTCCCACGGCTGCGCGACGCTGGGGGTGCCGCACGTGTGGGCGTCGATCCTCGGCTTCGACGCCCAACTCTCCGTCTTCGGCATGCCGGACGCACCGGTCTACGAGGACGTATTCCCCACGCCGCCGCCGGCGGGCAGCGTCCCGTCCTGCGCGCAGGCGGGCGTCCTCGGCCCGCTGGTCGGCGTCGTCGGCGCGGCGATGGCGATGGAGGCGGTGAAGGTGCTCACCGGCGTCGGCACCCCGCTGGCCGGACGCATCGGCTACTACTCCGGGCTCACCGGGATGTGGGAGTACATCCCCGTCGCCGCAGACCCAGCGGTCGCCGCGCGCGTGCGCGCGACACCCACTCCCACGCAGGACGCACCGGGCGCCGCGCCTGCCGTACCGTCTCTGCCCTCCCTGGACGGTGCGACGCTGCTGGACGTCCGGGAGCCCGACGAATTCGCCACCGTGCGTATCCCCGGTGCGGTGAACGCACCCCTCAGCGTCCTGCTCGACCACGTCCCGGCGCAGGTGCGCTCGCTCGCAGGGGATCTGGTCGTGTACTGCGCCTCCGGCGTGCGCTCGGCGCAGGCCGTGGAGCTGCTTCAAGCCGCGGGGATCACCGCCACCAACTACCCCGGCGGCATCAACGCCTGGTTGGAGACCCAGTGAACTACGACGACATCGCCTTCGACGAGCACGTCCGCGCCCGCCAGCAGGCCCGCGGGGTCAGCAACAGAGTGGACACCACCGGCAGCGGCGGCAGTGAACTCGATGCCCGTGACATCAAGCTGATCCGTCAGGCGCGCATGTTCATGATGTCCACGGTTACCGGTACTGGCTGGCCGTATGTGCAGCACAAAGGCGGACCTTCCGGCTTCGTGAAGGTGTTGGGGGACGGCACACAACTGATGTTTCCTGACTTTGCGGGCAACCGGCAGTTCGTCACCGCAGGCAACCTCGACAGGGACGGACGGGTCTGCCTCTTCTTCGTCGACTTCGCGACGCGCTCGCGGGTGAAGGTGTTCGGGCACGCGCGCACCGTCGAGGCGTCCGACGCCCCTGAACTCGTCGAACAGGTCCGTGACCTGGGGGAGCGACGGATCACCTCGGTGATCGAGCGGGTGGTGATCGTGGACGTCGAGGCCTCGGACGCCAACTGCACCAAACAGATCACCCCGCGCTGGACGCGCGAGGAGGTCGAGGAACGCCTGGACCTCTACCGCGCGGACATCGCCGCGCTGAAGGACGAGATCGCGGCGCTTCGGGCTTCCCGGTAGCAACCCAGCAGCAACGCGGGCCGATTCTGCCGGACGGGGACACTGGAGCCAACAGATTCGGCCCGCATCCGGCTATGCTTGCGGCGAGCGGCAGGGGGCCGCGGCCGGGGAGGACTCGGGGGAGGGGACGTCACCATGGCGCACCACAACAAGAGAGACAAGCCTGCGAAGAAAGTGTGGACGACCGCGGAGCTGACGGCTGCCGGATGGAACAGCCGCAAGATCGCCGCCGCCGTTGAAGCGGGCACACTGCGCAAGGTAGCGAAGGGGCTCTACGTCACGGTCGCCGATGACAAGGTCGTGTTGAAAGCACTGCTGCGACCGGGACTGACGTACACCGGAGCGACCGCCGCCTTCCTGTACGGCGTGATGCCGATGGCCTACCCCGCCCAGGCCGCGCACCCCACCACCCACTTCTCTGACAGAGTGATCACCATCCGCCGGCGCGTGGCGCGCAAGGCGCACATGTTCGAGGGGATGCCGGTGAGCACGCCGGCGCAGACCGCCGTCGACCTCATGAAGGACGACGAGGACGCCGCGGTGAGAGTCCTTGACTTCGGCTACAACAACATCAAGGGCAACGCCAGGCTGGCTGCGGACATGGAGGATCTATCCCGCGCCGAGCGCAAGGCGCTGGAAGGGATTCGACACCGGACGCTGCTCGGCACCGCCAGCGGGCTGGAGAAGAAAGCGCTTAAGATCATCACCAAGGCGCTGCGTGATGAGGTGGAGAGCGGGGAGATCACCATCGTCGCCAATGCGATGGTCAGGGGCTACTGCTTCGACATCATGATCAAAGAGGCGCGCGTGCTCATCGAGATCGACAGTCACGCCTACCACGGGGAGGGCAATGCGCGACGCTCGAGTTTCACCAACGACCGCTGCAAGGGGAACCAGGCGGCACGGTGGGATTGGCTGCTGCTGCGCTTCGCGTGCTTCAGCATCAACAAAGCGCCGGGCTACGTGGCCGACGAGGTGGCGGACACGGTGCGCTTCGCGCTGCGGCGACTGCGCCGCTGCAGGAGGGAGGACGAGGCGATCGCCACGGACAAACCGATGCGGCTGTGGCACCCGGCGGTGTGAGGGAGGTGGGGTGTGGGGCGGCGCATGGGGCGGCGCGCAGGGATCCGGGCCGATTCTGTCACCGCGCGACAACGGGACCGACCGAATCGGCCCGCGTCCTCACCGTCCACCCCTTCACCCGTCCCACAGGCACCTACCCCAGCTCACCAGAGTACAGGTTGAACCGGTCGTCTCTGGTGAAACCGGTGAGCAGCAGGCCGGCCTCTCTAGCCATCTGTGCTGCCAAGGAAGTGGCCGCGGACACCGCAATCAACCCGGAGAACCCGGCGAGCACGGCCTTCTGCACTAACTCGAAGGACGCCCGGCTGCTCATCACCAGGTAGACCGGAGCGTCCTCGCCCTGTGCGTCCCCAGGGAGCCGGTCGGCGAGCAGCAGCGCGCCGATGACCTTGTCGGCGGCGTTGTGGCGTCCGACGTCCTCCCTGATCACCAGCGGACGCCCGTCGGCGGTGAAGGCGCCGGCGGCGTGGATGCCGCCGGTCTTGCGGAACGCCTGCTGCCCCTCGCCGAGACGTTGCGGCATCGCGACGACCTGCTGTGCCGTGGGGTGCACCGGCCGCAACGTGTAGCGGCTGGTCTTCATCAGGTCGTCGATGCTGGTGGTGCCGCACACCCCGCACGCGGAGTTGGTGGTCACGTTCCTGATCGGGATGTAGGGGGTCGGCTGGGGGACCAGTGCCACATCCAGCGTGTTGTAGGTGTTGGCGTTGTCCGGGCCCACCGCGCCGGCACAGTAGCGGGCGGTGACCACGTCCTGCGCTGTGGTGATCACGCCCTCGGCGTGCAGCAGGCCGTGGACGAGCTCGATGTCGTGGCCGGGCGTGCGCATCGTGGTGGTCAGGTCCGTGCCGTCCACCCGCACCTGCAGCGGTTCCTCCACGGCGAGCCGGTCGGCCCGGGTGTCGGTGGTCACCGAATCATCGGTGACCCGCACCTTCGTCACCCGCGCATTGTCGATCAACCGTCCCATGGGGCCGCAGCGTACCCCTCTACTTCTCGGACGCCGGCATCGGAGGCATGTCGGACGCCCTGCGCCCCGTGGGCTCCAGGCGCACCGGCGTGGACTTCGACACAGGGGTGTTGGACTCCTCGGCCGTGTGGTCCAGCGGGATCACCACGTTCGCCTCCGGGAAGTAGGTCGTGCAGCCGCCGCGCGAGTGGGAGTACTCCACCACGCGGAAGTCCGGGGCGCGACGCTGCCCGTCGGCCCAGTCGGAGACGATGTCGACCATGTCGCCGTCGGTGAGGCCGCGCTCGCGCAGGTCGTCCTTGTGCACGAAGACCACGCGGCGGCCGTTGCGGATCCCGCGGTAGCGGTCGTGCATGCCGTAGACCGTGGAGTTGTACTGGTCGTGGGTGCGCACGGTGTTCATCATCAGTTCGCCCTCGCGCAGCTGCACCGTATCCGGCTGGTTCACGGTGAGGTGCGCCTTGCCGTCGGAGGTGGTGAAGCGGCGCTCGCGCGGGCCATTGGGCAGGTAGAACCCGCCCGGGTGCTCCAGGCGTTCGTTGTAGTTCTCGAAGCCGGGGATCGTGGCGGCGATGTGGTCGCGGATCACGTCGTAGTTGTCGATCATCGGCTGCCAGAAGTCGTCGCCGAAGGTCTCGCGCCCGACCGAGCAGATGATGTCCATCTCGCTCTTCAGGTTCTCCTTCCGGTTCGCCCTGCGCTTACCGGTGGAGGCGTGGACCTTGCCCACGGAGTCCTCCACGGTGACCGACTGGCGTCCGGACTTCTGCAGGTCCAGGTCGGTCCGGGAGCGCACCGGCAGGATCAGCGACTTCGCACCGGGCCAGGCGTGCGAGCCGTTCGGCTTCGTCGACAGGTGCACGGTCAGATCGTTGGACGCCATGCCCTGCTCGGCGACGGAGGTGTCGGAGACCACGCGCACGAGGTTGCCGCCCAGCGACATGAAGAAGCGGTTGGTGCCCTCGCGCATGGCGCGCAGCGCGTCCACCGTGTCGTGGCCGTGCTCGCGGGGGACGGGGAATCCGAAGTGGTCCTCGATGGAGGACAGGAAGCTCTCCGGGGACCGCTCCCAGACGCCCATCGTCCGGTTGCCCTGCACATTGGAGTGGCCGCGCAGCGGGCAGGTGCCGGCGCCGGGCTTGCCGATATTGCCGGTGAGCAGCAGGGTGTTGGTCATCTCGCGGATGGTGGCCACGGCGTTCTTGTGCTGGGTCACCCCCAGGGTCCAGGTGATGATCATGGTGCTGGCGGCCACGATCTCGTCCACGGTGGACAGCACCTGGGCACGCGGGATGCCGTGCGCGGCGGCGAGTTCGTCGTCGTCGAGCGACAGCAGGTGCTCGCGGACCTCGTCGAAGCCGGTGGTGAACTGGTCGATGAAGGCGTGGTCCACCGCATCGCGGATCACGAGTTCCTTATTGATGGCCAGGAACAACGCCCGGTCGCCGTCGAGACGGACCTGCAGGTAGTCGTCCGCGAGCTTCTGCTTCAGGCCCACGTAGGTGCCCAGGGCCTGCGGCTCGCGGAAGTTCATCAGCCCGGTCTCGGGGATGGGGTTCACCGCGAGGATGCGTCCGCCGTTCTCCTTGCAGCGCGAGAACGCCGTCAGGGCGCGCGGGTGGTTGGTGCCCGGGTTCTGGCCGACGGAGATCAGCAGGTCGGTGGAGTGGATGTCGTTCATCGTCACCGACCCCTTGCCCAGCCCCAGGGTGGCGGACAGGGCGGAGCCGGTGGACTCGTGGCACATATTCGAGCAGTCCGGCAGGTTGTTGGTGCCCATGCGCCTGGCCAGCAGCTGGAAGACGTAGGCGGCCTCGTTGGACGCCTTGCCGGAGGTGTAGAACACCGCCTCCTCCGGCGCGGTGTCGCGCAGTTGCTCGGCGATCACGCCGAAGGCGGTCTCCCAGCTCACGGGACGGTAGTGCCCGTCGCCGGAGGCGCGGTCGTAGAGCATCGGCTCGGTGATGCGTCCGACCTTGCCGAGCCAGTGGTCGGTCTTCTCCCGCAGGTCCTCCACGGTGTGGGCGGCCCAGAAGTCCGGGCCGGCCTTCTTCGGGGTGGTCTCCTCGGCGACGGCCTTGGCGCCGTTCTCGCAGAACTCCACGATGTTCAGGTCGGCCTGGTCGGGCTCCGGCCAGGCGCAGCCCGGGCAGTCGAAGCCCTTGTGCTTGTTGATGGTCAGCAGGGAGGGCGCGGCGTTGTTCGGCACCGCGTGCTCCATGGCGTGGATCACGGCCGGGATGCCGGTGGCGATCTTCTCCGCCTCGCTGACGTCCGGGTGGTCGTACCGGTTGGCGACCGCATTCACCTGGGCGGAGGGTTCTTGCAGGCTAGTCATGGCGCCGATCCTAGTCGCGGGTGAGGTTCCCAAAACCCGCGCAGGACGCCCCGTCCGCCGCGCTACGCGGCGAAGGTGCTGGTGACGGCGCGGAGCGTCCGGCAGGGCCTCAGGGCTGTTCGGAGATTCCGTCCAGCGCCAGGGTGGTGATCCGCTCGACACGGGGGTGGGCCTCGGCGTAGAGGTCCTGATCTTGGCCCGCCGCGCGGCCGGCGGCCAGGCCGATGAGGAAGGCGGTGACGGGAGCGGCGGGGCGCGAACGGTGGTGCGCCACCGCGGATGTCAGGTCCAGTACGTCCTTCACGCTGGCGCGGACGACGTCCTGCGGCAGGCCGAGCTCCTCGGCCACCTGCTCCAGCCACGCGTGCGCGCTGAGCATCTGTTCGGGGGAGTCCTTCTGTGTACCCACGGGTGGCACCGACCTTCACGGGGGTTGGGGGCGAGGTTGTCGGCCCCCAAGTTACTCGCCGTCGGCGGCATTCCCGTAGAGGGCGGTCGCCGCGGTGAGTAGCATCTCGCCGGACTGCGGGCCGAAGCTCAGCGACTGGCTGTCCGGGATCGCCAAGATGCGCTCGTTCTGTCCGGCGGTGGTCTGCGCGATGCCGGGCTTGGCGAGCATGCCCTCCAGTCCGCCGGTGGAGTCCAGCCCGGCGGACATCATCACCATGACGTCCGGGTTGAGGTCCGCCAGCGACTCGGCGTTCGCGGGGGAGGCCTGGCCGATGCCCTCCTCCTTCGCCGCGTCCACCCCGCCGAGGGACTCGATGAGGTCGTCGGTGCCGTCGTCGGGCCCGAGGATGTAGAACACGCCGCCGTCGCCGCGGGCGTAGAGGAAGGCCATGCGCAGCGGATCGCCGGGGACGTCGCCGAGCGCATCGCCGATGGCCTCGACGGCGCGGGAGATCTCCGCGTCCGCACGCTCGCCGAGCCGCTCGCCATTGCCGGGCAGTCCGACGATGCCGGCGATGGTATCGATGTCCTCACTGACGGTGTCGATCGTGTGCTTCGGGTTGATCTTCACCACGGACACCCCGGCGTCGCGCAGCTGGTTGAGGGCGTCGTCCGGGCCGATAGTGCCGTCCACGACGACCAGGGAGGGGTTGAGGTTCAGCACGGCCTCGGCATTGATCGAGTGCCCGCCCTGGGTGACCACGGGCAGGTCCTGCAGGCTGGGTTCGGTGGAGGAGACGGTGCGTCCCACGATGTTGTCGCGCAGCCCGAGCCCGGCCAGCGTGCGCGAGATGGTGCCGTAGATGTCGAGCGGGATGATGCGGGAGACGTCGTCGACGGTGACGTCGCGGCCGTCGGCGTCGGTGAGCTCCACCGGCAGCTCGGCGTCCTCCGCAGCGCTACTGTCGCTGCTGTCCTCGTCGATCGGGGTGACGTCGCCGACGGTCTCGGCGTGCGACACCCCGCGCTGCTCGTGCGGGTCCGTGATCCCGGCGTCCGCCATCTCCGTGAAGTCGTCCAGGGCGGTGTCGAAGGACGTCTCCTGCGCCTCGGCGGTGGTGCCGGAACCGTTGTCGGCGCCGACGCCGCAGGCGGTCAGCGAGCCGGCGACCAGGACGGACGCAGCGGATACGGCGAGGAACAGGGACGGCAGGCGGCGCGAGGACAGCGAGAGCATGGCATGAAATTAGCACATGCTTACCGCAGTCACGGGCGGACGGTGGTGCCTCAGCGATCGAGGATGCGCGGGGCGTCCTCGGCCGTCAGCGACATGAGACCGAACTGGATGTACGGCAGCACCGCCGTGGCGTCCGGCTCTCCCGCGACGGACACCTTCGGGGTGACCTGGTGCAGGTCGTAGGAGTCGTCGCAGTCCACGTCGAAACTGACATCGGTCCTGGTGTTGGTCTCGATCTCCACGTCGGTGAACCGGGTGCCCGGGGCTGTGCCCGTGACCCCGGTGACCGGCCCGCCGGTCGGGGAGTTCTCCACGGAAAGTGACGTGGGGCCGCAGTCGGGGAGGACCCCAGGGTAGTCGCCGGTCGGGTGGATATCGGCTCCGGTGGACGTCGGCTCCGCTTGGTCGAGGCTCCACGAGCCCACGTCGAAGTGCTGAGCGCTCTGGTCTTCCCCCGTGGCCAGGCTGATCTGCGAGAGTTCGAAGGGCCTCTCGTCGACGTCGACGTCCACCGTGATCGAGCCGAATCGGGCACCGGCATGCTCGTCGCCGGGTTCGGCGGAGGCCGAATTCCCCGCCAGTATGATGTCGCCCTCGTCCGGTAGGTCGTTGGTGAGGGTGAGATCCTGGATGCCGGACCAGATGGGGTCGTCGACGGGGGCGGCGAACATCAGGTCGACCGGCAGTGTGCCGGGGTCGTCGGCGGCAGCCGTCAGCTGCGCGGAGGTGCGGAGGAACTGTGCCTGTGTGGGGCCGGAGTTCGACTCCTCTGCGCCGCAGGCGGTGAGGGGGAGAAGCAGGACGGACAGGGAGGCGAGGAGGGGGGAGCGCAGGGACACGAGGAGCCTTCGACGGTGGAGAGAACATACCCATGGGGGCATGCTGAACGCTGAATGAGCGCATTCGTAGAGCGCTCACAGCTTGCGAGGCTAGGTGTTGTGCCGGTGGCGGTCAACCGCAGTCACGGGCGCAGTCACGGGCGCGGTGTCTCCGGGCCGCCGATCGCCTGGCGGGAGTGCGCGGCCAGTTCGCGGGCGAGGGCAGGCATCTCCAGATGCCAGGTGTCGCCGGCGGTGTCGTCCGCCGAGTCGCTGACCACCTTGGCCAACTCGACCGGCACCCCGAACCACTGGGCGACGGCGGCGACGGCGTAGCCCTCCATGTCGACCAGGTCGGCGTCCTGCGCGAGTCGGTCGCGCGTGGCGCCGTCCTCGACGAAGACGTCGCCCGTGGCCAGGGTGAGGCCGTCGGTGCCCTGCGCGCCGAGGTCGATCGGCGGGTACTCGTCGCGTCCGGTCAGACGCGCCACGCCGTCGTGGGAGAAGTCGTGCAGCAGCACGCGGGAAATCCGACGCACCCCGGTGAGTCCGGGGCGCAGCGCCCCGGCCGTACCGATGTTCACGATCGCACTGGGCAGGCCGCCGGCCCGCAGGTAGCGGTGCAGGCAGTCAGTCAGCGCCAACGTCGCGTTAAGGCGTCCGATGCCGGTGATGAGGACGGGGGCGTCCTCGTCCATCTCGGCGGCCTCGGAGGCGACGGCGACGACGATCAGCGGCTGGCCGGGCGCGACCCGGCCGCGGAAGAGTTCGAGCATGCCTCCGAGAGTAGCGCTCAGGAGTCCTGGTTGTCGCGGACCCAGTCCAGGTACTCCTGGGTGACCGAGCCGGTCACGTACTCGCCGTCGAAGCAGCTCATGTCCAGCCCGTCGAGCTGGGTGTTCGTCTGCCCGTCGAGGATCGCACCCTCGAGGTCCTCGACCTTCTGGTACACGAGGTGATCGGCGCCGAGCACCTGGGCCACCTCCGGCACGGACCGTCCTGCGGCCACCAGTTCGGCGCGGTCGGGGATGTTGATGCCGTAGACGTGCGGGTAGCGGATCGGCGGGGCCGCGGAGGCGAAACTCACCTTGCGGGCACCGGCGGCGCGCGCCATCGCGATGATCTCGTAGCTGGTGGTGCCGCGCACGATCGAGTCGTCGATGAGCAGGACGTGCTTGCCGGCGAACTCCGTGGACATCGCGTTGAGTTTCTGGCGCACGCTCTTCTTGCGCACCGCCTGGCCCGGCATGATGAACGTGCGTCCCACATAGCGGTTCTTGAAGAAGCCCTCGCGGTAGGGCAGGTCCAGGACGCGGGCGACCTCCATCGCCGCCGGACGCGCGGAGTCCGGGATCGGCATGACCACGTCCACGTCCTCGGTGGGTACGTGCTCGGCGATGGTCTTCGCCAGCCGTGCGCCCATGCGCAGGCGGGAGTCGTAGACGCTGATGCCGTTCATGACCGAGTCCGGACGAGCCAGGTAGACGTACTCGAAGGAGCAGGGCTCCAGGGTGGCGTCCGCGACGCACTGGCGCGAGTGCAGCACACCGTTGGCGGTGATGAACACGGCCTCGCCCGGGGCGACCTCACGCACGATCTCGTAGTCGGCGTTCTCCAGCACCAGGGACTCGCTGGCCACAACCCACTCGTCGTGCCCGCCCACGGCGTGCGAACCGCCCGTGGCGGTCGGACGCCGACGGCCCAGCACCAGCGGACGGATGCCGTTGGGGTCGCGGAAGGCGAGCAGACCGTGGTGGGCGATCAGCGAGATCACGCCGTACGCGCCCTCGATGCGTCCCATCGTGGCGGTGACGGCGTCGAAGATGCCGTCGGCGTTGAGGTCGTCCGGCCCGGTGGTGGACTGCAGTTCATTAGCCAGGACGTTGAGCAGCAGCTCGGTGTCGCTGGTGGTGTTGAGGTGACGACGGTCGCGGTGACGCATCTCCGTGGTCAGCTCGCGGGTGTTGGTCAGGTTCCCGTTGTGCACCAGGGTGATGCCGTAGGGGGAGTTGACGTAGAAGGGCTGCGACTCCTGCTCATTGGAGGCCGCACCACGGGTCACGTACCGGACGTGTCCCAGCCCGGCGGTGCCGAGCAGTGCCCGCATGTCGCGGGTGCGGAAGGACTCCCGCACCATGCCACGGGCGTGGAAGAGGTGCATATGACCGCCGTCCTCGGCGGTGGCCATGCCCGTCGAGTCCTGCCCGCGGTGCTGCAGGAGCAGAAGAGCGTCGTAAATGTCCTGGTTGACCGGCTGGTTACCCACCATGCCGACGATGCCGCACATTGCGCTGGAGTGTCCTCACTGTGTCCCGGAAGATGGATGCAGGTGTAGAGCCTACGCCCATAGTTGTCCGGAACAACGATCGGGCGGGGTGGGCGGAAGGCTCGCGGTGGGCGGAGGGCGCTGGTTTTGCCTTTATTTGCCCAGGTTGGTAGCGTGAACAGGTCTCGCTGTGGGCCGAGTGCGTCCGATAAGGATCGCGCCGCGTTACTGCAGCATGTCGAGACTCTCTGAACATGAACCACTTTGTCGCAGGCCCACCGCCTATTGCGGCCGCGCGGAACACAAGGCAGCGAGCAATCCGGACTACTGAGTCCGGGGAGCGTCGAGTTGCCGGACACAAATGCGCGGTAACGCCCGGGTGGCCGGGGAACCGTGACGAGAAAGGCAAGAGGTCACTTTCATGACCATGACTGACCCCATCGCGGACATGCTGTCCCGCGTGCGGAACGCGTCCAACGCGTTCCACGACAGTGTCTCGATGCCGTCCTCGAAGATCAAGGCGAACATCGCCGAGATCCTCAAGTCCGAGGGCTACATCGCTGACTACGCCGTCGAGGATGCCTCGACCGGCAAGAAGCTCACCCTGGAACTGAAGTACAGCACGACCCGCGAGCGTTCGATCGCTGGTCTGCGTCGCGTGTCCAAGCCGGGCCTGCGCGTGTACGCCAAGTCCACCAACCTCCCGAAGGTCCTCGGCGGCCTGGGCGTGGCGATCATCTCCACCTCCCATGGCCTGCTGACCGACCGTCAGGCGACCGAGAAGGGCGTGGGTGGGGAAGTCCTCGCCTACGTCTGGTAGAAGGAGGACGAAGCAATGTCACGAATCGGTAAGAACCCCGTGGCCGTTCCCTCCGGCGTCACCGTCACCATCGACGGTCAGAACGTCGAGGTGAAGGGCCCCAAGGGAACTCTCTCGCAGGAAATCCCGGCCCCGATCTCTGTTGCCCAGGAGGACAACGAGCTCGTGGTGAGCCGTCCGGACGACCACCGCAAGAACCGCTCCCTGCACGGCCTGTCCCGGTCGCTCGTCAACAACATGGTTGTTGGCGTGACCGAGGGCTACACCACCAAGATGGAAATCTTCGGTGTCGGCTACCGCGTCCAGGCCAAGGGCAGCAACCTTGAGTTCGCTCTCGGCTACTCCCACCCGGTCCTCATCGAGGCTCCCGAGGGAATCACCTTCGCGGTCGACGGAAACACCAAGTTCTCCATCACCGGTATCGATAAGCAGCAGGTCGGACAGATCGCCGCAAATATCCGTCGTCTCCGTAAGGACGACCCCTACAAGGGCAAGGGTATCCGCTACGCGGGCGAGCAGATCCGTCGCAAGGTCGGAAAGACGGGTAAGTAGAGATGGCACAGAGCACTGCAAGCAACAAGCGCCTCCCGGTGGGCAAGGATATCTCCACCCGCCGCCGCGTCGCGCGCGCACGTCGTCACTACCGTCTGCGCAAGAACATCACCGGTACCCCCGAGACCCCGCGTCTCGTGGTGCACCGCACCTCCCGTCACATGCACGTCCAGGTCATCGACGACACCAAGGGCCACACCCTGGCCGCTGCGTCGACGATCGAGCCGGACGTCCGTGCGCTGGATGGTGACAAGAAGGACCGTGGCGCCCGTATCGGTCAGCTGATCGCCGAGCGCGCCAAGGCCGCCGGTGTCGAGGCTGTCGTCTTCGACCGTGGTGGTTACCAGTACCACGGCCGTGTCGCCGCCCTGGCCGATGCCGCCCGTGAAGGTGGTCTGAAGTTCTAATGCGCAACGACAATATTTTCACCGACGGAAGGACTGCGTGATGTCGGATCGTAACGGCGGACGCACCGCCGATAGCAACAACAAGGACAACAAGGACAACCGCGGCCGCGGCAACAACGGTGGTCGTGACGACCGTCGTGGTGGCCGTCGCGACCAGCAGGACGAGCGCTCGCAGTTCCTCGAGCGCGTCGTGACCATCAACCGCGTCTCCAAGGTCGTCAAGGGTGGTCGTCGCTTCAGCTTCACCGCTCTCGTGATCGTCGGCGACGGCAACGGCATGGTCGGCGTCGGCTACGGCAAGGCCAAGGAAGTTCCCGCCGCCATCCAGAAGGGTGCCGAGGAAGCTCGCAAGAACTTCTTCCGCGTCCCGATGATCGCCGGCACCATCACCCACGAGGTCCAGGGCGAAGCCGCCGCTGGCGTCGTGTGGATGAAGCCCGCTGCGCCGGGTACCGGTGTTATCGCCGGTGGCGCCGCCCGCCCCGTGCTCGAGTGCGCCGGCGTCCAGGACGTCCTGTCGAAGTCCCTGGGCTCCGACAACGCCATCAACGTGGTCCACGCCACCGTGGATGCACTCAAGCAGCTGGTTCGCCCCGAAGAGGTCGCCGCACGTCGCGGTAAGACCCTCGAAGAGGTCGCCCCGGCTCAGATGCTGCGCGCCCGCGCCGCAGGACAGGGAGCGTGATTGAGATGGCACTGAAGATCACCCAGCTCAAGGGCACTGTCGGAACCATTTCGAAGCAGCGCAACTCGCTGCGCTCGCTGGGCCTGAAGCGTATCGGTCAGTCGGTCACCCGTGAGGACGGTCCCATCGTCCGCGGTCAGATCAACACCGTGCGCCACCTGGTCCAGGTCGAGGAAGTAGCAGGGGAGTAATCATGAGCGAACCCATCAAGCTGCACGACCTGCGGCCCTCCAAGGGCGCCAACACCGCCAAGACCCGCGTGGGTCGTGGCGAGGCGTCCAAGGGTAAGACCGCCGGCCGTGGTACCAAGGGCACCCGCGCCCGCAAGCAGGTTTCTGCCGCCTTCGAGGGTGGACAGATGCCGCTGCACATGCGTCTGCCGAAGCTCAAGGGCTTCAAGAACCCGGCGAAGGTCGTCTTCCAGGTCGTCAACGTCTCTGACCTGGAGAAGGCATTCCCCAAGGGCGGCGACGTGACCGTGGCGGACATCGTGTCCGCCGGCCTGGTCCGCGTTAACCAGCCCGTCAAGGTCCTGGGCGACGGCGAGATCTCCGCATCACTGAACGTGACCGCGGACAAGTTCTCCCGCTCCGCCAAGGAGAAGATCGAGGCTGCCGGCGGTAGCGTGAAGAACGCTGCCGACGCATCCTAGTATCACCTGCGTGGTAGCCGTCGGGCCTTGTGCCTGACGGACTCTACCGGTGAACGAACCCCGCCCCCGCCGATTATTCGGCGGGGGCGGGGTTTTTGTGTGTGCCGGTGGCGGGGGAGCGGGGAGTGGGGGAGTCGTTCGGTGGTGGTCACACGGCGCTCGTAGCGTCCTCCCACGGCGCCCGCGGGCGCGCGACGGGGACGCCGCACGGCGGTGTGCGCACGGCGTTCGACGTCCGGCACCGCGGAGTTGGTCACGGAAGTGTAACCTTCCATGCGACCCCTGCTATCCTTGTGCAGTTGTCTGTCCCCATGAGGTGCGCCCAAAAGTTGTCGGGTGCGTCCGTCACAGGGACCCAGTGACCGAACACTTACCCCAAGCAGAAACCTTCGGCGGCCCGACCCGGGAGTGGTACTCCCGACCGTGACTGCCGAGCCAGGAGGCAAACGTGACCGCCTTGCTCTCGGCGTTCCGGGATGCTGATCTACGCAAGAAGATCTTCTTCACTCTTGCGATGATCATCCTCTACCGGATCGGAGCACAGATCCCGACGCCCGGTGTCGACTACGCGGAAGTCACTTCGCAGGTCCGTTCACTGACTGAGGACGGATCGAACAGCATGTACACGCTGATCAACCTGTTCTCCGGTGGCGCACTGCTGCAGTTGTCGGTCTTCGCGATCGGCATCATGCCGTACATCACCGCGTCGATCATCGTGCAGCTGTTGACCGTGGTCATTCCACGCTTCGAGCAGCTGAAGAAGGAGGGGCAGTCCGGTCAGGCAAAGATGACCGAGTACACCCGCTACCTCACGGTCGCTCTGGCCCTGCTGCAGTCGGCAGGCATCGTGGCGCTGGCGGACCGCCAGCAGCTGCTGGGCAGCAATGTCCGCGTGCTCCACGAGGACGTCGGAATCTTCGGCCTGGTGATGATGGTGCTCATCATGACCGCCGGTGCCGTGCTGGTCATGTGGTTCGGTGAGCTGATCACCGACCGCGGCGTCGGTAACGGTATGTCGCTGCTGATCTTCGCCGGTATCGCCACGCAGCTGCCCGCCCAGGGCATGCAGATTCTGCGCAGCTCGGGCGGATTCGTCTTCGCCGGTGTCGTTGTCGCCGTGCTGATCCTGGTCATCGCGGTCATCTTCATCGAGCAGGGGCAGCGCCGCATCCCGGTGCAGTACGCCAAGCGCATGGTCGGCCGTCGCCAGTACGGCGAGACCTCCACGTACCTGCCGCTGAAGGTGAACCAGGCCGGCGTTATCCCGGTGATCTTCGCTTCCTCGATCCTCACCGTGCCGATCCTGATCACGCAGATCATCCAGTCCGGCAACGCCGGGCAGGAGGACAACTGGTGGAACCGCAATGTGATGACCATGCTGTCGGACCCGTCCAGTTGGCCGTACATCCTGATCTTCGGTCTGCTGATCATCTTCTTCTCGTACTTCTACGTGTCGATCCAGTACGACCCGAACGACCAGGCCGACAACATGAAGAAGTACGGTGGATTCATCCCGGGCATCCGTCCGGGCCGTCCCACCGCCGAGTACCTCTGGTACGTCATGACCCGTCTGCTGCTTGTCGGTTCGGTCTATCTCGCCGTGATCGCCGTTCTGCCGAACGTTGCGATTACGATGGGACTTGCCTCTGACGGCGCCGCCTCAAGTCTTGGCGCCTTCGGTGGTACCGCTATCCTGATTATGGTCTCGGTCGCACTGACCACCGTCAAGCAGATCGAGTCCCAGCTCATGCAAGCCAACTACGAAGGATTCCTCAAATGAGACTCGTTCTCCTCGGCCCTCCCGGTGCAGGTAAGGGCACACAGGCCGCCATCCTCGCCGATTCGCTGGGCGTGCCGCACATCTCCACGGGTGATCTCTTCCGGGAGAACATCTCCAAGGAGACCGACCTCGGTCGCCAGGCGCAGGAGTACATGGACGCCGGCAAGCTCGTTCCCACCTCCGTCACCGCTGACATGGTCAGCAAGCGCCTCGACCAGCAGGACGCCGCCGACGGCTTCCTCCTCGACGGGTTCCCCCGCACGGTCGAGCAGGCCGAGATCCTCTCGGAGATCCTCGAGCGCAAGGGCACGTCCCTGAACAACGTCCTCAACTACCAGGTGTCCGAGGACGTCGTGGTGGAGCGCATGCTGGCCCGTGGCCGCAGCGACGACACCGAGGATACGATCCGCACCCGCCTGCAGGTCTACCGGGACGAGACCGCTCCGCTGATCGACTACTACGCCGACATCATCGTCAACGTGGACGCCGAGGGCACCGTCGAGGACATCTCGTCCTCCACGCTGGACGCACTGGACCGCTAAACGCGCTGATTGGTTGATGATGGGTTTCCGTAGGAAGAACAAGGTCATCCAGGGAAAGACCCCTGGGGAGCTCGACGCGATGCAGGCGTCCGGCGAGATCGTCGGACGTGCCCTGCAGGCCGTGCGCGCCGCCGCGAAGGCCGGCGTGAGCACCCTCGACCTGGACGCCGTCGCCGAGGAGACGATTCGCTCCGCCGGCGCCGTGCCCACCTTCAAGGGCTACGGCGGATTCCCGGGGAGCATCTGCTCCTCCGTGAACGACATGATCGTCCACGGCATCCCGGACGCCGCCACCGTCCTGAAGGACGGCGACCTGGTGTCCATCGACTGCGGTGCGACTCTCGACGGTTGGGTCGGCGACTCCGCCTGGACCTTCGCCGTCGGTGGGGACGAGTCGCTCGCCCCCGAGACCCTCAAGCTCAACCAGGCCACCGAGTGGGTCCTGTACCAGGGGATCCAGGCGATGCTCCCGGGCAACCGCCTCACCGATATCTCCTGGGCCTTGGAAGAGGCCACGGAGCAGGCCGTCGAGAAGTTCGGCGTGCAGCTCTACATCGTCGACGGGTACGGCGGTCACGGCATCGGTCACGAGATGCACGAGGACCCCTATCTCGCCAACGAGGGCGCTCCCGGTAAGGGTCCGCGCATCGAGGAGGGCAGCACACTGGCCATCGAGCCGATGCTCGCCCTCGGCACCGTGGACTCCTACGTCCTTGAGGACGACTGGGGCGTGAAGACGCTCGACGGCACGCCCGCCTCCCACTGGGAGCACACGGTCGCCGCCACGAAGGACGGCCCGCGGATCCTGACCCCGCGGTACTGAGTTCCCGGAGTACACCGGACCTCACGGCCCTGGACGTGACGAATGCACCCCGCATTTGTCATGTCCAGGGCCAATGCCGTATGGTCAACCGTTGGTGTGAACACTGGGGCACTGTGAAATAGCAGTCTGCCCGACACATCAACCAGACCAGACCTAAAGGTTCGTCCCACGGGGCGAACCGGGAAAAGTGGAGGATATGGCTAAAGAAGGCGCCATCGAGGTTGAGGGCAAGATTGTCGAGCCCCTGCCGAACGCGATGTTCCGCGTTGAGCTGGATAACGGGCACAAGGTGCTCGCACACATTTCCGGCAAGATGCGTCAGCACTACATCCGTATCCTCCCCGAGGACCGGGTCGTCGTGGAGCTGTCTCCCTACGACCTGACTCGCGGCCGGATCGTCTACCGCTACAAGTAGACGACTCCGACCGGTAGCGCTGGTCGCACAGTCATTCAAGCCTCCACACATCCGCCCGCACAGTAACGGGCCCCTCTACGGGGCCATGTTCTCCGGGCAACCACCTTCGGCCGCGGCGGCTGAAGCCCGCCGTCCTCTTCTTTCCCCTCGGGGGAGGACAAGGACGGAACCACGGGACGTGTGTGGAGAAAACCGCCGCAGTAATCCGGAAGGAACTGCCATATGGCACGCCTTGCTGGTGTTGACCTCCCGCGCGACAAGCGCATGGAAGTTGCACTCACTTACATCTACGGCATCGGCCCCGCCCGTGCCGCCGAGCTGCTGGAGAAGACCGGCATCTCTCCCGACCTGCGGTCCAAGGACCTCACGGACGAGCACATCTCCACTCTGAGGGACGCGATCGAAGGTACCTGGAAGGTCGAGGGCGATCTTCGCCGCGAGGTCCAGGCTGACATCCGTCGCAAGATCGAGATTGGTTGCTACCAGGGCATCCGCCACCGTCGTGGCCTGCCCGTGCGCGGTCAGCGCACGAAGACCAATGCTCGTACGCGCAAGGGCCCGAAGAAGACGATCGCAGGAAAGAAGAAGTAGTCTATGCCTCCCAAAGCACGCTCCGGCGCACGCCGTACCGGCCGTCGCGTCGTAAAGAAGAATGTGGCCCACGGCGCCGCATACATCAAGTCCACCTTCAACAACACCATCGTGTCCATCACGGACCCGAAGGGTGCTGTCATCTCCTGGGCCTCCTCGGGACACGTCGGCTTCAAGGGCTCCCGTAAGTCCACGCCGTTCGCTGCTCAGATGGCCGCCGAGTCCGCCGCCCGCAAGGCGATGGAGCACGGCATGAAGAAGGTTGACGTTTTCGTCAAGGGCCCGGGCTCCGGCCGCGAGACCGCCATCCGTTCCCTGTCCACCGCCGGCCTTGAGGTCGGAACGATCTCCGACGTGACGCCGCAGCCCCACAACGGCTGCCGTCCGCCGAAGCGTCGTCGCGTCTAGAAGAAAGGATAGGGATACCACATGGCTCGCTATACCGGATCCGCCACCCGTAAGTCCCGTCGTCTCCGCGTCGACCTCGTCGGCGGGGACCGCTCGTTCGAGCGTCGCCCGTACCCCCCGGGACAGGCCGGTCGTACGCGCATCAAGGAGTCGGAGTACCTGACTCAGCTGCAGGAGAAGCAGAAGGCTCGCTTCACCTACGGCGTCATGGAGAAGCAGTTCCGCCGTTACTACGCCGAGGCGAACCGTCGCCCCGGCAAGACCGGTGACAACTTGGTGATCCTCCTGGAGTCGCGTCTCGACAACGTCGTCTACCGTGCAGGCCTGGCCCGCACCCGTCGACAGGCACGTCAGCTCGTCTCGCACGGTCACTTCACCGTGAACGGCAAGAACATCAACGTGCCGTCCTTCCAGGTCTCCCAGTACGACATCATCGACGTCCGGGATCGCTCCCGCTCGATGCTGTGGTTCGAAGAGGCCCAGGAGCTCCTGGTCGACGCAGTCGTCCCGGCCTGGCTCCAGGTCGTGCCGTCCTCCCTGCGCATCCTCGTGCACCAGCTGCCCGAGCGCGCCCAGATCGACGTGCCGCTGCAGGAGCAGCTCATCGTCGAGTTCTACTCCAAGTAGGACGTTCGTCGCACCACCGTTTTACCCCGTCACCGCCTTTATTGGCCGGTGGCGGTTCCCGAGAAGTATTCAGTTTGTTCATCCCTACGGCGTCAAATAACGGTCGCCACCTAGGAGAAGCAAGATGCTCATTTCACAGCGCCCGGCGTTGAGCGAAGAGTTCGTCAGCCCCGCCCGTTCCCGGTTCGTCATCGAGCCGCTGGAGCCGGGTTTCGGCTACACCCTCGGAAACTCGCTGCGCCGTACCCTGCTGTCGTCCATCCCGGGCGCGGCAGTCACCTCCATCCGGATCGAGGGTGTGCTCCACGAGTTCACCACCATCCCCGGCGTGAAGGAGGATGTCTCCGACATCATCCTGAACATCAAGGCCTTGGTTCTGTCCTCGGACTCTGATGAGCCGGTCACGATGTACATCCGCAAGGAGGGTGCCGGTGAGGTCACCGGGGCCGACGTTGTCGCTCCGACCGGTGTGGAGGTCCACAACCCGGACCTGCACATCGCGACCCTGAATGAGCAGGGCAAGATCGACATCGAGCTCGTCGTCGAGCGTGGCCGCGGATACGTCCCGGCCGCACCCACCACCGGTGAGATCGGCCGCATCCCGGTCGACCAGATCTACTCCCCGGTGCTGAAGGTCAGCTACAAGGTCGAGGCAACCCGTGTGGAACAGCGCACGGACTTCGACAAGCTGGTCATCGACGTCGAGACGAAGAACTCCATCACCGCTCGCGACGCCATGGCGTCCGCAGGTAAGACCCTGGTGGAGCTGTTCGGTCTGGCCCAGGAACTTAACCTGGCTGCCGAAGGCATCGAGATCGGCCCGTCTCCGATGGAGACCGAGCACATCGCCGCCTACGGTACCGCGATTGAGGACCTCGACTTCTCCGTGCGGTCGTACAACTGCCTGAAGCGTGAGGACATCCACACTGTCGGCGAGCTCGCCGGCCGGACCGAGTCCGACCTGCTGGATATCCGCAACTTCGGTCAGAAGTCCATCAACGAGGTCAAGGTCAAGCTCGCTGAGCTGGGCCTGGGGCTCAAGGACGCGCCCGAGGGCTTTGACATCAACGACATTGAGGGCTACGACCCGGAGTCCGGCGAATTCGTCGACACCGAGGGCGAAGACATCGCAGAGTAGCAACTCGTTTCGGGAACCGCCGTCGGCTGTGCTGTGTGGGACACCGGTGGTTCGCGGACACCGCGCTTAACACAGTCTGACTAGAGAAACACACGAGGAGAAGTTATGCCTACCCCGAAGAAGGGTGCCCGCCTCGGCGGATCTGCTTCCCACCAGAAGAAGATCCTCGCCAACCTGGCAGCTCAGCTCATCGAGCACGGCGCCATCAAGACCACGGACGCGAAGGCCAAGCTGCTGCGCCCGTACGTCGAGAAGATCATCACGAAGGCGAAGAAGGGTACCGTCGCCGACCGTCGTAACGTGCTGAAGCTCATCACGGACAAGGAGGTCGTCGCCTACCTGTTCAACGAGCTCGCGCCGAAGTTCGAGGGCCGTCCCGGTGGTTACACCCGCATCATCAAGCTCGAGAACCGTAAGGGTGACAACGCTCCGATGAGCCAGATCTCCCTGGTCCTCGAGGAGCTCGCCTCCTCCGAGGCGACCCGTGCGACCCGCGCCGCTGCCTCCAAGGCAGCCGAGGAGACCCCGGTCTCCGAGGACGCACCGGTCGTCGAGGCCGATGAGGCTACCGACGCCGCTGCCGCCGATGAGGCTGCAGAGGCTGAGGTCACCGAGGCTGAGGAGTCCGCCGAGGAGAAGTAAGCCCCCGGCACTCTCCGCATCCGCGGAAACTGACCGCGCCCGTCCCCACCGTGCAACGGTGAGGGCGGGCGTTGTTGTATGTGCGGTCGCGACCGTGGTTCTCGGCTTTCTCCTTGGTAGAGTCAGGCCCTGTGTTGACCTACCGACTTTCCGGCGTGCTGCTGCTTCTCAGCGGTCTCGCCACCGGGTTCGGGCACATCGCCGCCTTGTTGAGCTGGCGTGGCCTGTACTCCTTCACGGACAACCGGCTCGGCGACTACACCGTCACCGAGTGCCAGGTGCTGCGCGACAACCTGGGGACCCGGTATGTCTGCAACCCCGCCTACCTGATCACCAATGCCTCGTATACGGCGGCGGGGTTCCTCATGGTGGTCGCCGCCGGGGTGATGTGGATCGCCGCCGGTGCCGAGAAGCACCGCTCGGTGCGCATGTCCGCGGTGCTCGTCGGCGGCGCTGGCGCCTTGTACATGTTGGCGGGGTTGTTCCCTTATGACGTCTCCGCGGCGATCCACGACCTGGCGATGCTCTTCTACGCGATCCTGATGTGGGCGTTCATGGCTTTCCTCACCGGGGTCGGTTCGGCACGCACCGCGGGGGGACGCGGTCCGCATCCGTTAATTTACGGCGGCTACCTGCCGATTACCCGTTTGATGCTGACCGCTTCGGTCGTGGGCCTGCTGGCGCTGTTGTTGCTCGGGCCGCGCGGCATGCCGGGCGCCTATGAGCGCCTCGCCTTCGACACGTTGACGGTCTGGTTGATGATCATTGGCGTGTGCATGTACTCCCTCGGCGGGGCGGGGGACCAGGAGAGCCGACGGGTCGCCGAGATGGCCGAAATGGCCGAGTTCGAGGCCCTCGAGTTCCCGGACTCCGCCCCCGGGCACAACCAGCGCCGCTACCCGGGCTTCGCCGGACTCTCCGGTTCCCGGGCGAGCGGCTGGGGCCGGCGCCGACACGACGACCGCGAAGATAACACCACCCAGGAGGATTCATGACCGGGCAGGTCCGCGTCCGACTCGACGTCGCCTACGATGGCACCGACTTCCACGGTTGGGCGCGCCAAAAGGGTCCGCAGGAGGGCCTGCGGACCGTCGCCGGTGTGCTGGAGGACGCCCTGTCGCTGGTTGTGCGGGAACCGGTGGAGCTCGTCGTCGCCGGACGCACCGACGCCGGCGTGCACGCCGACGGGCAGGTCGCGCACGTCGACCTGCCGTCCTCCGCGTTCGAGCAACGTTCGCTAGACCGTCCGGAGGCGCTGGTGCGTCGGCTGTCGCGGATGCTGCCGACGGACATCCGCCTGCACGGTGCCACCGCGGCACCGGAGGGTTTCGACGCGCGGTTCTCCGCGCTGTCGCGGCGCTACCGCTACCGGGTGACCACCGCGGACGCCGGGGTGCTGCCGGTGCGCGCCCGCGACACCGCCACCTGGCGGCGCGACGTGGACCTCGCCGCGGTGCAGACCGCGTCGGACGTCCTGGTCGGCCTGCACGACTTCGCCGCCTTCTGCAAGTACCGGCCCAACGCCACCACGGTGCGTGAACTCCAGGAGTTCACCTGGCGCGACGTGTCCACCGTCGCCGAGCCGAATACCTACGAGGCGACAGTCGTGGCGGACGCCTTCTGCTGGTCGATGGTGCGCTCCCTGGTGGGCGCGGTGTTGAGCGTGGGGGAGGGACGTCGCGACGAGGCCTTCACCCGCGGGCTGCTCGATGAGCGATCGCGCAGTTCGGCCGTGGCCGTGGCACCGGCCTGCGGACTGAACCTCGTAGAGGTCCAGTACCCGCCGCAGAACGAGATGGCCGCCCGCGTGGCCGTCACCCGCGACCGGCGGGCACCGGTGGACGCGCCGGACGCGGTGGACGCGCCGGAATCATCAGCGGAACCGTCCTGACCAGCACCACCATCGCCACCAGTTCGACGAGTGTCTGGGTGACCACCACCAGCGGGGTGAGTTCGTAGCCGGCGGGCAGGGCGAGTACCAGCGGCAGGACGACGAGGGAGTTGCGGGTTACCCCGGTGAACACCACCGCCCGACGCGCCGGCACATCCAGTGCACCGAAACGTCCGGCGAGCCATCCCAGCACCGTCATCACCACCACGAACGCCACGTATACCGGAACGACCTGCACCAGCCGCGAGAGTTGCCGGTTCACCCCGGCGATCTGTGATGTGACCACCAGCGCCAGGGTCAGCATCATCAGCGGGACCATGAGCCCGGCCATTCCGTCGCGCATGGCGTCCCCCGCCCGCCCAGGGATCGCCTGGGTCGCCGCGGCGCCGCACAGCGGCAGCACGATGAGCACCACGAAGGCTTCGACGAAGGGCCCGGCCTCGAATCCGGACAGTACCTCGGATCCGAGGAAGGCCCACAGGTACACCGGCAGCAGGAGCATCTGGGCGGCCATGAGCAGCGGGGCCGCGGCGAGCAACCGGTCGGCCGCGCCACCGGCCAGTCCGGTGAACACGATCACGTAGTCGATGCACGGGGCCAGCAGCACGAACAGCACCCCGACGAGCAGCACCTCGTCCCCGGCGATCGGCCGGGTCAGCAGCCACACGATCACTGGCACAATTACGAAGTTCACTACGGCCACGGTGGTCAGGAAGCGCAGGTCGCGCAGGGTGGACAATGCCCTGCTCAGCGGGATGCCCAGGAATGTCACGTAGAGCAGCAGACCCAGCACCGGGTTCACCAGGTGCCCGGCTGTCGCGGCGGTACCGGCCCCTGCCAGCATGCCGATGATCCCGCCGGCCAGGATGGCGAGCAGGTACAGGGCGATCTGGTGGCGCTCCATGCCCGCGACGAGTCTCTTCACGGCACCCAGGTTAGCGGGGCACCCGCAGCGGCAGGGCGGTCACCTCGACAACGGTGTCGGCCGATGTCAGTGTCCCGGCGTCGAGGTCGACCACCACGTCTGCCACCACATCGGCCAGGATCTCGTCCAACTCTCCGTCCTGCACCACCACGCGGCAACGCTGCGGGTGCCACGCGGAACGCCACGCCTCAACCGAGTCGACCAGCGTAACGTCCTGCCCTAAAACCCGGCCGGACGGCGCGACGGTGCGCGCGAGCGTCGCGGCGTCCTGCCCGCGCAGCAGCACGGTCGTCCCCGGCGGCAGGTGCAGCACCACCGGTGCGCCGTAGATGTCGGTGCCCACCATCCACCCAGGTAGCGGGCCGGCCTGTAGCCCGCTGCGCATCGTTGCCGCCGCGGGGAGATCGGGCAACCGGGAGGCCAGCAGTCCACAGCCGGCCGCCGACCACGGCATCCGCTCGGCCGTCTCAGCCGATTCAGCCGGCACGCCGATCAGGCAATGCCCAGGGATGCGCAATAGCGACGCCAGGCCCACGTAGGAACGCTCCAGCGGGGAAGCCGCCCGCGGCGGCGGTGCGACCGCGGTCGCCAGTAGGTCGGCGTCCACCCGCAGGCCCGCGGCGAGACGCTCGAGCAGTGAAGCGTCGAGCGCCACGGGGTCGACGTGCCCGTCACCCCAGGTGCGCGTATGCGGCACGTGCACGCGGAACCACACCCGGTCGCCACTGCCGGCGGAGACTCCGCCGCCGACCTGCCGGTGGTACCACTGCACTGCAGCCACGATTCTGCCCAGCATCCTGCCCATAGATTCCCCCTCAGTTTCCCCAGCCCCCGGCGCACCCGATGATGTACCATCCGCAAGCATAGGCACAGTGTGCCGGGGGAAACAATAGGGGAAACAATAGGGGGAAGACTTTCATGAGGACCACAGGTCTGCAGGTGTCCGGTTATTCGTTCCTGCTGCGACGTGCCGAATTGGCGCTGGTCACGGGGGATGCGCGTATGGCGCAGGACCCGTTGCGCACGCAGCGTCGGGCGGTGGGGGTGGGGGTGCTGCTCACCTTGCTCGTCACCGGCGGGATTCTGCTGGTGGCGATGCTGCGCCCCCAGCCGTCCATCGACGACGCCGGCATCGTCGCCGATGAGGCCGGTACCCTGCACGTTCGTATCGGCACCGACTTCCACCCGGTGACCAACGTCGCTTCCGCGCGCCTGCTGCTCGGCGCGCCCGAGGAGGTCACCACCTCGACGTCGGAGCAGTTGGCCTCCTATGGCACCGGCCCCACGCTCGGCATGCCGGACGCCCCGGGCCTGGTGCCCGCCCCCGTGGTGTCGTGGGCGCGTTGCGCCGACGGGGTGGTCGCCGCACCCGCGTTGCCGGACGCCGGGGCGGCGGTGCTTGCCGCACCGTCCGGCACGTGGCTGGCGGTGGACGGACGACGGTTACTGCTGCCGGACGGCCCCGTGCTGGCGCGCGCCCTGGGGGCGACCCCGGTTCCGGTGAGCCAGGACGTGCTGGAGGTCCTGGAGCGCGGGCCGGACGTGGCGCTGGGTTCCTTGCAGCACGCCGTCGCCGCCGGCGATCGGGTTTTCCTCACCGGGCAGGACGGTGTCGCCGAGGTCACCGGCGCACGGCGGGCGATCGTGGAGGCGCTGGTTCCGCACCAGGCCAGTGAGCCATTGTCGGTGGTGCTGTCACGACCGGAGGTCACCGGGCTGTCGGCGCTGTCGCATGTGCCGGTGGAGTTGGACCTGCTCGACGGGGCGACGGTGGGGGAGGTGTGCATCGGCGAGCATGTGGTGGCGGCCGAATCGCTGCAGCACGATGCTCCACACCCCGGCTCCCATTTCATGGGCCCACGGGGCACCTCCGCCCTGCTCACAGAGCGTGGTTATGTGCTCGTCGCCGAGTCCGGGGTGCGCTACTCGGTGACGGCCGCCCAGGACCTGCGGGTACTCGGGCTGG
This sequence comes from Corynebacterium sp. AOP40-9SA-29, assembly GCF_052377405.1. Lineage (NCBI taxonomy): Bacteria > Bacillati > Actinomycetota > Actinomycetes > Mycobacteriales > Corynebacteriaceae > Corynebacterium > Corynebacterium sp. AOP40-9SA-29. The sequence continues at coordinate 42,455 of NZ_JBQSWR010000001.1, read as the reverse complement.
TCGAGGCCGATGATTCCGGTGTCGCCGACCTGGCACGGGTGTCCTTCGCTGTGGTGGAGGGGCTGCCGGACGGTGGGGTGCTCTCCGAGGAGCGGGCGAGCCGCACCCTCACCGGACGCTAGCGGCGGACCCGCAGGATGACGGCGGTGAGTATCGCCACCGCCACGACCCCCGCCAACACCAGGGGAACCCGCAGGTCCACCGGGACGTCGACGGACCGCACCACGGTGACCTCGGCGGGCATCTCGTAGTGCGCGGCGGCTTCAGCGTGCCCCGAAAGCTCTGGGTTTTCTGCGGAACCCGCCCGGTCCAGTACCGCGCCCACCGCCGCGACCGGGGAGACCACGGCCACCACACCCTGCTCGGCAGTGTCGACGAGTAAGGAATGCACCTCGGCGGCGGAGAGTTCGGGGCGCAGCTGCCACACCAGGGCGGCGGTACCGGCGACCACGGGTGCGGCGAAACTCGTGCCGGAGAACGGGGCGGGGTCGCCGACGATGGTCCTGGTGGTATCTCCGGTCTGCAAGGTCGCCGACACCGGCCCGCCCGGTGCGTGCAGGTCCACCCACTCGCCAGGCACGGAGTAGTCGGCGGGGCGGCGTCCGGCGTCGGGGTTGGAGTCGGGGTTGGTATCAAGCACCCTCGCATCGACCCCGCCCACGGTGAGCACGCCAGGCAGCGCGGCGGGGTAGGGGACCTGGTCGTCTCTGCACTGTCCGGCATTACCGGCGGCGGCGACGAGCAACAGGCCATCGCGTTCCACCGCGTCGACCGCCCGGCGTAGTTCGGCGGTGTCCTCGCAGGCCACCACGGAAACATTCAGAATGCGCACCCCGTGCTCGGAGGCGGTGGTGCGGGCCCGGTCGAGCGCGTCGACGAGATCGGCGACGGTGGTATTCGACCCCTCGCCTTGGCGCACGGACACCACCCGGGCGTCCGGGGCGGTCGTGCGCAGCACTCCGGTCACCGCGGTGCCGTGCAACAGGCAGTGGTCCCGGTCGCCGGGCCGGTCGGTGATGATGCCGGGGGCTGAAGCCCCGGTGTCCACCACGGCCACGCCCACGTCGCGCCCGGTGGACAGGTCGTGGGGCAGGGCGACGTCGATGGGTAGGACGTCGCCAACGAGCGGTTCATCGCAGCGTTGCTGCGCCTGTGCCGGCGCGAACGCCGGCATCGGAACCACCGCGCCGGACGCCACGAGCAAGGCCAGCGGTACCAGCACCGCCGCCCGTACACGCCGGCACATCCGATCCCCCGCCGCACCTCGAAGACACCGGTGGTGCTGATCAGCAGGGGGACGGCGACGGTGAAAGCAACGGTCTCCAGCACGTCGAGGACGCGTCCGGCCAGCGGGGAGGTGATCCGCACCGCCGGCAGGGCCACCGGTGCCAGGGCCAGCAGCGACCACGGTGCGGGCAGTTGTAAGACCACCCAGAGAAGCAGCAACACGGCGGTGACGGTGACGGCGACTGCGTGCACCGGGCGGGTCGCCCGCGCCGACAACCCGGTCACCGCGACGGTGAGCAAGGCGGCTTGCGTCCACAAGCTGGCCTCGCCGTGCAGCGGCAGGAGTTGCACGGCACCGGCGAGGATCACCACACAGCAGGTCACCACGATGGCCGGATGCAGGCGCAGCGCCCGGGCAGCCTCTGTGGCACTGGAGGACTCGGCAGTACCAGCGGCCCCGCTCTCCCGCGCGGCGGCAGCGAAAAGCCCGGTCGCCGGCACCCGCGGCAGGGTGATACCGGCCAGGCCCACCGCGAGTTGCCCGGAGAACGTCAACGCCACCACGGCCACCAGCGTGGTCAGCCCCGGGCTCACGTTGACCGCGGCGGCCAGCGCCAGACCCACCGTCATGGTGCGAACCACTCCGTGCCGCCACACCGACATCGCGGCGAATACGCAGGCCGTCAGAACGTTGACCTGCAAACCAAGCCCGAAGCCGAGGACCGCGGCGACCGGCAGGAAACGCCGGTCCACCAGGGAGCCGGCGGCCGCGGCCAGCGTGGCGAGCAGCAGCACCGCGCACACCACCAGCGCCTCGCCGCGTCCGGCGACGTCCCCGCCAAGCAGGCCCACCGCGAGGTCACTGATATCGGTGGGGTGCCAGCGCACGTGCTCCTCGGGGCTCCACAGCGGCGCCCACACCAGGGAGCACACCGTGGCGGTGAGTAGTGCAGCGACCCACACCGCCGGCGAGGACGCCACCGGCGCGCTGAGCCGTCCGACGTCATCGACCGGCGGGGCGGGCAGCGCGTCCTTGTCGAGGGTGAGGCGTTCGCCGGGGCGGACCCCGGACTGCGACAGGGAGTCTTCCGGGCGCAGCACCCCGAGCGGACCGGACAAGCGCCAGACCTCCCCGGGAGAGGCGTCGACCAGGTGCGGGACGAGTTCGGCGACGGGCACGGTGTCGGCCACGGTGGCCTCCACGGTGCGCTCGCGTGCGACGGTGATGCTCACGGCGATCATGGGTGGTGTTGTTCCCCGGTTCTGTACTTTCCTGAGTTCCGCGGCCGGTCACGTCCCCCTGACGTGTCCCCGACGGCCACGGTCGGATGCTTCGAGAGTGTACAGTGATGTTCCGACAGTTGTCGCGCAGGGGGCGTGGCAGGGGGACGCGAGGGGATTTTCGCAGATGAAGTCGCAGGCACCACCGACATTGCCGAAAAATAAGCAGCCGTTCATCCGGATTCTCATGCCCGTGGTGATGGTCGTGGCGGTGGTGGGTATGGTCGCCGCGATGGTGCTCTCGGGGATGGGCAGATCGCCTATGGCTTTTATTTTTCCTCTCATGATGTTGGGAAGCTTGGCGATGATGATCAGCCCCGGCGGGCAGGACGTTGACGAGGTCCGCCGGGGTTTCCACCGGCACCTGGACGCCCTGTCGGACTCGCTGCACCGGGCGCGCCGGGAGCAGTGGGCGCGCATGGCGGTGACACATCCGGATCCCCGTGCGCTATGGACGCGCGTGACGGCGGACGGCGCGACCGGCACAGCAGGCACGGCAGAGTCCGAGAGCACGGCCCAGCGTCCCGAGCCCGGGGTGGTGCGTATCGGCACCGCGGTGCAGGCGCCGGACGACCCGCTGGAGATCCCGGTCGACGCCCCGCCGGAGGACCTGGAGCCGGTGTGCGCGACGACCTTGCGCGACCTGGCGCGCACCTACGCCACCATCGAGGCGCCGGTGGCGGTGGACCTGCGCGAGTTCGACTGCGTGGTCGTCACCGGGGACGGGGCACCTGGACTGGTCAACGCGATGCAGGGGCAGGCGGTGATGCAGGACGATGCGTCGGTGCGGGTCTCCGGACCGCACGACAGGTGGCTGTCCGCGCAGGACGGCACGTTGCACGTGCGCTTCCGCCACGTGAGCGGGGTGGGTGGGGATGCCGGGGATGCTCTGCCACCTGCGGTGACCTTGGCGGCGGGCACGGTGACGGTGCTCGCCGATCCGGCGTCGGTGGCGGCCGGCTGGCAGGACGCCGCGGCGGACGGTGGGCTGCTGCTTCACGCGCAGGACGGCGTCCTGGCGGCGTGGACGGTCGACGGGTGGCGTCCTTTCGCCACCGCCGATGAGCTCAGCGATGTCGAACTCGCCGCGCTGTGCCGGTCGAGGACCTCGGCCCGGGCGTCCCGCTCCGTGCTGGACGTGCCGGGCGGGGGACTGCGCGCGGCGATCGGGTTCTCCCCTGCACCGGTGCACCTGGACATCCGGGAGGCGGCGAAGGGCGGCATCGGCCCACACGGGTTGTGCATCGGTGCCACAGGCAGCGGAAAGTCGGAACTCTTGCGGTCGGTGGTCACGAGTTTCGCCCACCGGCATTCCCCGGAGGAACTCAACTTCGTGCTCGTGGATTTCAAGGGCGGGGCCGCCTTCGCCGGCATGGAGCGGCTGCCGCACACCTCGGCGGTGATCACGAACCTCTCGGATGAGGCCGTGCTGGTCGACCGGATGCAGGACTCCCTGCTCGGTGAACTGCACCGTCGGCAGGAGCGGTTGCACGCCGCCGGTATGGCGACGGCCGCGCAGTACAACCAGGTCCATCCCGGGGAGATGCCGGCGTTGTTCATCATCGTCGACGAGTTCTCCGAGCTGCTGCACGCCCGTCCGGAGTTCGCCGAGGTCTTCGCCGCTATCGGACGCCTCGGCCGCAGTCTGCAGATCCACCTGCTGCTGGCCAGTCAGCGCCTGGAGGAGGGCAGGTTGCGCGGCCTGGAGTCGCACCTGTCGTACCGCATCGCCCTGCGCACGTTCTCTGCCTCGGAGTCGCGCCAGCTCATCGGCTCCACCGCGGCCTATGAACTGCCCTCGACCCCGGGCGCGGCGATCCTGAGTTCGGCGGGGTTGGGGTCCACCGGCCAGGTGCGTTTCCAGTCGGCCTATGTCTCCGGCCCCGAGGTGCCGCTGGACTCCCGGCTGGTGCGGGAGCTGGGCGTGGAGCTGGAGGCTGCGGGCACCACGATGGAACTGGTCATCGACCGGTTGGCGGGGCCGAACCGTAACCCGATCTGGTTGGAGCCCTTGCCGGAACTGCTGCCGGCCAGCGCGGTGATGGGTTCCGGCGATACCCACATCGAGCCCCTCACCGTGCACCTGGGTCTGGAGGACCTGCCTTTCGACGGGGTGCAGCGCCCGTGCGTGCTGGACCTGCGCCGCCGTCACTGGGCGGTCGTCGGGCAACCAGGCACCGGCAAGACCACATTGGTGCGTTCGCTGGTGCTCGGCCTGGCGTTGAGTTCGCCGGGTGTGGCGGTGTACGTGGTGGACCCCGGTGGTGGGCTGCGCGATCTGGAGCGGCTCCCGCAGGTCGCCGCGGTGGTGGGGGTGGAGCTGCTGGGCCGGGTCCTCGACGAGCTCGGGCAGGACGCCACGGGTGGTGCAGCGCACCGCGTGCTGGTCGTCGACGGTCTCGACGCTCTCGACCCCTCCGGCGATGACGACCGACGCCTGGCGTCGCTGGTCGCCGGCGGCATGCAGCGTGGGGTGCACGTGGTGGTCACCTCCTTGCGCTGGACGTTCCGTCCCGCCCTGCGTGACCTGCTCACCGGCGCGGTGGAGTTGCGGCTCACTCCCGCCGAGTCGCAGTTCCGCGATGCCCAACGCACCCTGCCCGATTATCCGGGGCGCGGGGTTTCCCCCGGTGGCAAGCACCTGCAGGTTGCTTATTCCGATGCCCAGGACGTGGAGCACGTGCGCAAGGTCAGCGTGGCGCGCGGAGAACCGGCCCGCGCCCTGCGCGTCCTCCCCTCGCAGGTGGACGTCAGTGCACTGGACGAGGTGACCGGCGTGCCGCTCGGCGTGGGTGGGCGGACCCTGTCCACGGTGCACTGGGATCCGGAGGCGTTCCCGCACCTCACGGTGGTGGGGCAGGCGCGCGCCGGGGCCACGACCGCGCTGCGCACCGTCGCCTGGGCGTCCTCGCGCCGGGAGGGTGTGGAGGTGCTGGCCACGGATGTGCGTCGGGGATTGCTCGGCGTGCCGGGGTACCGTCCGGCCGCGGGGTTCCTGCGCGCGCTGAGCAGCTGGGTCGAAGAGATGAAAGCGCGAGTGCCGGGGGAGGACGCCGAGCTCACCGCCGCACAATTGCGCGACCGTAGCTGGTGGAGCGGGACGCAGCGGGTGATCGTGGTCGATGATCTGGACCAGTCGGCCGACCTGGCCGCGGCGGTGGACCTGCTGGTGCCGTTGCTGCCGCATGCGGCGGACATCGGCCTGCACCTGGTCACCGCCCGACGCAGCGCGATGATCGGCCGCAGCGCCTACACCCCGCTGATGCAGGGGATCCGCGACCTGACCGGCTGGCTGGTGCTCTCGGCACCGCGGGAGGACGGCCCGGTCGCCGGGCAGGTGCTCACGTCCCGCCCGCCGGGACGCGGCGTGCTGGTGCAGGACGCCGCGGAGGACGTGCAGGTTGCGACGGTGGACACAGAGAACGCGAACACAGAAGACGCGGGGGTACAGGTGTGAGTTCGACGATGGTGGCTGATGCGGTGGCACTCACCGAATCCGGGGTGCTGGTCAACGGGTTGTGCGTGACGGACCTTCTCAGCGGGCTGGAGGTCCGTGGCGAAGATATAGAGGACACAGGGGACACGACCCCGGTCTTTCGTGGCTCAGGTGTACCACTGCGCCGATTGGAGTCCGTCCGTGAACTGGTGGAGGAGGCGCTGGAGGTCAGGGCGGCGGACCCGGAACTCACCAGCGCCAATCCGGTGGTGCCGCGCACCGTTTTTCCCTGGGGGATCGGTGCGCAGATCTCAGATGTGCTGGTCGCCGGGCCGGACAAGGAGGCCACGGCGGCGTATCTGCGGCTCCACGGGCTACGCGCCCGCACGGTGGACGTTGGCCCGGCGCTGCGGTTGGCCGGCGACCTGGCGGCGGCGCGCGCCGAACTCGAGGACCCCGCCCCACCGGAACTGGAGCCCGAGCCGGAACCGGCGCGGGACGTCCCGCGGCGTCGGGGGCTGATGTTGTCGGCGGTGGGGACGATTGCTGTGGTCGCCGTGGCCACCATCGCGCTGGTGTTTATCGGTGTCGTCGGCGGCGGCGCCGCCGACGTGGCGGGGGCAACGCACACGCCGGACGCCGCGACGCTCGCGGCGTCCGATGCGTCCGGCGTAGTGGAAGAACCTGAGCCGGAGCCCGAGGCGTGGCGGGAGATGAGTTCCGGCAGCGAGATGGAGTACGCCGACCGTCCGGACGCGCCGCAGGTGACGGTCGATGTTGCCGGGTGGGAGATTACCGAGAGCACCACCGAGCGCGACATCTGGACCTCGGGGGACGCCGGGATGCGGGTGCTCCTCGCCGCCGCGCCCACGCCGGTCGGGACGCAGGGGGAACTGGACACCGCGATGCTGCGCGCCCTCGACGGGACCGGCGACGTGGTGGTGACGAATCGCTCGCCGGTGACCTATGAAGAGCACTTCCCGGACTCGACGACGTCGTGGCGTGTCCGGCTGGTCGACGGCCACCAGGTGTCCATCGGCTGCCAGTATCGCGATCTCACCGAGGACCGGCAGGCGGTCTGCGACCGGTTCGGCGCGACCGCCCGGGTACTACTTCCCGAGTGAGCTGAGCGACGGGTCGATCCGGTTGAAGCGCGACAGCTGGGTGACGTGCTGCGGGCCGAGTTCCTCGAGGCTGGTGACCTGCAGCAGCTTCATGGTGCGCTCGATCTGGGAGCGCAGGATGCTGATCGTGCGGTCCACGCCCTCGCGTCCGCCGGCCATCAGGCCGTAGAGGTAGGCGCGGCCGACGAGGGTGAAGTCGGCGCCGAGGGCCATGGCGGCCACGATGTCGGCACCGTTCATGATGCCGGTGTCGACGAGGATCTCCATGTCGCCGCCGACCTCGCGGACGACCTCGGGCAGCAGCTGGAAGGGCACGGGTGCGCGGTCGAGCTGGCGTCCGCCGTGGTTGGACAGCACCACGGAGTCCACGCCGAGGTCGGCGAGGGTCTTGGCATCCTCCACGTTCTGCACGCCCTTGACGGAGATCTTGCCGGGCCACATCTCGCGGATGATCTCGAGGTCCTTGTAGTTGATGGTGGGGTCCATCGCGGAGTCGAGCATCTCGCCGACGGTGCCGCCGGTGGAGGTCAGGGAGGCGAACTCCAGCGGCGGGGTGGTCAGGAAGTCGATCCACCACCAGGGGCGCGGGATGGCGTCGAGCACGGTCTTGGCGGTGAGCTGCGGCGGGATGGAGAAGCCGTGGCGGGTGTCGCGCATACGGTTGCCGGCGACCGGTGTGTCGACGGTGAAGAACAGGGTGTCGAAGCCGGCCTTGGCGGCGCGCTCGACGAGCCCATAGGAGATGTCGCGGTCCTTCATCACGTAGAGCTGGAACCAGTTGCGGCCGTGCGGGTTGGTGGCCTTGACGTCCTCGATGGAGGTGGTGCCCAGGGTGGAGAGGCTGAAGGGGATGCCGGCGGCGGCCGCGGCACCGGCACCGGCGATCTCACCCTCGGTCTGCATCAGGCGGGTGAAACCGGTGGGCGCGATGCCGAAGGGCAGGGCGGAGGTGCCGCCGTGGATGCTGGCGGTGGTGTCGATCTGCGAGGCGTCCTTGAGGATGGACGGGTGGAACTCCACGTCCTCGAAGGCCTGGCGGGCGCGTGCGATGGAGATCTCCTCCTCGGCGGCACCGTCGGTGTAGTCGAAGGCGGAGGCCGGGGTGCGACGCTTGGCGATCTTGCGCAGGTCGTAGATGGTGAGGGCGGAGTCCAGGCGACGCTTCTTCGCGTTGAGCTCGGGCTTCTTGAACTGCATGAGTTCGAGGATCTCGGCGGGGTGGGGGAGTTGGCGCTTAACCATGGTGTTCTCCTTCGTGATGGGTATGTGTGGTTTGTTATGGGTCCTATGTGGTCGGACCACAGGGTCCGTTTCCGAGCGTACTCGCTACGGGATCATCCAATCCAGGACGGTGGCCTGCAGTCCGTTGATCAGGCAGATGCCGGCAAGCATGCCGATGCTCCACCACATGACCTTGCGCAGGATCTCCGACTCGCGGCCGGCCAGGCCCACCGCGGTGGCGACGATCGTCAGGTTCTGCGGGCTGACGAGCTTGGCGACGACACCGCCGGACGTATTGGACGCCACCATCAGTGCCGGATCCAGGCCGGCCTGGTTCGCCGCGGTCTGCTGCAGGGTGGCGAACAGGGCGTTGGCGCTGGTGTCCGAGCCGGTCACCGCGGTGCCCAGCCAGCCCAGGACGGGGGCGAAGAAAGCGAAGGCTGCACCGGCACCGGCGATCCAGTGTCCGATGGTGATGGTCTGGCCCGACTGGTTCATCACGTACGCCAGCGAGAGCACCGCGGCGACGGTGAGGATCGAGAACCGCATCTTCACCAGGTTCTCCCAGTACGCCTGCACGGCGACCTTCGGAGAGACCCGGTATACTGCGGCGACGATCACGCCGGTGATCATCAGCAGGGTGCCGGGCGAGGACAGCCACGGGAACCCGTAGACGGTGGAAGAGGAGACCGAGCCATCGGCGGTGAGCACATTGCCGTCCAGGCCCGGCCACGGGATCGATACATCGGTGGAGGCCAGGAAGTCGACGACCGGGTCCCACAGCTTGGCGATCGAGAAGATCACGATGACCAGCAGGTAGGGGAACAGGGCCATCAGGGTGCGCGAGGTCGTCAGTTCGCGGGTGACCACCTCGGCGCCGCCGGCGGCAGCGGCGTGGGCGTTGTCGGTGCTCGTGACGTCCTGCACGTCGCCCTGCTCCTCTTCTTCACGACGCTCGGTCAGGAGGCGCTCGCGTGCCTCGGCGGTGCCTGCCGGACGCCAGAACTGCAGCATGACCACCGCAACGGCCAGGCCGGCGAGTGCGGAGATGATGTCGGTGAGCTCCACGGAGATGTAGTTCGAGGAGGTGAACTGGACCACGGCGAAGACCGCGCCGATGACCAGGGCGATCGGCCAGCACTGCTTCAGTCCCTTCTTTCCGTCCACCAGCAGGCAGAGGAACAGCGGGACGAAGAGGGCGATGAACGGCGTCTGGCGTCCGACGATGGCACCGATGTGCTCGTAGTCGATGCCTGTCAGCGCACCGGCGGTGATGATCGGGGTGGCGATCGCGCCGAAGGCCACCGGGGCGGTGTTGGCGATGAGCACGGCGACGGCCGCACGCATGCGCGCGAAGCCGACGGCGAGCAGCATCACGCCGGTGATCGCCAGCGGGGCACCGAAGCCGGCGAGGGCCTCGAGCATGCCGCCGAAGCAGAAGGCGATGAGGATGGCCTGCACGCGCGGGTCGTCGGAGATGCGGTCGATCACCGCGCGCAGGTCGAGGAAGCGTCCGGAGCGCACGGTGAGTTCGTAGAACCAGATCGCCGCGACCACGATCCACATGATCGGGAACAGGCCGAAGATCGCGCCCTGGGTGGCGGAGAGCCCGGCCAAGTGAACGGGCATCCCGTAGACGGCAACGGCGATGACCAGGGACACCGCCAGGGCGCTGAGCCCGGCCCAGTGTGCGCGCCAGCGCAGCACGCCGAGGGTGACGAAGACAGTCGCCAGCGGCAGTAGCGCCACGAGTGACGAGAGGAAGAGATTGTCCGCGACCGGCGCGAGGTCGGGTAAATACGTGGAGCTCATGTGGTCCTCGAGGTGTCTCTAGGGTGTGTCTGGGTTATGACGGGGCGTCACTCTGCGGTCCGGTGACTCAGACCACATCAGTGGTCCGACCACAGCCTAAGACACATGCGGTTTTGGAGTCAAGACTTCTTCGTGGCTTTCTTCCGCTTCTTGTGTGCCCGCCGGGTAGGGGCGCCGTGGTAGAAAATGACCATGACTGACGAACCCGCCTGGGCACCGGTCCCGCGCATCCGGACCCACCAGATGGTCGTCGACGCCATCGAGAATCAGATTCTCTCCGGCGCCCTGCACGTCGGCGACCTGCTGCCCGCCGAACGCACTCTGTCCGAACAACTGCAGGTCAGCAGGGCCGCCGTGCGCGAGGCCATCCGGGTCCTGGAAGGTCAGGGGGTGCTGGAGTCCAATGTGGGCTCCGGGCACAAAGCCGGCACATTCATCGCCGCGATGCCCTCGGAGGCGCTGTCGCGTTTCCTGCGTCTGCACGTGGCCCTGTCCAACTTCGGGCTCGAAGAGGTAGTCCAGACCCGCACCATCCTGGAGGTTGAAAGCGCGCGGCTTTCCGCCGCCGAGCAGGACGAGGACGCCCTGGCGGGCATGCGCGCCGCCGTGGCGGACATGGACCGACCGGGGGTGAGCCGCGAGGAGTTCAACGACGCCGACACCCGCTTCCACGTTGCCCTCGCCCATGGGGCGGGCAACCGGCTCTTCGCCGACATGACCCAGGCGATCCGTGAGTCCTTGCGCGCGCCGATCCTGCGCGGCTTTCGTGGTCAGGACGACTGGGAGAGCGTGGCGGGCACGCTGCGTGCCCAGCACAAGGGCATTCTCGCCGCGGTCGAGGCCGGCGACGTGGACGGTGCAGGGGACCTGGTGGCCGAGCACATCTCGACGGCTTATCGCGCGCTGCTGGAGTAGACCCCGCGTCGCGTCGCATATTCGGGCGCAGCGTGCCACGGATGGGGCGAATCTGGCACGCGACGCGGGGTGGGGAACCTTTCGGGTGTCAGGTGAGTCTCTCTACGGTGACGTCCCTTCTCTACGGCCCATGCAACGGCTGTACGGAGGGCACCGATCAGAGCACTCGACACAAAAGGGGAGGGACCCAATGAGTTTCAGAACGACCACCGAAGTCATGCAGGCCACGGCAGGCAAGGTCGACACCGTCAACGGCCAGGTGCAGGCAGAGCTCACGCGCCTGCAGGGCACGGTCGACGGAGTCACGGGGGTGTGGAAGGGGGAGGCTCAGGCCGCATTCATGCAGCTCATGGCCCGATGGAGCGACTCGGCACGGGAATTGCGGCTCGCACTGGACGGTATTTCGGAGAACATCCGTGGCAACGCCCGGGCCTTCCAGCAGGTCGAGGACGACAACATGGCCGCCTTCCGCTGACGCATCATCCACCACGCACCACAGACACCCCAAGGAGCCAGATCTTGATTCAATACGACTTCGGCCACATCGCCCAGACGTCCGCCGACATTCACGCCACGAACCGCAACATCAATGGCATGCTCGACCAACTCAAGGGCGACATTGCCCCCATGGTGGCGGAGTGGGAGGGGGAGTCAGCTACGGCTTATCAAACTGCGCAGAAGCGGTGGGACGCCGCGGCGGAGGAGCTCAACATGGTGCTGCAGACCATCGCCCGAGCGGTGGACAATGCCGGCTCCCGGATGAGCCAGATCAACAACAGCGCCGCCAATAGCTGGGCCTGACCCGCTAGACCAGTACAGCCAGCACAGCCAGTACAGCTGCACTACCCAGCCGCCACCGTCACTACCCGTGACGGTGGCGGCCCCTTTTGGTTGTGCCGCGCGCGTCCGGTAACCTCAGTCAGGTTGCGACCACCCGTGCTGCGTTTTTACGGAACATCGGTGGTCGGCCCGCGGGTCCCCACCGGCCGCTGCGGGCACCATCGTCTTTTACGGGCCTGTCCCAAGAAGGCGAGGGGTCTCCCGGCTGGCAGTTCCATGAAGACCAAGGAGTCATAAATGACTACTTTCCACCCGAAGAGCGGTGACCTGACCCGTAAGTGGTACGTCATCGACGCCGAAGACGTGGTCCTGGGTCGTCTCGCCACCCACGCAGCTTCCCTGCTGCGCGGCAAGGGCAAGGCTATCTACGCGCCCAACGTCGACTGTGGTGACAATGTCATCATCATCAATGCGGACAAGGTTCACATCTCGTCCAACAAGCGGGACCGCGAGTTCCGTTACCGTCACTCCGGTTACCCGGGCGGCCTCAAGACCATGTCCCTGGGTCGCTCCATGGAGCTGCACCCGGAGCGCGTCATCGCTGACGCCATCGTCGGCATGATGCCGCACAACCGGCTCAACCGCGAGTCCGCCAAGAAGCTCCGCGTCTTCGCCGGCGCCGAGCACCCCTTCGCGGCTCAGCAGCCCGAGTCCTACGAGATCAAGAAGGTGGAACAGTGACCGACAACGAGAACTACGAGGCCGAGTCCGTGGACGAAGAGGTCTTCGCCGCCACTGACGCCGTCAACGAGGAGTTCGTCGCCAGCATCGGTGACTCCATCTCCGAGGTCTCCGAGGACGAGGGTGACGACGTCGTCGCCCCCACCGTCTTCGACGGCCCGATCCAGACTGTCGGTCGCCGCAAGGAGGCCGTCGTCCGTATCCGCATGGTGCAGGGCTCCGGCCAGTTCACCTGCAACGGTCGTTCGCTGGAGGACTACTTCCCGAACAAGCTGCACCAGCAGCTGATCAAGGCTCCGCTCGTCCTGCTCGAGCGCGAGAACCAGTTCGACTTCCAGGTCAACCTCAAGGGCGGTGGCCCGTCCGGTCAGGCCGGTGCGATGCGTCTCGCCATCTCCCGCGCGCTGAATAAGTACAACCCGGAAGAGCGTGCCGAGCTGAAGAAGGCTGGCTTCCTCACTCGTGACGCCCGTGCCGTGGAGCGCAAGAAGGCTGGTCTGCACAAGGCCCGTCGCGCACCGCAGTACTCGAAGCGCTGATTCTTCGGAGTCTTTGCTCGATCCTCGTGCAGCATCACGCTGCATGATCCGACGCCGCCCCGTCCCGCACACATCGTGCGGGGTGGGGCGGCGTTGCCTGTCGGTGGGGGATGTGGCGGGTGCCAGCGTCTAGACTGGCACCCCATGAGCAGACTTTTCGGTACGGACGGGGTTCGGGGCCTCGCCAACAGGTCTCTGACGGCACCACTGGCACTGCGGTTGGGGGCGGCCGCGGCGCGGGTGCTGACGACGACCGGGCAGTCCTCGCAGCGGCGTCCCACCGCGGTGATCGGACGGGACCCGCGGGTCTCCGGTGAGATGCTGGCGAGCGCGTTGTCGGCGGGTATGGCGTCGCAGGGGGTGGACGTGCTGGACGTGGGCGTGCTGCCCACGCCGGCGGTGGCATTCCTCACCGACGACTACGGTGCGGATATGGGTGTGGTGATCTCGGCGTCGCACAATCCGATGCCGGATAACGGCATCAAGTTCTTCGCCGGCGGCGGGCGCAAGCTCGACGACGCGGTGGAGGACGAGATCGAGGGCGCCATGCTGGAGCTCGAGGAGTCCGGCCCCACCGGCGCGGCGATCGGCCGGGTCATCGAGGAGTCCGGCGACGCGCTGGAGCGCTACCTCTTCCATCTGCAGGACGCCGCCCCCCGCGCGCTGGACGGCATCCGCGTGGTCGTGGACTGCGCCAATGGTGCTGCGAGTCTCGCCGCCCCCATGGCCTATGAGGCCGCCGGGGCCGAGGTCGTGGCGATCCACAATTCGCCGAACTCCTTCAACATCAACGACAACTGCGGCTCGACCCATATCGAGGTCATCCAGAAGGCCGTCCTGGAGCACCAGGCGGATCTGGGGCTCTCCCACGACGGCGACGCCGACCGCTGCCTCGCGGTGGATTCACAGGGCAATGTCATCGACGGCGACCAGATCATGGCGATCCTGGCGGTGGCGATGAAGGAGTCCGGCGAGCTGCGCAAGAACACGCTCGTAGCCACGGTGATGTCGAACCTGGGCCTGACTCTGGCGATGAAGGAGCACGGCATCACTTTGCGGCGCACCAAGGTCGGCGACCGCTATGTGCTGGCCGATCTCAACGCCAATGATTTCTCGCTGGGTGGCGAGCAGTCCGGCCACATCGTCATCCCTTCGCACGCGACCACCGGCGACGGCACACTCACCGGCCTGCGCATCATGGCGCGCATGGCGGACACCGGCCAGTCGCTGCGCGAGTTGGCCGACGTGATGACGGTGCTGCCGCAGACCCTGGTCAACGTCCCGGTGGAGGAGAAGGAGCGCATCCACACCTCCGAGGTCGTGCGCGAGGCGATCGCCGAGGCTGAGGCCGAGCTGGGCGACACCGGCCGGGTGCTGCTGCGCCCCAGCGGTACCGAGCAGGTCTATCGCGTGATGGTCGAGGCGCCGACGTCCGCGGAGGCCAAACGCGTCGCAGGACGCCTCGCCGGCGTCGTCGTCGCCGAGGGGTAGGCGCGCGTCTCGCCGCGCGCAGCGCGTCAGGGGGTAGGACGCCGCATGCGGCGCAGCGCATCGTCGACGCCGGTGGGGGCGTCGGTGGGGGAGCTGGCGGCACCGATGTAGCCGACGTAGCCGTCGGGGCGCACCAGGATCAGCGTCGGTTCCTTGATGCCGTAGGCACCGGCCGGCAGTTCGTGGACGGCGGGCCAGTCGTGCGCCAGCGTCGCCGCATCCAGGCCGATAGCGAGGATGCTGAACCCGGGGCCGGCGGTGAGGTCGAAAACCCGGTTGCCGTGTGCATCGCGGGCGTCGGGGAGGCGGTCGCCGGCATGTAGCGTGCCGGCCTGCCCCTCGGGGCACAGCGATGAGGCGCGGTAGGAGAGCAGCAGTTGGCGTTCCTCGTCGCCGCGGGTCGTTGCGGCCCGGGCGTCTTTCTCGAAACTGTCGTAGCGCTCCGTGGAGATCTTGAGCACACGCGCGGCGACCGGGCGTCGCTCCTCCTCGTAGGTGTCGAGCAGGGTGGCTGGAGCGCCGTGGAGTACCTCGTCGAGTTTCCAGCCGAGGTTGTACGAGTCCTGCACACCGGTGTTCAGCCCCTGGCCGCCGGCAGGGGTGTGGCAGTGGGCGGCGTCGCCGGCGAGCAGGACGCGTCCGGCGCGGTAGTGCTCGGCAAGCCGGATATTGGGGCGGAACAGCGAGACCCAGGAGAACTCGCCGACGGTGAGTTTCTTCGCCGCCAGCGCCTCGCGCACCTCCTCTCGCAAGGCGTCGGGGTCGTCCGTCATGGGGGTTGCGGCGGGCAGACGGAGCATGACCTGGAAGAGCTCGCCGTCCGGCAGCGGGCAGGCGCCGAGGAAGCGTCCGGAGCGACCGGGCCACACGTGCCAGCGATTGCGGCGCAGGCCGGGGATCGTCACATCCGCGATGATCATGTGGTCCTCGTCGTCGGTGCTGCCGGCGAAGCCGATGCCGGCCTGTTTACGCACCGTGCTGGCCCCACCGTCGGCGCCGACCACGTAGGCGCTGTGGACGCTGCCGCCGTCGGCGAAGGTGGTGGTCACGCCATCGTCGTGCTGCTCCACGCTGACGACGTGGCGCCCGTAGTCGACGGTGACGCCAGCGGTGCGCAGGGCGTCCTGCAGGACGCGGTCGGTGTGGAACTGGGGTGAGAGCACCGTGTCCGGGTACGGGACGTCCTCGGTTACGGGCTGGTGGGCGATCATGGTGCGCGGGATGGTCAGTGGTCCGAGGTGGATGCCGAGCCGGGGGTAGGACGAGGCGCCGGCGAGCAGCGCGTCGAGGACGCCGAGGTCCTCGAGGACCTCCAGGGTGCGTGGTTGCACGCCTTTGGCGCGCGAGCCGGGGAAGGGGCCGTCGGCACGATCGACGATGCGCACGGGGACGCCGCGGCGGGTCAGGTCGAGCGCGAGTGCGGAGCCGACGGGCCCGGCCCCTACGATGAGGATGAGATCAGTCATAATGAACACAGTGTTGTCGTTATTGCGGCAGTCTGTCAAGAGGAGGTTGGGCACATGGACTCCGATGCATCGCCGACGCCGGGAAGTCCCAGGTGGTGGGCGCAGGTGGAGGCCCCCACCGGCGGACGGGGACGCCCGCCGGTGCCGGTGGCACGCATCGTCGCCGCGGGTCTGGAGTTGCTGGACGACGCCGACGGCCCGGAGTACAGCGTCCGCAATGTCGCCTCGCGGCTCGGCTCGAGCACAGCGACGCTCTACCGGCGCCTCGGCGGGCGTCCCGGGTTGGACGCGCTCATCGTCGATCACGTGCTGGGTGAGGCCGTGGGGGAGACGGTGGGTGAGGCGGCGCATGAGGATGCCGATTGGCAGGAGGCATCAGCGGCGGGGGCCGAGGCGATCTTCACCGCGCTCGCCCGGCACCCTGGGGTCGTCCCACTGCTCGCGGCGGACGTCCCGCGGGGGCCGAATTCGGCACTGTTGCGCGAGCGGTTCGTGGCCCGCCTGCTGGACGCGGGGTTCGCACCGTCGGTGGCGGCGCGGACGTATACGACCGTTGCGCACGTCACCGTGGGTTTTGCCCTGCAGCTCACCTTCGCCGCACCGCCGGCAGGCGGGGGAGATGGGGGAGACGGGAAAGAAGGCGCTGCGGAGCCTGACCCGCACTACCCGGCAACCGCCCAGGTCGCGCAACACCTCGACGCGGACCTCCGTGAGGAGTTCACGTTCGGGCTGTCGATGCTGCTGAAGGGCATCGCGGAGTCCCGGTAGCTCTCGGTTTGGGGCGTGGTCTGGCGGGGGCGGGGAACCTTTCGGCGCGGCGGGGAGTCTCTCTTGTCACGTTGTAGACAAGTGGATGATCGATGACCCGTGCCGGCGGCGTGCCGACGGTGGCGGGAGGACGAAGGGGGTTCATGTGGCACCGGATATCGGCAGGCTCGGGGTGGACGACGGCGCGGCGCAGTCGGCATTGTCGGAGGCGCTTGCCGCCGTAGGTACCAGGAGGGCGGAGGTCGCAGCGGCCGCGCCCCGACGGACGGCGGCCAGTTATGGTCGGGGACTGGCTGAGCGAGCGGCGCGTCTGGTGGAATTGCGGGAGCGTGCGCACCGCGTGAGACTTGCCCACATTGACCGGTTACGCCGTGGTCTGGAGACCGCCGCGGGCACCGTTTCCGCGGTGTCGACCGCCGAGGGGGATTCGCAGCGCGGGTTCGGTGCGGGGGAGAAGCAGTGAGCGCGGTGCAGGCGGACCAGGCCCGCATCGCCGCATCGGTGGCGAAGCTCGACGCATCGGGTCGGCAGGTGACCAAGCTGGCACCGGTGGTTCCGTGGATCATCACCTTCGTTTTGACGGCGGCGGACTTCGTCATCGGCATGGTCGGCGGCGGTGATGACGACGGTGACGGCAAGGACGATAAGGACGGCAGCAAGAAGGGCAAGGGGATCATCGGCGAAGTGCTCGAGGGTGCCAAGGATCTGATTACTGGTATCGCTGGCGGCATGATTGCCGGCAAGTTGGGCGAGGGAGGTGAGGAGGCCGACGAGCACGAGGCTGAGGTGGACCGTGCAGATGACGCGGTGGCCACCTGTGACCGAGTGTTGGAGTCCATCCAGTCCCTGTGTGCTGACGAGGTGGAAGCCTGCGTGGACGGGGCGGTCGCCACGGCCGAGGAGCTCTGCGCTGCGGGGCTGGCCTTGCGTGCCACCGATCCGGCGGCATCGCGTGCGCTGCTCCAGATGGCGGCGCAGCTCCTGTGCGGGGCACGCGACGGGGTGGGCGCGTTGCTGGAGGGCAGAAACACGCAGATGGGTGAGTGTATGGACCTCACCATCGCCGAGTGCGCCCCGGCCGCCGAGGAGGGAACCTGTCAGGTGCCCTTGGCCACGGAGCCTGCTCCGGTGGCTCCGGCACCAGACTGCGACGTTGCCCCGGTTCCGACCGAGGTCGCCACGGTCGCAGCCGGTGGTGGCGGTGGCGGGGTGCTGCCGACTCCGGAGCCATGCCCGCCGGCCGCCCCTGTTGCTTCAGCCGCCTCGGCTGCAACATCGATGGCGTCCTTGTCGGGGATCGTCGGTTCCTCGGTCGTCACACCAACGCTCCCTGATGTCTCTGGCCAGATAGGCGGCCAGGTTAGCGGCTGGATCAAGGGTGCGGTCGAGGGCGTTGTGGAGAGTGTCGTCGAGGGGGCGGCAAATTTCTCGGTGGAGAATTCCGGTTCGTTGATCGATATCGATCTGAACCTCTGCCCACCCGAGCCATGTGAGTCTGAACCAGAGCCGGAGCCGGTGCCCGAACCAGAACCAGAGCCGTGTGAGCCGGCACCAGAACCGGAACCGTGCGAACCTGAGCCGGAACCGGAACCCTGTGATGAGCCGGAGCCGCCCACGGTGGACCCCGAGAAGGGATTCGACAAGAGTTCCTACCAGCCGGGGACGGAGACCGCGGCCACGCAGACACCGCCGCCTGACACAGCGGCCGCACCGGTGGAAGCCCCCTCGGTCGGCACTGCGGCGGTGGAGGGCCAGGACGATTCGTCCGGGGATGATGGCTGGGTGCCCGACTTGTGGACCACCGGCGAGAAATCCGGCGAGGTCGGCCAGTCTGGCGAGGTCGGCCAAGATGCACCATCGGTGCAGAGGAGTGAGCAGTGGTGAGCAGGAGCCCGATAGAGGCGGCGTTGGAGGGCTACATCAGGCAGGTCGACGATGCCGCCGGAAAGTTCCAACGTCAGATGGATGAGGCGACGGAGCTGCTCGGTGAGCTTGGCGATCTCAGCGACCTCCGGGAGCTTCTCGAGGCCAACGGCACCGACAACAACGATGCGGCACCCCGGCAGGACACCGCCGGACGTCCCCCGCGGCGGAGTCCGGGGATCTTCGACTAACTGGGGAGCGAGGCTTAGGCGCGCAGGGCCTTGTTCACCGCGTCGATCGGATCGGCGAACTCCGGGAGGCTATCGAAGAGCTCGCCGCGGGTCATCACCTCAGACTTCTTGATCTCAGCCGCAGGGTCGCGGAAAGCCGCGTAGTGCTTGTCGTCCTCGGCGAGCACGAATCCGGTCATCAGTGCGCGGATGAAGTCCTGCGCCGCCAGCTCCAGCCCACTGTTCGTGGTGAGGAACTTACGGATCACCTTCTCGTGGAAGCCGGTGGACGAGGCCTTCTCGATGCGACGGAATACGGCCTCGCCGCCCCAAAGCGCGGCAACGCGCTCGGGCTCGCCGGCCTCGACACCCAAGGTGCGTCCCGGGGCCAGGACCAGGCCGGGGGCGTGCACGTGCCGGGCTGCCTGATAGCAGCTGGGCGCGGTGTCCGAGGGGTGCACGGCGATGACGCCGGCCACCGTCGGACGGTCCCGGTAACGCTTCTTCGCCGGCTCGGCAGCCGCCCGTCCGGTAGCCGCGAGGATCGCCGCGCCGGCGCCCATGCCGTGCCCGGCGAAGAAGAGCTTGTTCGGGTCCACGGTGATATTGCCGACACCCAGGCGCACACCGGAGAGGATCTGCAGGCAGGACTCCAGGTCCGAGGCGAAACCCCGGTGGTTCGGCAACAGGCCACGCTCGGTGTCCGGGGCCGCAACGGCGATGCCCCAGCTGGCCAGGTGGCGCAGGGTGCCGTGGTAGGCGTCCACGCCGACGCGCCAGTCGTGGCCAAAGGCCACACCGGCGATCGCCTTGCCCTCGGCAGGCGTGTAGATACGGCCGGGAATGCCGGCGAAGTCGAGTTCGCCGACCAGGACCCTGTGCGGGCCCCGCTTCTCCAACCGGGGGACCAGGTTCTTCGCGTTGTCTGCCACGTCACTTACCCTAGTTGATAGATCCTCAACGCGGGGCGGGGGCCGGCTCCACCGGCACTCCACCGGCCCACCACAGGCCCAGAGGGGTGGTCAACGGGGATGCGCTTCACGGGTGTCCAGGGGGACCAGTATGGTTGTCCAGTATGTGTGGCATCGTTGGATATATCGGAAGCGCCCGTAGCTCTGCAAAGGCGCTCGACATCGGCCTAGAGTCGCTGGCCAGGATGGAGTACCGCGGGTACGACTCCGCCGGAATCGCCGTCGTCTCAGACGGCGATATCGAGATGGAGAAGAAGGCCGGCAAGCTGGCGAACCTGCAGCAGCGCATCGCCGAGACCGGCCGCGAACGCTTCACCGGCAAGACCTGCATCGGCCACACCCGCTGGGCCACGCACGGTCGCCCCAACGACGTCAACGCGCACCCGCACGTCTCCTTCGACGGCAAGGCCGTGATCGTCCACAACGGCATCATCGAGAACTTCGCGCCGCTGCGCGCCGAGGTCGAGGCCGCCGGCATCGAACTGACCAGCGAGACCGACTCCGAGGTCGCCGCCCACCTGCTCGCCCTGGCCTACGCCGCAGGGCCGACCGCCGGCGACCTGGAGGCGTCCGCCCTGGCGGTGCTGCGTCGCCTGGAGGGCGCGTTCACCGTCCTGTTCGCCCACGCCGACGAGCCGGGCAAGATCGTCGCCGGCCGCCACTCCACCCCGCTGATCGTGGGCGTGGGGGAGGACGGCATGTTCCTGGGCTCCGACGTCGCCGGTTTCATCGCCCACACCCGTGAGGCCGTGGAACTCGACGACGACAGCGCCGTGGTCATCACCGACCACGACTACCGCGTCATGGACTTCGACGGCACGCCCACCGAGGGCCGCCCGTTCACCATCGACTGGGACCTCGCCGCCGCAGAGAAGGGCGGTTTCGACTCCTTCATGATGAAGGAGATCTTCGACCAGCCCGCCGCCGTGCGCGACACCCTCGCCGGCCACTTCGACGATGGCCGGGTGGTGCTCGACGAGCAGCGCCTGTCGGACGATGATCTCCGCCAGATCGAGAAGGTCTTCGTGGTGGCCTGCGGTTCGGCCTACCACTCCGGCCTGTTGGCGAAGTACGCCATCGAGCACTGGGTGCGCCTGCCCGTGGAGATCGAGGTCGCCAGCGAGTTCCGCTACCGCGACCCGGTGCTCGACCGGCAGACGCTGGTCGTGGCAGTCTCCCAGTCCGGCGAGACCGCCGACACCCTGGAGGCCGTCCGGCACGCCAAGAAGCAGGGCGCGCGTGTCCTGGCGGTGTGCAATACCAATGGTTCGCAGATCCCGCGCGAGGCGGACGCGGTGCTCTACACCCACGCCGGACCCGAAATCGGCGTGGCGTCCACCAAGGCCTTCCTGGCGCAGGTCGCGGCGAATTACATTGTGGGTCTCGCCCTCGCCCAGGCCCGCGGCACGAAGTTCTCCGATGAGATCGAGGCGATCTACCAGCAGCTCGAGGAGATCCCTAGCAAGATCGAGCAGGTTCTGGAGCTCAAGGACAAGGTCCTGGACCTGGCCGGGGAACTGGGCCCGATCCCCACGATGCTCTTCCTGGGCCGCCACGTGGGCTACCCGGTGGCGCTGGAGGGTGCCCTCAAGCTCAAGGAGCTGGCGTACATCCACGCCGAGGGGTTCCCCGCCGGCGAGCTTAAGCACGGTCCGATCGCCCTGATCGAGGACGACCTGCCGGTGGTCGTGGTCGTGCCGTCGCCGCAGGGCAGGGAGATCCTGCACTCCAAGATCGTGACGAATATCCAGGAGATCCGCGCCCGCGGTGCCCGGACGATCGTCATCGCCGAGGAGGGCGACGAGGCTGTGCGCCCGTTCGCCAATGACCTGCTGGAGATCCCGCAGTGCCCCACGCTGCTCCAGCCGTTGCTGTCCACGGTGCCCCTGCAGTTCCTGTCGGCGGAGATCGCCCGCCAGTGCGGCAATACCGACATCGACAAGCCGCGTAACCTCGCCAAGTCCGTGACGGTGGAGTAGGACCGGTACCTGCGCTGATGAGCGAACTACCCGGCACCGACCCGTATCCGCTGGCCGAGCTCGTCGTCGACCTGGACGCCGTCGACCACAATGTGCGCACCCTGGTGCGGGTCGCCGCGCCCGCCGGCGTGATGGCGATCGTGAAGGCCAACGGCTACAACCACGGCATGGTGGACGTCGCCCGCACCGCGATGGACGCTGGGGCGGCGGCGCTCGGCGTCGCCACGCTCGGCGAGGCGCTGGCGCTGCGCGACGCTGGGGTCGACGCCCCGGTCACCGCGTGGATGTGGCTGCCGGACGCAGCACTCGGACACGTGGCCGCGGCCTGCGCGGCCGATATCACCCTGGGCGTTCCCTCCGTGGAGCATCTCCTCGCCGCCGTGGACGCCTCGCGCGCCGCGGTCGCCGGCGGAGCGTCCTGCCTGTCGGTCGGTCTGATGGCAGACACCGGCCTGTCGCGCTCGGGTATCGAGGCAGCCCGGTGGGACGAGGCCGTGCGGATCGCGGTGGACGCGGTCGACGAGGGCGTGCTCACCGTGACCGGTGTGCTCTCGCACCTGGCCGTCGCTGATGATCCGTCGTCGCCGGTCACCGACATGCAGGCAGCACGGTTCACCGACGCCGTGCAGGCCTGCCGCGCGGCGGGGCTGGACGTGCCGGTGAATCACCTCGCCAACACTCCGGCGACCTTGACGCGTCCCGACCTGCGCCACGAGATGGTGCGCCCCGGAGTGAGCGTCTACGGCGTCTACGCGGTGGATCCCACGGTCATTCCGGTGGGGGAGTCCGGCCCGGTGGAGTTGCGCGAGGCGATGACGGTGCGCGCCCGGGTGGTCACCACCCGCGTCGTGCCGGACGGTGAGGGCGTGAGTTATGGGCACATGTGGCGGGCACCGCGCGATACCCGCACCGCCGTGGTGGC
The DNA here is from genome assembly GCF_052377405.1 of Corynebacterium sp. AOP40-9SA-29. NCBI lineage: Bacteria > Bacillati > Actinomycetota > Actinomycetes > Mycobacteriales > Corynebacteriaceae > Corynebacterium > Corynebacterium sp. AOP40-9SA-29. The sequence goes on along the minus strand of NZ_JBQSWR010000001.1, from coordinate 19,689 downwards.
GATGGGTTACGCCGACGGGCTGCCGCGCGCCCTGTCGGGACGCTTCGGCGTGACCATCGACGGCACCTGGTACCCGCAGATCGGGCGGGTGTGCATGGACCAGATCGTGGTCGACCTCGGCCCTGCGCACGAGGACGGCCCCGGTGCCGCGGTGCGTCCCGGCGACTGGGCGGTGATCTTCGGCCAGGGCGGACGCTCCGTCGAGGAGATCGCCGAGGCCGCCGGCACCATTGCTTATGAGGTGCTCACGATGCCGCGCGGACGCCTGTCGCGTCGCACGCTGCCGGTGCGCTCTGTTTTCGACCCCGCCGATGCGGCGGAGGGCTCGGTGGAGGTCACCTCCGCCGAGCAGATGCGCGACCTGGGTCGTTCGCTGGGGCGCACGCTGCGCGCCGGCGATGTGGTGGTGCTGACCGGTGCCTTGGGTGCCGGTAAGACCACCGTGACCCAGGGCATTGCCGCTGGGCTGGAGGTCAAGGGTCGGGTGCAGTCGCCGACGTTCACGATCATCCGCGAGCACCGGCCGGGTCCGAACTCCGCGCGTCCGGGCCTGTTGCATATGGACGCCTACCGGTTGCTCGGCGAGCAGGCGCACGACGGCACCACCCCTTCGCCGGACGTGGTCCTCGATGCCCTGGAGTCCCTCGACATCGACGCGGACCTGGAGGACCGGGTGCTCGTGGCCGAGTGGGGTCGCGGGGTTGTGGAGTCCCTGGCGCCGCAGCGGTGGATCGACGTGGAGATCGACCGGGGGGAAATCGACGACACCGACGACTCCGCCGGCGAAACGGTCGAGCCGCCACGGATGCTCCATTGGCGCTGGTCACAAAGGTAGCAGTTGTGAATCCCCCCGATAAGTTCCCCCATTAGTCAGATTGATTGGCACGAATGAGTATCTGGTGCCAGAATGGGTGACGGATCACCGTGAGGGGTGTATCCAGAGGCCCCGTCGCAATTGGAGAGTGTGACGGGGCTTCGCCTATGTCTGGGGCCGGGGGGCTAAGATTCCTGAGCATGTATGTTCTCGCGGTCGACACCTCCACCTCCTTCGTTGTTGCCGGGGTGGTGGACTGCCCGGATGATGCGTCGGCCCCGCCCCGCCTGCTCGCGGAGCACACCGAGCTCAACCCGCGGGGCCATATGGAGGTGCTGACCCCGAATATCCTCACCGCGCTGGGGGAGGCCAGCCTCACGCCGGACGACCTGGCCGCCGTCGTCGTCGGCGTGGGCCCCGGTCCCTTCACCGGCCTGCGCGTGGGCATGGCCACCGGTGCCGCCTTCGGCGACGCATTGGGCATCCCCGTGCATGGTGTGCCCGGGCACCTCGCGACTGCCGCCACCGCCGCAGCAGGCTCATCACCCCTCCTCGTCCTCAGCGACGCCCGTCGTCGCGAGTGGTACTGGACGCTCGTGGACCGCGCGTCCGGCCAGGTGCTGGACGGCCCGGCCGTCGCCGCGCCGGACTACGTCGTGGCGTCCTACCCGGAGGCGGACGTCCTGGCGTCCCGCGAGGTCGCGCAGCGCGCCGGCGAGGTCGAGGGCTGGACGGTGACCGATGCGGACGCCCGGCCGACGCCGATCGGTCTGGTCACCGCCGCGGTCAGCGTCCTGGGCGGGGCCCAGGGGCTGCTGCACCCCGGCACCGCGTTGCGCGCGCTCTACCTGCGGCGTCCGGACGCCGCCGAGCCGAAGCCGGTCCAGGTCTCTGCGGCGCTGGACTTCAGTGCGGTGGGGGAGAAGGACGACACGGCGTCGACGGCGGTGCCGACCGTGGGGCCGTTGGTCGTCAGCGCGGCGGGGCGGTGCGCGGAGATCGAGGCGGAGCTCTTCGTCGGTGATTCACCGTGGCCCGAGGCGGGTTTTGCCTCGGAGATCGGCGCGCCGAATACCGTCTACCTCGGTGTCGTCACCGGTCAGGGTGGCGCGGAGGAACGACTGGTGGGTTATGCCGGGTTGGCGAAGAATGGCCCGGCGAATGATCCCGAGTTCGAGATCCACACCATCGGCCTGGAAACCTCGGTGCAGGGGCGCGGCTGGTCGCGGCTGCTCATGGACCCGCTGATGGAACTGGCCGACCGCGACGACGGCCCGGTGTACCTGGAGGTCAGGACGGACAATACCTCGGCGATCGGGCTGTACCGCAGCTACGGTTTCGAGGTGACCGGCACGCGCCGCAACTACTACCGGCCCTCCGGCGCGGACGCCTATACGATGTGCCGTCCGGCGCTCTCGGAGCGGTCTCAGGGGCAGCAGGACGCTCCGATGCTGGTCATGGGCGTGGAGAGTTCCTGCGATGAGACCGGTGTGGGTGTGGTCGAGCTGCACGCCGACGGCCGGGTGCGCCAGGTGGCGAACCGGGTGGCGTCCTCGATGGAGCAGCACGCCCGGTTTGGCGGGGTGGTGCCGGAGATCGCCTCGCGCGCGCACCTGGAGGCCATGGGCCCGACGATGGCCGCGGCGCTGGACGACCTGCGCGCGGAGACGGCGGGACGTCGGCGGCGTCCGGACGCCGTGGCGGCGACGGTGGGGCCCGGTCTCGCCGGTGCGCTGCTGGTCGGCGCGGCGGCGGCGAAGGCCTATGCGGCGGCCTGGGGCGTGCCCTTTTACGGGGTCAACCACCTCGGCGGGCACGTGGCCGTGGGCACGCTCGACACCGGCGACGGTACCGTTGCCGGCGACCTTGGCACGGCCGTCGCGCTGCTGGTCAGCGGCGGACACACACAGATCCTGCAGGTCAACGGCGTGGGACGTCCGATGAAGGAGTTGGGTTCCACGCTGGACGACGCCGCCGGCGAGGCCTATGACAAGGTCGCCCGCCTGCTCGGGCTGGGCTACCCGGGCGGCCCGGTGATCGACCGGCTGGCCGCCCAGGGTGACCCCACGGCGATCGCCTTCCCGCGCGGTATGAGCCGCCCGGGCGACGCCGCCTACGACTTCTCCTTCTCCGGGCTCAAGACCTCCGTCGCCCGTTTCGTGGAGAAGGCGGACAAGGAAGGACGCAGCGTGCCGGTGGAGGACGTGTGCGCGTCCTTCCAGGAGGCGGTGGTGGACGTGCTGACCGCCAAGGCGGTGCGCGCGTGCGTGGACACCGGGGCGGACGTGATGCTGCTCGGCGGGGGAGTGTCGGCGAACCGTCGGCTGCGTGCGCTGGCGGAAGAGCGCTGTGCGGCGGCCGGGGTGCGCATGGTAGTGCCGGAGATCTCGCTGTGCACGGACAATGGTGTGATGATCGCCGCGCTCGCCGCCCGCCTGATCGAGGCGGGTGCCCCGGCCAGTTCGCTGGACGCGGCGACGGACCCGTCGATGGACGTGGAGGTTCCCGTTCTGGCACCCTCCCTTGTTGAGGGCTAGCACTTGGCAGGGTAGAGTGCCAAGTGGTTGTGTGACACACAGTTGTTCACCCGCGACGACGGCTGTGCAGGATATACCAACCGGAAGACAAGACAATTCGGATCACTGCATGTACGCAAACACGGAGGTATTCAACGTGGCTAACGTCAACATCAAGCCGCTCGAGGACCGCGTCCTCGTCCAGATCGTCGAGGCTGAGACCACGACCGCATCCGGTCTGGTCATCCCGGACTCCGCCAAGGAGAAGCCGCAGGAGGCCACCGTCGTGGCCGTCGGCCCGGGCCGTTGGAACGACGACGCCCGCGTCCCGATGGACGTCGCCGAGGGCGACACGGTCGTGTTCTCCCGCTACGGCGGCACCGAGCTCAAGTACGACGGGGAAGAGTTCCTGCTGCTCAACCAGCGCGACATCCTCGCCGTCGTCGACTCCGCGAAGTAGGTCGGTGACGCATGGCTAAACTCATCGCATTCGACGAGGAGGCCCGCAAGGGCCTCCAGCGCGGTGTGGACACGCTGGCGGACTCGGTTCGCGTCACCCTCGGCCCCAAGGGCCGTAACGTGGTCCTGGACAAGGCCTTCGGCGGTCCGACCGTGACTAACGACGGTGTCACCATCGCCCGCGACATCGACCTCGAGGACCCCTTCGAGAACCTCGGTGCGCAGCTGGTGAAGTCGGTGGCCGTGAAGACCAACGACATCGCCGGTGACGGCACCACCACCGCCACCCTGCTCGCCCAGGCTCTGATCAACGAGGGCATGCGCATCGTCGCCGCCGGTGGCAACCCCATCGCCGTCAACGAGGGCATCGCCGTCGCCGCGGAGAAGGTTATCGAGGCGCTGCAGCAGCGCGCGGAGCCGGTCGCCGACTCCGCCGCCATCGCCAACGTGGCCACCGTCTCCTCGCGTGACGAGGGCATCGGCGCCAAGGTTGCCGAGGCCATGGAGAAGGTCGGCAAGGACGGCGTCCTGACCGTCGAGGAGTCCCAGTCCCTGGTCGACGAGCTCGTGGTCACCGAGGGCGTCTCCTTCGACAAGGGCTACCTCTCGCCGTACTTCGTCACCGAGGAAGAGTCGGCCCAGGCCATCCTGGAGAACCCGGCGATCCTGCTGGTGCGCGACAAGATCAGCTCCCTGCCCGACTTCCTGCCCCTGCTGGAGCAGATCGCGAAGGCCGGCAAGGAACTGTTCATCGTGGCCGAGGACGTCGACGGCGAGCCGCTGCAGATGCTCGTCGTCAACTCCATCCGCAAGTCCATCAAGGCCGTGGCCGTGAAGGCCCCGTACTTCGGTGACCGCCGTAAGGCGTTCATGGACGACCTCGCCGTCGTCACCGGTTCCACCGTGGTGGACAAGGAAGTCGGCCAGAACCTCTCCGAGATGACCCTGGAGCAGCTGGGTACCGCCCGCCGCATCACGGTCACCAAGGACGAGACGGTCATCGTCGACGGTGCCGGCACCGCCGAGGACCTCGACACCCGCCGCAACCAGATCCGTTCCGACATCGAGCGCACCGATTCCACCTGGGACCGGGAGAAGCTGGAGGAGCGTCTGGCGAAGCTGTCCGGAGGTGTCGCCGTCATCCGTGCCGGTGGTGCCACCGAGACCGAGGTCAACGAGCGCAAGCTGCGCGTCGAGGACGCCATCAACGCTGCCCGCGCCGCCGCGCAGGAGGGCGTGATCGCCGGTGGCGGTTCCGTCCTGGTGCAGATCGCCGCCGAGCTCGACGAGTTCGCCACCGAGTTCGAGGGCGACAAGGCCGTGGGCGTGAAGGCTCTGGCCCGCGCCCTGCGCCGTCCGGCGTACTGGATCGCCGACAACGCAGGCCTCGATGGGGCCGTCGTGGTCTCCAAGATCGCCGAGCGCCCCAACGGTGAGGGCTACAACGCCGCCACCGGTGTGTACGGCAACCTGCTGGAGCAGGGGATCATTGACCCGGTCAAGGTCACCCACTCCGCCGTCGTCAACGCGACCTCCGTGGCACGCATGGTGCTGACCACGGAAACCGCCGTCGTCGAGAAGCCCGCCGCTGCGGCCGCTGCCGCTGCCGGCCACGGACACCACCACTAGATTCGGTGGTGCCCTTAAGGGCATACAAGACCCCCACCACCCCGACGGTCCCGAGGACCGTGGGGGAGGCGGGGGTCTTCCTGTGCGTCAGGACGCCAGCCGGCGGGGCGCGCGTTTCTCGCGGCGGGGTCGCCCGCTCTGCGCGGCGGCGCGTTCCGACTCGCCCATCCCGCCCCAGATGCCGTAGACCTCGCCCACGCTGAGGGCGTGCTCCTTGCAGTGGGCCAGCACCGGGCACTCATTGCAGATCGCCTTGGCGCGGTGCTCGCGCAGCGAGCGGGCGCGTCCGCGCTCACCATCGGGGTGGAAGAAGACGGCGGACTCGGCCCCACGGCAGGAACCGTGCAGTTGCCAGTCCCAGAAGGTGGTTGCGGGGCCCGGGAGATCGCTCGTCTGCGGCATGGGTTTTTCTCCTGTACATCGTGAGGGTGGATCGGCTGGGGTGTTCTCCAGTGCCTCCCACCCTGTCCGGTCGATATGAACAACAGGTGTCCGCTAGCTGTTCGGCATGTGACATTTTTGGACCCCACTCCAGACCCCGTTCGAGTCCCCGATCCGGAGGTACCCTCCCGGGTGAGTCCCGAGCGGATGGTTTGCTGTGGTAATTTCAGCCCACAGGCAGGGCCAGTTCTAGTGACGACTAGTACGACGACCAGTACGACGACCAGTACCCTGCCGCGACCGTGTTATCCCGAGGACTATGACAGCGACTGACGACATCGACGAGGCACTGCCCCGTCTCGTCCCCTCCGCAGTGGAGGGGGACGGGCGGGCGCTCCAGCGCATCATCGATCTCATTCATCCGCCGGTCGTTCGCTACTGCAGGGCCCGGGTGCCGTCCACGAAGTACCCCACGCCGGAGGACCTCGCGCAGGAGATTTGTCTGGCTGTCGCGCGCGCCATACCCGGTTATGAGGACCAGGGCAAGCCGTTCATGGCTTTCGTCTACCGGATCGCGGCGAACAAGATTGTGGATGCACGGCGTTCACAATCGCGTGACCTGGCTGTTCCCACCGATGAGGTGCCGGATCAGGAAGTCGTGACAAATACGCCGGAAACCGTGGCGTTGGATGTGAGTTCCTGTAACGAAGTCGTACAGCTTCTCGATACGCTCAGTGAGAAGGCACGGCAGATCGTGACTCTCAGGGTCTTCGGCGGATATTCCGCCGAGGAGACCGCCGAGATCGTCGGCTCTACCGCTGGAGCGGTCCGGGTCGCCCAATTTCGGGCGCTGGCCAAGATGCGGGAGACCCTGGAGTCCCGTGAGAATTCGAGGACGGAATAATGGACGAGCACAGGTGGGACCCGCAGGGTTTCGACGGCGACGGTACCGAGGGTGCCGACGCTGACGCCGTGCGCGCCACCGACCGGATGCTGGACGCTTTGGCGGCCGGCCGGGAACCGGACGGTGCTGAGGGTGCTGACCCGCTCCTGCGTCTGCTGGCCGACGTCCGTGCCGAGGCTGACCGCGACATCCCCGCCGCCCCAGTCGTCCCCGCCGTGGACGCTGCGCCGGTGACGTCCCTGGCGGGTCGTCGCCGTCGCCGTGCGATGCGTCGTGCCGGGGGAGTGGCTGCTCTGGGAGGCATCTCGCTGACCTCGCTGGTGGTGGGCAGTGGTGTTGCCGCGGCCCTCGTTGTCGGCGGGTTCACCGTTGGCGCGTTGACCACCGGCAACTCCGGTGGCTCCGATTCCATCGTCGCTGAGTCCGCCCGTGAGGGCGACGGCGGTACGTCCGGTCAGGGTGGGGCCTCCGAGGCCCCCGACCGCGATGATGCCACGCGCGACGGGCAGGACGTCCCGGACGATTCTGATGGTGACGGCGCCCCGGTGGAGAGCGACGGCGGCGACACTAGTGTCGGTAACGACGCCGATGCCGGCGGCATGATCCTCGCGGAGCCGGAGAGCGGTGACGAGTCGCAGTCCGGCGACCAGACCGACACCACCGGCGACGGTGTGCAGGACGGTGAGGGCGGCGACGCCGAGGCGTCCGACGTTCAGACCGAGACGCCCGCCGACGGCGGGGCTATGCTCATGGCCGAACCGCAGGGCCGTGCCGCGTCCCCGGTGAAGCCGTCCGGCACGAGCTCGAGCACGTCGAGCAGTTCCTCCTCGGCGACGAGCGCGCCCAAGGCGCAGCGCGACGCCGAGGAGAGCGAACCGACCGAATAGGTCAGGCTAGATCAGGCTCAGCGGCCCCAGCGGCGGAAGGTGCGCGGGCCGCGGCTCAGCCAGTCGGCGGCGTCGGCATAACCGGCGCAGTAGTCCCAGGGGACGTAGAAGTCGGGGTCGGGGTCCGCACCGGGCTCGTGCACGGGGATGGGGCCGTCGTTCAGCATCGTCGACAGATTCGAGACCAGGATCGGCCAGTCGTAGTAGTGCAGCTCCTGGCAGTCGTCACAGGTCATCGTTACACCAAGGATGCCGCGGGGTTCCAGCAGCTCCCGGAAACGACGGACATTCGCCAGATCCTCGCGCAGCGCCCCACGCTCCTCATCGGAGAGGGGCTCATCCAGCTCCTCGTCGAACAGGGCGGCCGGGTCCTCCGGGTCGCCGGCAAACGGGTCCGGGGGCATCAGGGAATCGTCGAAGTCCACGCGCACAATCGTACCTGTTGCCGACGGTGAGGGGAACCATAGCCGGGCACCGGTCGCACACCGGGTGCGGATGGCGGACCATGGGGGCAGACAGGCTATCCTGTCTGGTACAACCCGACGACAGTGACGTGGAATGAAGGATGCAGGAGGCCTGACCGGCATGACCGATGCCCAGCTTGTGACCACTGGTGGCGACGACCCGAGGAAGGTGGAGCTGGTCGGTCTGACCTTCGACGACGTCCTGCTTCTCCCCGCGGCGTCCGACATCATCCCCTCCGACGTGGCGACGACCACGCAGCTGACCCGCAACATCACCCTCAACGTCCCGGTGATCTCCGCGGCGATGGACACCGTCACCGAGGCCCGCATGGCCATCGGCATGGCCCGCCAGGGTGGCATGGGTGTGCTGCACCGCAACCTGTCCATCGAGGACCAGGCCGAGCAGGTCGAGATCGTGAAGCGCAGCGAGGCCGGCATGGTCACCGACCCGGTGACCTGCTCGCCGGAGATGACCATCGGCGAGGTCGACGATATGTGCGCCCGCTACCGGATCTCCGGTCTGCCCGTGGTGGACGCCTCCGGGCACCTGGTCGGCATCTGCACCAACCGTGACATGCGCTTCGAGGAGGACTTCTCCGCCAAGGTCGCCGACGTCATGACCCCCATGCCGCTCGTCGTCGCGGAGAAGGGCGTCTCGGCGGACGCCGCCCTGCGCCTGCTGCGCGAGAACAAGGTGGAGAAGCTCCCCATCGTCGACGGCGAGGGTGTGCTCACCGGTCTGATCACGGTGAAGGACTTCGCCAAGCGCGAGAAGTTCCCCAACGCCGCGAAGGACGCCTCGGGCCGTCTGCTCGCCGGCGCGTCGATCGGCACCGGTGAGGACTCCTGGCGCCGGGCCGGCGCGCTCGTCGACGCCGGGGTGGACGCCCTGGTCGTCGACACCGCCCACGCCCACAACACCGGCGTGCTGGAGATGGTCTCGCGGGTCAAGAAGGAGTTCGGCGACCGCGTCGACGTCATCGGCGGCAACCTCGCCACCCGCAGTGCGGCCGAGGCCATGATCGAGGCCGGTGCGGACGCTCTCAAGGTCGGTATCGGCCCGGGTTCCATCTGCACCACCCGCGTCGTCGCCGGCGTGGGCGCCCCGCAGATCACCGCCATCCTCGAGGCGGCCGTGCCCGCCCGCAAGGCTGGTGTGCCGATCATCGCCGACGGCGGTATGCAGTACTCCGGCGACATCGCCAAGGCGCTGGCCGCCGGTGCGTCGTCGGTGATGCTGGGCTCCCTGCTCGCCGGCACCAGCGAGGCCCCCGGTGAGATCACGGTGATCAACGGCAAGCAGTACAAGATGTACCGCGGCATGGGCTCCCTCGGGGCGATGAAGGGCCGCGGCCTGCACGGCGAGCAGCGCTCCTACTCCAAGGACCGCTACTTCCAGGCGGACGTCACCAGCGAGGAGAAGCTGGTGCCGGAGGGCATCGAGGGGCGCATCCCCTTCCGCGGCAACGTGGACACGATCATCTACCAGATGGTCGGCGGCCTGCGCGCCGCGATGGGCTACACCGGCTCGCGCAATGTCGCCGAGCTCAACGACGCCCACTTCGTCCGGATCACCGGTGCGGGCCTGCGCGAGTCGCACCCGCACGACGTCCAGATGACCGTCGAAGCCCCGAACTACTACCAGCGTTAGGAAACGGTCTCAGCCATGCAGGAACAGGTGAACATCGGGATGGGTCGCACGGCCCGCCGGGTCGTGGGATTCGACCAGATCAACATCGTGCCCTCGCGCCGTACGCGCTCCTCGCACGACGTGGACACCACGTGGCGCATCGACGCCTACCGTTTCGACATCCCGTTCATGGCGCACCCCTCGGACGCCGTGGTGACCCCGGAGTTCGCCGTGGAGTTCGGCCGTCTCGGCGGTCTGCCCGTCATCAACGCCGAGGGCCTGTGGGGACGCCACCGCGACCTCGACGGTGCCCTGGAGAAGGTCCGCGCCGCCGCCGGCGACTCCGACCCGCTGGGCCTGCCGGCCGCAGACAACGCCGCCCAGCGCGTGCTGCAGGAACTGCATGCCGCGCCGCTGGACCGCGGGCTGCTGGCCGAGCGCCTCGCCGAGGTGCGCGAGTCGGGTGTGACCTTCGGTGTGCGTGTCTCCCCGCAGAACGCCCGCGACTTCGCCCCGGACCTGATCAAGGCCGGTATCGATCTGCTGGTCATCCAGGGCACCCTGGTCTCCGCCGAGCACGTGTACTCCAATGGTGAGCCGCTGAACCTCAAGGAGTTCATCGGTTCGATCGACGTGCCCGTCATCGCCGGTGGCGTGGTGGACTACACCACCGCCATGCACCTGATGCGTACCGGTGCCGCCGGTGTGATCGTGGGCTCCGGCACCACCACGAACAGCCAGGCTCTCGGCATCGACGTGCCCATGGCCTCTGCCGTGGCCGATGCCGCCGCCGCCCGTCTGGACTACCTGGACGAGACCGGTGGCCGCTACGTGCACGTCATCGCCGACTCCCACATGGAGTACTCCGGCGACATCGCCAAGGCGATCGCCTGCGGTGCGGACGCGGTCTCCCTGGGCGCGCCCCTGTCGATGGCGGACAGCTCGGGCGGACGCGGCCACTTCTGGCCGTCCGTCGCCGCGCACCCGAGCCTGCCGCGTGGCGAGGCCGAGGGTGTGTTCGGTGCCTTCGGTGCCCGCGAGACCCTGCCGCTGGAGAAGCTGCTGTTCGGCCCCACGGACAACCCTTACGGCGAGGAGAACCTGGTCGGCGGGCTGCGCCGTTCCATGGCCAAGTGCGGTTACACCGACCTGAAGAGTTTCCAGAAGGTGCCGCTGGCCGTGCGCTGACGCACGCCCCTTGCCTTAAAACCCCGCGCGATTGGTGGTCCTGAATTCTCAGACCACCAATCGCGCGGGGTTTCGGCGTTCTAGAGCAGGGGAGTCAGAGCAGCACGGTGAGCAGGACCAGGGTGGCGGGCAGGGCGAGGAAGACACCAATGACCCAGCCGGCCACGTAGAGCTTATTGCGCGCACCGAGGCGTGCCAGCGTGGTCGCCCCGGCCAGCGGGATCCACCGTAGGAAAGGCAGTCCGTAGATGATCAGCAGCGCGAAGATGTTGTAGAGCACGTGTACAAGTGCGGCCTGCAGGGCGAGCTCTGCCTCGGGGCCACTGAAGGCGAAGGCGGCGATGAGTGCGGTCAGCGTGGTGCCCACGTTGGCGCCAATGGTGAACGGGTAGACCTGCCGCAGGGAGAAGGTGCCGGAGCCGGCGAGGGGGACGATCAGGGAGGTCGTGGTCGAGGAGGACTGGACCATCACGGTGATCAGCGTGCCGGAGGCGATGCCGGAGATCGGGCCGCGTCCGATGGCGGTGTGCAGCACCTTCTCGGCGCGCCCGACCATCACCACCTTGAGCAGGGTGCCGATCACGCTGATCACCCCGAGGATGAGCGCGATGCCGACCAGGATGAGCAGGATGCCGTCCCACGGGCCGGGCAGGACGCCGGACGCTGCGACGATCGCGTCGCCCAGGGGCTCTGTCACGCCGGTCACGGCGTCGCCGAGACCGCCGAAGACGGTGGCGAGCACGCCGCCGTCACTGCCGGCCATCTGGTGGGAGAGCCAGCCGGAGGACTTCTCGAGGATGCCGAAGGCGAGTTCGAGGGGGAGGAAGATCACCACGGCGAGCAGGTTGTAGCAGTCGTGGATGGACGCGGCGGCGAAGGCGCGGCGGAAGGACTCCCGGTCGCGGACCATGCCCAGGCTGACCAGGGTGCTGGTGATCGTGGTTCCCACGTTCGCGCCGATAAGCATGGGGATGGCGGTGGCCATGGGCAGCCCACCGGCGCAGAGTCCGACGATGATGGCGGTGACCGTGGTGGACGACTGGATCAGCGCGGTGGCCAGCAGCCCGATCATCAGGGCGACCAGCGGGTTGGAGGCGAAGGCGAAGAGTTCCTCGGCCTGGCCACCGGTCGCTGCCTTGAAGCCGTCGCCGACCACGGAGACCGCGGTGATCAGCAGGTAGATGCCCAGCGCCACCCCGATCCAGTTGGCCCAGGCCAGGGGCTTGCCATGGAGCCCGAGGCGGGTGAAGGGGCTGCGCACCGGTGCGGGTGTGGGGTTTACACCGGTAGGTGCGGTGTCGCTCGTGGTGTTGTGGGCGACGGATAGGTGGTCGGTGACCTCTGCCGGCACGTGGGGCTCCGTTTCCTGGTCGACTACGTGTCGTGGGGTACTGCCGTCGAGTGTATGGGGTTCACCCTGGTTGGCGAATTCGGGAGGTGAACGGCGAATGAACTCTCCCGGCACGGCCTGCAGGGTGACCGGCGGTATCGGCTGGTGGGACGTTCGGTAGAGTTGGCGTCGTGACACATCAGCAGCAGTCCGGCGCATCTGCCGACAGTCCCCGTCCCGTCCTCGTCGTCGACTTCGGCGCGCAGTACGCGCAACTCATCGCACGTCGTGTGCGTGAGGCGCGGCTGTACTCCGAGGTCGTCCCGCACTCCATGTCCGCCGAGGAGGTTGCCGCGAAGAACCCGGCGGCGCTGATCCTCTCCGGCGGCCCGTCCTCCGTCTACGCCGACGGCGCCCCTGCCCTGCAGAAGGAACTGCTGGAGCTGGGTGTTCCGGTCCTCGGCATCTGCTACGGCTTCCAGGCGATGACCCACGCCCTCGGCGGCACGGTCGCGCACACCGGTGACCGCGAGTACGGCCGTACCGAGATCTCGGTCGACGGCGGTTCCTTGCACAACGGTTTCGAGTCCAGCCACCAGGCGTGGATGAGCCACGGCGATGCGGTGAGCGAGGCCCCGGCGGGCTTCACCGTCACCGCGCACTCCGAGGGTGCGCCGGTTGCCGCGTTCGAGTGCCTGGACAAGCGCATGGCGGGCGTCCAGTACCACCCGGAGGTCCAGCACTCCCCGCACGGCCAGGAGGTGCTGACCCGCTTCCTGTACGACGTTGCCGGTCTGGAGCCGACCTGGACCGCGGGCAATATCGCCGAGCAGCTCATCGCCGCCGTGCGCGAGCAGGTCGGCCCCGAAGGCCGCGCGATCTGCGCGCTGTCCGGCGGCGTGGACTCCGCCGTGGCCGCCACAATCGTGCAGGCGGCCATCGGCGACCGTTTGACCTGTGTCTTCGTCGACCACGGGCTGCTGCGCGCCGGCGAGCGTGAGCAGGTCGAGCACGACTTCGTCGCGGCGACCGGCGCGAAGCTCGTCACTCTCGACGAGCGGGCGGCGTTCCTGGACAAGTTGTCCGGGCTCACCGACCCGGAGGCCAAGCGCAAGGCGATCGGCGCGGAGTTCATTCGTTCCTTCGAGCGTGCGGTCACCGGTGTGCTGGAGGACGCCCCGGAGGGCTCTTCGGTGGACTTCCTGGTCCAGGGCACCCTGTACCCGGACGTCGTGGAGTCCGGCGGCGGTTCGGGCACGGCGAACATCAAGAGCCACCACAACGTCGGCGGCCTTCCGGACGATGTGGAGTTCACCCTCGTCGAGCCGCTGCGTCTGCTGTTCAAGGACGAGGTCCGCGCGGTGGGCCGCGAGCTCGGCCTGCCGGAGGTCATCGTGGGACGCCAGCCGTTCCCCGGACCGGGCCTGGGTATCCGCATCATCGGTGAGGTCACCGAGGATCGGTTGGAGACCCTGCGTGCCGCGGACGCCATCGCGCGTGCCGAGCTGACCGCCGCCGGGCTGGACAATACGATCTGGCAGTGCCCGGTCGTGCTGCTCGCCGACGTGCGTTCGGTGGGCGTGCAGGGCGACGGCCGCACCTACGGCCACCCGGTCGTCCTGCGCCCGGTGACCAGTGAGGACGCCATGACGGCGGACTGGACCCGGGTGCCCTACGAGACCCTGGAGCGGATCTCGACGCGGATCACCAACGAGGTTGAGGAAGTCAACCGTGTGGTGCTGGACGTGACCAGCAAGCCGCCGGGAACCATCGAGTGGGAGTGAGTCCACTCCCCGCAGCCTGACCCCCTTCCCGTTCTACGGGGAGGGGGTTAGTTGTTTTTCTCGGCGGCGTTGGCGGCGTTAGCAGCGTTAGCGAGGTCCTCGAGTTCACGGGTGCCGTCGATGCGGGGGATGACCTGCCAGGTGTACACCCCGGCGACGGCCCACGTGATCACGGCGATGGCCCAGTTGTCGAACTCGAAGCCGGGCACCAGCATCAGGGCCAGCCAGATGGGGAACAGGGGGACGACCTGCTTGATGCGGGTGGTGTAGCGGTCGCCGCGGGCCTCGACGGCGGCGCGCACCTTATGGCGGTAGGGGTGGCTGAACAGGCAGAGCAGGCCAGCCGCGAGAAGGACCAGCATCAGGATGACCCGGACGCCGGTGGGCAGCGGTGTGGCGAGCGCGCCCACTCCGGCGCCCATGAGGACGGCGACGCCGGCCCGTAGTGCGCGTGGGGTGACGGGGGTGGGGTCGACGTGGTCGGTGCCGGAGGGTGTCTCGCTGCGTGCCATGGCTGTCCATGCTAGCCGGACGAGGGGGTTTGACCGTCACCCGCCGGGGTAATAGGCTTACACTCGCTAGAACGGATGTTCTAATTATCGCACGACTGGGTATTCCATGTCCTGGCCAGCGCGTAGTGTGCGTGACGGCATCGTGAACAGGGTCGTGAACAGGGTCGGCAAAATGATCGCGGAACAGGAGGTGAGGGTGGTGGAGCAGCGAGACCGGGGGAGTATCGTCGCCGAGTTGCGCAGCCGGATCGCGACGATCGGCGGCGGCGACACTAATGCAGTCGTCGAACCTGTCGAATCAGCCGAACCTGCTGAACGTGCCAGCTCGCCCCACATCACGGTCCCCGACTGGTTGGCCGGTTCCCTGATCGCCGGGGGCCTGCCGCAGGGCGCGGTCACCGCGGCGGACGATTGCCCCGCCGCCCTGGTGGACGTGCTGGCCACGCTGACCGCGTCTGGCGGGTGCGCGGCGGTCGTCGGCTACCCGCGGCTGGCGGTGGCGGCGGTGGAGGCCGCCGGTGGGGACCTGGAGCGCCTCGTGCTGGTGCCGGATCCCACTCCGCATGCTTCGGCGGTGCTCGGCACCCTGGTCGAGGGCCTGGACCTGGTGGTCTATGCGGCCCCGGCGACGGTGTCGCCGTCGGCGGCGCGTCCGGTGGAAGCCCGGTTGCGCCGCAGCAGCTGTGCGCTGTTGGTGTGCTCGGGTGTGCGTTCCTGGCCGGGCGCGCGGCTGCACCTGTCGTGGCGTACGGAGGGCGTCACCGGGCTGGGCGTGGGGTCCGGCCGGGTGCGTGGTGTGTCGGTGGCGGGTCAGGCGTGGGGCCAGGGCCAGCCGCCGCAAACCTTCGGCGGCACAATAGGCACAGTGGGCACAGTCGGCACAGCAACCCCTGCCCTCCAGGACGCCCCGCGGGAGCGTGCATTGTGAGCGCGCGTCGGGTCGTCGTCCTGTGGTTTCCGGACTGGCCGGTGTACACCGCGGCGCTGCGGCGTGGCTGGGACCTGCTCGCCCCGGCGGCGGTGGTGGACAACCACCGCATCCACGCGGCGAACGCGGCGGCGCGTCGGGCGGGGGTGCAGCAGGGCATGAGGGAGCGTCATGCGCTGGGAACCTGCCCGTCGTTGCAGGTCGGCGAGGTGGAGGACGCCGCGGAGGCGGAGGCGCACGAGGAGGTGCTCGTGGCGCTGGAGTCCGTGGCCGCCGGTGTGGAGACCCTGCGTCCCGGGTTGCTGGCGTTCTCGGCGTCCTCGCTGGTGAAGTACTACGGGGACGAGTCGACGGCGGTGGAGCTGCTGGTGGACGCGGCGGCGCGCGCGGGCGCGGACTGCCTGGCGGGCGTCGCCGACGACGTGGTCACCGCGGTGTGGGCGGCGAGGGAAGGACGCAGCGTGGCGTCCGGCGGGTCGGCGTCCTACCTGGCGGGCCTGCCGTTGCGGGTGCTGGTGGCGGAGGCGTCGCTGGGCACGCCGCAGGCGATGGTCGCGGTGCTGTCCCAGCTGGGTGTGCGCACGCTCGCGGACTTCACGGCGTTGCCCGTGTCGGACGTGGCCGGACGGTTCGGCGACGAGGGGGTGCGCTGGCACCGTATCGCCTCAGGCGAGCCGGAGCGTCCGGTGTCCCCGGAGCGCACCGCGGTCCCGCTGGAGGTGCGGGTGGAGCCGGACGAGCCGGTGTCGGACACGGGTACGGCGGCTTTCCTCGCCCGGCAGGCGGCGGTGCGTCTGCACGCTCGTCTGGCGGAGTCGGGGCAGGTGTGTCTGCGTCTGGCGGTGCGTGCGCATCTGGATCCGCCCGCCGGTTACGACGGCCCGGTGACGGTGGAGCGGGTGTGGCGGTGTCGTGAACCCCTGGCGGAGGACGACACGGCCCAGCGGGTGCGCTGGCAGCTGGACGGTTGGCTCACCCGCGTGCGCGCGCAGATGCCGGACACTCCGGACGGGGTCGGCGGCATCGCCGCGATCGACCTGGTTCCGGTGGAGTGCCTTCCCGCCGGCGACGTCGCCGAGGCGTTGTGGGGTGGCCCGGACGTGGGCATCCGCGCAGCCCGCGCGGCCGCCGCGCGCGCCCAGGCGCTGATCGGCACCCGTGGGGTGCTGCGTCCGGTGCACCGTGGAGGACGCGCCGTCGGCGGGCGGGTGCTCACGGTCCCGTACGGGGAGCAGGACCCCGAGGAGGTCACGGCGACCTCGACCAGACGGTGGGACGGGGAACTCCCCGCCCCGCTCCCGGCGCTGGTCGGGGCGCCGGCGGAGCGGATGAACGCCCCAGGGCCGGGTCATCCGGCGTCCGCCGTGCACCTGCTCGACGCCGAGGGTTCCCCGGTGTGGGTCACCGGACGAGGGCTGATGAGCTCGGTGCCGGTGGCGTTGCGCTGGGGCGGCAGGGTCCACCGGCTGACCGGGTGGGCCGGGCCGTGGCCGGTGGACGAGATGTGGTGGTCGCAGGGCGCAACGGCCCGCCGCTACGCCAGGCTCCAGGTCGCCACCGACGAACCCTCGGCGTTCCTGCTGGTCTGCCGTGGGAGGTCGTGGCGGATCGAGGCGACGTACTAGGATTAGGGGTATGCCCACCACACGGAACCCCCGGTCGGGACTGTGTTCCGACATCACCCGGGAGCCCCTCCCCGGAACCGCAAAGACGGGGCGGCTGATCGTCGCCGTCGAATACCCGCAGGGGTGGGGCAAGGACATTCTCGACGGCGAGGCGCTGGGTAAAGAACTCACCGGCGAGGTGAAGCGCTGGCTCAAACGTCACCACGCGCAACTGCAGTTCATCCGCCGGCCCGGCCGCAGCGGACAGAAGGGACAGGCGGGGGACGGCACCACCGTGGTCTTCATCGCTGACGCCGGGGCGACTCCGCCCACCCTCGAACGCCTCGAGGTCACCGGCGGGGTGCGCGGATTGTTGGACGTGGACCTGTCCACGCCCGGTGCGGTGCCGGGCGCCACCCGGGTCGAGCATCCGCTCCTGCTGGTCTGCACCCACGGCAAGCGGGACACCTGCTGTGCGGTGAAGGGCCGCCCCATGGCCGCCGCCCTTGCCGAGGGGCATGGCGGCGAGACCGTCTGGGAGTCCTCGCACACCAAGGGGCACCGCTTCGCCCCGTCGATGATCCTGCTGCCGCACAACTACTCCTTCGGCGGGTTGGACGTCCCGGGCGCCTCGGCGATGCTGGACACTGCCGCCCGCGGCGAGGTGCCCGTCGCCGGCAACCGCGGACGCGGCACCTTCGACACTCACGGCCAGGTCGCCGAACTGGCGGTCGCTGAACTTCTCGCCGAGCAGGGGACGCCCGCCCGGCTGGGCGAGCTGAGCGTGGAGAAGTACACCGTTCCCGTTACGCAGGACGCAGCGCCTGTCGCCCAAAACGCCGAGCAGGACGCTTATGCCGCCGCGCGCGCGGACGTCGACGCGGACTTGCGGCGCCGGGCGGGGGAGCTGATCACCGAGCGGATCGAGATGAAGGCCACCGGACGGCGCGAGGAACTCAAGGCGTTGCACCGACGGGGCTACTTCCAGCCCATCCGCGACTACGAGTACGCGGTGCGGGAGGCTGCTGCGGCCCACGGGCTCGGTGGAAAGAAAGACAAGAAGCACAAGGACCACAAGGGGAAGAAGGGAGGCGCTCCTGCCGTGCGGGTCACCGGGGACGCCGGCTCCTGGATCGTCACCCTGGAGTCGCAGACGTGCCACCCGGTCGTGTCGTCCTGCGGGGACCGTCCTAAGGAGGGCAGGTCCTGGGTCGCCGCCGACGTCGCGGCCGTGGCGGCCGTGAACTAGTCGGTCTTGAGGATATCCACCACGATGCGGGTGGGCGAGTCCAGGACGTTGAGGGTGAAGTCCGGGTTATCCTCGCCGAGACCGACGACGATGCGCTGCGAGCCCTCGAAGACGCCCTTCGCTTCGACGGACTCGATGAGGTCCGTGCTGATCTTCTTGACCGGGACGTCGGTGCTGCTCTCCGACATCTCCAGGCCGCGGACATCGATGACCAGGGCCGTGTCGCCGTCGTAGTCGATCGGGGCGCCGGAGCCGTCGGCGGCGGGCTCATCGTCGGTGGTGACGAACCAGCCGGGGGAGCCGTCCCCCTCCAGTTCGATGACGATGCGTTCGAATGTGCCGTGGCTGGCGGCCCGGACCTCACTGATCGTCATCTGCGTGCCCTCCTCGGGGAGGACGTCCAGGGGCTGGGAGCCGGACAGCGGGCCGGACTCGCTTGAGGAGCGGGGGGCCGGGGAGGCGAGTTCGGCGCCGGGGGCGGCGAACTGCGGGGAACTGGTACTGGCGCTCACGGGATTGAACTCGTTGTCGTCGTCCGCGCCACCGCCACTGCAGGCGGTGAGGGAGACGCAGAGACACCCGCACACCAGGGCGGCGACGCCAGAGGCGACGGGGTGTCCGGTGCGGCGGGTGTCTTCGGTTCTACTCACGACGTGAAAGATTACCGGGCGAGCAAGTGAAAGGCACGGCTTATGACAAAATACTTCCGAATATGACCGGAATGTGACCTCGCTGTGACCGCGCCGTGACCCTGATGGTGATGCACGGCACAGGTCAGCGGCGCATGACCCGCCGGGCGAGCCAGTTGCCGAACAGCTGCGCGGCCTGGACAATCACGATGATCGTGACCAGCGCGACATAAGTCACGTTGTTGTCGTAGGCACGGTAGCCGTACTGGATAGCGAAGTCGCCCAGGCCGCCGGCACCGACGTAGCCGGCCATCGCGGACATGTCGACGACGGCGATGAACATGAACGTCGCGCCCAGGATCAGCGGGCCGAGGGCTTCGGGGATGATCACGGTGAAGATGATCCGCAACGGACCGGCACCCATGGCGCGGGCCGCCTCGATCACGCCCGGGTCGATCGACACCAGGTTCTGCTCCACGATGCGCGCGGCACCGAAGGCCGCGGCGATGATGATCGCGAAGGTTGCGGCATTGATACCCAGGATCGACCCGGTCACGATCCTCGTCAACGGCCCCAGGGCCGTCAACAAGATGATGAACGGGATCGGACGGACGATGTTGACCAGGATGTTCAGGACCCAGAACACCGGCCGGTTGGCCAGCACTCCGCCACCGCGGGTGGTGTAGAGCAGGATGCCCAGAACCAGGCCGGCGAGCCCGCCGATGAGCAGGCCCCAGATCGCCATGTACAGCGTCTCGACGATGGCGTCCTGGTAGATCGG